>CAZAWR010000129.1:20487-22538 GCA_964488865.1 uncultured Polyangiaceae bacterium | reverse complement strand
TTCCACTGGTGCCGCCCGTGCCGGCGGTTCCGCCGGTTGCGCCCGTTCCACTGGTGCCCCCCGTGCCGCCGGTTCCCCCGGTTGCGCCCGTCCCACTGGTGCCCCCCGTGCCGCCGGTTGCGCCACCCGTGCCACTGGCTGCGCCGGTTCCACCTGTGTCGGTGCCCCCCGTGCCGCCGGTTCCGCCCGTCTCCGTGCCACCCGTGCCGCCAACCCCTCCGGTGCTCCCTGCGGTCCCCCCAGTTCCGCCCACCCCTGCCGTTCCACCGGTGCCCCCGGCGCTCGCATCCAATCCTGCGTCAGCCCCCGCTCCCCCTTCGGTTTCCGCGTCCAGCGTGCCCCCCGTCCCCCCCGTTGCTGCGTCGCCCCGGGGAAGCGGGGAAGCCTCGAATGGCGCGTCGAAGTCGTAGGCACATCCGGCGATCCCCCCGTTCCCGCATGCCGCGATGAGCACGGACGCCAGGACCAGCGCTTGGATCGGTCGACGCATGGATCTCATCTACCAGTTCGAGAGAAAGTACCCAACTCAAGAAAGCACATCCCTGGCGCGCCCGCGACGGATTCGGGTCAGCGTTTCATGCAAACGTGATCGGCTCGCACGCACCAACCCCAGCAAGCCCAGCAGCGACACTCCCAACCACCCCGCTCCCCTCACGGGAGCCATTCGACACCCGCACCCACCCTCGTCGTCCCCGGAGGCCTTCGCGCCCGCTCCCCCGCCCGTTGCCCCGCTCCCGCCACTCCCCGCCGCCCCGCCCGTGCCCCCGTCGGGATCCGGCGTAGGCGCAAGGTTCAACACCACGTACTCCCCATCCCGCGTGAACCCCGTCTCCACCTCGTTCACACGCACCCTCGTCACCCCAGGCCCCCAGATCCGGACCACCGTGTCGATCGACACCCGGGCGTGCAGCGCCAGCGCCGTCCCTGCGTCCTCGTAGTCCACCTGCAACCCGTCCAGCGATGCCTCGGCCTTCACGCGCGCCACACCGCCTTCATCGAGTTGCATGCCACCCACGATCGCTAGCCGCCGAAGCGCTTGCCCGTCCGTCCGGATCAGGCAGATCGTCCCATCACACGCGTCGTCGCCGAAGCTGCGAACCGTCCCGCCCAACCCATCGGCCACGAACAGCACTCGATCGTCGAAGCCAACGCCTCCGACGCGGTACGCGCCTGCCTCGTCGGCCGCGGACGCATCGGTGGTCAACGCGGCGAACGCCGTCACCCGCGGGTCCTGCCCGAAGGGCGCAAACACGGACTCGAACACCGTCTCCACCGCCCGTCGACGCGCCATCACGAAGGGCACCGGCACCAGCAAGTCCGGTCCCAGGCCCTCCCCCGCCACCACGGTCGTGTCGGCCTCTCCGAGCATCCGCACCTCGAGCGACCTCGCCGGGATTTCGAAGTCCTCCACGAGCACCGCATCCGACGCGTACACGAGCTCGATGTCGTCCACGTAGATCGCCCCGGTTCCCGGTCCCCCCGCCGCGTGCGAGACCTGGACCGCCACCGACCGAACCGGCGCGTCGAACACACCGTCCTCGTCACCCAAGTAGTGGCTCCACCCAGCAATTCCAGGCACTTCCAGTACCTTCCACCCTGTCCAGTCGATCACCCCGACCTCGCTCACGAACCGCTCCTGCGTGTCGTCGTACACGCGTACGGAAAGCTCGTGGCCGGACCCGTCGCCGAGTAGCGCCAGGCGCAAGCCCGACGGGACGTCCGTGCGAGGCTCGGGCTGATCCGTCGTGTAGAGCACGTAACCGGTGGCTTGCGAGAAGTCGTAGGCGAGCTTGCCGGACCAGGCGCCTTCGTGCGCTTGCTCCTGGCTGTGCGTGAAGCTGGCCTCGATCGCGTCCTCGCTGGCCCACGTGCTGCCGTAGTCCTTGGCTTCCGCGGCATGCCGGAACGTGACGTCCCAGTCCTCCGCCGTCGACGCCGCCGACTCTTTCGACAAGTGCTGGTAGCCCGACGACGACGGGAAGTCCCCGTAGCTCACCAAGGCAAGGTCCGTCTGCGGTGTGCCCGTGTTGTGATGCACCCAGTCGAAGTCG
>CAZAWR010000129.1:0-20477 GCA_964488865.1 uncultured Polyangiaceae bacterium | reverse complement strand
GCGCGGCGCCGTCCGTGGACCGGGCTCGGAAACGGTCCACGACGTACTCGGGCGTCATCAACATCGAGCGCAGCAGCGTGGCCGTTGGGTAGGCCTCTCCCGCGTCCGCGCTGGCGAGGGTGACGGCGGGGAGCGGTTCGAAGCGGTGGAGCAGTCCCGTGGCTTCCTCTTGCGTGGTTTCGTCGACCACGACTGTGCTGTGGGCTACGGTCACCTTGTCCCAGGTGTCGTGCGTGGGAGCCGCATAGGACTGCGTTCCGGGGTCCACCCCCATGATCGTTCCCCGCGCGAAGAGCACGAATCCGAGCTTGTCGTAGTGTCCGTGCCAGCCCCCGTGCGAGCCGTAGTCCAGGGCGAGGTAGGTGGCGTCGTCGCCTTCGCCGGATCGCATCACCGCGTAGCCGGAGTCGGGGAACAAGCGGCTCGACAGAGAGAGCGTGGCCGAGGAGGGAAGCGATGCCTCGCCAAACAGCAGCGCGTCCCGCCCACGGTTGCGCTTGCCCAGCACGGCGGTGAACACATCGTCCTGGTAGCGCTTGTACGCGATCTCGAAGAACCGATCGTTGCTGACGAGGCTCGCCGTGCCGCTGTCGTTGAAGGCGGGAAGCGTCCAGTCCGGCATGGCGAAGTACAGGGGGGCTTCGAACATGCCGCGGAGCGAAGGGTTTGCGTAGGCGTCGTAGCCCGCACGGGACGCCATCTCGGACAATTGCATCAGCGCATTGAGCGCGTAGAAGTGATACCCCCAGGCGCCCTCGTACCAGAAGCCGTCGGCGGTGACGCTTTTGTCCATCTGGAACTCGAACCCGCCCTCGCCGCGCAGCACGGAGGCGATCAGGACAGGGTCTTCCAGCGCGAAGCCCACGGCCCCCATGCCCGCGTTGTGCCAGGACTGCCAGTTGCTCATGCCCGCCGGGTTTCGGAGGATCGTGGCGACCGCCGGGCGCAGCAAGTCCCGTTCGATGCGGCCGCGGTGATCGTCCGTCACCACGGGGGCATCCGCGATCAAGTCGTAGGCCCACGCGATGGGAATCAGCCATACGGACTCGTCGAGGGTCTGGCTCAGCACGCGCCCGCCGCTGCTCGACGCCGTCCCGTTGATGTCGTGGTAGGCGTACGAATCGTACGCGTTGGCATAGGCGAGGAGAATGTCGAGGGCGCCTTGGGCGTGCGCTGCGTTGCCCGTCATGCGGTACGAGAGCCCGAGATCGCGCGCCGCGTCCGCGAGGTCGCTGTGCATCCACGAGTAGACGACTTGGTCGTAGGGCCATCCCGAGAAGACCTCGTCGTCGACGGGACACACGTGCGTGGTAGGGCCCTCGTTGCGAAGGCGTACGCCGTGGTCGGGGCAAACGTACCAGAGTCCCCACTGTCCGCCCTCGGGGGGCAGTTGCCATCCGGGCAAGGCGTACTCTTGCTCGAAGGACGACGGCCAACCGTTCGCGGACTGCAGGATCGAGTCGCGGACGGAGGATGCCCATGCTTCGGATTGTGCGACGCTGTCGATCCTCGTGAAGTCCTCGGCGGTCAGCAAGGTGCGCGGGTGCTGTCGAGCGGGGAGGGGGACGGCGGCGTCGAGGTCCGCCCCATCGCAGGTGCTTCCTTGGTCGGTGACGAACAGAGCGGCGCGATGGAGGTCGAGAAGGGTGGCGTCGGAGATCTCGGACGAAGGGACCGTGATGCGGATGCGGGCCTGGCCGGTGCCGTTGGCAGGCAACGACACGGTGGGGTCCAGGACGGTGAGGTCGAAGGGGTTGTTTGCGACGGGACTTAGGGAAAACGCGAGGGACCGGTTCGAGCCCGTGCGCTCTTCGAGCAGGACCGTGAAGTCGTAGACGTAGTTGCTTCCTTGAAAACCGCGCTGCAATTGGATGTCCTCGATGACGCCCGTGCCGAAGGACAAGTCGTCGAGGACGAGGACGGTGTCGTCCATGGGTTCGTGGTCCCAGCCGGAGGCGTGGAAGGCGACGCTGTTGATCTCGTGCCAGCCGACGGGGTTGCGGGAGATGCGAAAGCTGTCGAGGGGGATTCGGAGGTAGCGCCAGCCGGTCCAGTCGACTTGGATCTGGTGGCGGAAATAGTCGGAGCCCGCGGTGTCTGCGGCGTTCTCGGAGTCGAGGATCAGCTCGACGAGAGCACCGTTTGCCTTGCCGGAGTAGAGCCAGACTTGGAGGTGGTGCTGGGCGGATGCGTTGAGGGCAGGGGAGAAGGCCTTGCGCGCGGTGGAGCGGTTGACGTGGTCATCCCACCTGCCGGCGCCGTTGCCGCTGTGCACTTCGGTGGACTCGGCCTGCAACCCGGACCAATCGGAGACGTCCTCGAAGTCGTCGACGAGGATGTCCGCGAAGGCGGGGGTCGAGACGAGGAAGGCTGCGGCGAGGGCGAGGAGGCAGGGAACGCTGCGCATGGTTCTAGATCACGGAGTCTGGAGGCTTGTGTCAACGGACGAGCGACGAACTAGGAACTAGGAAGAGGAATGCGAACACGGATTGGAGAATGCTTGGTTCCACGACCGAGGCGTGGACGAACTCGCACGGAAGGAACGGCGGGCCCAGGACGTAAGAGGCTTCGATGAAGATGCTCAGCCCTCTCTTGGTTGCTCTGGTCGCGTCGTTCGGCTGTGGGGGCGCGCAGCCCGCGCCGGAGGCCACTCCAGTGCATGTGGCTGCGGTCGAGCCTCCGGGCGAAGAGAACTCCAAGGCCCAAGAGAAGAGCGGGCAGACGGCGCCAGCGACGGATGAGGCGAGGGCAGAGGCCGTTGCGAAAGCCCTGTCCGAGGTCGAAACGAACGTGCTGGGCGCGCTCGGTGCGGGCGAGATAGCGGCAATCCTCTCGGCGGGCGACGTGCCGAGAGACCTGCTCGACGCGGCGGCCGCATCGGCACCGGGGGTCGATTCAATGGTGCGCCAGGGAGGAGGAGGACTGGCGGGCCGGCCGGCCCCAGCCCCCCGCGAGCAACTTACGGGTCTGTACACCGCGGGCCGCACCCAGATCGGACCGGTGAGCGTGAGCAAGGGGACCTTTGCCGACCCGCACGGGCAAGTGGCGCGCCACCGTGCCCTGTTCGCGGACTGCTACCGGCAGGCGCGGCGAGGAAATCCGACGCACAGGGGAACGCTCGAAGTGGAGTTCGACGTGAACCCGTCGGGGCGTGTGGAGGCCGTGCGTACCGCGACGCGACGAGGTCTGGCCGCTTCCGTGGCTCGGTGCGTGGAGCAGGGGTCGAAGAGCCTGCAATTCGACCGTCCGCCCGCCGGGGTGACGCTCACGTTCGCGGTGACGTTCGTCCCGTGACGACGGCCGAAACCTGCGGCGCGCGCGGTGCTATCTGATACGCTCCCCGTTCGAACCCAGGGAGGAAGCCGATGCAAGGGAATATGCCGCCGTACGGGCAGAACAACCCGCCTGGTCCCTACTACCAGCAGCCGGGTGGCTACGGACAGCCCTACGGTCAGCCCTACGGTCAGCAGCAGCCGGGCTACCCGCAGCAAGGTTACGGTCCCCAGCAGCCCATGGGGTATCCCCAACCGATGCAGGACGCGGGCTACGGCGTTCACCCCGTGCTCGGCATTCCCTACTCCGAGAAGAGCAAGGTCGTCGCGGGCATTCTGCAGATCTTCTTCGGCTGCTTCGGCGTGGGCCGCTTCTACACCGGCCACACGGGCCTGGCCGTGGCGCAGCTCATCACCTGCCTGCTCGTCGGCTTCGTCGGCGGCTTCGTCACGTGCGGCATCACCACCCCCGTGTTCCTCTGGCCCCTCATCGACGGCATCGTGCTGCTCGCAAGCGACTCCCGCGACGCCGAAGGCCGGATGCTCCGGTAGGTCAGGCCGGAAACACAGCGACCGGCAGCTTCGTCGCCTCGCGCACGCGAATCGCGAACGACTCGAGGTCCTCCAGCGACACGGGGGACAACACGCCGGCCGCCCCCTCGTCCGCAGGAGGACGGCTCAGCGTCAGCAGGTGCACCTCCGACACTCGCGCCCCCTCCGCGATCCCCGCCTGCAACGCTCTCGTGACCTCGTCGACCACGCTCCCCGGATCGGGCAATCCCGGGCCTCGCAGCAGCATCGTCTGCAGGCCGACCTCATGCTCGCTGGCGAAGGTCCACAGCGCGCGAAGATGCTCGCTCACATTGAATCGTCGTCCATTGATCAGGGTCACGGTGTCGTCGCGCGCTCCGTCGAGCTTGACCCACACTTGCCCGCCGCGTCGGGCGAAGCGCCCCACGGCCTCGCGTACGTCCTCGTGCCCCAAGTGCCGGCCGTTGGTGAACAGCTTGATCGGAAGGCGCAGCTGCAAGGTGGCGCACACGTTCTGGATCGCTTCGAGCGCATCGTCGAGGTTCGGTACCGTCGTGGGCTCTCCTGAACCCGCCAACACGATGTCCTTGAGCTCTCCGTGGTCCTCGCGAAGGCGCAGCAGCAGATCGTCCCGCATCCGCGCCACGTCGACGGTCAAGTCCGGGTTACGCGTGGGTGGGTGCGATGCCTGACAGTACAGGCAAGAGAAGCTGCAGTGCCCGTTCGGCGTGAGGTCGATGCCGAGGGACAGACCACCGGCGCGTCGGGAGCGAGCGACATAGACGTAGCGACGGCCCTGATGGGTGCTGTCGGGTCGTTCCGCCCCGTCGCCAGGAGCACGGACAGGCGGTCGAGAGGAGAACGGCATGGCTCGCCAATGTCTAGTGCGTGGCGAGATCCTTCGCCAGGGTCATCGCGCGCCGGGCGGAATTCCCATTGCGAGAGGGCCCCTTGTCCGTCATCCTCCCCGGGCCGATGAAGTCGCCCTGTGGTTGTCCCGATCTTCGCTCCGCGGACCCGGAGCATCAACTGCCTGCGTCCGACGAGGAGCAGGTGCTCATGGTGGTCGAGGTGGGCCTGGTGGCCGCGATGCTCGACGACGCGATCCCCGATTCGGAGTCCTCGGCGCTGGTGACGGCCATCCGGTTGCTCCCTGGGTTGCGCAGTCTCTCGGACGAAGAGGTCAACCTGGTGCTGTCTCGGGCCGGGACGCGCACGCGGGAAGGGGATTCCTGGCTGTGCGAGGTGAGCCGGCGGCTCACGAACCCGGGGTTGCGGCGCGTGGCGTTCCGCATGGCCTCGATGTTCTGCGCCTGGGACGGCGTCATCGACGACAAGGAGCAGGGATACCTCAACTTCCTCGCGAAGGTGTTCGAGTTCAGCCCTGGGGAGGCGGATGCGCTGTTTGCGCAGGCCACGGGGCATGGGGGAAGGGCCAGCGTCGTGCCCCCCGCGCTTGAGACGGGCGGAGCGGGCTAAATCGCGCCTGACTGGATCATTTTCACCAGTCCGATTCCGCCGGCACGGCTCGCAACGGCTCCGCCTTTTCTGGTAGAGGGGGAATGACCCAACGGGAGCCGTCCATGCACCAAGCACCGACCAAGAAAGTCCTGCCGGAAAACGCCTATCGCAAGCTCGAACCCGGGGAGGTGTACGACCCGATCGTGGCCCACGACGACAAGCGGGCCGAGGTGACCGTCTGGTCCATGGGGCTGGGCGTCGCGATGGTCGCGCTGTTCGCCGCCGCCGGCATCTACATGGCCCTGCGCGCGGGAAACGCGATCGAGACCGCCATCCCCATCGCCATCATGGCCGTCTTCTTCGGCAAGATGAAGAAGATGCAATCGACCATCCTCGAGAACGTGATGGTCCAGTCGATCGGTCAGGCTTCGGGGGTCGTGGCGGCCGGCGCCGCCTTCGTCATTCCCGCCCTCTACATCAACCAACTCCAGCCCTCGTTCTGGCACATCTTCTTCGCCACCTCGATCGGCGGCTTCCTCGGCGTGGTGCTCATCATCCCGCTGCGCAAGTACTTCGTGGCGGACCAGCACGGCGAGCTGCCGTTCCCCGAAGCTACCGCCACCAACGAGATCCTCGTCTCCGGTGAGCCGCCCAAAGCCAAGGACGGCGCCAAGGCCGACGGCAAGCCCCAAGCCAACACCGCCGGCAAGGTCCTCATCATCTCGTTCCTCCTCGGCGGGCTCTACGACTTTCTCGTCGAGGCCGTGCACGCCTGGAACCCCATGGTGAAAACCAGCACGTTGCTCGGAAGCTGGGGCAAGCGCCTGCACGACAGCTGGCGCTTCGAGGTCAGCCTCAACGCCATCGCTGCCCTCTTCGGCCTCGGCTACATCATCGGCCTCCGGTACGCCGCGATCATCGCCGCCGGCTCCGTGCTCGCCTACCTCGTGCTCGTCCCCCTCATCTACCTCGTCGGCGCCCAGCTTCCCGCGTTCCAGTACCTCGGCGAGACCTACAAGATTGCCGAGATGTCCGGCTCCCAGATCTTCGGCCAGTTCGTCAAACCCATCGGCATCGGCGCCATCGCCGTCTCCGGCATCATCGGCATGATCCGCATGGGCAAGATCATCCTCGGCTCCCTCTCCCTCGGCCTCAAGGGCCTCAAGGCCAAGAGCGACGACTCCGACAAGGTGAAGCGCACGGAACGGGACATGAACCCCCGCACCGTGATGCTCATCCAGCTCGGCACGACCCTGCTCATGGGCGGCCTCTTCTTCGTGGTCGCCTGGCAGAAGGGCGACTTCGGCATCGGCCCCGCCGCGGGCTACGCCGCACTCGGCATGATCGTGGCCTTCGTCCTCAGCTTCCTGTTCACCCCCGTGGCCGCCCAGGCCATCGCCATCGTCGGCGTGAACCCCGTCTCCGGCATGACCCTCATCACATTGGTCATCGCCTCCGGCGCCATGGCCACCTCCGGTCTCGCCGGTCCCGCCGGCATGTTCATCGCCCTCATCATCGGCACCGCCGTCTGCACCGCCTTGTCTACCTCAGGCGCCCTCGTGAGCGACTTCAAGATCGGCTACTGGATCGGCTCCACCCCCGCCAACCAGCAGAAGTGGAAGTTCCTCGGCATCATCGTCGCCTCCGCCACGGTCGCCATCGTCGTTCCCGCCATGGACAGCGCTTATCACTTCCTCGTGGCCGACGAGGCCGGCCGCATGGTCTCGAACCAGGAAGTGCTCCCCGCTCCCCAGGCCAACATGCTCGCTGTGATCGTCAAGGGCCTGATGTCCGACGCGCAGCAGCCGTACCTGCTCTACGCCCTCGGCGGCGTGGTGGCGATCATGCTCTACATGGCCGGCGTGCCGATGCTCGCGTTCGCCCTGGGCATGTACCTGCCGATCTTCATCAACACCCCGGTGCTCTTCGGCGCCTTCGTGGCCTGGCTCATCGGCCAGACCGGCGGCAGCAAGAGGGTCCGCGAGGCGCGCACCTCCCAGGGCATCCTCATCGCGTCCGGGCTCATGGCCGGCGCCGCCATCTTCGGGATCGTCACCGCCATCCTCCGCCTCGACTTCACCGGTTACGCCATCCGCTTCCTGTCCGTCGGCGAGCTCTTCCACGTGGAGACCAAGATCGTCGATGGTGTGGAGCAGACGTTCCTCAAGAGCGAGTCGGCCCACTGGTACGAGGGGATCGTCGGTCAGGGGCTGGGCTTCGGCACCTACGTGGTGCTCGCCCTGGCGTGTTACTTCCTGGCCCGCTGGGGTGCGGAGAAGGAGCTTGCAAGCTCGGGGTCCGACGAGAGCGAGGGCAAGTAGCGCTCCTGGCGGCGGGCCCTTCTGTGCGTTCGCGTCACGGCCTTCAACCTTCCGCGGGGCCTCTCGGCCCATCGAGCGCCAGAACCTCTTCCCGAGGGGAACGGCGCGGACGCAACATCCTCCCGACCAGCGCTCGCAGCACCACCACCGGTCCCCAGATCGCGGACCCCCCGAGGATCGCTAGCTCTCGCCACAAGCTGCTGCCGGGTACGGGGCGAAGGCGCAACCGGAACAGCAAGGAATCGAAGGCGATGCCATAGAGGTTGCCGAGGAGGATTGCACGGATGCTCGCCGTGATCTCGTGGGTCGCCTCGGGGCCATACTCGGCCAGCACACGATCGAACGCCTCGGTGTCGGGGTGCCCCTCGGCGTCTGCCATGTGCTGGGCGAAGATCAGCGCGGTGTGCTCGGACGACGGCGCCGCCTCCAGATCCCCGGCCATCAGTGCCCTGGTCTCCTGTGCCTCCACGCCGGCCCGCAGCGCGAGACGGGTGTGCAGGTACGAGCAATAGCGGCAACCGTTGACCTGCGTGACGGCGAGCATCAAACGCTCCACCGTTTGCTTGCCAATGGCTCGCGGTCGTAGCAACGCACCGAGTCCGGCACGTACCAGGGCGTCGAGAATCCGGTAGTACGTGGCGGTCGAGTGGATGCGCATGCTTGTCGGGGTCATCGGTGGATCCTGGCGCCCGTCCGGATTCTCGTGGGCTCCCGGACGCGCGCAGTGTGTCACAGCCTGAGACGATGCGCCTCGACGTCCGAGTTGCCCGCGGAGAGGTGAACGCCGAACGGCGGCCCTCTGTTCTTGGGCCCAAATTTCTACCATTCAGAAGTCATTGTTGATATCGAGCCGTGCTCATGGCAGATTATTTCTGAAAAGGAGAATGGATCGCCATGGCGCCACGAGAGCACATCGGCATTCGTTTGCGCTACGCACGTGAACGTCTGGGGCTCACCCAGAACGACGTTCAGGAGAAGACGAGCATCGGCGGCTCGTCGCTCTCCGAATTCGAGCACGCGAAGCGCGAACCGAGTCTGAGCCAGCTGACGCAACTGGCGAAGCTGTACAGGCGGCCTGTGACGTTCTTCCTCGAGGAGCGCCCGCTTGCAACCGAGCGGGTCCGGTGGCGGCAGAGGCCGGAGAACGCGGCCGACATCGAGGCCGGGTTCCTTGAACTCTGCCAGCAGTACCACAACCTCGAAACCTGGTCGGATGGGAGCGCAACAACGCCACTTCCGACTGCAGGGACCACGAAGAAGCGTCACCAGGCGGAGCGTCTCGCGTCCGAAACCCAGCGAACGCTTGGGCTCGGAGATCGTCCGGCGGTGGGCCTCCTGCACGTTCTCGAAGAGCAAGTTGGCCTGAAAGTGTTTCACCTACCCTTCGATCCAAGGGGGACGGCCGCTTGCCTCGGCCACGAGGAGTTCGGACAGGGCATCCTTCTGAACACCAAGAACCCCAGGTGGCGTCGCAACTTCGATCTTGCCCACGAGTTGTTCCACCTGTTGACGTGGACTTCGGACACCGGGTCGGAGCCCTCCTGGGACGACTCGGAGGAGAAGCTGGCGGACACGTTCGCTGCAAGTCTCCTAATGCCTGCCACGGAAGTTCGCGCGTTGGTGGATGCCGCCAAGACGAACGGTAAGCTCAGCCTGTCGAGCGTCTTCGACCTGGCTCGGCACTTTGACGTGTCGGCCGAAGCGCTCATTTGGCGGGTCCACGTCCTGTATGGCGGTACGCCGGCAAACAACGAGGCCACCATGCAGACGGTGGAGCGGGCTCGCCGTGCTGCGAGCACGCTGGACGAGCGAGTTTCCGACGATCCGCCCGTGCGGCCGGCACGCTTCAGGATGCTGGCGATCCGCGCTCTTCGCCGAGGCGACTTGTCCCTCGGAAGGTTCGCCCAGTACATGGGTATGACGCGACAGAAGGCAGCGAAGTACATGGAGCAGGAGCTGGATGACGATGAAGCGTTTGAGCTTCCTTCTGCTTGACGCCAACGTCGTCATCTACCTCTTCGAACAGGGTCTGTGGGAGCGGTTGATCGAGGCCTGCGACGTTCACCTCGCGCGAACGGTGATCGAGGAGGCGCACTTCTACGAAGACGACGATGGTCTACGCCACGACTTCGATGCGAACGAGTGGGAGAAGGACATCACGATCTTCGAAGTCCCCATCGTGGACGTCGAAGCCTTCTGCAATCGATTCGACGCCTCCTACATGGAGAAGCTCGATCCTGGCGAAGCCGAGTCTTTGGCGTGGTTGGTTCGCTCGACGCAGGAGACGAAGATCTGTTCGTCGGACGCGATCGTGTTTCGTGTACTGGGCAACGTGGATCGTTCCGAACAGGGGCTCTCCCTGGAGGAAGTCTTGAAGGCGGTGGGGCTGGGGCGTCCGTTGTCGTGGCAGTTCACGAAGAAGTTTCGGGACAAGTGGACGGCCGAAGGCGTGAAGGAATCCCTACAAGGGACCGGACTGACGAAGCGGACGTGAGGTGGTTCAACGCCCCTGGGGGTCGGAGCGCATGCCGATGACACGGGAGCCGACGAGCGCGCCCAACACAGCCAGTCCCACGAGGGGAAGGACATGCGCGAGGCCGATGTGAAGTAGGTGGGACTTGGCGCATCCGAGCGTCACCGTCACCCCTGCCCAGGACCCCGCGGATGCACCCAGCACGGCGCCCGTCGCCGCAGGGTCGACGGGGTCGCTGCTTCGTTCGAGGTACATCATCATGGCAAAGGGCGCGGCCGCGAGCAGGAACGTCATTGCGAAACACGGGATGTGCGCCCTCGGATCCAAAGACAGATCGAGCTGCGTCTCCGGCCAGACCACCGCGCCGATCGTCGCGACCACCATCAGGATCGCTGGGATTGCCAGGGCGGCGACACGCAGCCAGGGTCGGGGTCTCCCCAGGGTGGATGGGCCGGGCGTCAGCGCCCACCACGTCCCCGCGGCCGCCACGGCGACAGCCGCCGCGAACGACACCAGAACCAGGGACTGAGGACGCCCGTCCCAGGCGATTCCGCGCATTCCGACCGCCACGATCGGTGGGAGTGCGGCGAGCGCGAGCAGCAAGAGGCGTCGTCGCTTGGCCTGCGGCCGTGGGGGCGACGGCCGCGAAGCGAGCTGCGCCATCAGTCTCGCTCGAACATCAGGCGAAGGGTTTTCCATCTCAGGTCTCCTCCCCCGGGCCACTGCCTTGCAAGGCGAGGACCGCACGCAATGCTTTGTAGGCGCGCGAGGCTCGCAACTTGACGCCAGCCACGGTGGTGCCCAGGACGAGCGCGGCCTCGGCCATCGACAGGCCCTCGTCCCGGACCAGCAAGAAGGCTTCGCGCTGGTTGGCCGGGAGCCGCTCGAGCTCGGCGGCAAGCTCGACCGCCATGCGACGGGCCTCGACATCGGCTTCCGGCGTGGGGCCGTCCGACGCCGTTCCGGCGACCAGGTCATCCGCGAGGCCCGACAGGTCTTCTTTGCGGTCCCTGCGCACGGCATCGACGAAGAGCCGGCGCGCGATGGCGTAGGCCCACGGGACCACCGCGGAGCCCGAAACGAAACGACCCCGAGCATCGTGCATGCGCAAGAAGGTCTGCTGGAGCAAGTCCTCGGCGCGTGCACGGTCGCCGCGCGCGAGCTTCAGCAGGTACTGAAACAGGCGGGGAGCCAGGGCGTCGTACAGCTCGGGGAAGGCCGATGCGTCTCCCGCAGCGTACCGATCCATGGCTGCGTTGGCCCGCGCTTCCCTGGAGTCCATGAGGCTCACGCTTGTAGCATGCCAGCAGGACGTCCCCCAAGCGTTCGTGGGCCATGCGGGTGTGGCCAGTGCGAAGGGCTGGGGCAAGGTCGCGATCAAGTTCATCCTTGGGGTCCTACGTGCGAGGTGCGCTCAGGTATCGCCGTCCGCGCACGTGCGCTCATGGCTTTCGCGTTGCGCTGCGATACCGGCGAGCCTCGACCCCGTAATGGGAGGGACCAGGGACCTGCTCCTAGCAGCACTCCGCACGACGATGGGCGCGCGGGACCAGGCATTTGATCTCAAGAAAGGACCGACAATGTACCGCAAGCGTATCGCTCTTCCGTGGACCGTTCTGGTCGCCGCTCTGGCGCTCGGCTGCGAGGACAAGCCGTCGACGGACTTGGCTCCGACGGCCTCCGCACTCGCGCCCGCGTCCCCGGCTTCGCAGAAGACCGCGAAACTCGCGATCGACGCGTCGTCGACGAAGGTTGGATTCCTCATGGATGCCCCGCTGGAGAAGATCCACGGCAAGGCCCCGGGAGCGCTGGAAGGTGAGCTGTTCGTGGACCTGGACGATGTCACCAAGTCGTCCGGCCTCGTCAAGGTCGACCTCTTCAAGCTGGAGATCTTCCAGCAGAACCGTGGCTCTGACGGGGAGGACTTCGGCGAGGAGACGAAGAACGACACGCAGAACCAACACGCGCGAGCCTGGCTGGAGATCGGGGATGACGCCCCGCCGGACAAGCGTGCGGAGTACCGTTACGTCGAGCTGAAGGTGACGAAGATCGAGACCACGGGGGAGAAGAACATCACCAAGATCAGTGGCCCAGAGCGCAAGGTGATGCTCACCGTGACCGGTGACTTTCGCCTCCATGGCCGGTTGACGACGCAGTCCGCTGAGATGGAGGCAATCTTCCGGTTCGAGGGAGACAAGCTGGCTTCGGTCGAGCTCAAGTCGGTGAAGCCGTTCACCGTCGGTCTCGATGAGCACGACGTGCGGCCTCGAGAGGGGTTCGGCAAGCTGGCTCAGAAGACGCTGGAGGTCCTTGCTCCCAAGGTGGCGAAGGCGGCAGCCGTGAGCCTCGAATTCAAGGCAACGCCGGCGAAGTGATGCGCAGGGACACGCGGCTCCGATGGGCCTGCTCTGCGTTGGCGCTTGTCGTCCGCGCTACTTGAGCTGCCGCTGCTTCTGGTCGAGATGACCGAAGCTGCCGCCGAGACCAAAGACCCAGCCATCTCGATCCCCAAACAGGTGCGCGGCCGTGATGTCGACCGCTACCAGCTTCATTTCGTAGTCGCGGCGGCTCACCTCTCGGAGCAGCCCAAGGCGCAACTCCGGTCCCCAGCCGTGTTGGTCGTCCGCGCCGAAGTCGCCCACGACGTCGACCAGCATCTGCGCTCCCCACGCCCCTCGGACGTACTTGTACGAGGGAAGCGCAAACGACGAGCGAACACGGAAGTCTCCCTCCTCGACACCGACGGCGAATCCGAACTCGGGGGCGATCATCCAGCCGTTCGGATCGTCGGGCGCGGGATCGCCGTCGAGTTGGCCCACGACGCCTCCACGCGCTTCGGCCAGGTAGGCGACAGACCCGCGCGACGCGTTCCAGCTCGTGCGACCCCCTGCGCGATAGTTGCACGCGCCCGCGAGCAGAGCCACGGCGATGACGATCGACGTCTCGCATCGACCCGGAGGGACGGGACAGCGGGGCCCGCGAGCTTCTCCCACGGCCATTCGTCGCCTCGACGTGTCGCACATACGAGCATGACGATACACCCGTCCGGCTCGAACGGGATCTCGCATTCGAAGGCTGCCGATCTGGGAGAGGTATTGGATGCGCGTTCAGTCGTGGGGCCGAGAGCCCAGCAACACGCCGCGCTCGGCAAGATCGGACAGCAGCTCCGCGGCCCCGGCCAGCACTGCGTCGTCCACCGCGAGCCCCGCGTCTCGACATCCCCGTTCGATGGCAGCCCGCAGCGGCAGCTTCCCTGGCAGCAGATGTTCGAGGATCGAAGCGGCGGCCTCGGACAGCTCGAGGAACCGAGCGACGTCCTCAGCGTCACGGAACGCAAGCACATGCACGGTGCCCGCGGGCGGCTCCTCGGCACTCTCTCGATGCACCGAGAAGTCGTACCGCTCGAGGCGCACCGGACCGCGAAACACCAACGGTCGGTCGATACCGATGTTCGCTTCGTGCTCGGCGACCGGCTCGTCCATCGCCGCCGCCAGCTCGAAGGTGAGCAGCTCGTGACGAGCCAGATCAGGCAGGTAGGCCGCAATCTGATCGTCCTGCTCCCAGAGCGGGACCGCCCACACCACGAACTCCGCAGCGATGTCGCGAAGATAGGCAGAAGACGACGCGCGCTCATCGATGAACGCGGATACCTGCTCCACCAGGCGCGTCGCTCCCAACGTCTGCGCCGTACGCGGCAAAGAAACCTCCACCGCGCCGCGGAATCGGTTGTGCACCAGCGAGCGGTAGACCAGCATGCGCTCTGCGCCCTGCGGGCTCGCCATCGACGCCAGGTCCTCGCCACCGACGCCGAAGCGTCTCAAGAACGTTGCAGGGTCGGCGTCGAGCGCGGCGGGGGCAGCCTTCTCACGGATCGCTCCGGTCAGACCGCGAAGGGGGGCTTCATGCAGCACGGCTCGTCTCCTTCTGCCCCGCGAACCGCCGAAGGGCCTGTTGGTAGGTCGCGTCGACCTTGCGCACTTCCGCGAGCAATTCTCCGAACGGCGGGATGTTGTTGTCCCGCTCGAGCAGAACCGGAACCGGCCCCGTCCGCTCCACGACCCAGGACAATAGATCGTAGACGTCGGGACGGACAGCCGCGCCATGAGAGTCAATCAGCAGTTCGTCGCTCCACTGCTCCGGGCCCGCCACGTGCACTTCCACCACCCGGTCCAGCGGAATCGCTTTCAACCAGTCCCACGCGTCGAACCCGTGGTTCTTCGCATTCACGTCCAGGTTGTTGACGTCGAGCAACAGGCCGCAGTCGGCTGCCTCGATCACCTCCGCCAAGAACTCGGGCTCCGAGAGCTGGCTGCGACCGACTGCCATGTAGTAGCTGATGTTCTCGACCGCCATGGGGCGGCCGATCATGTCCTGCGCACGACGAATGCGATCGGCGATGTGCCTGGCCGATGCGCGCGTGAACGGGACAGGGAGCAGATCGTGAAGCGTGGCGCCGTCGAGGCCGCCGAAGCTCAGATGGTCGGAGTGCCATGGCCCTCCGAACCGGTCGAGGAACCGACGGAGCTCTGCCATGTACCGAGCATCGAGCGGGTCCGGGCTGCCGAGCGACATCATCAGGCCGTGGGTGCTCATGGCATGGCGCTGGGCCACCTGCTCGAGGGCCCGGGGGAAGTAGCCGCCGCGGCGCATGTAGTTCTCCGGAGAGATCTCGAAGAACCGAACGGTCGAGGCCACCTCGTCTTCACGGTCGAGAACCTCGTCGATGAAGTCCCAACGCAGCCCGAGTCCCACGCCTGTCAACCGTCCGGTTCCCATCTTGAGCCTCCTGTTGTCGAAGTTGTCTGTCCGGGTCAGGCGCACGTGCCTTCGCCACAGCCTCCCTGGGCGCCAGCAGCCTTGTGCTGCTTCTTTTGCTGCTTCTTGGCGGGAGGCGGTGCGGCGGCAGGGGCCGCGGACGCGACCGTGGACGGGGCGGGGGCGGCTTCGACGGGAGCCTCCGTGGTGGCTGCCGCGGGCTTGGCTCCGCAGGACGCTTCGGCGCTGCTCTTGTTCGCGCCGCAGGAGGCTTCGCCATCGGACTTCTTCGCGCCGCAAGAGGCTTCGCCAGCCGGCTTGTCCGAGCCTTCGCCGCCAGCCTTGTTCGCCCCACAGGACGCTTCGCCCTTGCTCGCGCCACAGCTGGCGGTTGCGCCGTTGCCGTGGGCCGCGGGCACCTCCGAGGACTTCACCGCGGAACCGCCGCAAGCGGCTAGCACGGCACCTGAGCCCATGAGGGTGAGAGCAGCGGCGATATTCTTGAAGTTCAACATGATCGAGTCTCCTTTGAGGTCTTGCCGCGTTCATCGGCGGCGTTTGACCTCTCTACGGAGAGCTCGGTCAAAGGTATCGCGGCGTCATATTTTATTTGACCCCCGCCACGACCATCCCTCCCGCTCCGCCCTCCACGTAGCTCGTGACCCTCATGCCCGGCACCAGCTCTTTCGCGCTCTCGAGCTCGACCAACACCTCCAGCACCCGCGTGTCCACTCGCTCCGTCGGCTCGTCCGTCCGCACGTTCTTTCGCCCCATCTGACGTCCGATCTCGATGACCTTGCCACGGAATCGCTTGCCCGCGAACGCCTCCGCCGTCACGAACGCCGCGGCTCCCAAGCGCACCTTGCCCACGTCGCGCTCGTCCACGTCCATGCGAACGTGAAGCTGCGACGTGTCTCCCAGAACGAGGAGGGGCTCGCCGTTGCGCGGGTCGAAGAACTCGCTCGTGCGGAACTTCACCTGAAGGATCTCGGCGTCGTAGGGGGCGATCACCCGCAGCCGCTCGAGGTGGGCCGACACTTCCTCGGCTCGTGCGCTGGCCGCTTGCACCCTGGCCCGGGCGGCGGCGATGTCCTGAGAACGGGACCCCGCCTTGGCCGCGTCGGCTTGCGCCCGCGCCGACCGCTGCAACGCATCCGCGGCTTCGGCTTCCCGGGCCGTACGGTCTGCTTCCTCCCCAGCGATCGCTCCCTGGGAGAGCAGTTGCTTGGCCCGGTCGGCGTCGCGCGCGGCAAGCTCTGCCCTCGCACGGGCCGCGTCAGCCTGGGCCTCGAGCGACGCCACCTCTTCGGGTCGCAAGCCTTCCTTCGTTCTCGCCAGCTCGGCCCTAGTAGCGCTGTCCAGCTCGGCGCGCGCGCTGCGCAAGGCGGCCGCTTCCGCGCTCGTCTCGAGCTCCACCAGCACATCGCCAGCCTTCACCCGTTGCCCCTCACGAACGTGCACGACCGCCACGCGCCCCGCCGCGTTCGCTGCCACACGAACCTCTCGCCCGCGTGGCTCAACCCGGCCGTTCCCCGCCACGAGCGCCCCTTCCGGCAACGGATCCCGCGGGTCGTTCGTGCCGTCTCCCGACATCTTCGACGCTGCCGCCTTGTCCTCGGCACGCGCCTCGAACGCCGGGCCCGAAAGCATCGTCCTTCCCACCAGCAACGCCAGCAGGGTCATCGCAACGCCCGCCGTGACGAGACCCCAACGAGACCGTCTCATGCTGCCTCCCTCTCCTGAATCTGGCCGTCATCGATATGAACCACCCGATCGGCCAGGTGAAAGATCCGGTTGTCATGGGTGACGACCACCACCGTGTGGCCTCGCTCCACCGCCAACTCACGAAGCAGGTCCGACACGACCACGCCCGTGTGAGCGTCCAGGCTCGCCGTCGGCTCGTCCGCGAGAATCAAGGGGGGACTGCCCGCGACCGCGCGCGCAATCGCCACCCGCTGCCGCTGCCCGCCGGACATATCCGACGGTCGCACGTCGCGCTTGCTGCCCATGCCCACACGCTCCAACAATTCGTGGGCTTCCCGCTCCGCCTCACGCACGCTTACCCCGCGCATTTGTAAGGGAAACGCAACGTTCTCCGTGGCGGTCAGTGACGCGATCAGGTTGTGGCCCTGAAACACGAACCCAATGTACGAGAGGCGAAGAGCCGGCAAGTCCGCTTCCCGACGTTGCGACACGCGTTCTCCGAACAGCTCGACCGTCCCCGCCGTGGGTGACAGGACGCAGCCCATGATCGACAGCAAGGTCGTCTTGCCGCTGCCCGAAGGGCCCACGATCATGACGAGCTCTCCGGGGTCCACGTGAAGCTCCACGCCTCGCAGCGCGAGAAACGCATTCGCACCTTTTCCAAAGACCTTGGTGACACCTCGCACGTCGATGGCTCTTGTTTTCATCGGAACACCATGGCGGGCTCGAGCTTGTGAAGTCGGACGATCGAAGCCAGAGAGGCCAGGATGCACAGGGCCGTCATGACCACCCCCGTGATCGCGAACAGCTCAGGCGGCAGCACGAGCGCCAGCTGCGGGGACCGAATCGCCTCGGCCAGGCGCCCCACCAGGGCAAGACCAATCAGCGTGCCCAGCGAAGCGTACAGCACGGCCTGCACCAGCAACAGCTTGGACAGGTCCCACGTGGTGGCGCCCACGGCCTTCAGCGTCCCGAACTCCCTCAGGTTGTCGAGAACCGCCGAGAACATCATCAGCGCGACCACGGTGAACCCCACGATGAGCCCGAAGAGCGCGGAGCTTCCAAGCGTCACTCCGATGGCCGTGGCCGTGAGCACGTACTGCACCGTCGACGCCTTGAACGCCGCGGTGGTCATCACCTTCGCTTCGGGGATTTGCGACTGCAGATCCCGGGCGACCTCTTCGGGAGAGGAACCTTCCGCGGTCTTGACGAGAACGAAGTGTTGCTGGTCCGGATCGACTTGCAGGATCTGTCGCGCAAGCTCGTAGTCGGCGAAGGCGTAGGACGGTCCGAAGGGCAGCAAGCCCCAGGTGAACCCGCCCACGCGCACCTTCTTCCCGTTCAGCTCGCGAACGCTGCCGAGGTTGATGCCTCCGAACTTCTCTCGTTCGGCGCTCTCGAAGAACACCGTGTCGGGCATGCGCAACTGGTCGACGTCGCCGGCCACCAGATTCCACGGAACGCCTACCTTCCTTGCGTCGCGCGTCCCGACCAGGGTGACGGGCTGGCTCCCGCCGTCGGTCCGCTTGATCGTTGCGCCCCCGAAGAGCAAAGGCTCGGCCCAGGCCACGCCCGGTGCGACCTTCGCTCGGAGAAGCACGCTCTCCGGCAGCGGATTCCCGAACTGAAGCTGCGGCGTGGCAGGGGGCACCACCCACACGTCCGCCGCGGCGTGGTCGAGGAACATCGTGTTCTTGTGGAGCAGCCCGAAGAAGGTGCCCACTTGCTGGTTGGCGAGCACCACCGCGAACACCACTCCCGCCAGCGTGCCGGCCATCTTCAGCTTGTCGTGGAACATCATCCGCACCGCGATGAGCGCCATCGAGCGCCACCGAAGCACGCGCGCCTTCCGAAGGGCGAGGGGGGCGGCCTGCTTCGCTCCTGGGTGGCTCTTTCGGGGTGGGCTGGGGGGATGGCTCATTGTGTCTGAGACATTTGATGAACCCGGATCCCTCACCATCGCTCCGTCCCCTCAGAGAGCCGTCGGATTAGTCCCCCGGCTCGAATGCGAACGCCAGCGTGTCGCGGAGGGTGGTCACGACCCCTAAGGTTTGGAGCCCATTCTACCTTCCGTGTTCGCATTCCTGTTCCTAGTTCCTAGTTTCGATGACCTCGGTTTCGCCACGGCTCAACGTGATTCAGAATAGAGCGAAGCTCACTCGGGCCCGGTAGTGGTACAAGACCGCATGCGAACGCGTCGCATCCTATCCTTGGGCCTGCTTCTGACGATCCCTTGCGCTTGCGGAAAGCACCCCCCGCAGCAGACGTCGCAACCGACAGAACCGGCCATTCCGCTCACGTCGCCTCCCAAGCGGGTCGACCCCGACCGTCCCAGGAGCCCCGTGGACCCCGTGGCCGCAGACCCCACGGCCGGGTGGCCTTTCGCGGACGACCGTGACCCCGCCAACGCCGACGACGCGGCCAAGCGGCCCTTCGACATCGATGCGCTCTACCAAGTCAAGGCGATGGGGGACACGCAGTGGTCGCCCGACGGCAAACTCGTGCTGTTCACCGTCACCACGCACGACCTGAAGAAGGGCAAGAGCGACACGGACATCTACCTCATCGACGAGCACGGGGACAACCTGCGCCAGATGACGAGGTTCGAGGGGACGGACGGGCATCCGCGGTGGTCGCCCGACGGCAAGTCGTTCCTCTTCGTGTCGTCGCGAGGGGGCGACTCCCAGGTGTGGGTCATGCCCACGGACGGTGGGGACCCTCGCGCGGTGACGAAGGTCTCCACGGGGGTGAGTGACGCCGCGTGGTCACCGGACGGCACGCGGATCGCCTTTGTTTCGAGCGTGTACCCCGAGCACGGCGCGGACGACGCGGCCAACGCCGCGGAGAAGAAGGCGCGGAAGGACAGTCCGATCCAGGCCCACATGGCCGATCATCTGCTCTACCGGCACTGGTCTTCCTGGGCGGACGGCACGCGCGATCACATCCTCGTGCTCACGGTGGACACGGGCGAGGTGGTGGACGTGACCCCCGGGGACTTCGACTCACCGGCCTTCGAGCTTGGGGGGCATGGGTTCGCCTGGTCGCCCGACGGCAAGGAGTTCTGCTTCGTGAGCAACCGGGAGCCGCCGGACGCGCGCGCCTGGACCACGAACAAAGACCTCTGGGTGGTGCCTTCCCAGGGGGGCGAGACGATCAACCTGACCTACCAGAACACGGCCTACGACGGGCAGCCTTCGTACTCGCCGAACGGTCGGTACATCGCGTACCTGCGACAAGACATCCCCGGCTTCGAGTCGGACCGCTTTCGGCTGACCTTGTACGATCGGGTGCGAGGAACTTCGAAGGTCCTGACCGAGGAGTTCGACGCATGGGTGGGGGACTTCGTCTGGTCCCAGGACAGCAAGACGATCACCTTCAGCGCACCGGTGCAGGGGCGGTTCCCGCTGTTCGAGGCGGACGTGGAAGCTGCGAAGGTGCGGCGCGTGCAGGGGATTGCGTCGGTCGAGTCCTTCGACCGGTCGCGGCAGGGCAAGCTGGCGTTCACCTACAGCGCGGTGGGGGACCCGGTGGAGCTGTACATGGCGACGGGCAAGCCGGGCGAGAGCAAGCGGGTGACGTCGTTCAACCGGGAGGTTGCGGCGGACTACGACGCGCGTCCGGTCGAGGAGATGTGGGTCAAGGGCGCGGACGGCAAGAAGGTGCACACGTTCGTGGTCAAGCCCCATGGGTTCAAGGAAGGCAAGAAGTACCCGTTGATCTTGAACGTGCACGGAGGCCCGCAGTACCAGTGGTCGGACCGGTTTCGAGGGGATTGGCAGGTGTATCCCGCCGCGGGGTACGTGGTCGCGTTCCCGAACCCGCACGGGTCGATCGGCTACGGCCAGGAGTACACGAACGGCATTTCGAAGGACTGGGGCGGCAGGGTCTACGACGACGTGCTCGCTGTGACGGACGCGCTTGCCGCGTTGCCGTACGTGGATGCGGAGCGCATGGGCGCGA
>CAZAWR010000128.1:0-22713 GCA_964488865.1 uncultured Polyangiaceae bacterium | reverse complement strand
GCGCGGCACCGCCGCGCCATAGGTCCGTGGGCGTGAGCACAACCATCCGAAATTTAATGGGATCTGCACCCCTCACCCACCCTCGGTCAGTTTCGGGGCTACGAGCAGCGGGTAGCGACAACGGAGCGTAGGGGCGGTAGCCCCTGCATTGGCGCTCGGCCCTGCCGAGTGTCGCGAGATCGACTTCACGATCGGCGTGTGCAACACGGGCGGACTCCGAGGAAGCCCATGACCATCCAGCCCATCCCTCCCTTCATGGCCGAGTGCGTGATGCCCCACCACGACGCGATCCGTCGCATCGTGCAGTCGGGCAGGACCATCGCCTCGGGATTCGCCACATCCGAGCCCACACCGTTCTACGACTTGCTGTGGGACTACATCCAGAACGAGGACATCACCGACCTGGACATTCGGCAGTCCCTGTTCATGGGGCCCTACCGGCTGTGCGTGGGGGACGTGATGCAGAGCCGGGGTCTGTTCGACGGTCTCGCGGACCAGGCTCCCTCTGGTTTGCTCTCGAAGCTCGCGAGGAAGGCCAACCTCGTCACGCGCAAGCTGGAAGGGCTCCAGAGGCTCGCCGCTCACTACGCGGAGCTGCGCGAGCGACGCATTCGCTTCACCAGCCCGTTCATCGGCGCCACCGTCAACATGATCATCCCGGACAACGCCATGACACGCTTGGCGTTTCCGGACCTTGCCGGGCGCAATACCACCCGCATGGGCATCACGGACATGCAGTCCGTTCACTTCCCTGAAGCTGTCGACCCCATGGGCTACCCGGAAGGCAAGCCCGTCATCGACGCGTTCGTTTGCGTGCTGACTCCTCCCAACGAGCACGGCGAGATGAGCCACGGGGCCGCGAACGGTGCCAATGGCGAGCTGCTCGACAAGGTCCTCGCTGGCTGTGACGTCGACCTCATGGTGTACGTGAACCCGCGCTACCCGTTCACCCGCGGGTACGGCGATGCCCCGAACACCGTCCATGTCGATCGGCTACGGGACCTCGCCCGGAAGGGACGTCTGGTGGTGGTCGAGGACGAGTCGCCCGTGCCTTCGCTGCCGAAGAACAGCTTCTCGAACCCATCGCCCACCGAGCTGACGATCGCGGAGCATGTGGTGAATCACATCGAGCTGCATGCCGAGAGCACGTACGGCAGGGCCATCCAGGTGGGCTTCGGGGGAACGGGCGTGCTCGCGATCCGTGCGCTGCGGGAGACGAAGTGGCATGGGCGCAGCTACACCGAGATGCTCGAGCCCTACACCCTCGACCTGTTCGACGCGGGAAAGATCGAAGGCTCTCACTTCGTCGAGCTCGACGGGCGTCGCGTGGCGCTCGATGGCAAGCTCGTCGCCACCTTCTCGATCGGGGAGGAGGGCGACGGTTTCTACGAGCGCCTGCACGAAAACCCGGCGGTCGTTCTCGCGCCAGCCAACCGGGTCGTGATCTCGGAGGCGTTCCATCATGGCCTGGGCATCAACAGTTGCCTTGCCCTCGACTTTCACGGTCACGTGAACTCGGGCGGCCGGTTCATGAACCACCACTCCGGCATCGGGGGAGGGGCCCTGATCTGGCGAGGTCTCGCGCGTGGTGGCATCGGCTACCTGTGCCTGAAATCCACGTATCACGGGATCGACGGGGGACGACGGTCCTCCATCATGCCGTTCCTGCCGGAAGGAACACCCATCAGTCACGTGGGTCCGGACTTGATGGGAGGGCGGGAAGGCGCCCGCTTCTACCTGGTCACCGAGCAGGGTGTCGCGCGCATCTCCGGCAGCAGCCAGTCCCAGTTCATTCGAGCCGTCATCTCCGTGGCCCACCCGGACTATCGCGACGAGCTTCGTGCTGCCGCCTGGGAGCACTTCCGCGTTCGCGTCTGAGCCGGAATCGGTCAGAGCTCAACCACGAATCCGGCGGGCACGTGGTCCGTGAGCCATACGCCGTTGTCGCTTCGGACAAAGACGAACCCCGCCGCGTGCATGTCCCCGGCACGCACCGTGAGGACCACCGGCTGGCCACGGCGGCTCCCCACCTTGACCGCCGTCTCGCGCGTCTCCGAGAGGTGCACATGATGACGCTTGCCGCGTAAAAGACCCTCCACACGAATCGAATCCAGGAACCGACTCACGGTACCGTGAAAGAGGACCTCCGGCGGCGCGACGGGCTCGTACCCGAGCGAGACCTTCACCGTGTGTCCCTGGCTCGCACGAATCCTCGACCCGTCCTCGCTGAGCGCGAATCGCTGCTTGTCGTTCGTGCGCACGACCTCCCGCAGGATGTCCTCATCGAGCGGAATCCCGCAGCGCACGCACCCCGCGATCAGCTCTCCGACGGACACCCAGCCCTCGTCGTCGAGATGGATCCCGGCGACTTCTGGACGGTGCCGCAGAACGAGGCTGAGAAATTTGCTGACGGAGGTTGTCGGCTTCATGGTTCTTGCGTAGCCGCTCGATGTCTGGCACGGCTGCGAGACGCTTCGCCCCTCGAGAGCAGTCACCATGATCCAACGTGCACACTTCAGCAAGAAGAACGTCACCGGGCTGTCCGTGGCCCTCCTGCTCGTCGGAACGAGCGCCGATGCCCTCGCGGATACCTACCAGGTGGGGCCCGGCAAGCCGTACGCGAACCTCAACGAGGTGCAAGACCTGCTGCAGCCCGGCGATGTGGTCGAGGTCGACGGGGACGCCACGTACCCGGGCGACATCCACTTTCGGAACCACGGTAGCCCTGACGCCCCCATCACGATCCGCGGCATTCCGTTGAATCGTCGTCCTCCGGTGCTTTCGGGAGGGGACGAGTGGACCGTGGTGATGCACGGCGACCACTACGTGCTCGAGAACTTCGAGATCACGGGCGGTCCTGAGTACTGCGTGGTGCACAAGGCTCACGACGTCACGATCCGCAACACGGTCGTGCACGACTGCCCCAACCACGGGATCCTCGGTACGGACGAGGAATCTGGGTCTCTGACCATCGAGCACTCGGAGGTGTACGGCTGCGGGTCGGGCGAGCGAAAGCACCAGCTGTACATCGCGACGGACGAGACGATGCACCCGGGGTCCGTCTTCCGCTTGCAGTTCACGTTCGTGCACAGCGCCAACGGGGGCAACAACGTCAAGAGCCGCGCGGAGCGCAACGAGATCTACTACAACTGGATCGAGGGGGCCGTGTACCACGGCCTGGATCTGATCGGGCCCGACGGCCAGGAGCCGAGCCTGGCGCGGGAGGACTCGGACGTGGTCGGCAACGTGATCGTCACCACGTCTTCCTGGCAGGTGGCGCGCTTCGGGGGTGATGCAACGGGGTCGACGGCAGGTCGCTATCGTTTCGTCAACAACACGTTCTTCCTTGGGCCGGAGGCGAACGTGGCGTTGCGGATGCAAGAGGGCGTCGAGAGCGTGGAGCTGCACAACAACGTGTTCTTCAAGCAGAGCGACGGGGAGGTGCAACTGCTTCGTCACACCGATCCGATGGGTCCGGATCCGGTGGTTCGTGGCAGCAACAACTGGATCCAGGACGGGTTCACGGAGGCGCCTGCGGCGCTTTCTGGCACGCTGCGCGGGGGCAACCCGGGGTTTACCGATCCGGGCAGCTTCGACCTCCGTCCCGGGCCCGGGTCCACGCTCATCGATACCGGAACGAACACGACGGCGGTGAAGGACGCGTATGCGTTCCCCAACCCTCTCGAAGCCCCCGTGTACGTTCCGCAGTACCGGATGAGGCTCATGGCGGGGATGCAGGTGGAGCGGCCGCGGAAGGGAATCCTCGACATCGGCGCCTACGAGGAAGGATCACCTGTCGCGCCTCCTCCCGAATGGAACACCGGAGGTTCCGGTGGGGCGACGGGTGGCAGTGGCGGATCGAGCCAACCTGCGAAGTCCGCTGCCTCGGGCGAGGAGAGCTCAGGGTGCGCGTGCAACGTTTCCTCAGGCCGCGGGGGTTCCGCTGCGTGGTGGCTCTTGGCACTGGGACTTCTCGCCACGCGACGCCGCTCATCCCACCGACGCGGATGAACAGCCCTTCACCTTCGTGATTCGGACATGAACTCCGTGTCGCTGTCGCCGTCCGCCTGACGGCCCTCGAGGATGGCGCCGTCCGCCGTCACGGCGATGACCAGGCCGACGTCCGCGAAGAGCGACACGAAGGGCACCTGCCACTCCTCGTTTTCCCAGACGCAAGTCCAGGCGGACCAGCCCTCGGTGGTTTCCCGGTGCCAGATTCGACCGGCCCCTGCGGCCCACCCTTGTCCAGCCGGGTCGACGGCCACGGCGGAGACGTCGTGTCCTCCCTGCACCGTCTCCACCTCCGTCTCGGAGCCGTGCCGCCACAGAATGGCCCCGTCTGCACCGCACGCCACGCCCGTCTCGATCGTTTCGCGACCGGCACATGCCACGAACGCTCGCACCGGCGGGGTCGGGAGCATCTGCACGTTGAAGTCGAGAGGGCTGTAGATCCCCACGAGCCCCGCGTCGTTCTCCCCTCGACCCGTAATGAGCCATTGCGCGTCGCCGATGCGCGCCACGGAGGCAATGCCCGTGACGCCCTCGAGGGCAATGGCCCGGACCCAACGCCACGCGGACATCGCCCGAAGCAGCGGCGCGCCCGACTCCGTCTGGTCCACGATGACGGCCAGGTCTCCAAGCTCGCCATCGAACGCGTCGAGGTGCCGGACCGTTCCGGACAGGTCGACCGTGTCGAGCATCCCTTCGGCGGAGAAGCTCGCGAGGGAAGCCTTGTCGAAGCCGACGAGCCAGCGGCTCGGGCCTACGCGGTGCACGAGGCGCAAGTCGTTCGCGGGAATCGATGATTGCGGTACCTGTCTCCACCCGGTGCCCGTCCAGAAGGCAAGCCCCTCGTTGGTCACGGCGAGGCACCGTCCGTCCGCATCCCAGGCCGCACGCCGCACCACCAGGGTGTCACTCGGGCGGTGGCGAAGGATCCAGGTCCAGGGCGGACCGTCGCCCCAACGAACGCGACCCAAGGCGAGCCCCGTGCGCGAAGGAGGACTGGGCCGATAGCTCCCCGCTTCCGGCTGCAGCCACGGTTGAACATGCGCCGCGAAAGCCTCCACGCTCGCGGGGCGCTCGTTCGGATCCAGGGCGGTGGAAGCCGCGAGGGCCTTGTCGATCGCGCGGCACGCAACCTCTCGCCGTCGCAACTCCGGGCAGAGCATCGGTGACTCGAGAACGCTGCGCCGCTCCGCAGAACCCATCATCATCAGCATGTCCGAGGGGCTGCTGACCTGCAGGTACTTCTGGCCCGTGAGCAGGAAGTAAACAACGCCCGCCAGCCCGAACACGTCGGTCCACGGCCCGCACTCCGACCCTCGGCTCCCAAACGCTTCAGGAGCCACATAGCCAAGCGTGCCAATGAAGTCGCGGAAGAAGGTGCCAGCCAGCCCCTGCGGACGCGCCACCCCAAAGTCCGCCACCTTGAAAATCTCTTCGTCGCCCGTGCCGCAGCACAGGACGTTGCCGGGCTTGAGATCGCGGTGGACGACACCGACCTCGTGCACCGCAGCCAGCCCTGAGCACAAGCACTCGAGCGCATTGGACGCGCGTTGCATGTCGAACGCGAAAGCCGTGTCCTGGACGCACCGGGCGACCCGCTGCGTGAGCGTGGTGCCTTCCGGGCCCCCATGCACGTACTCCACCGCCACCCAGGGAAGCTGGATCGGTCCAAACCGGTCCGTGATGCCCAGGTAACCAGTGTCGATGAGACGCACCACGAAGGGGGTGCTCGGCACCCGCTCGTTCAAGCGCCCCAGCGCCACCGCCTCCTTCTGCACGGTGAGCGTGGCCGCTTGCCCGTACTGCCGCACGAACGACGGTCGCAGCATCTTGACCACGACGGGGCAGTAGCCCTCGGGCGCGGTACGCAGGGCGTAGAAGGCCACAGCCATGGCCCCCTGACCCACCTGTGGCCCGAGGCGGTACTCCACGCCCGGGACGAACTGTGACGCAAACGATCGGCCCCCCAACTTGGTGAGGCCGTCATCGGGATGATCGTTGGACGGCATCGGAAAGCATCGTAGTCGTGGTGCGGCACAAAGGGTAGTGCGGACACCCAGCCCAGATCCGGAGCCATCGGAGTTGGCCGCAGATTCCGCAGAGAACCGCAGATGGCTTCGTGGCTTGTGCGGATGTGGGTAGCGGCGTGGCGACGGGTTGTGCGTCCGAAGCGACCCATGCTGACCTGCCTCGTGGGAAGGATCAACCGGCAGGTCGCAAGCGGGATCGTCCGAAAGTTGCCCTTTCGGCCCCACCGAGGGCATGGGTAACCGAGTCACGGCACCTGCCGGCGACGACCCCCTCACCGCCTGATGCCCTGCGACGAGCTTCCCTCGGGGAGGTCTCGCGGAAAGGAGCGCTCTGTCGTGAATCGGACCGACACAACCGTCCCCCGTCGTGGTCGTGCGCGCTGGTGGATTCCTCTCACTCTCGCCGGGTGCCTGCTGTCGGGAACCGCCTGGGCCGAAATGCTCGCCGTCGTCGTCGAGAAAGCCAACTTCCGCGAAGCGCCCTCCACCAAGTCCGCCGTCCTGTATACCGCAGACAAGTACTACACCGTCGAGGTGATCGAGAAGCAGGAGGACTGGGTCAAGACACGGGACTTCGAGGGGGACGTCGCGTGGGTCGCCGCCCACTTGCTCGAGAAAAAGAGCTGCGTCGTGGCTCGCGTCCCGAGCGCCCTCGTGCGCGAGAGCCCCGACAAGGATAGCCCCGTGGTCTTCAAGGTGGACCGAGGGGAAGGCATGATGGTCAACAGCCGGCAAGACCAATGGCTCCACGTCACCAACGTCGACGGCGCCAAGGGCTGGGTCCATCGCGACGTGGTCTGGGGTGGCGCGAAAGAGTGAACCCCTCTTGCGCGATCCGCTGGGCCGGCGTCTCGATGGCGCTCGTGCTCTCTCTGGCCTCCGCAGCAGGCTGCGGCAACGACCCGTGCGCCGCCTCCGAGGGCTGTGAGCGTTGGGGGCAGTGCTCTTCGTCCCAAGGAGCGTGCGTGGCCGCCAGTGACACGGACTGCGAGGCGTCCGAGGTCTGCAAGCAACACGGCGCCTGCGTGGTGGCCGACGGTCTATGCGAGGCACGCAAGGACTTCGACTGCAAGCAGACCGACGCATGTCGGCTTCATGGCAAGTGCATGGCGCGCGACGGCACCTGCGTGGCTGCGTCCAACCGCGTCTGTCGCGAGAAGCTGGCGTGCTCCGAGCAAGGCCTGTGCATCGCGGGAGAGAACGGCACCTGCGTGGCCGCCTCCGATGTCGATTGCGCCCAAGCGAACCTCTGCAAGAACGAGGGGAAGTGCTCGGCCAAGGAAGGCCGGTGCGTGGCGGTGTTCGACGACGACTGCCGGCGGGCGCCCCCATGCCAGGAGAGCGGGAAGTGCGCCGCGGGAGAGTACGGGCGCTGCATCGCAGGCTCGACCGCGGACTGCCGCAACTCCGATGCCTGTCAGACGCGTGGGCTTTGCTCCGAATTTCATGGGAAGTGCGTGGCGCAAGAAGGGGATTGCAAGGGCACCGTGATCTGCAAGCAGAAGGGGATGTGCACTGCAGTGCACGGCGCCTGCCGGATCAACGCGGACGAGGATTGTGCCGAGTCGGTGCCGTGTCGCACGAAGGGGATGTGCACGGAGCGAGGGGGACGGTGCATGGCCGGGGCCGACGGGGACTGCCGAAAGTCCGTGCTGTGTGAGAAGAACGGCTGGTGCCGTGCGGAGAAAGGGCGCTGTGTGCGCTGAGGCCGGGTGGGGAGGTGGACACGCTGGACCATCGCGTCCGCCTGGTGCACGATGACGCTCTCATGACCGACCGCACCATCAAGGACCGCATTCTGGCTCGCCGCAATCAATTCCTGGCGCTTGCCGTGACCGGGGCAGGGGCCGTGGCTTGCACGCCGAGCGCAGGGCAAGAGCCGTCGTCGGCGCCGCTGGTCGTGGCCGTGGAGCCACCCGCCACCGATGCCGACGCCCCCAAAGACGCGGGCGTCGTGCAGGTCGAGCCCGAGCCGGGCGAACCCGACGCGGGGCCAGTCGTCTGCCTCTCTCCCGAGCCGGAAATGAGGCCCTGTCTCTCGGTGGCGCCCCCCAACCCGTAGGCCGCGTCAGGCCTCGTCCTGCTTCGCGAACTTCTGCTGGAAGGCCGAGATGATGAGGTTCGCCGACGCGAGCGTGGAAAGACCCGCCGTGTTCACCGTCAAGTCGTAGCTGAGCGGATCCTCGATCCCGACCTTGAACAGGCGGTGGATGAAGCGCTCGCGCTCCGCGTCGATCCGCTTCACCTCCGCCTCCGCCTGTTCCCTCGTCATGCCTAACAGGTTTTCGACTCGTCTCACCCTGTGCTTCCACGGCGCGACCGTACGGACCGCCAAGCAGTACCGCCGCGAGATGATGTGCGACGCACCCCGGCCGATGAACACGCAGGAACCGTGCGCCCACAAGGACGCGATCGTCCTCGTGAGCGTCTGCATGTAGTCGCCCTGGTCGAAGTTGCGCTCTCGGAACAGGTTGACCAGATAGCCGTCCACCGCACCGAGCGCACGCTCGTCCAGGGACTCCACGGCCTCCACGCGAACCTTCTTGGTCGTGGCGATGTGCTCCACGATCTCTCGGTCGTACACGGGGATGTGCAAGATCTCGCCGATTTTCTGGGCGACCGCGATGCCGTTCGAGCCGATGGCATTGGAAAGCGTAATGACCCGCTCCGCCCGGAACTCCACCTTGCGAGCCTCCTCGGCTCGCAGCTTCTGCTCCAGGTTCCACCGCTGGATTTGCTCGTCCACGATGCGACTGATATTGCGCGCCATGTTGCCCCCTTTTCCTGTCCCCACCACGTCCGTGGTTGTTCTCCGCCTCCTCTCAGGGTAACCCCTATCAGGTCCCCTGCCCAGCCAGTGTGTTTCGATGCTCCGCTTCGCCCATCTGTCCGACTTGCACGTCGGCCACGTCTCCGCCAACCTGGTTCGTCTGGGACGCCTGATCCTCCCGAAGTCCCGCGGTGAGGGCGCTTGGGACGTGGCAACCCGCCTCCTCGCCTCCTCCTGGTTCGACCGCCGCAGCCTCTGGGAACCCCTGCTTCGATCCTCCCACCTCGCCCACAAGTACCAGACCCGAAGCCTCGTTGCCGTCGTCCAGAGCGCTCGAGAACACGGCTGCCAGCACGTCATCCTCACCGGCGACATCGCCAACCTGGGCGCCTCGAGCGAGATGCGTGAAGCACGGCTCGTCCTGTCCGCTTTCGGATACGACGACGAGCACCTGACCGTGGTGCCGGGCAACCACGACGTGGTCAACTTCCAGGGGGTGGCCGAATTTCAAAGCGTGATGGGACAGCCCGACTGGCCCCACCTGCGATGGCTCTCGGACGACGTCGTGGTGCTCGCGCTCGACTCGACCGTGCACGGTGCGGACCTGGACTGGCGCGACGCCCTCGGCATGAACGCGCGCGGCACGTTTTCGGAGAGGGCCATCGCTCGGGCCGACGAGCTTCTGGCCTCGGTTCCTTCACGAGCATTCAAGATCCTTTGCTGCCACCACCATCTCGTGGACTTGCCTCCCGATGGTTACGTGGACGAGTGGTCGGGCAGGCTCGACCCGCGACAGGCAGGGCCCGCGGCGCGCGCCGCCGAGGTCCTCGAACTCGCGCAGAAGCATGGCGTGGGCCTGCTCCTCTTCGGCCACAGGCACCGCGCCACCCACCACGTGTTCACCATTCGCGGTATCCCAGCCGCGTGCTCCGGCTCCGTCACCGAGATCGACCGGAAAGGACGTCTCCGCTACCGGATCTTCGAGCTTGACGATGGCCGGATCCGACGCCGCCGCTGGATCGACGCGTTTCCGCAGAACGCGAGCCGCGACGTCGTCGTGCGTGCCTTGCAGGGCGTGTCCTCTGCCACCGGGGAGGAAGATCTCATGCTCACCGAGCCGCTGCACGCCGGTCAGGCCGAGAAGGGCTTCCTTCGACTGCGGGAGAGGCGGCGCGCTCTCGACCTCCAGGTGCTCGAGAAGGTCCGCTCGCGAATGGCGTCCGAGCGCAAGCGCTGAACTGTGCCTGTGGATGAAGCGGGTCAGCCGGCGGCGCCGCAAACCTCCTTCACGAGCCCCACGCTTCCGCAGAACCAGAGCGAACCGTCCTGGTCACAGCAGCCGAAGCCGTCGACCGCGCCGCAAGGCGCCCCGTTCACGAGGTTCTCGGGGCAGCCCATCGGATGCGTGCCGGAGGGGTCGGCACCCGTGCCTCCACACGCGTAGTAGGTGCTATGGGAGACCCACCCGCATGCGTCTTGGCTGCTCGGAGGATCGACGGGGTCAGGATCGACGGGGTCCGGGTCGGCGGGCTCATCCGATCCGCACATCGCCTTGACGAGCGCGGAACCTTCGCAGAACCAGTTGTCGCCGTTCGCATCGCAGCAACCGATCCCGTTTACCTCGCCGCAAGATCCGCCCTCTTGCAGGTTGGTGGGGCATGCGATCGGATAGGCGCCCGCCGGATCCGATGCCTCACCGCCGCAAGCGTAGTACGAGCTTTCGAAACTCCACCCGCACTTCGGGTTGATCGGGTCGGGGTCCGTGGGGTCGACAGGATCGGGATCGTTGGGGTCCGTGGGGTCGGGCAGGTTGTTGTCGATCAAGGTTACCTCGGCGTTGGCGTACAGCCAGCTCTGGAAGTGCGAGACGCGCGCGTACATGCCAGGCCTGCTGCCGTCGGCGCACCCATAGCCCCAACTCACCACACCCGCGAGGGCACGCCCGTAGGCCGTGCCGACGGTGAGAGGGCCCCCGCTGTCGCCCTGGCAGGAGTCCTTGCCACCCACGTTCAGGTAGGCCGCTCCCAGTTGATCCTCGCCGATGACCTCCTCGGGGTAGTACTTCTGGGCTTGCTCGTTCGTGATGAGGGGGACGTTGACCGTCCGCAGCGTGTCCGGGGAATCTCCCCCGCTGCTCAGCGCGCCCCAGCCCGTCACTGTGGCGATCACGCCTTCGGCGGTCGCACCGTCCTCGGCCACCGCGTCCGTCATGATCGCGATGGCCTGCACGCCCGACTTGCTCAGGTCCAGAGGGCTCGCCAGCTCGAGCAGGGCCACGTCCTTCCCGCGGGAAGGGTCCACGTACCCGGGGTACTGAATCACCCTCTTCACGTTGCGAATCTGGGCGGAGGACGCGTCACTCAGGCGGGTGGCGCCCGCGACGATTCGCATCTCCGATGCGTCCATGACGATGCAGTGGTTGGCCGTCAGGACCCAGTTGCGCGAGAGGATCGAGCCGCCGCAGAAGTGGCTCCCGTAGGTGGTCTGGAGCGATATCTGCCAGGGGTTGTCCTTGATCGTGGTGTCGGAGCCTCCCACGATGTTGTACTCGTTGCCGCTGCCTTCCGACGCCTCGAACGGAGAAGCGTCCGTGGCGCTGCATGCTCCCGTCACGAGCGCCAAGCAGGACAAGAAACCGACACGCCAACCAGCGGACACACTCGTATTCATCGGAACCTCTTTGCGCGAGCGCCCTGTTTCGGGCTCGGTACGAGCACAATCGAAAGCGGCGTCGCGCGTGGTGAAGTGTTTGACTCCACAGGCTGCACGCCCCGTGCCGCCGTGAAAAACACAGGAAAAGTCGAAGTTTCGTGCGTGAAGACGTTCTCCCTCGCCGCTCGTCGAGCGCGGATCGATCTCAGGCTCGACGACCCTCGTGGTCCCACTGGGACCTCGACGGTCTCAGGACCAGCGCGCGACGGGTCAACCCTCGATCGAGAACCTGCCATGCCCACCGCACGGCTGGCACACGCCATGCTCCTTCGTTTGCCATGCAACGCCACAAGACAGGAGCGGCGCTCATCGGGTTCCTATTGTTGAAGGCCTCGGGTTGTTCAGGAGAGCCCCACCTTGCAGAGGGCACCCACGCCAACGTGCACTTCGGCGTCCCGGACTTTGCTAACACGGCCCTTCAGAGGATCGACTTCCTCCTCGTCATCGACAACTCGCCCTCCATGGCTGACAAGCAGCGCATCCTTGCCCTCGCCGTGCCCGAGCTCGTCGAGCGCTTTGCCAACCCTGTTTGCATCGAACCTGCGAGTGGCAAGCAAGTTGGCGTTGCGCCTCGGGGCGTGCGGTGCGACCAGGCCTTCGCCGGCTCTCATCCCCTGATCGACCCCATCAACGATATTCACGTCGGCGTCATCACCTCCTCCCTCGGCGGTCACGGCGCCGACACCTGCAGCGAAGGTGGCAGTGAGCCAAGACACGTGAACGACGCGGCGCGGTTGATCGACCGCGGTGTGGACGCGGCGGGCCACGACGCAGAGGTGCAGACCTACAAAAATGCTGGTTTCCTGAACTGGGACCCAAGGGGCCGGTCCGATCCGCCTGGTGAGGACGACCTCGGACACGTGAGCTCGACCTTCTCCAACCTCGTGCGGGGTGCCGGCCAGGATGGGTGCGGCTTCGAGGCGAGCCTCGAGGCGTGGTACCGCTTCCTCGTCGACCCTGCACCTCACGTCGCCATGGTGCCCGCACCTTGCTACGACGGGGACTCCCTCTTGGGCTGTCGCGAGCCTCAGGGCGTCGACGAGGTCGTCCTCGCGCAACGCCACGACTTTCTCCGTCCCGACTCCTTGCTCGTCATCGTCATGTTCAGCGACGAGAACGACTGCTCCCTCGCGTACGGACCCCAGTCGTATCTCGCGCTGCAGGCGAACGACGGAGCCGTTCCCTTTCACGTAAGTCGGGGCACCGAGGCGTGCCTCACGGACCCATGGAGTCCAGACTGCAAGTCCTGCCGGGAGGTGAGCGTCGTGGACTACCCGGAGTGTTCCGGGGGGTGGATGGACGAAGCCAAGGACGACCCTCTCAGCCTCCGCTGCTTCGAGCAACAGCGCCGCTTCGGCCTCGACTTCCTCCACCCCGTGCGGCGGTACATCGATGCGCTGACGGACCCGCGGCTCGACGACGGCACGCTGAACCCCGTGTTCTGCAAGGAGACCACCGATGCGACCCGGACGACGTGTGCTGCGGTGATGCGTGACCCTTCGCGAGTATACCTCGCGGGCATCGTGGGCGTCCCGTGGCAAGACATCGCGATCGACCCGGACGACTTGGCCCAGGGGTTCCGCCCTTCGGAGCAGCTTTCTTGGACACCGAGCGCTTTCACCGAACGGGGCATGACGGCCCCGAGGGGGCTGCGCGACGGCAAGACGCTGTGGAACTCGATCCTCGGCGAGGTCGACGAGAGACCGGGCACGGACAAGAATGGCGACGGCATGATCTCGGCGAGCGAAAAGAACCCGCGCTACGGGGCTGTGGTGCCCACGGTGCGGCCGCTCGACCCTCTGATGCGGGAGTCCGTGGACCCACGTGACGGGGAGCACCCCGCGACGGGGCGCGAACTTGTCCAGCCCGGGGATGGTGACCCGGTTGGGCACCCGGTCAACGGCTCAGAGCGCACGATCGAACAGCAGGACGATCTGCAGTACGCGTGCGTGTTCGACCTCGGTGACCTCGGCTCGCGGGACTGCTCCGACGGGGACGTGGCTTGTGATTGCGCCGGTGCGCCCGAGAACCCGTTGTGCTGGGACGTCACGACCGGGACCTACGGTACGCTCCAATACCGGGCCAAGGCGTACCCCAGTCGTCGCCAGCTTGCTGTGCTCAAGGGTCTTGATTCCCAAGGCATCGTCGCCTCGGTGTGCCCTGCGAACCTGCGCGATGCGACCGCCAGCGACTACGGTTACCGACCGGCCATCGCCGCGATCGTGGATCGGTTGGTCCCCCGTATGGCTCCCCTTTGCATGCAAACGGAGTTGACGATCCGGGCCGACGGCACGGTGGATTGCGAGTTGGTGGAGGCGACCCGTGACGAGCCCGGTGCGTCGGGCAACGTGGTCTGTCCTCCTTGTGAAGGCGTGCGGGACGACCTCTCCCCCGACGTACGCGAGAGCATCGAGGCGGATCCGATCTACGTACAGAACCGCTTCGGGTGCATGTGCGCGCTTCGGCAAACGCCCCCCGGGCCCGAGCTGCGCGCGTGCGTCAGCGAGCCGACCGTGTCCGGCATCGAAGGCTGGTGCTACGTCGACCCGGGCCAACGTGAGGACCACAACGCGCAGTTGGTCGCGGACTGTCCCGCGGGTAGTCGCCGAACGATCCGGATTGTCGGCAACCTACCGGCCCCGGATGCGTTGACGTTCTTGAGGTGTCGTGGCGGGTCGTTTTGAGACGGACAGCGGTCCTCGCTCACCTCACCGCATCTGGCTGCCCTTGCTGCCGCGGCGGTTGTACAGCGAGTCGTCCACACGATCGCCGTCGGCCTCCGCCTGACATGCCACGCACCTTCGCACGCCCGGCACGGCCATTCGCCGGGCCTCGGGGATCGGCTCGTCACATTCCTCGCAGTGCGTGAGGCTCTCCCCCGTCGGCAGCCGGCTGCGAGCACGCGCCACCGCGCTCTCGACGCTCGCGTCGATCTGATCTTGGACGGCTCCGTCTTGTGCCCAGCCTACAGCCATGAGAACGCTCTCCTTGGCTACGTACCCGAGAATTGCACCTTGTCAAACCGCAACGACGGCCGGCGGTTCGACGAATACAGGAACGGGTCGTTGCCGAGCTCGAGCAGGCGCTTCCAGAACTCGAGATGATTGCCGGCAAGGTTCATCTCCGCGACCGGCGCCACGACCTTGCCACCTTCCACCCAATACCCCTGAATGCCAAACGAGAAGTCGCCCGATGCGGTATTCGAGTTGCCGCCATTGAATCCCGTGATGAGAATCCCCTTGCCCATCGCCCGCATCATCGCTTCCGGATCCCGCTGCCCCGGGGGCCACGCGAGGTTCGTCCGGCCCCCGCTGGTCGGCTCCTTGCCGAGCTTGCGCCCGTAATACGTGTCGAGGAAAAAGCTCTTCACCACACCCTTGTCGAACACCGGCCGCGGCCGCGTAGCCATCCCTTCCCCGTCAAACGCTCTCGAGCCGAGACCTCCCGCGATGTGGGGCTCGTCCGCGACCGACAACACCGTACTGCCGACCCGCTTGTCGAGCTTGTCCGCAAGGAAAGACTTGCGCTGCTGTATGTTCGATCCGTCGAGCGCCGATAGCAGCGAGTCCAGCAAGCGTCCCGCCGTCATCGCCTCCACGATACAGGCATACTTGCCAGTCGGCCGTCGTGACTCCCCGATACGCCCCAATGCACGCTCCGTCGCCCTGCGACCAATGAGCTCGAGGGAAGGAAGCGCTTCCCGGTTGGGACAGGCGGCATACCACCAGCCCTCGGGCTTTCTTCCCCCGGCGTCGCGTACACTCGTCTCCGCGACGAGCACGACACTGCTGTCCGCGTGCGCGCCCTGCATGCCATTGGAAGCCACCAGCGCCTGCTCCGACACTTCGGTCTGCGCCTTCGTCGACACCGACACGATCTTCTCGCTTCCAGGCGCCGCTCGCGCCGCACCCTCCAGCTCTCCAGCCGTGCGGCGTAGCCAGTCCGGCGACAACGTCGCCGTGGCTTCGTCATACACCTTCAAGTCGCCGCCAAACTGCCCCGCATACCGCGATGGATCGGGCAGCACCCGATCCGGATCCTCAGCAATCGCACGGGTCATCGCGACGCCTTCGTCCAGGAACCTCTCGAGCGCCGGCTTGCGCAGATCACTCGTCGAGCTCGACGAATACCGCCCATCTACCAGCAACGTCACGTCCACCGACATCGACGTCGACTCGCGGACCCGCTCCAGCTTCCCGTCGCGCCACTCGACGGACGAGGACGAATTGCGTGAGGCGCGGACCCGGGTGCCTTGGGCCCCGCGCTTCTTCGCCTCGGAAACGACCCACTGCGCCTGCGCCATCAGCTCGGCTAGATGCTTGCTCATGCGCCCCTCCCACCGACGGAAATCGCGCCCGCCCGCGCCGTGGGAAGCCCGAACCCAACGGGAATGCGCTGCCCGTCCTTTCCGCAGTACCCGGCTCCCGAGTACATCTCGAGATCGTCGGCGACCATGTCGATGCTCTCGAGCACCTTCGGTCCACTGCCGATCAGGTTCGCATCCTTCACCACCCGGGTCAGCTTGCCGTCCTCAATCAGTCGCCCGTGCTTCAGGTAGAAAGTGAAGTCACCCGCGCCGATCTGCACCTGCCCGTTGGTGAACATCTCCGCATAAAGCCCCTTCTTGACCGACGCGATGATCTCGTCGCGCTTGTGTGGCCCAGGCATCATGTACGTATTGCGCATGCGCGGCACCGGCGGGAATCGGAAGGACTCACGACGGCCCGAGGCCGTCCTGTCCACCTTGTAGTGCGACGCCGAGATTCGATCGTGCATGTAGGAACGCAGCACCCCGCCTTCCACCAACACGGTTCGCTGGGCCGCCGCGCCTTCGTCGTCAATGTTGATCGATCCGCGCATCTTCGCGTTCGTGCCGTCGTCCACGATGGTCACGTGGGGCGGCGCGATGCGCGTGCCGATGCGGTCCGCGTACACGGAAACACCCTTGCGATTGAAGTCCGCTTCCATGCCGTGACCGATGGCCTCGTGCAGCAGGATGCCCGACAGGCCGGGCGCGAGCACCACCGGATACTCGCCAGCGGGGGGCGATACCGCGTCGAACAGCAACACGGTGTAGGCCGCCGCTTCGGTTGCGACCGCATCCACCACGGCCGGCGTGTAAAAGCCTAATCCGTCGCGCGACGCGCGGCTCTGTCCGCTCGTCTCCGTTCGACCCTTGTGCTCCGCCACGCAGGACACGGACAGCGACGTCATGGGCTGATCGTCCTCGATCAACCGTCCCTCGGAGTCCGCCACCAGGATCCGGGCGGTCTCGTCTTCCAGGAACACCTTGACCTTGACGATGCGGCTGTCGGCGGCCTTGGCATTTGCTTCAGCCTGCTGCACCAGCGGCAGCTTCTTGTCGACACCGATCTCGGTCCACGGCACGTTCACCGCGTACCGACTCGCCACTGTCGCGGCAGCGAGCGCTTGGGGCGTGATGCGGGCAGGACCGTCCGCCACCGCTGCTGCCGTCGCGGCCGCGGCCAGCAGGGCTTCTTCACGTAGGTCTTCGCAAAACGCGTACCCAGTGGCGTCGCCCTTGAGCACGCGAACGCCTGCGCCCAGCTCCACCCTTGCGTAGGCTTGGTTGACCGCACCGTCTTGCATGCCGAGCCAGTGATTGACCCGATGCTGCACGAACACCTCGCAGAAGTCGGCGCCGCGGGACAGCCCTCTGGCGATCACGCGCTGCAGGAGCGGTGTCGTGAGCCCGAACGCTTCGAAGTACCCTGCGGGCACAGCGACCAGCGGCGGCTTTGCCGTGGGGCGCGGCGGGGGCGGCGTCGCGGCCGGAGCAAGAACCGCGGTCTGGTTGCAGCCGAACAGTTGCGGAACGGAGACCACGGCGAGGCCCGTGGCTGCGGTGGTGAGAAATGATCTGCGCGTGCCCATGGCGATTTCCCTTCGAACTTCGTCAGGCAAGTGACCAGCAGTCCCCCCCTCAGGGCGTCGCCGGTCCCGTCACACCATTCTTGATCGTCTCCGCATACACCCGGCTGCGAGGCACTCCCCGCTGGGTCAATCCGCGCGCCGTCGTGAGCACCTCGTCGATCAACGTTCGGAACGACTCGACCGGCTGGGCGCCCGTGAGCTTCCGCCCGTTGATGAAGAACGTCGGCGTCCCGTTTGCGCCAAGCTGCTTCGCAAGCTGCATGTCCGCGTCGATCGCAGCCTGGTGACGGTTGCTCGTCATGGCGGTACGCACCGCGTGGGGGTTCAGCCGAAGGTCCCGGGATACTTGCTCGAGCACCGCGTCGTCGATGCGCGCCTCGGCGAAGAGCGCGTCATGGGCCTGCCAGAACCCCGCGTTGCCCTTCTGGGCACGCGCTTCCATGGCGAGCTGCGCCGCGGACATCGCCTGCGGATGGAACGGGAGCGGGTTGTGTTTGAGCACCACGCGCAGCTCGTTGCCGTACTCCTTGCGCAGCTGATCGATCGTGGCTGCCGAACGCTTGCAGAACGGGCATTGGAAGTCCTGAAACATCACGATCGTGACGAGCGCGTTCGCCGACCCGAGGACGGGGGACTGACCGACCGGCACCTGGAACACCGTGGTGTCTGGCAGCGCCGCGGGAGGTGGATTCGACGGTGTCGACGGTCGAACGGCCGCCTTGGAGAAGTTGGTGGCGACGCGGTGGGCGTGCAACGCCATCGGCGAGACGCCCGAAGACAGGGCCGCCCTTGCCTCCTCGCGTTCAGCATCCACGGCCTCGGCGAACTTGTCGATGGGCTGTGCGCCGGAGAGGGTGAGCCCGTTGAGGAAGGAGTGGGGCGTGCCGCGCACCCCGGCAGTCTGGGCAACGCGCTTGTCGGCTTCCACCTTGCGCGCTGGGTAGCCCGCTCGCACCTCCGCATCCATGGCCGCGGGGCTGACCCCACACTTGCCCGCCGCCGTCTGATACACGGCAGGTCCCATGCCTCGTTGGTTGGCGAAGATCTCGGACACGAAGCAGAAGAACGCGGGAGACCCGCCGAGCTTGTGCACGGCCACCGACGCCTCCGCCGCGGGCGCTGCTTCCTTGTGGAAGTCCAGGGGCATGTGCTTCCACACCACGCGCAGATCCCTGTCCCCGTACCGCTTCATCAACGCGTCCAGCGTGTCGAACGCACGCTGCGTGAACGGACACTGCAGGTCCCCGAACATCACCAGCGTGACCAGCGCGTCCGGCCGACCCATCGAAGGGTCCTCGGACGACAGCTCGAACACGGACCGGTCCGGCCCCGCGTTCACGGGCTCGGCACCCGGCGCGTTTTCCACCCGAACCGTCGCGAGCGCTGGCTCCTGGGAATTTCCGTCGGCTGGCACCACCACCGCCACGGTCGCGGGTTGCCCTCCCGTGGCCGGGGCTGATTCGGGGGTCTGGGACGGTTGCTGGGGACCACACGCAGCCAGCAACAGCACAACCGCGGCGGTCGCGCCGCGCGAGCAGGACGAGACGTTTCGATGTTGCATCGCCGGAGCATACCCCACGGAGAACGGGGCGGAAGTCTTCAAGCGCTTGCGCCGGAAACCGGAGCGCAAGGCGCAGCGCTGTTTGCTCAGGGTCTTATCAACACCGGCGTGCCGCCGCTCTTCACGTACCGGCCATGCCAGCCTTCCGGCACCTCCGGCCCCGTGAACTCGAACACCCACGCCGCATCCGCGGGAGCCAGGTTCACGCAGCCGTGGCTCTGCACACGACCGAAGTTGTCGTGCCAGAACGCCCCGTGCAGCGCATACCCGTGGTGAAAGTACTGCACGTAAGGGACGTCGTCGATCAGGTACTCCGACCCGATCTCGTCGCCCGACATCTTCGTCGACACGTGCTTCGAGAAAATCGCGAACAGCCCTCTCGGCGTGGAATGCGTCGTCTCCGGGTCCCCCATGCCCCCACTCCCTGTGGACACGAGCGTCACGTACACGGGCTGCCTGCCGCGGTACGCGACAAGGGTTTGGTCGCGCACGGAGATGTCGAGCCATCGCAGCGTGTCGATCTTCACGAAGGTGGGGATCTCTCTCGGCTCGACTATGGTGAGCAGGTTCTCCTGCACCCAGATGCCCTCGTGGCTCCCCAGTACGGTCTTTCCTGCGTGAACCTTCTTCTCCCCGTTGAGCCGGAACGGCTGGCGGTGCGTGAGACGGACGGTCTCGGTCACCTTCCCGTCGTCGTCGAGCCGATACCCGCTCGCGGTCTGAACCCGCAGGAACGCCACCGGCAGGGATTGCCCTTGCTCGAGCTCGACCCCGCGAAAAGGCGGGGGGTCGATGATGCGGAGCCGGTCGATCGCGACCAAGTCGAGCTGCGACGTGACCGCCCAGCGCCGCTTGTCGTGCTCGAACCAGCTCATCAACGCGAGGCGCGTCTTGGGCTCCGCGCGACCCGTGTGGAACGTGTATCGCAGTCGCGGCGCCGCCCCAGGTGGGCGCGGAACCCGTCCACCCTCCAGCAATTCTTGCGGCACCTCCCGCGCCGGCCCGAGAAGTCCAAGGTGCGGGTCCGGGCTGTGATAGGCCCCGACGATCACACCCTCCACGTCGCCCCCCTCGATCCGCATGCGGTCCTTCTTCTCGGGAAGCCGTGCGTAATAGTGCGGCACCTTCCCGCGAACGTAAGCGTACTGGTAGGGCACGGGCTCCCCCCGCTTGGGCCCCGGCACCGCGTACGTCAGGATCTTCGCAGCAGGATCGAGCGTCGCGTCCGGACCGTTGCACACGAAGCCCTCAGGCTCCACCGCGTACCACCCGTCCTTGCACCCGTTCTTACCCACCGGTTCGTCGCTTCTTCGCGACGATGCTCCCGCACGAAGGTACCCGATCGCGCGCGCCTTTCGTTCGGGTAGCGCCCTCACGTAGGTCTCGATCGAGATCGCGTGGATTCGCTTGTCACCGAGCACGGGCCCCGCATCGACCGCACCGGATGCCGACCCCGATGCCGACCCCGATGCCGAAGTCGAAGCGGAAGCCGACGAGGCCGCCGACGCTGACGCGAGGGGAGCTTCGCTGGATGCGGACTCCGACGCCGTAGCGGATGACGACGCATTGGGGGCCGGGTCCGGGCGTCGGGAGCATCCGTGCAGGAGCGAAGCCGCAGCGAAGGAGAGTCCGATCGCCAGCGTGGCGGCCGACGCCCGAGCGTTTCGGGAGTGCGGTGCGAGAAGCATGGGACGTGGACGGAGCATGACGCGTGGCCCGTGTGTACCACGCGACCGGGGCATCTCAAGGGTTGTCGGCCCACGCGTGGCCGTCGCGGACGGCGTGCTGGGTTTCGGGTATGCTTCGATCGTCATGAGAATCCGAACGCTGGCTTGCGGAATGGCGATGGTCGGTGCCCTTGCGCTCGCTTGCTCGGGGCAGACGACCTCGACGCCGCAGGAAAGCGGCGGATCCGGAGGAGCGGCTGGGACAGGCGGCGCAGCAGGCGCCGGGGGAACGCTCCCGGAGGCGTCCGCATGCCCGGCGGACTTCGAGATCAGGACGGGTGCGGCGTGCCAGGGCGTGGTGCAAGGGTGTGACAGCGCATGCGTGCGGGCCAACGGCGCATGGTTGTGTGCCCCGCCGTGCCCCTGCGTGGCCGGAAGACTGTGCGCTTGGATCTCGGACCGAAACGGGTGCGTGCCGTCCTCGCTCGTGTCCTGCGTCTCGCCCCCCGATGGCGGGCCGGGTGGGACCGGAGGCGCGGGGGGCGCGGGGGGCGCGGGAGGAACCGGTGGCGTTGGCGGTTCCAGTGGTCTTGGCGGCACGGGCGCCACGGGCGGTGCGGGTGGGACCGGCGGCTCGTCCGGAAGCGGGGGGACAGGCCCGTGCGGGGGAGACCCGGCATGCTACGGCCAGCTGGCGAGCTTCTGCAGTTCCGACGCGCTGCGACTCCTGTCGTGCCAACCCGCGGACGCTTGCCCCGAGGCTCTCGCGTGCGACACGTTCTGCCCTTCTTGCACGTGTCACATGACCGCTCCGATCAACGGCGTGCTCCGAGGGACCTGCGATACCTGCGAGAACGACGGCGACTGCGCTCCGCCCCTTCTCTGCCGAGAGAACCCCATGTTCGCGGGGTCCGGGGCGAAGACCTGCGTGGCTCCCTAACCCGGCCCGGCAGGGCCGGGCGCCGGTGCAGGGGCTGTCGCCCCTACGCTCCCGTTGGTCGCTACCCTTGTCCCCGGACGAGCCGAATCCAAACAGGGGAGGTCTTGCCTGCGCGCTTTACTTTGCAGACCAGCCAACGACTTCGTTGGTCGCCCCTACGCTCCCGCTGGTCGCTACCCTTGTCCCCGGACGAGCCGAATCCAAACAGGGGAGGTCTTGCCTGCGCGCTTTCTTTGCAGATCAGTCAAAGACTTCGTTGGTACGGGACCAAACACATCGAGGTAGATTCGGAAGATCCTTGGCCGGATAATACGCCCGTGCTCAACAGCCTTGTCGCTCGAGGCCCCGTCGATTCGCCGCGACCCGTGCGCCGCGTTCAGCGCTGAAGCCATGAAAGACCGCCACGAGACGCCGTCGATCGCGCAGGAGGTGGGGGCACTGTTCGTCTACGCCCTCACCGGGGCCGCCCTCGCGGTGCTCGGGATCTTCCTGGTCGATCAGAACGGCCACGCCTCCAGCCCGGTCGCAGCCTTGGATGCCACCGCGCGTGCCTGTGCCCTGTCGGCAAGCCCCGACGCGTGTGACGCCTGCATGTTGGCTTCCTGCGGCGAATCGTGTCGGACGTGCGCCGGCAACCCGTCGTGCCTGCGACTGTTCGCGTGCATGATGGACTGCACGGACAGGCCCTGCGAAACCGCCTGCGCCAAGACGTACCCCGACGGGACCGAAGACCTCTCCGCTTTCCTCGGCGTCGACGGGTGCCTTGCCCGTCACTGCACCGACTCGTGCCCGTAGGCGGGTTTCCCACTGACCCGGAGCACATCCGAACGAGCAACGAAGCCGTCTGCGGTTCTCTGCGGAATCTGGTGCGTCAAGCGGCTCTGGCAAGGAGGGAGCCATGAAATAACCAGCTGAAACCTTGCATCGAAGCCTTGCGGGTAACCAGTCCCGTCCGGCCAAGGGGCCCGCCCGTTCGGTACGACGCCGCCCATCGTCCCCACCCCGCATTCGCCGCCAACACCCTTTGAACGCACAACGGGAGCCCGCAGGGCTTTGGGTTCCGTTCATGAGGTCCAACTAGCCCCTAATCAAGCGAAGGCCGAGCGCGAAGCGCAAGGCGGATTGGGGCC
>CAZAWR010000127.1:0-22790 GCA_964488865.1 uncultured Polyangiaceae bacterium | reverse complement strand
ACGGAGGACTACGGAGCCGAAGGCGAAGTGACGTCCCCCTTTCACAATCCTGTTCCATTCCCCCGCGCGATGACTACAGTCTCGCGCCGTGAGCCTGAACGAAGAAGACAAGGATACGCAGGGCGAAGACGTCGGCGAGCCTGAGGAAGCTGTCGTCTCGAAGAAGAAGAAGAAGCGCGCCGAGGGGGAGGGGACAGCTCCGCCCAAGGACCGCAACAAGCGCGTCCGTGAGCAGGCCGCTCGCAAGATGGAGGAGGCCAAAGAGAGCGCCAAGAGCCGCGACAACCGCATCGGCGCAACAGGCCTCGATGCCGGCGAAATGGTCGACGACGCGGTGGCCCGCGGCTTCGCCGCCTTCACCAAGTGGATCAAGACCAATCGTCGCGTCATCGAGTTCAGCATCGTCGGGTTGATCGTCGCTGGCGGCGGCTACGCAGCCTGGAATTGGTACTCGAACAAGACGCGCGAAGAAGCCTCCGCCGCGCTCATGCTCGCTACCATCAACGCCGCGGGTATCGTCGAGGAAAAGAAGGACGACAAGGCCGAGCCCACGCCGGACGAGGACAAGGACAAGGACGCCGACCCCCGTCCTCGCTTCGAGTCCTACCAAGCCCTTCAGGACGAAGCCCTTCGCACCTATCGCGTGGCTGCCGACGACCATGGCCGATCCGGTGCCGGGATCCTCGCACGCCTCGGAGAGGCTGGCGTCTTGTTGGAACGACGCGACTTCGATGGCGCCGTGCAAGCTCTCAACGCCGTGCTGGCGACAGACCTTGCCAAGGCGGACGAGTCCGTCCGCATGGCCGCCAAGGAACGCATGGGCATGGCCCTCGAGGGCAAGGGGGACGAAGCCGGGGCGCTTGCCGCTTACGCCGAGCTGGCTGACTCGAATCTCGACTCCTACAAGAATTTTGGCCTCTACCACCAGGCACGCCTCTCGTTCGAAAAGGGCAAGAAGGACGAGGCCAAGGAGAAGCTCAACAAGCTCAAGGAGCGCCTCAAGGGCACCGACGCCAAGGACCCGGGGGGCAACCGGTACCTCCTCGCCCAGGTCGACGCCCTGATGCGGTCGGTGGACCCGAACGCGGAACCCTTGACCCCGCCGGTCACGCCGGGAGGCGGTCAAATCACGCCCGAGCAACTGATGCAGCTGCAAAAAGAGCTCGAGAAGATGCGCCAGAATCCGCCTGAGCTCGAAGGAACGCCGGCTCCTGGCACCCCCCCGACGCCTCCGGGTGCCCCGACCGCTCCGGGCACGCCTCCGGGCACACCCCCAGTTCCACCCGCCACGCCTCCGGCCCCCGCCCCAGCGCCCGCGACGTCCGGAGGCAACTGAGCGTGTGGTCCCCACGTCCCTGCGTTGCGTCTTGGATCCTGGTGGCTTCGGCTGCCCTCGGTTGCGATGCGGCGCGCCAGGGCGCCAACCCTGAGGTCCCGCTTTGGGAGAACCGGCCCGGCATGGCCCTCTCCCTCATCTCCCAGGCCCAACTCACCTTCGAAGGCCGAAACTTCGACGAGGCCTACGAGCGTGGGCGCCCTGCCATCGACGCCCGGAATCGTCGTGTCTTCGTCGGCACATCGGACCACGGGATGTATGCCCTCCGTGCTCACGACGGGTCGAGCATCTGGCGGTTCGAGACGATGGGTGCCGTCCAGTCCGAGCCCTTGTACGACCCCAGCGAGGACGTTTTGTACTTCGGCTCCAACGATGGGGCGCTGTACAAGGTCGACGCCGAGGACGGCGACCTTCACTGGCGCTTCATGTCCGCGTCGGAAGTGCAGCGCAAGCCGCTCCTCCACGACGGGTTGCTCTACTTCACCAACGCCAACGACACGATCGTGGCGCTGGACCCGAAGACCGGCGAGATGAAGTGGAACTACCACCGTGCGCCGATCGGTGGGATGTCCGTGGCGGGATATGCGGGGCCTGCGGCCCTGGACGACCGGGTGTTCTTCGCGTTTTCGGACGGCCAGGTGATGGCGTTTGACGCGAAGGAAGGGGCTTCGCTCTGGCAACCCGTCGACCTGACGGCAGAGGTGGAGCAGGCCCAGGGCTATCAGGTACCGAAGTACTTCGATGTGGATACCACGCCGCTGGTGAGCAGGATTTCGACGGGGCCTGTGGTGTACGTGGCGACCTACGCCGGGGGCCTGTTCGCGCTCGACGCGGCCACGGGGGCCCAAGTCTGGTCGAACGACCGGGTGCTCGGGGTGACGGAGTTGACGATGTGGTCCCAGCCCGCCCACGCGCCGCGTGAAGGTGGTCCCACGATTCCAGCGAGGCGCGTGCTCCTTGCTTCCACGGGAACGTCGGGACTGTGGGCGCTCGACCCAGAAGACGGAACGGAAACCTGGCGGTTGGCGCTGCCTGCGGGCGGTGTGTCAGCGCCTTCCGAGGTTGCCGGGGCGCTGCTGGTGACGACCACGCGACACGGGGTGTTCCTGTTGTCGCCGTTGAACGGCAAGGTGATCGACGGGATCGACCTGGGGATGACGTTCTCGATGGCTCCTGTGACGTACGGCAACCGGGCGTTCGTGCTGTCGGACGGCGGGTCTTGGCTGTCGTTGCACGTGTCGCCGCCGGAGCGTCCGCGGGGTTGAGGGGTTTGGAGGCGGAAGGCTTCAGGTCGGGCGGCGGGACCGCGTAGGCGTCCGCGCGCCCGCAGTCTGCAGGGTTCTGGCAGGGGGGAAAGCCTCTCGGGGCTTGGTTCTGGCGGCGGAGGGCAACCGGGGTCTTGCCAGACCACCCCCCCCGCAGGCGCCCAAATGAAACGCATAAGATACATTATGTCAACTAATGACATCGCTCAGGATATCGCACCGGTAGCGCGCCAGGTAAGGCCCTAGAACGCCCCAAGCTCGCAGCCTGCGGCGGCTTCGGGCCACGGCCCCTCTGCCCTCCCCAATCTCATCCGACCGTCACCCGCCGCCCCACCGTCTGCGCTGACGCCGACCGCTACCCTCCACGATCAACGTCTCGCTCGACGTTTCCTCACTGACCTCCCACGTCAAGAGCGCCAGCGCGCAGCTTCGGCCGCTCGAGAAACTCGATCAGCTCCTCGATCGTAATTCGCTGGGGCCGAGCGCCATCTGCTTCCGCCGACCCAACCCCACGGTGTTGAGCCCGCCCCGGCGTCCTCCGCGCTTCCTCGCTGCGCTCTGGTCAAGCGGACGCGATCGACGCCTCACTGACCTCACACGCCAAGAGCTCAGACATCAAACATCCCAGCTGCTTCGGTCGCTCGAGAAACGCTCCTCGATCGGAGCCAACTGTCGCCCATCGCTCGTCACTTGCAACAACCGCAACCGACGCCAGCAACGGGTTGGCCAGTCTGCGTGGCGGCCAACCGAAGCGCCGCCGCGCTAACCTCACGCATCCCCCGGTCGCTTGGGCTGCTCGAGGAATTCGATGAACTCCTCGAGTCGGCTCAGATCGGGAACCAGGGGTCGTCCATCACTCGTCACTTGCAATAACCGCAACCGACGCAGACGCCCCAGCAACTGGTCGGCCACTTCCACGTCGGCCCCTACCTGCTTCGCCAGGTCCTCCCCCGTCGACCGCAACGCAATGCCGTGCTCCGTGGCTTCACCGTACTCCTCCGCATGGCGAACCAGCGCGAGCAACACACGAGCCTTGGGGTCCCGATGCATCAGGATCTCGATGAGCGCATCTGCGGAGTCCAGCCGCTTCGATAACTTCTTGATGAGGCGAAGCGCGATCTCCGCGTTCTTCTTCACCATCACCTCCATCGTCTGTGCGTCGATCACGAGGCACCGAGCAGGCCCTTCTTGGACCACCGCGGTGGCCGTCCGGGGCTTGGCGTTCAAGATCGCCATCTCCCCGAGGAACTCGCCCGCACCCAGGAAGGCCAGCGACTTGTCTTCCCCCGCGACGTGCTTCGTGAGTCGAATCACACCGGACTGGATGACGAACATCACGTTTCCGTGTTCGCCCTCGCGAAACAAGACGTGACCAGCCTCAAACTCCCGCCCGAACCGATCGAACAGTGGATCGCTCATCGCGTCGAGCATACCCGGCCCGACCAGTTTCTGCCAAAGACCCGCGGATGGCGCCAACCGCAGTGCCCCCTAAGGGAGCATCCGGTGCCCGAGGAAGATCGTCGGGAATATGACTTTAATTCCGTGCGGTTTGGGGAGACCGCTTGAAGCCTTTGTTGAAGGGACGACGGGGCTGATCCGCCAAAAATCGCAGCTTCGCAACGACGCTCATGGGGTTCAAGCGTTGCACGAAGAAGGGTTGGCTATCTGGTGGGAGTGACTGGATTGAGGGGGAGAGGGAGTGGCAGGCGGGGATGAACAGGTCAGACGGCGCGCTTACATATCGAAGCCGCCCATACCACCCATGCCGCCCATACCACCCATGCCGCCCATTCCACCCATGCCGCCCATGCCGCCCATGCCGCCGCCGGCGTCCTTGGACTCCTTCTTGGGCTTTTCGGCGATGATGGCCTCGGTCACGAGCATCAGTCCCGCCACGCTCGCAGCGTGCTCAAGGGCCGTTCGAACGACCTTCGCAGGGTCGAGCACGCCCGCGTCCAGCAGGTTCTCGTACTTTTCGGTCGCCGCGTTGAAGCCGAAGGCATCCTTGCCTTCCGCGACCTTGGAGACGACCACGGACCCGTCCACGCCCGCGTTGTTCGCGATCTGGCGGAGCGGCTCTTCAATGGCCCGACGGATGATCGCGACGCCGTGGCGGCGCTCGTCGGTGAAGGTGAGGGACTCGAGGGCGGACTGGGCGCGGAGCAGAGCGACGCCGCCACCGGGGACGATGCCTTCCTCGACGGCCGCTCGGGTGGCGTTGAGGGCGTCCTCCACGCGGGCCTTCTTCTCCTTCATCTCGGTCTCGGTGTGGGCGCCGACGCGGATCACGGCCACGCCGCCAGCGAGCTTGGCGAGACGCTCCTGGAGCTTCTCGCGGTCGTAATCGCTGGTGGTGTCTTCGATCTGCTTACGAATGGCCTCGGTGCGCCCCTTGATTTCCTTCTTGTCGCCGTAGCCTTCCACGATCGTGGTGCTGTCCTTGTCGACGACGATGCGCTTGGCGCGGCCGAGGTCACGGATGGTGGCCTTCTCGAGCTTGAGGCCGAGGTCCTCCATGAACGGGTTGGCGCCCGTGAGGATCGAGAGGTCCTTGAGCATCTCCTTGCGTCGGTCTCCGAAGCCGGGGGCCTTGACGGCGCAAACCTTGACGGTCCCGCGCAGCTTGTTGACGACCAAGGTGGCGAGGGCCTCGTTCTCGATGTCCTCGGCGAGGATCAGCAGGGGACGCCCCTCACGCACGACCGCCTCGAGAAGAGGCAGCATGTCGTTCATGTTGGAGATCTTCTTCTCGTGCACCAGGACGTAGGGCTCCTCGAGGATCGCTTCCATCTTCTCGGCGTCGGTCACGAAGTACGGCGACACATAGCCGCGGTCGAACTGCATGCCCTCGACCACGTCGAGCTCGGTGTCCGTGCCCTTGTTCTCCTCGACGGTGATGACGCCTTCCTTGCCTACCTTCTCCATGGCGTCGGCGATGGTGTTGCCGATCGTGGTGTCCCCGTTGGCGGAGATGGTGGCAACCTGAGCGATTTGGTTCCGGTCCTTCGTGGCGTGGGACATGCCCTTGACGGACGTGACGACCTTCTCGACCGCGGCGTCGATGCCGCGCTTGAGGTCCATCGGGTTGATGCCGGCCTCAACGAGCTTGATGCCTTCGCGGTAGATCGCTTGGGCGAGCACGGTGGCGGTGGTGGTTCCGTCGCCGGCCTTGTCAGAGGTTCTGCTGGCGACCTCACGGACCATCTGGGCGCCCATGTTCTCGAACTTGCCAGCGAGCTCGATCTCCTTGGCGACGGTGACGCCGTCCTTGGTGATGACGGGGGAGCCCCAGGACTTCTCGAGGACGACATTGCGGCCGCGGGGGCCGAGGGTAACCTTGACCGTATTGGCCAGGGCGTCGACGCCGCGGAGCATGGCGGCGCGTGCGGAGCGATTGTATTTGATTTCCTTGGCTGCCATCGATCTGTCTCCTGGGATCAGCGGTTCACGACCGCGAGGATGTCTTCTTCGCGCACGATGACGTGGTCGGCTCCGTCGTGCTTGATTTCGGTTCCGGACCACTTGCCGATGAGGACGCGATCGCCCTGCTTGACCTCGACGGGTCGGATCTTGCCGTCCTTGAGGGCCTTGCCGGGGCCGACAGCGATCACTTCGGCTTCGACGGGCTTTTCCTTGGCGGAATCGGGGATGATGATGCCGCCCTTGGTCTTTTCCTCTTGTTCTACACGCTTGATGACCACGCGGTCTCCCAAAGGCCTCAATTTCATGTGGCAAACCTCCGATGGCCGACTCTGGGCCGGCCTTCTCGCCAGCTCTGCGGACCGGCTTGTTAGCACTCGAACGCCGTGGCTGCTAATCCGCCAGGCGGGCGCAAGATAAGGCTCCCTGCACCCGGGTCAAGGCCGAAAAAATGTCCCCGGTAGAAAAATAATCGCTTGACTTGCCCCGCTATCCCGCTAAGGTCCCCTCCCCGTCGCGAGTCGCTTTGCGAACCGCGAGCTTGCTTCGGTCCTCGTCGATCTTCTCACTGGGGGATCGTTCAATGGTAGGACAGCAGATTCTGGCTCTGCATATCGGGGTTCGAATCCCTGTCCCCCAGCCACCGCAAAGGCGGTTTTGAAAATCGATTCTCCGAGGCAAACTGGCCCCATCGTCTAGTGGTTAGGACATCGGCCTCTCACGCCGGTAACCGGGGTTCAAGTCCCCGTGGGGTCGCCACTCCACCCATCCTCCCTCCTCTCTCAAACGCCTGCACCCCCCTGCAGGCGTTTTTCGTTCCATCTCCCGTCGTCGATCCGCTCTTCGACCCCTCCGTCCTCTCCCACCACGCCCCGCTCGATCCGCTGTGGACTCCTTCGCAGGAACTGTCCTATGCCCGCGCGGTCACCATGCATTCCTTACAACTCGAACCCATCGGCGTCGCGAGGACCCCCTACCCCGACACCCACGGCATCCCTCGACAAGGCGGCGGCCCCGCACGCATCAAGATCTTCCCGCCGTTCGTGGAAGCGCTAGACGGCCTAGGCTCCTGCTCTCATCTCTGGATCATCGGCTTCTTTCACAACGCCCGGCGAGACGTGCTGCGTGCTCGCCCACGAAAGACCTCGGCCTCGTCCCCTCCGCGCGGGGTGTTCGGCATGCGCGCCCCCGTTCGTCCCAACCCCTTGGGATTGACCTGCTCCCGCATTCTCGAGCTACACCACGACACCGTGGTGGTCGACCGGCTCGACTTCCAGGATCAGACCCCGATCGTCGACCTCAAACCCTACAGCCCAGGCTGGGACCTCGTCCCGTCCGCTCTCAGCGCCCACCGGTACGACCCGTCGCGCTACACCCTCGACGAGCTCGTCGAGGCGTTGAGCCGCGATGCCGAGAACGCGCTCGGGCCCCAAAACGCTTCCGCAAGCGTGATCTCTTCCGCCGTCCTCGGGCTCGCAAAGCTGACGGCGGACTTCGGCGTGGACCTGCGCGATCCTTCCACGCACTTCGCCCTTCCCGAGCCAGATGGCCGCGTCGACCTGCTGCTGTGCGCCACGGGAGCGTCCTTCGGAACAGGAAGGCTCCTCCTTCGTCCCCTCCCCGTTTCGTCCCTGCTGCGCGCGTGGACGAACGATGCCGTGTTCGACGTGCGCCTCTCGCGCGACGGCGTGACCGTAGTGCGTGACGCGTCGCCCTTGCTCTGAGGAGCGCGCGAGCAACAGGTATTGCAGGGAGTCGGTCGAACGCACGACGCCTGCGAGGTGGAAGCTGGCACGCACTTGCTCTGCGCGGCAGAGACGGGCTTCCACCGCGCGGCTCACCGCGCAGTTCTCCCAGGCTTCGCTGGGCGGCAGGGGGTTCGTCGACGGGAGAAGCAGCAGCAGGTGGGTGACGCCGCGCGAGCCCAACATTTCAGGGGGAATGCGCTTGCTGGTGTGCCCGCCCGGCAGGCCGGCGACCACGGGATCCGTGACGCCCGCCAAGTCCACGACCGTGCCCTGGTGTGCAGCGCCCACCCAGCCGATATCCAGAGAGGCAACGACGTCGCTCGGACGCACCCGCTCACGAAGTTGCTCGATCAGCACCGTTCGGTCTTGGAACACGCGTCGGGCGCTCGCTCCCACGGTCGAAAAAACGAAGGCCTGACCCGCCACGCAGAGGATGGCGCGGGCAGCGGTCGACGCCGGGTGGGAGATGCGTGCGAGGTGGGCGAAGACGATGGCGAGGCAAGGAAGAACGGGCACGAACAGGCGAGACAGGGGCATCCAGTCTCCGCCCACGGCGACGCAGGAAGCCGTGTGTGCGGCCCACCCGGCGAGCAGCCACCGAGGCCAGGCCGGCAGCTTGCGCCAGGCCAACGGCGCCATGACCGCGAGCGGTGCGCCCGCGATGAGAAAGGTTGCCGTTGCGTACTGTACCCCGTGCGTGAGGTCCGACGGTTTGGCCCGCAGCGCGAGCGGTCCGGGGGCCCCGAACACCAACCAGCGGACGAGTACGATCACGACGAAGGGACCCAGCGCAGCCGCTGCGTGAAGGAGAAGCGACCGGACGCGTCGGCGCACCGCCTCGTCGGAGCCTGGCGTGTCCAGCCACGCGCAGCCGAGCGCGAGCGTGCAGGCGAACGGGAGGAGCTCCGGGCGCAGCGTGCACGCGATACCCAACAGCACACTCGACCCCCAACGCCTTCGGGAGTCTCCTACGATCGTCGCGATCGTGACCAAGCACAGGGCAAAGGCCGTCTCCATTCCTGCGCTGGCCCACGCAGCCACCGCGGGGCTTCCGTACGCAACCAGGAGGGACAGGTGTCCCAGCGACAGGCGTGGCCCCACAATGTGCAAGAGATGCTTGGCCAGGACCACCGAAGCGCCGAGCCATGCGATCACACCGAGCCAACGGGCTGCCTCGAGCGCACCGCTCGGGTCCGCCGCAAAGGGACAGAGAAGGTACGGCCAGACCAATGGGGTCACCCCGTCTGTGAACGGGCCCGACGGGTTGAACCGATGCCCAAACCCTTGCGCGATGTGAGTCGCGTACCGCGCACTTATCAAAGCGTCGTCGACGGTGAATCCGTACAGGGCAAACGTGGCCGCTCCGGCGAACAACAACCCGAGCAGCGGAGCCCAAACACGCTGCGCGGCACGCATGAGGTCGGGCTAGCGTCTCTTCACGCTCGTGTCCAGTCCATGGCGGATCGAGTCGAAAAGTTCGTTCGTCACCTTCGCCGGCCTACGATGACGACAACACATGCGGGCCTTTCAGATCGTCATCGATCGGCGGCCAGTCCAGGCCGCCCCCCGGTCGTTTTCAAGCTTGCGTGGCGTCGTTGACGTGCTCGTCGACGGTACCAACGTCACGGCAAGAATCGGGCAAGACCATGCGATCCCGTTGCTTCGGGACCTTGCCTATGCAGCAGCCGATCTCGCTACCCACAGGCACACTCGTGCGACAGTGCGGTTCTACGATCAACGTGATGCCTGGGCGCTTGGGCTGGAGCGTGTCGGGGATGACGTTCTGGTGAGCGTGTTCCAGGCCGGAGGACAACCGAAGGTCGCGGTGCACGAGCGACGCGTCCCTGGGGTGGCCCTTCTCCGCGGGATCGTGAGCGCGATCGACGGAGTTCTGGAGCCTGGCAAGACGGAGCCCCTGTCGGGGGACCTGGAAGCGGCGCGACGTTTCCTCGGGCAGATGAGCTGGCAAGCGTCGTCGCGCTTGGACGAGGTGATCGAGGTGCGGGTCGAGGCGCAGAGCGAGGCGCCGGTGTCTTTCGCGACGGAGTTCACGTTGCGAGTTCACGAGGACGAGCCGGTACTGAGCGACGTGGAGCGCAACGACCTGCACTCGTTGCTCTTCAGCGGTCCATTTCGGGTGCGGGTGGGAGAGGTTCGTCGGGAACTGGGTGAGGTGCACCCGTTTCTGATCGCCGAGTCCCTTGTGCAGGAAGCCGCGCAGGTTCTCCAGGCGTGGGAAGCTGGTGCGGCGTTGAACCACCGGCGGCAAGTGTCCGGGGTGACGGTGGCGGTGCGGCTCACGAGCAGCGGGGTGCTCTCGCTCACCCTCGGCGGGCCGCAAACGGGTGGGCTTCGCGGCGCCCCCACGTTCCCTTCCGTGTCGGTCGTGTCCTTCGTGGAAGCGGTGCTGGCGTTTGCCCGCGCGCTCGTGCGGCCGGTCCTGCGCAACGACTGCACGCAACGGTCGAATCTCCGCATGCGTGTGTTCCGGGAAGACGTACGCGAGCTGACCGCAGCGCTGAGAGAGGCGGTGCGGGAAGATGCCAAGCTCAACGATTCTCCTGAGAGCTACCGCGCGTTCGCGGCGTCCCTGCCCGGCCGTCGCATGGCAGACGTGTCCTGGGGACACGGGCGCCTGCGCTTTCAGCCAAGCTGGCAAGCAGCGGTTCCCGGCATCGACTTACAGTCCGTGTTCCTGTTCGGAGACCGCCTCGTCGTGGCAGGAGCCCGTGAGCTGGCCGCCATCGACCGACGCGGCGGTCGGTTGCTATGGCGAGCGCCGGTCGAACGCGGGGTGTCGGTCGCAGCTCCGAATGGGCTCGTGCGGCTCTCCCCGCAAGGCGCCATGAACTTCCACGACCTGGCCACGGGGGAAGTCACCATGACCGCCCGGCTTGCCGCACGCAGCGGCGGCTTGCCAGCAGGGGCTGTCGTCAACTCTCCGGGACTGCCCAGGCTGGTCGTGCTGAGCGAAGGGGAACGGCACATCACCGCCGTGGATTATGTGTCCGGCGAGGTTCGATGGCGCCACGCCCTGGGACGAGGCCGGTCCATCAAGGTCCGACGCGCGGGCAAGCTGCTCGTGGTTTCCTCCTCGGATCAGACCTTGACCGCGCTGGACGTGTCCTCTGGGGAGACCGTGTGGCGAGTGCGCGACAAGCTCCGCTTCACGCGGCCCGTGTCCTACGACCGCAACGACTTGTTCGCCGTCACGGGAGACGGCGCTCCTGTCACCCGCGGGATCGAAGTGCTGCACGCGTTCGACCCGTGGACCGGCGTGGTCAAGTGGAGCCGGACCATGGCCGCTGGACTCAGGTCCGTCGGAGCCCCTCTGACCAGCGACGAGCTCGTCGTCGTGGTGACGCAAGACCGACGAGGTCTCGGTCTCTGTGCGTTCGAGCGGGCCAGCGGCGAACCTCGTTGGCAAGTGGAACCGGGTTTCGCCCCCACGACTTCTTCCTGGCTGACGGTGGACGACATGATGGTCATCAATAGCGACAACGGCATGATCGCCGGTCTCGATTTACGCAGCGGCGTCGTGCGGTGGCGTCGTGCGGCGGACCCGCACCCGGACGGCGACGTCCCGCGAATCCTCGACCCCGTCTTGCGGTCTGGCGCCCTGTTCTTGCCGCAGCGAAACGTCCTGGTCCTCCGTCCGAGCGACGGCGAGAAGCTAGGGGAAGTCGAGGCGGACTTGGTGCCGGACCTGATCAGGGTGGACGATGCCTGCAACGTCGTGGTCGTCGAGGAGAGCGGGCATGTCGCCTCGTTCTCCGCGGGAGCGCGGCTGACCTTGGTCAAGAGCTGATCCCCTACCCTACGATTGCTTCTCCGCCGTCCACGTGAATCACGTTTCCCGTGACCCAGTGAGTCTCGGGCTGGGACAGGGCGAGCACGGCTTGCGCGACGTCGTCCGGTCGCGTGAGCCTGCCGTGAGGGTTTTTCCGCAGGGCGATGTCCTTCATGCGCTCGTGGTCGGGGATCTTGTGGAGGGCGGGGGTGTCCGTGACGCCAGCACACAGGGCGTTCACGGTGATGCCCGAAGGAGCCAACTCGACGGCGAGCTGGCGGACGTGCGCCTCGAGTGCGGTCTTGGCGGCGCTGACGGCGCCGTACCCTTTCCACACGGACCGTGCCCCAGTGCTCGTCATCGCGAAGATGCGGCCCCCTTCGACCATCATGCGGCGCTCGACCAGGGCCTGGGTCCAGGAGACGAGGGAATGGGCCATGACGAGACTGGTCATCTCGAGTTGTCGAAGGCTGGTTCGGTCTTCCGGGTCGCTCCCGATGAACGGCAGCAGGGATCCGAACGCGAGCGAGTGGAACAGGACGCGAAAGGTCGGAGGCGGGTCGAGCGACGACCAGCGAGCCGCCACGTCGTCGAGGACCGCGTCACGCTTGGCTTCGTCCGCGGCGTTGGTGTTGTAGAGCCAGGCTTGCCGACCGAAGGACTGGACGCTCGCGGCAGCCTCGGCGACCAGGTGGTAGGTGGCACGACGGTCGAGGTGGACGCCCACGACATGGCAACCGGCGCCGGCGAGGGCAGCGCTCGTGGCAGCGCCGAAGCCGCTTGAAGCGCCCAACACCAAGGCCCAGGGCTCATGCGGTGGGGAAGACAAGCTCAGTCTGGGTGTGGGGCGCGGATGGGTCATCGGGGGGGCATGAGCTGGGCTTTGCGTCGCACGAAGCCAGCAAGGTCGGAGAAGGGGATGTTGGCGGGACACCGCGTCCGAAGCGCGTCGAGGTCGGCGTCGGAGAGGCCGACCAGCGCATGGCTCGCGGCGTCGAAGTCCGGCATGGAACGCGACGCAGAGAGCACGAAGGCCATCATCCCGCGAAACTCCCCGTGGGAATCCGCGATGCGAGCGCCAAGGTTGGTGTCACAGCGTCCGCAGGCCATGCAGGGGGCCAGCGCGGGGAGCAAGTCTCGCTCGGCGACGGTCAGAGGGACGAGCCGATCGTTGGCGTAGTTCTGCTCGAACTGGGCGAGGCCGTTTCTGCCTGGAAGCAATAGGCGACGGAGCAGGGTCCGGACCAGGGACCATGCGAGCAACCAGCCTGCGTGGAGGAGCGAGAGCACGGCCCGATTGTAGGTCCCGGGCCTCGGCGCGTCGATGGGTGAGACGCTCGATGGGGATTCCTGCAATGCGGCGTTGGGACAGGAACGAGAAACAACTCGGTTCGGGCTGAAAACGCGCTAGCATGCCACCCTTGTGGCGCTCACCTTCGAGCGTGCAGGGAACAGAGCCATGCGTGTCGCGATCTTCATCGACGGAAAGAACTTCTACGCGGGATGGAAGGACCGCGCGGGCGGACGGCGGATCGACTTCGGTGAGATGGCTCGTTGGGTGGTCAAGCGTGCCGGCGGCCAGGCGCTGTGGGGGGCCTACTACTACACGGGTGTGGAGATCGGGGCGGCTGCGGGCTCGGAGGGACAGATGAAGCTCACAGGGTTTCTCGACATGCTCGAGATGCAACCCGGCTACTTCGTCGAGCGTTTCCCCCGGAAAGCCAACACGTTCCAGTGCTCGGTGTGTGGGAGTGAGAACCGGTACACGCAGGAGAAAGAGGTCGACACGACCATGGTGGCCGACATGCTTCGGTTCGCCGCGGTGGGCGCGTTCGACGTACTCGTGTTGCTGTCCGGCGACGCGGACTACGCGCCTGCCGTGGAGGGGGTGCGGGCGATCGGCAAGCAGGCGTACGTGGCGACGTGGGGAGGGGCGGGACTCGCCTCCCGGATCCGGCGTGCCGCCTTCGATCACATCGACCTGCTGGAGGGGTTGTCGGACTTCGAGCGCCCGGATGATGGAGTTCCGGCTTCGGTGCCGCTCCCGACCGGGTGGTACGACTCTCCGGTGACCATGCGAGGTGGCGATCAGGCCACGGATTCCCCCCGGATGCGAGGGGACGACCTGGCCCCGCTCGGGGAGACGGAGCGTGCACTCTTCCTGGAAGAGGTTCGCCGCGCCGAGGAAAAGTTTCACGGAGGCTACGTGGGGGCGAACTACTTCGTCACGCGCTGGGCGTCCGAGATCCTCGATGAGGCACCTGAATCCCGTCGCCGCATGCTCGATGTCCTCGTGGAGGACGGCAGGGTTCAAGTGTACGAAGCCCCCGATGGCAAGAAAGCCATCCGACTGACCGGCGCGGCGAGCCCAGCGAGCATGCGCTTGGAGGGCGACGAAGGTGGGGGAAGAAACGACGACGACGAGTCGTAGGATGACCTTCCCTCGTGACGGACGTTGCGCGTAACGTTACGCGGGCCAGGGGGAAAAGGTTACGGTCTCTTCTCGTGCTGCGTCGTTGGATTTCGGTAGGTTAGCGGAGGATCTCGGGTGGCACGAGGACTGCAATGAGCACAGCCCAACTGGAGGACTGTGTTGATGGTTTCTCACCTGCTTACCGCGACCGTTTCCGACTTCGTGGCGGTTCGTCTTCCTTGTGCCTTCACCGAGCAGGAGATCATCGACGCGATGATCGTCGGTGACGAGTACGCCTGGGTGGAGTTCCACAAGCGCTACGCCCGTCTGATCTACCGATGTATCACCAAGGTGACGGGGCGGTTCTCGAGCGTGGTGTGCGCGGAGGACGTTCGAGAGATCTACGCCACGCTGGTCTTGCAACTGCTCTCGAACGACATGCACAAGCTGCGGTCCTTCGACCCGGAGCGGGGCAATCGCTTCGGCACCTGGATTGGGATGCTCGCCATCAACGCTTCCTACGATCACCTTCGGTCCGTGCGCCGTGAGCCGAACCGCGGTTCGCTGGTGGAAGCGGAAGGAATGTGGAGCGAGACGTCGGATCCGTTCGCGGAGGTGGACCGCAAGCAGCGAGAGCAGATCCTGGCCGACATGCTCGAGGGCTTCTCTCCGAAGGACCGCCTGTTCGTGGCGCTCTACTTCGACCAGGGCCTCGACGCGGAGGAAGTGGCCCAGCGCATGAGCATCTCCGTGAAGACCGTGTACTCGAAGAAGCACAAGATTCGCACCCGCCTCGAGCGTTTGCTCCAGCGCGACCGCCTTGCCGCTTAGATTCCCGACCTTGCGCGCGGCGGTCCCGAGTCGCTACGTCGGCGGATTGGATCCCACCCGGCTCGCTTCAAGCATCACCCGCCCCTTCTGTAGTCCCCGCGTCCTCTGTGGTTTTCCGGCCTCAGGCTTGGAGCCCCATAGCAACTTCGCGCCTCGTCCCAGGCGCTCTGCGCTTGACCAGAGTCACTCCGTCGTGCAGACTGCGCCGCCTTACGGAGAGAAGAGATTCATGGCCAACTACAAACTGTGGAACATGCGACTTCGGCACGAGTGGCTCCAGAGCCCGAAGAAGCCCAAGCGCCTCAAGCGCTGCCAGCGGGTGCGCATCGGCTTGCAAGCCGCGATGGACCGCAAGGCCGCCGCCGCCGAAGCCTGATCGTTCCTACGACCTCGTCCCCATTGTTCGCCCCCGGTCAGCGTTCGCCGCTCGACCGGGTTTCGCGTTTCCAGCGACGGGCGCGAAGGCCCCATGTCTGCGCCAAGAGCGGAAGGGGCACGGCGAGCAGCGCCCAGCCCGAGATCTGCTCGGCTGCGACCAGGTGAAAGAGGACAACTGCCACCCAGCCCCCCGCGAGCGTTGCGACGAGTCGCGCCCACCCCCCTGCCCGCTCCGTTGTCCAGTCCGCAAGAACCAAAGTCATCCACACCACGCTCGCCACGATCGGTCCCGTAGGAGCCTGGGATACCGCGCGAAATGTCGTCCCCTCGTGCAGGGACGGCGCCCCCGAAGCATCCACCCGGATCGCCAGGTCTGCCGACGCCCACGCCCCACCCGGTTGCTGAATCCAGGACGTGCCGTCAAGGCGCGGAAGCAATCCGTCGATGTCCCCGAGCCCGAAGGCAAGCGCCGCGGCGCCCGAGAGCCCTAGAAGCGCGACGGCGATCGACGCACCCACCCCGGCGCGCGAAGGCGGCACCCCGAGGCTCGCGAGAGCCCGTGTCTCACCGCGTGCCGTGGCCTGCGAGTTGGCGATGAGCGCACCCAGCGCGGCCAGCAGCGGCGCGAGCGTGAAGAGCTGTCCGAGCTTCGCCGCGGGGGCAGTCTGAGCACCGTCCGTTGCCACCATCACGCCGAACACGAGGAGGCAGAGCGTCGAACCCAGCACGAGACTTCGCCGGAACGCTTGGACGTCGTAGGGGGTCATGGGGGCAGTTCCCTGCTTTCTTGGCACATCGGGCCGCGTTCGGATACGTGGAAGCCATGCGCCCAGCCGTGTCCCCTCGCTTCCGAAGTTTCTTGCTGTCCGGCCTCGGACTCGCCGTCCTGTCGGCCTGCATGGCCGACCCCGAGGACGCCCGCATGGATGTCCCTGGCGACTACCTGGGGACGTTCCAGGTCGACGCCGTGCTCTCGGACTCCACCTGCGGCGACGGGACCCTGGCGGCGCCCGGACTCTGGGACTTCGAGGTGCGCCTGTCGAAGGACGACAGTCACCTGTACTGGACCAACGGGGCCGAATCGATCCGGGGCGACCTGTCCTCGGACGGGAAGGCCTTCACTTTCAAGAGCGAGGTGGCAACGACCCTATCGGAGTCGAAGCCTGGACGTCCGGGGTGCGTGATCTGGCGCCAGGATGCAGCGGCCGGTAGCCTGGAGCCCGGGTCCAAGGAGGACGAGTTCCCCGCGTTCACAGGCAAGCTCACGTATTCCTACGCCCCTGGGGTCGGGTCTCAGTGCGGTGAGCTGCTCGATGCCACGGGGCTGACTTCCCTGCCCTGCCTCATCCGGTACGAAATGACCGGGACACGCAAAGACGACTGACCCTCGAGGCTCACGGCCCGGCGGAGCTGACCGAACTCGCCGGCGCGTCGAGGTCGGAAGGGACCTGCGCGGCGTCCACGTGGCGGGCCAATGCGGTCAGGCGCAGCGAGGAGATGGCGACGGCGCGGTGGCTCGCCGGTGCGCGCGGGTCCCGGGCGATGCGCAACAGTGCCTGGGCGCAGACGTCCGCCCCCCCTTCGTCGACGGATTCTCTCAGCCGGGGTGGACGCGCAGCGACGTCGTGGATGGTCTGGAGCACGCGCCATCGAGCGGTCCCGTCGGTCAGGAGCGCAAGCTGGGCCAAACGGCGGTACGCGACGGGCGCGTCGTCCGTCAGGGGCAGCGCGGCGAGTGCGGTGTGGCCCACCTTCCCTCCGACCTCGATGGCTTCGAGCAAGCCGGAGGCCCCTTCGCGATCGGCGAGGCTGGCGAGGTCGATATCGTCCTCGCTTTGCATCGCGCGGGACCACAAAGCGTCCTTCAGGAAGGCCTCTGGGGGTGGGCGATCCACCGGTTCGAGCGAGGGGGCAACGGCGGCGTCAGCGAGCAACGCATCTCCCTCTCGCGAGTCGTTCGTGCACCCACGACACCCCAGCGATCCGCTACAGGAGAGCAGGGCCAATGTGGTCAAGATCCATCGACGCACACGTCGCCTGTACCACGTCGGCCGACGCTTCGCGAGCGAACGAACGGTGGTCGGGATGGCCCCGGTCGTGCTTGGCGTTTGGACCCAGAGTCGCCTATGTTGAGGTCGATCATGGAAGTTGGACGCCGGTTCGCGCTGCTCGTTGCCTGCTCGGTGCTCTCCTGTGCGGGAGAGTCGAAGGACGAGGAGCAGGCGCGGTACGAACGCGCGGACGGGCAAGCGCAAGCTCGAGATCGAGAGATCGCGCAGCGTGAGGCGGATCACGAGGCGTGCCGACGGCTGCGGGGTCGCGTCGATTCGTTTCCGGCGCTGGCGGGCACCCCGCGGCTCGACGATCAACGACACCGCGTGTTGGGCCAGGCCAAGGGCTGGCCGGTTGTGTTTCGTCGCCCCCCTGTTCGCGACCTGGAACAGGTGCCGGCGTACTTCCGCGTTCTGGCTGAGTCCCTTGACGATCCTCGGCGCGCGTTTTCGGCGTTCGAGACATTGCGGGGTCGCGCACGTCACCACCGCAAGGAGGTGCGGGCGATCTTGATGCCGGAGGGCTATCTGTACGCGGAAGACCCTGAGGTGGCGCGATGGTTGGTCACGCACCTCGACCTCCAGCGCTTGTTCGAGGAGCCAGAGATCTGGTTGATGCGAGGCGACGGCGTGCACCGCCTCGTACGCTCGGAGCAGGGCTACCGTCATGCAGACGGCCCGAGCGAGGGAAGCATTGCGTCGTTGCTGCTGTTCGATCGGGTAGCTGTGCGGCGCACGGATCTGTTTCCGGTGCTGCACGCGGACTTCGTGCCTGCGGCAGAGCGAGCAGGCTTCGACAGGGTGAGGCTGGAGCGTGTCACCTCCGAGGGCATCAAGGCGCGGGTCCGGTACGGCGCGGAGGATCGCTGGGCGGACGCGGTTTTCACCGAGGTGGACGGGCGCGTCGAGCTTGCGTGCGAGGTCGTGGAGGAGGACCAGCGTGAAGGCGTTCTCGCGTTCCGCGCGCGCCAGCACCTTCGCGAGACGGCCGGGGAGCATTTGCGCCGTGCGATGGATGCGCAGGTTCGCGAGAGGCTGATGTTCGACGAGCCCAGGGAAGAGGTGGGGCAGCAGGACGGGTCACTGCGCCCGCTTTGGCTTTGGTCCTACCGGCATGGGGGCGACGGCTACTCGTTCAACCAGGTGTGGTACCCGGTGTTTGACGCGCAAGGGCGACCGCACCCGCCTCAAGTTTGCATCGACTTCGTGCTCGACACGTACGAGCGCGCCTCTGGGACGTGGTTCGCTGGTCGCGACGAGGAGCGGAAGCGGGTGGCCGGTCGCGTGGACTTCGAGCGTTTCGAAATGCCGAACCGTCGCAGCGTGGAGGCGGTGGCGAACTACTTCCGCAGCAACCCGGGAACGTTTTCGCTCTGGGACCTCGAACCCGAGCAGCGCATCCGGTTTGCGCAACGTGAGGCTTTCTACGACTTCCTTCGCGAGCATGCGGATCGGTTCCGGGTCGGAGACGTGGTGTTGATCCATGGACCGCGAGGTGGCGAGGCGCACTACCACAGCTTCATTGTGTCCCGGAGCGACCCGATCACCGGCATGCCGGTGGAAGTTGCGGAGAACGCGGGCAAGCCGCGGCTTCGGTCGTGGCACTCCGCGATGCAATCGGGCCCCCTGCGAAGCATCCGCAACGTCATGACACCCGAACCCTCCTGGCTTCACCAAGTCTTCGCCACCGAGGGGCAAGCGGTGGCGCTCGTCACCGGCGAGCCCCCCTCACCTGCGGGATCGCCCCAGCAGACGCCGCCGACCCCGCCGATGGTCACCCCGAACTGATCGCCCCTGCCGTTCGTCGAACGGACAGAGTCTTGTGCACTTCGGCGACGACCTCTCCGTCGGGCCCTACCACCTCGGTCTGGAACGTGGCGAGCGTCTTGCCATCGCGGTCTGCTCGTCCGCGAATGCCCTCCAGCTCGGAGCGGGACACCTCGAAGCGCGCGTGCACCGTGCCCCGACCCGGACGCTTGAAGCCGATCGAGGCTTCCTTGTCCCACACCACGTAACCGGGGCCGAGAAGCTCCGTGAGGATCAGTGCGTAGAACGGGTCGCACATCGCGTACAGGGACCCGCCGAAGTGGGTGCCGAAGTAGTTCTTGTTCCAGGGCCGAAGCATCAGCTCGACGTCGAACCAGGAAGCATCGGGCGCCACGCGGCGAATGCGTACGCCTGCGCCCATGTACGGGACGTACACGTTGAGCAAGAGCAACGCCCTCGTACCGACGACGCGACGCAAGGCTTCTCCCGCGCGCCGCAGCAGAGTTTTGGTCTGCTCGCGGCTCGGAGCGGCTTGCATGCGGACCCTCGCGTTCACCTCAGCCGCATCAACAGCTGGTGGAGACGCCACGCGTCGTACACCTCGACCGCGATCGATCCGAACACGACTCGGTCGGTGTCGCGGAGCGGCACGTCGCCACCGATGGGACGATCGTTGAGCTTCGTCCCGTTGAGAGAGGACGCGTCGGACAGCCGCAAGCCCCCCTCCGGGAGACGTCGAATGCGCGCGTGCAGCTTCGAGACGCTGCTGTGATCGATGCACGCGTCGTTCGAGGCTGCGCGGCCCACGAGGATGGTGTCCGCGAAGGCTCCCTTGCGAGCTTTTCGAAGGGGGAATACGCGCGTGCTTTTGACGTCGACGAACGCCATGCGACCGTCCGAGCCAGGAATGGATCGGATGTACGTCGTTTGGTAGGCCCAGTCCTCGCCGTCGTCGTCGTCATCGGCCGGGAGGCCCACGAGGAAGGTATCCGCGAAGGTCTTGGCAAAGACCTGTGGCGTCAGCGCCCGCGACATCTGCGCGAGCGAGAGGATGGGGATACCCTGGTTCTCTTGGTGTTGACTGTCCATCGCTGCCGTGAAGCAATCGTTTCGTAGAACGGGATGTCGATCCCGTCTACCCACGAATGCAACGATGGGTGGGAAGGTTGGCGGGTTCCCCCGCCCCATCACCTTGGAAAAGGAATCCAGACGGGCGGATCAGGAGAGAGTGGCGGCGAGGTCTTCGGCGGCGGTCTTGGTCGGCATGATATTGAACTTGTCGACGAGGACACCGAGGACAGCGGGCGAGACGAACGCGGGCAGCGTCGGTCCGAGGCGGATGTCCCGGACGCCGAGGTGCAGCAGCGTGAGCAGGATGGCGACGGCCTTCTGCTCGAACCAGGACAGCACGAAGGACAAGGGCAATCCGTTGACGTCGGTCTTGAAGGCCTGTGCGAGGGCTACGGCGATCTGAATCGCGGAGTAGGCGTCGTTGCACTGGCCGACGTCGAGCAGGCGAGGGATGCCGCCGATGTCGCCGAACTCGAGCTTGTTGAAGCGGTACTTGCCGCACGCGAGGGTGAGGATGACGCAGTCCTTGGGGACGGACTCTGCGAACTCGGTGTAGTAGTTGCGACCGGACTTGGCGCCGTCGCAGCCGCCGATGAGGTAGAAGTGTTTGATCTGGCCGGCCTTGACGGCATCGATGACCTTGCCGGCGACGGACATCACGGCGTTGTGACCGAAGCCGACGAGGATGGTGTTGTCGGGGCCGTCGGCATCGAAGCCTGGGGCGGCGAGGGCGGCTTTGATGACGGGAGAGAAGTCCGAGTTGTGGACGTGCTCGACGCCTGGCCAGGCGACGTGGCCTGCGGTGAAGATGCGCGCTTTGTAGGCATCCTTGGGCTTCTGGATGCAGTTGGTGGTCATGAGGATGGCGCCGGGAAAGGCTTCGAATTCCTTGCGCTGGTCCTGCCAGGCGCCGCCGTAGTTGCCCGCGAGGTGGGGGTACTTCTTGAGGCCTGGGTAGCCGTGGGCGGGGAGCATCTCGCTGTGCGTGTAGATGTTGATGCCCGTTCCTTGGGTCTGCTCGAGCAGGGCTTCGAGGTCCTTGAGGTCGTGGCCCGAGACGAGGATGGCCTTGCCCTTCTTCGGGTGGATGCGCACGGGGGTGGGAACGGGATGGCCGTAGGTGCCCGTGTGGGCGCCGTCGAGGAGCCCCATGACGGTCAAGTTGACCTCACCGCACTTCATGCAGGCTCCGACGAGCTCATCGGCGGAGACGCGATCGCGGGCGAGCAGGTCGAGGGCCTCGTGCATGAAGGCGTAGACTTCGTTGCTTTCCTTGCCGAGGATCATGGCGTGGTCGGCGTAGGCAGCCATGCCCTTGAGGCCGTAGAGCAAGAGCTCCTGCAAGCCACTGACGTCTTGGCCCAGGGACACGATGCGGGGCTGGACGCCGAAGGCGGCGGCCTGGCTCACCATGCCTTCGAGGTTGTCGGCGGGAACCCAGGCGGTGGCGCCGTTCAGCGTCTCGACCGGCTTGCCTGCTTTTGCGCAGGCGGCTTCGTACTGAGCGCGGGCGCGGTCGCGTAGGGCGGCAAGGCGCTGTGCGAGGGGGACGTGCTTCTCGGGGTCGAAGTTCACGTTGGTAACGGTGGTGAAGAGGATCTCTGCGGTGAATCGATCGATCTCGTGGTCACGGATGCCCATCTGGCCGAGGCGATGGGCGTAGCGGGCGAGGCCCTTGAGGCCGTGGATCAGGAGGTCTTGCATGGCCGAGGTCGTCGGGTCTTTGCCGCAGACCCCCATCTCGGTGCAGCCGGTGCCGTGGGACGTTTGCTCGCATTGGTAACAGAACATGCTCATCGTGGGTCTCCTCTTCGCCGCAGCGGGCGTTGTTGTTCGCTTCGGGGGCCATCATGGGCGTCGGGGCGGAGGGGCGCCATGACGGGGGTCATGCTCAGGTCTGTTAATCACCCTTCCGAGCGGGGAGAAGGCCTGGACACGAGTTGCTTGCTTTTCGAACGGCAAGCGCTACCTTCAGGCGGTTCGCGGCCGCCACTGGCTTTCGGTTCGACTTCATGCTCTTCAGCTGGGGAGTGAGTTTCACCACGAGTTGGGCGACGTGTCGTGTTCGTGCAGTCGAAACTGGTCGACTGTTTGTCACTATTCGGTCTCCTCGGCTCCCCGAGTAGCTGGCAACGAGCCGCCGGTGCGGCGTTTGGAGTCGTGACGGAACCTCGGGAAATGGGCAATCGACTGTACGTAGGGAACCTGTCCTTCGACACCACCGCCAACGAACTGGAAGAGATGTTCGGGAAGATCGGTGGCGGCGCCACGGATGTTCATCTGGTGACGGACAGGATGACGGGGCGTTCGCGAGGGTTCGCGTTCGTGACGATGGCGACCGACGCCGATGCGGTTGCAGCCGTGGAGCAGCTCGACGGTCAGATGGTGGGAGGTCGAGCCCTGCGGATCAACGAGGCGCGCGAGCGTGCTCCGCGTGAAGGGGGCGGCGGAGGCGGCTACGGCGGCGGCGGAGGTGGCGGCTACGGCGGCGGCGGTGGCGGCGGCTACGGCGGCGGAGGTGGCGGTGGTGGCTACGGCGGCGGCGGTGGCGGCGGCCGTGGTGGACGCCGGGGCGGTGGCGGAGGCGGCAGCCGTGGCGGAGGCGGCGGCGGTCGTGGAGGCGGCGGCGGTGGCGGCGGCCAGCGCTGGTAGCGGCTTGGCCTGACTAGCCCCAAGTCAAGCACTGTTCGAAGAACGTGCTTGGGTTAGGGGCTATCCGG
>CAZAWR010000126.1:0-23447 GCA_964488865.1 uncultured Polyangiaceae bacterium | reverse complement strand
CGAGCAATTGGGCGAAGTGGCGGGCGCCAGGGGGGAAAGTGGCGGGCGCCAGGGGCCTTTCGTGGTCTTCTCCAGTCAGCCTCAACCAAGGAGCGAGGGCTCCGCACACCCCTTCTGTGCCCTCTGCGTCCTCTGTGGTTTTCCGGGCTCGGCCCCCAACCCGCCCCGCGTTTCCTTCCCGCAATCCCACCGGCCCGTGTACTCTTCCCCCTTCGTATGGAGCCCTCCCTCCCCTCCGAAGACACACTGCTGTCCACCATCGGCCCCTCGATCCCTTCGAACTTCTACGAAGGGGTCACCTACCACATCGGCCGACGCGTCGGAGAAGGCGGTATGTCCATCGCCTACCTCGCCTTGCGCGTCGGGCCGGAAGGCAACGCGCCGGTGGTCGTCAAGGTCCTACGCCCACGCTTCGTTCGCCGATTCGGCGACACGGCCACCCTGACCGTGCAGAAAGAATCCGTGGCCCTCGGCCGCCTCAACGAACGGGTGCCCCCCACCCCGTTCGTCCTGCGCCTCATCGAGGTCGGCAGCGTGATGGTCGACGCCGGCAAGCGGTGGATGGAGCTTCCGTGGCTGGCCGTGGAGTACGTGCACGGCGGCGCCGAGGGGACGACCCTGGCCGATCGCGTCGCGCACAGCATCCGCCAGACGCGGCACGCGTTCGACCCCGCTCGCGCCGCCCACGCGATCGAGTGCCTGTGCAAGGGGCTCGCGGCCGTTCACGAGGTCGGTGTCATCCATCGCGATCTGAAACCCGAAAACGTGCTGTGCTGCGGCTTCGGGCACGACGAGATCTTCAAGGTGGCCGACTTCGGTGTCGCAAGACCGTCCGGGGTCGCCGCCACCTTCGGGGGCACCACGATCGGGACGCCCGGTTACGCCGCCCCCGAGCTGATCGTCATGGATCAGAAGCACATCGGCACGTCGAGCGACGTGTTCGGCCTCGCCGCGGTGATCTACTTCCTGCTCACCGGGCGGCCTTACTTCAAGGGTCGAACCGTCACCGACGCGATCCTCGAAATCCAAGACTCGGCCCGGTCCAGCGTCCTCGACGAAATCACCTTGTCAGAAGAACTGCAGGAGCGGGTATCGGCGTGCCGCGCGATCGATCAGGCGCTCGCCCGCGCGACCTCCCCCAATCCGCTCGAGCGTCCCCAGAGCGCCGAAGCACTCGCCGCTTCCCTGCTGCCCTGGCTGCGCGCCGACTCACGCATGCTCCGTACGGCCCCCCGACGCGTCGAGAGCATCAGCAGCATCAGCAGCACCGGCGCACAACCGTCGGAGGCGTCGGCCACGCCTGGCTGGGCATGGATGACGCGTCAGCTCGCCGACCCCGATCGGGTCATCCGCAGCGTGGCCTGGGCCGCCGACGGGCGCTGCCTCGCGGCCACTAGCGGAGGGCTGTGCTTCTGGAACGGCACCCACTGGGTCGACATGCCCACCGATCGCCTGCCCAACCCCCAAGGCATTCGCTTCGTTCATCGCATGGCCGCGGGCCGGTGGCTGGTCGGCGCCGATGACGCAACCTTCGCGATCTTCACCGAGGAGGGGACCCAGGAAGTCGTCCGGCTCTCCCACGCCAACCTTCGGGTCGAGGCGTTCAGCGGGTCCCTCGACGACCTGGGCATCGTCGTGAGCCTTGACGAGGCCGGCGTGCCCACCTTGCACACCCTCGTCGGCCGACGCTGGCTCAAACCCTTGCCCCTGACCAACGTCGTGTCGGTCACCTCCATGGCCCGCGTGGGGGATGCAACCTGGCTTCTCGCCGGACGCAAAACCGGCGGTGGCGGGATCGCTGCCCTGTACAGCCCCCTCGACTGGGACCTCCAGCCCCTCGAATCCCCCGACGTTCGCGCGTACCTCGCCTGCGGTGGACACCCCGACAACTGTGTCGGCGTCGTCGCCGGCGCGGACGGGATCATGCTCTACATCGACGAGACCGGCACGCGGGTCGAATCGGTTCCGGAACGCACGGACGTCTCCGCGACCGTGGTCGACCCGTCCGGGACGTGCTGGGCCGCGGGGGCAGGACGCATCTGGCAACGCAAGCGCGACGAGCTCACCGGCCACCATCGCTGGGTTCTCGTCTGGGAAAACCCAGCCTGGACTGCCCCCTTCGTGTCCATGTTCGCCGACATCGGGTTGATCCTCGCCGTGACCGCCGACGGCGCCATCGTCGAAGGCAGACCCGCCGATCTCGAGCTTCACACGCTCGTGTCGGCGCCACCCCCTACCGTGGGTTGACGTCCGCCACCGCTTCGAACGTCACGTCCACGCGGCCCCGAAACCGACGGCGCATCACGTCGATCGCCTCAAGGTTGTCGTCCACGAGCAGGAAGCGTCGACCCGCCACGAGCGCGGCGGCCCCGGCCGTCCCGCTGCCCGCAAAGAAGTCCAGCACCAGCCCCCCCGGCGGCGACGACGCACGCACCATGCGCTCGATCAAGGCCTGCGGCTTTTGCGTCGGATACCCCAGCTTCTCCTTGCCCGTCGGACTGACAATAGTGTGCCACCACGTGTCCGTCGGCAGCTTACCTCGCGCCGCCTTCTCCGGGCCCACGAGCCCGGGCGCCATGTACGGGATCCGATCGATCTCGTCCACGTTGAACACGTAGGACGTCGGGTCCTTCACGTACACCAGGATGTTGTCGTGCTTCGGCGGCCACCTCTTCGTCGTTCGCGCGCCGTAGTCGTACGCCCAGACGACCTCGTTGAGGAAACACGACCTGCCGAAGATCCCGTCGACCAGCACTTTGCAGTAATGCACCTCCCGATAGTCGAGGTGCAGATACATCGTGCCGCTCGCCTTGAGGACCCGATGCGCGTGCGCGATCCGCGGCTCCAGAAAGCCGAGGTAGTCGTCGAATGCGTCGGAGAACGACCGTGACCCGATGCGGACCGTGCGATAGCGCTTGCCCTTGAATCCGGTGCGGTCTCCTGCGTCGTCGCGCACCGTTCGCAGCTCCGGGCGCGCCTGCCTGTGCCCCGTGTTGAAGGGGGGATCGATGTAAATCAGGTCGACGGACGCGTCGGGAATGCGGTCGAGCGCGTCGAGGTTGTCGCCATGCCAGACGCGTCCCAGAAGCTCGGTAACCGGCGGGAGGACGACGGGTTCGCTCATGCCTCCCAGTGGACCACGAGCTCGGCAAGGGCCTTCATGGCGTCTTCGTCCGCGGGGGCGAACCGGTCGGCTTCGAACAGGGCCAGGGCGGCGCCCCTCAGGCTCACGTTCATGTCCCGGGTCAACGCGTCGCGCACGGCGCTGACGACCCCTTTGTCGATGCCTGGGCTCGCAGCGAGCACGTCGGAGGGGATGCGCCCGGCCACCGCGATCACCTGAACCTTCGCATCTCCCCACCCGCCGCTCAGGACGCCCTCCCCATCGGGGTCGGGGTGCGCGAAGGTGGCTCCGACGTCGGCGCGGCCGTCGAGCACAGCGGCCACGACCTCCTTGTGCCCGCCGAGAAACTCCTGCTCCGAGAACGCCTGTTGCAGGTCGACTCCCTGGGAGCGGAGCCAGGCCCGCATGATGACGTGACCGCCCATGCTCTTGGGGTCCACCCATGCCACCCGGGCCCCTTGCAGGTCCGCGATCGTGCGGAACGGGGACCCCGGGGCGGAAAACAAGGCAGTAGCGTACCAAGCGTGGTCACCCCGCAACGGCACCACCACCGGAGCGATGCTCCCGGCAGCAGCCGCGCGGGACGCCAGCAGAGGGGGAAGCCAGGCCAACGCCACCTCACGGGCGGACACCGCGTCGAGCAACTGATCGTAGGCCTGAAACGTCCTCGGCGCGACATGGACCGCGCCCCCGCCCGGGGCACCCAGTTCGTCCTCCAGGGCTCCGCAGAACACCGCCAGCTTCAACCGAACCGAGGCCGCAGCGACGGCCGGCCGCTTCGTGCCGGGGCGCGGCACGGGAAGCACCATGCCCACGGACATCGTTCCCGGTTGCTCGATCGTCATGGGGCAACGATGGTCCTGCTCGCGCGCGAGGTCAACGGCCGCCCTCGACCCCACGTCCGGAGCGATCGGAGTTGGCCGCAGATTCCGCACAGAACCGCAGAAGCCTTCCTTGCTTGGATGTGGGCGCTTCGTCTTGCGCTGCCCAGGAGCCGGAACTGGTGAACCGGGCACTCCGTGTGATCCTGTTTGGAAGTTGGTTCTCCCGCGTATCGACAGACCCTCGTCGGTCCTGGTAAGAAGAGTCTACCGGGTGGGCCGGTCCGTTCGAGCTGTGAGGAAGACCATGCCGCAACCATCTCTGCTGCGAAGGGCTTTGGAGCAAGTCCGGGAGCACGCAGGGCACGACGCATTCCATCGCATCGCCGCTCGCTACGACGCGCAGGAGGCGGAAACGCCAGAGCAAATGGCGGAGGGCATCATCGCGGGAGCGGACGACGATCTCGATCAGGTGGTGCTCGAGACGGGGGCGTGGGGGCTCCCGATCTGGCAGATCGTCATCCAGAAGCTCGGGGGTCCCATGCCGGAAAGCGCGGAGCAAGCGATCGGCACGCTGGAGAGGTTGCTGGGTGGCGCGCCCCGAACCGTGAAAGCCACGGACACACAGCAGGACGTCACTCGCATCGACGCGCCCTGCCTGGACGAAGATGACGAGGAACCCACGGGCTACCCTGCACGCGAGGACCTCAGCACCGACGCCGTGCTGCCCTGGACACGAACGAAGCTCACGAACTTCCAGCGTCGCGCCGCGAAGGCCGCCTTCGACGCGCTGTTCCGCGACGGGAAGGGCTCGACGCTGCTGTGTCTGCCGGAAGCGGGCGGCCGCACACGAACGGCAGCGGACGTGGTTCTCGGCGCGTGCACGGCCCGAAAGCTGCGAGCGATCTGGGTGTGCCCGTCGCGCGTGTTGCTCGACCAGGTGCAGGAGGAGATCCGTGAGCTCGGCTGGCTCGTGGGGGAGCTGGGCAGCCGTCCTTCGGTGTTCTCCGTATCCCGCGTTGGCTCCCAGCATTGCGACGTATCGGGTGACATCGTTTTGTTGTCCCCCGGGGCGCTGTTCCGCAACAACCTTGGGCTGGAGGACATCGAGCAGCACGGTCCCATCAGCCTGGTGTGCATCGACGACGCGTTCATGGTGGCGGACCCCAGGGTTCGCGCGGTTCTCGACGCGATCTTGCGGCCCCACGTTCGGCTGCTCGGTCTCACGGGCACGCCTCTTCAAGCGTCCGAGACGGCGTCGACCGCGGTCACGTCGTTGTTCACGCATGGCCAGGCGTTCCAGCTGACGTTCCGGGATCTGGTCGAAGCGCAGCACCTTGCGCGGCCCGTGTTCATCCGCAAGAAGCTCGGGTCGACCAACTTGCTCCCCGTGTCCGAGGCATACCTGCACTGGGCGCTGCAGGGCCGCAAGGACTTCTCGGGAGAATTGCTGCGCGTGATGGTGCAGCAGGACGATCGGTGCCGGGAGATCCTGGGCCACTGGGTCGACCACAGAGGGCGCTACGGTCCGACCATCGTATTCGCCTACGACCGGCACCACGCCGAGGTGATGTCGCACTGGCTCAACAACCGGGACGTGCCCAACGACCCGGTGCACCCGGGCATGCCGCCTGCCACGCGCAGGCAGCGGCTGGATCGGTTTCGCAGCAAGAAGTCAGAGGTCCTGGTGCTCGCCGGGCTACTCACGGAAGGCGAGCAGCTGGATCATGTGCAATCGGTCGTCCTCGCTCGGCCGACGCTGAGCGCGCTGCTCTACAAGCACATGGTGGGTCACGGCGCCCGGCGCCCAGACCTCAAGAAGGGCAAGAAGAGTCTGTTCTACGTCGTGGACTGCATCGACGACCTGGAGGACTTCGGGGTGTCGCTGGCGGGCCGTTCGGCCGCAGTGGACCTGGACACGGACTTCGAGGACACGACGACGACGCTGGTCGTTCCCACGGAGGTCGAGCGCCATCACCTTCGGCGCAACCGGGCGCTGGTGTCGACGCGGGCGTGGCAGATTCTTCGGCGATTCGCCGATGATCAGTATTCGGTGTGGGGGGAGATGAACTGGCCGCGCCCCGGCGGAGGCGACAAGAGCGTCATCGTGTTCCACGAGGGGATCGCCAGACTTCGCACGGTGGTGGACCTGGTGGAGTCCGCGCTGCTGAAGGTCGATCTGGTGCCGCTGCGGGAGATGGGCAAGGAGCTCGACTGGCTGGGCGCCGTGCGCAACACGGACTGGCAGGAGATGCTCAGCGACTGCGCCGAGACGGGAGAGGTTCCGACCTTGCGCAAGGCCGATGGGAACACGATCCCCCCTACGGTCGAGGCGTGTGCGAGGATCATCGCGCAGCTCGTGGAAGAGATGCTGGCGGGGCGCATGACGATCCACGCGGCGCTCGAGCATTGCGACTCGTTGCTGGCAGACAGCGAACCGCTCCAGGACCAGTTCAACAGCGTGGAGGAACTGCGAGAGGAGATGCTGGTTCTCTACCGCGATGCCGTGTCTCGTGTGGAGTTCGCTCCGGTGCCAGGGACCGGTGACCGAAGCGAAATGATCACGGCCTTCGTCCGCTTCACGGTCGGCGTCGCCATGGCGGACAGGACCCTTCACGATGCCGAGTCGCGAGCGATCGTCAAGGCGGTGGCCCGCATGTTCGATCTCACGACGCCGGAGCAACACCAGTGGGTCACGGATGCGGTGAACGCCTATCGGGACGAGCCGTTCGATCTTCAGGAGACGGCTTCCACGCTGCGCGCGCAGGCGACACGGGCGGAGCTCTATCACATGTACGACTGGCTGTTCCGGGTGGCCTTCGCGGACGGCGTCTTCGTCGCGGAGGAGCGTGCGCTGCTGCGTTCCGCGGCGGAAGCGATGGGCATCGCGCTCGAAGAGGTGGAGGAGCTCGAGACACGGTATGCGGCCACGCTTCCGCAGGAGTCGGTTCCCCCTCCGGCCGCGGGGCCCCCGCTGTCCCTGCTTCCCATGCCGCTGATTCGCTACTGCACGCAGTGTGGCTATCCGCGCCAGCTCGAGGCGGACTTCTGCGTCTCGTGCGGCTCGGAGCTGCCCCGCCTTCTGTTTCCGCGATAACGCGCCCTTGACGCAGGCTGACGTCCGAGGCCCGGCATGCCGACCCGCACGACCTGGTACATGAAGCTGCACGTTCAGATCCTCCTCGCACTGGCGGCAGGGATCTTCGTGGGTTGGGCGGGCGGAGCAGAAGCCTTGCCCTACTACGACTGGATGGGCGAGCTGTTCATGCGCCTGCTTCGCATGGTGGTCGTTCCCCTCATCGCCTCGTCCATGATCGTCGCCGTGACGGGGATCGGGAACCTCCGCGGCCTCGGACGCATCGGGCTGCGCACGATGGTCTACTACGTAAGCACCTCGCTGCTCGCAATCCTCACGGGCCTCGCCCTGGTCAACCTCATCGCCCCCGGCGCGGGCGCCGACCTGAACCTGACGGCTTCCCCAACCATCATGGAGAATACCCCGTCGGTCCGACAGCTGCTGCTTCGACTCGTGCCGGTCAACCCGATCGAGGCGATGGTCTACGCCGACAACGATCCGAAGAACCCGCCCGACATCCTCGGCGTCATCTTCTTCTGCCTCTTCTTCGGCGTCTGCACCCTGCAAGCCCCGGAACGCTACCGCGTCCCCCTCGTGACGTTCTTCCGCGGCGTCTTCGAAGTCATGATGACCATCACGGGCTACGTCATCCGGCTGGCCCCGCTGGGCGTGTTCGCCCTGGTCGGAAAGGTGGTGGGAGAGTCCGGCTTCGGCGCCTTCGTGCCCCTCGCTCGGTACATGGCCACCGTGTTCCTCGGCCTCAGCTTCCACGCCTTCGTCACGCTTCCCATCATCCTGCGCCTCGTGGGACGCGTTCACCCCCTTGGCTATGCACGACACTTGCTGGCCGCACTGACCACGGTCTTCTCCTCGGCTTCGTCCAACGCGACGCTTCCGCTGACGATGACCTGCGTGCAGGAGAACGCCGGGATTTCGAAGCGGGTGTCGTCGTTCGTGCTGCCCCTCGGGGCGACCATCAACATGGACGGAACAGCCCTGTACGAGTCTGTAGCCGCGCTGTTCATTGCGCAGGCCTATGGCATCGAGCTCACGGTGGCGCAGCAGATGCTCGTGGTTCTCACGTCCCTGCTCGCGTCCATCGGGGCGGCGGGCATTCCGCACGCAGGGCTGGTGATGATGAGCATCGTTCTGCAGGCGGTTGGGCTGCCCCTCGAGGGCGTGGGCCTGATCATCGCCGTCGACCGGGTCCTGGACATGTGCCGCTCGACAGTGAACGTCTGGTCAGACGCCGTGGGGGCTGCGGTGGTGGAACGGCTGATGGGCGAGAAGGAAGAACCTTCGCCGGAATGAATCCCCAGGATCGAGGGTTGAGCGTTCATGATCGGGGGGGATGCCCCGGCAAGGACGAGGAGATGCCCATGAGATCCGCACCGGAGATCGAGGTACAGGACGTTCCTGAAGCCGCTTCTGTTCGAACATGGATCCTACGACGCGTTCGAAAGCTCACCGCGCGTCACCCGGACATCACCAAGCTGCGTGTCGCGGTCGACACGCCCCACCGCAGACAATCCAAAGGAAGAAGGTTCCGCGTCCAGATCGACATCGGTGTCCCCGGCTCGGACGTCGTCGCCCGCAACCAACCCACGGCCTCCAGCGAGAAGCTCCTTCCCGCCCTGCACGAGGCTTTCCACCGATCGGAGCGCCAGCTCGACGAGCTTCGCGAGGCCCGCCGCAACCGTGACCGACGACGGGCAAGGAAGGGTTCTGTCCCCGTGGTTGACGTGGTGCTGGCAGACTGAAGCAGCCCGCCCGGTTCACCAGATTGTCACCGAAACTTTTCGGGGCTGTCCTGTTCCGTCCTTGTCGGTGGCTGCCTTCTCGCCTAGGCAGGTTCCACCATGATCGGGAATCGATCCGCCAGGACCGGGGCACTCTTCTCTCTGGCAAGCCTTGTCTTTGGGCTCGCGGCACCGACGGCCCAGGCTCAGCCTGAGCCCGCTGTCGACGACGCGCCGGGGGATTCCGCACCCCCGATCGAGGCTCCGCCCGATGCTCCGCCCGACGGTGCACCTAGCCCCGCGCCTCAACCCGCGCCGCAACCCGCGCCCCAACCCGCGCCACCCATCGAGCCCGCACCGGTCGCACCACCCGTTCCTCCCGCGGTCCAGCCGGCGCCTTCGACGCCACCCCCGGCGCCCCTTCCACCGCGAACACCACAGAAGCCTGCGCCCGAGCGCAACGGGGTCTTCGATCACCTGCGCATGGGAGGCTACTTCCAACCCGCATTCGTGGCGCAGGGAGACACGGAGTTCAACAAGGACGACGCCGACGGGTTCGCCTTCCGCAACGCACGCTTGACAGGCGAAGGGAAGCTGCCGATCGACGAGCTTCTGGCGTCGAGCTTCACGTTCAACTTCGACGTCGCCACCGGCGTCTTTCTGGTGCGGGACGTGTACGGCAGCGTTCACCTGGGCGAGGATTGGCTATCGGTCGACGTCGGACAGATGAAGGCTCCCTTCCTGCTGGCAGAGATGGTGTCCGAAGCGAAGCTGCAGTTCCCGACCCCGTCTGCGGGAATGCGTCGCATGGCCTACGGGAGAGACCGCGGCATTCGGGCCCGTGGAGAAGTCGTGTTGGGAGGCGTGTACGCAGGTTGGGCGGGTGCGATGCAGAACGGAGAGGGGGCGACGGTCACGCAGAACTCGGACTCGGAGTACCTGTACACGGGGCGGTTAGAGGTGGGTCCCCTGGGCAAGGTGCCGCTCGACGAGCCGGACCTGGAGGACTCCCCGTTTGCATTCGTGCTGGGCGGCGCGATCGGGCACACGGAATCCACGACACGCAAGGACCTCGGGCTCGACGACGCGGGTGCGCGCGAGACGCGCATGGAGGGGGACCTCCGCATGCGGTTCCGTGGGCTGACGGTGCGTGCGGAGTTGCTCGAGGCGCGGGTGCACCGCGAAGAGGCAGGCGTTCGTTTCGGCCGGTACGGCTTCCATGCGCAAGCGGGGTACGTGCTGCCCTTGCCGTTCGCCACGAGATTCGAAGTCGTGGGACGGATCGAGCAACTCGACCTCAACGACGACCAGGACGGCGTGGTGGAGGTGGGAGGGGATGCGGCGGACACCGCGGACCCGGAGCGGCTCTCCAGCGGCACGGGCGGCCTCCAGTATGCGGTTCCGGACAACTCCGAGGTCAGGCGGATCGAGGTGGGGGCCAATGCCTACGTGGTCGACCATCGACTGAAGGTGCAAGCGAGCTACGTCAGGACGGACTTCCAGGAAGGGCCGAAGACCGAGGGCGGGGGAAGTCCCATCGTCGGGGATCTGGTGCAAGTTCAGCTTCAATTCGGATGGATGTGAGTCATGAGTTCGACAAGCAAGAGCGTGGCTTGGGTCCGGACGGGGCATGCGGTGCTTGGGCTGCTGTTGGTCCAGGCGAGCGCGTGCCGTGACTCGTTCGACGGTGCGCCGCTCGATGGGATTGACGTGCAATCGGGTACGGGAACGTGTCCTGTACCCGGCCCGTTGCCGTTCGAGACCCCGACAACGAGCTTCCAGTCCTCGGATGCGGTGGACTGGTCGGTGGAGAACCCGCACGTGACGCACGGCGGACAGGATTTGTTAGGCATGGGGGAGCAGCAGATCGTGGGAACCATGACCCGCTCGGCAGGCACTCTGATCAGCCAGCGAGGCGTGGTGGACGAGTGGGTGAGCTTCTGGCGTCGGGACGGTTCTGGAGGTTGGGCACAACTCGGTCGCGTGAAGACCGACGGGCTTGGGGGGTTCTCTCTGACCTTGGGCGCCGACCAGCAGTACGCGGTCGGCACGGGGAGCCTTTTCTCGGTGCTCGAGGGAGACGGCACCTGCGCGGTGCACGGGGCTTTCGTGTGGCCTGCAGGCACGAAAGTGATCGTCACGGACATCGACGGGACGCTGACGGTCGACGACAACGAGTTGCTCAAGCAGGTGATGGGGGAGCCGTTGTACGAGCCGAAGGCGAACCGGTCGTCGTCGGAGATGCTGAACGCGTGGGCACAGAAGGGCTATCAGGTCGCGTATCTCTCGGCCCGCCCCCACAACCTCCGCGGCATCTCGCGGGTGTGGCTTCACAGCATGGGCGCCCCTTTCGGGCCGATGCGCACCGCAGACACGTTCGTCCACGGGGAGTCCGCTCGCACGTACAAGGCCCAGTTTCTCGAACGCGTCCAGTCCGAACTGGGCTGGGAGATCGTGGCCGTGTACGGCAACGCGGACTCGGACATCCAGGCTTATGAGGACGCTGGCATCCCGAAGGGCGTGACCTTCATCGTGGGGGAGCTTGCGGGACAGAACGGCACGGTGGCGATCGGAAACAACGACTACACGGAGCACGTAGCTACCTACGTCGGCGCGCAGCCCGACGCACAGCAACCTCTCTGAGATTTCGCGGTGGGCCCGCCTACTGGCGGATGTAGACGCGCACGCTGCTCGCTTCGTAGCCCGTGACGAGAAGCTCGTTCTTGCCGTCGCCGTCGAAGTCCACGACCTTCATGCCGCCGGCCTGCTTGAGCTGGGACTCGAGCACGTGCGTCTCGAACTGCCCTGGCCCCATCTGACGAAGCCAAAGCACGCGAGGGTCACCGTCCCCCGACACGATCACGTCCAGGTCCGAGTCGCCGTCGATGTCCCCGACGCCGAAGATCCCTGGGGCGCCCATGGGAGCGAACATGGGGCTCTTGTCCGACACGATGCCCTCGGAGATCTTCACCTTGGGCCACGGACCGGCTGTCTTGATGCTCGCCGGTGCGGGCACGTCGAACACATAGACGGCCGACTCGGGCAAGCTGGCGTTGTCCTTCGTGTTCGTGTGGTTGGCGCCGATGGCTCGCAGCACGCCGTCGCCGTACAGGTCCGGGACCAGCGTCAGCTGGATCGAAGGGCCGACGTCGTCTGCGATCACGTGCCTCGTGAAGGGCTTGGTGGGGTCCCCGGTGTTCTCCATCCAAACGAACGACGCGGCGTCCGCGTGGAAATACTCCGCACTGATGAGGTCGAGGTCCCCGTCCCCGTCGAGGTCGACGGCGGTAGGGATGCTGCCGAGGCCCTCGCCGATCATGATCGGGGTCTTGTCGAAGCGGTCCCCTCCGGCCGTGCCTTTGAACCACATCACCTGGGCCACGGACGCGCCGAAGGAGGGCTTGCGCTCACCGACGGTGATCGCGTCGCGGATGCCGTCGTTGTCGATGTCCACGAACTCCACGTGGTGGAAGAAGAGCTCGTAGCCGTTGGGGACGATCTCGTGGGTGAGCCAACCACTGGGCGTGTTCTCGAGCCAGACGAGCGCACCGCACGGGCCGGCCAGGGGGATCGCGTCGCAGACGAGGAAACCCGCGGGGACGAACAGGTCCGAGTCCCCGTCGTCGTCGATGTCCTGCACGGTGACTTCGTTGGGGAAGTGGTATCCCGCTGAGGTGGGAATCAAGGTAGTGGGAGTCCACGACGTGGCAGAATTCCCCTGGATATAGGCTCGAAGCTCTCCTTCCGGGACGCTGAAGCCCATCTGACCGAAAAGGGATACGACGATGTCGAGCTTGCCGTCCCCGTTGAGGTCGGCGACGGTCGCGAAGGCGGCGCCGGTGGCAGCATCGTCCACGACGTGCGGGGCGAACGTGGGGGCAGGACCGTTGGAGCCTCCTCCGGTTCCACCGGTCGCGCCGGCAGCGCCCGCAGCGCCACCTGTGCCACCCGTCGCGGTTCCGCCGGTTCCGCCTGTTGCCCCTTGACCGGCTGTGCCGGCCGCCCCGGCCGATCCGGAGATGCCGGCCCCACCACTGCCGGAGTCGCCGCCCGTCCCGGCAACGCCGCCCGACCCCGAAGCCCCACCGGTTCCCGACGCGCCCCCAGGGGAGTCGTCATCGCTGCCGCCGCAGGCGACGAAAGCGAGCAGGAGTCCGGCAAAACAAAAGCGACACCTTCGACTTTCAACACTCATGTGTGACCAGTGCCACACTCACGGACACCGGCAACCCCCAAAGTGCACGTCGCCGCGGCAATCCGGACCCAAGCTCCACCGTGACGCCGCAATCTTGCACCCTGCGCGACAACCGTCCATCCTCGGTGACTTCGTCGGCTCCAAGCGGAAGCACTAGCCCCGGTCGGCATGGATGCGCACCAACACCTGTACTAAGCCACCGGTCGTGCTTCTCACGCGGCCACCCCTTTGGCTCCCCATCCTGCTCTGCTCCGCACTCGCTTGCTCACGCGCCGACGATCCCCCGCCCGCGCCGCAGGAACCATCCCCTCCCACGGTCGTCACGCCATCTGCACTCCCCAGTCCCACTGCACTCCCGTCCCCCACCCCAGCCTCGGCCCCCGACATCCTCCTGCTTCCCACCGACGGCGGCCCCATCCCCGCCGCAAGCGCCCAGCGCATTCTTCACGTCGGCGATTCCATGGTGCCGCTCGTAGGCAATTACCTGCGCCAGGTGCTCGCCAGCGACAAGCGCCGCTACGAGATCATCAGCATCCCCTCGTCGAGCACCCTGTCCTGGGCGCGCGACCACGGCCTGCGCGATGCCATCTACCGATACGACCCGCAGGTGGTGCTGATCTCGCTCGGGTCCAACGAGCTGTTCGATCCCAACCCCGAGCGCAGGGCAGCGGCAATTCGGCAGGTCGTGTCCGAAACGCGAGATCGCCCTTGCCTATGGATAGGCCCTCCCGCGTGGAAGAAGGACAAGGGGTTCTTGCGCGTACTGCAAGCCAACGTCGGCCGCTGCCGGTACTTCGACTCGACACGTCTCGACCTCGAGCGCATGGCAGACGGGCGTCACCCCAGCTGGACAGGCAGCTATGCCTGGGCCGCAGCCGTGTGGAAGGTGCTCGGCGGGACACAACCGCTGCCCACCGGCAATGTGCAGCCCGCGTCGCGATGACGGGTCAGATGCGGACGAAGAAGAAGGCCGCGATCCCGAGGACGAACATGAGGACCAGGACCACGCCCGCAACGACGATGCTCACGATGACGCTCGTAGCGACAGCTTTGCCAGCCGCATCGACGGACTGCTGGACCTGGTGAGCGACGTAGGGGGGCATGACGGGCATCGCCCCTGGCTGCACCATGCCGGGCCCCATCTGGACGGGAGGCGGTGCTGCCCCGTACTGGTAGGGGACCTGGTAGTTCACGCCCTGCTGGGCGAGCATTTGATTGACGAGCGCGGCCTGCTCGGCGGCGCGCGCGTGGTGGGGAAGGGCGGTGCGACAGTACGGGCAATTGGTCCCGCGCAGGTCATCGAGCGTGAGGTTGGCCCCGCACTGGGGACAGTTCTGCAGCGGCTTGTTCATGTGCCCCCCGGCGAGCAGGTCATGCCGGGCTCACCCATTGGAGGGCGACCCAAAGGTTCTGACCGTTCGGAAAGCTGACGAGCGCCTGGTCCGGGGCCACCTGGGCCACGGATCCTGGATACTTGTTGCCGTCGGCCCACTGCACCATCACGGTGGCCCCCACGGCGAGCGGAGGAGGTGGCGGTGGGGGCGGCTGATACGGGGCTGCCTGATAGGCGGGAGCGGGTTGGGCTTGGGGCGGAGGGGCCGAGCGCTGGATGTTCACGGGCCGCGGATGGCCGCCCGCCCTCATCCGGGCCACCTCCTGCTGCTGGATGTTGTTGCGAGCCATTCCGTAGCGCATCGGGGCCATGGACAACTGCTGGGTCCAGTGACCCGCGATCAACGTCCAGGTGGCTTGATCAATGCCGTAGTGGGCGATCATCCCCTCGTAGCCGAACACCTGGACCACGGCTTCCATGGCGGCGAAGTCCTCGAAGCTCACGTCCACTCTGCCCTGCTTCCTGGAGAGCGCGGCTTGGTACAAAGACATGTACTGGGTCGCGATCTGGCCCATGTTGCTCATGTCCTGCATCCGTTGCGACCACCCGTGGATGGCGGCCTCCCAGTTCGCGCGTGGCACACCCAGTCCTTCCACGATGCGCCCCTGCTCGTCAGGGTCTTGCGTGTGAGCCACATCGGCCGACAGCTCCGCGTAGCGTTCGAGAGAGATTCCAGCGATGGGTTCGTAGGCGTTCACTCCATGAGCGGACGCCGGTCGCGCCCAGGTGTCAACGGAATTCTGGGGGAGGGGAGGCTCAGTTGGTGGGAACGCAGATGTTGTTCGCGTCGCACGCGGTGCCGACCGCGCAAAGGCCAGCGGGACCGCAACGTGTCAGCAGCAATTGGTTGGCGGACTTGCCGTTGGAGCCCTTGCCACCGACGGATCCAGCGGCTGCGGCGCCGCCCCCGAGTCCGCCCGAGCCGCTGGTGGACACGGTGTCCTCGTAGTCGAAGGTGTTGGTGGTGGGCGCGGACGCCACACGGAAGGCGAAGAACCCGACGGAAGGCCCGCCGCAACCGCCACCGCCGCCGCCCCCCGGCCCTCCGGACCCGCCGTCCCCGCCCTTGCCACCGGCCGATCCGGACCACGTGGTAGGCTGTCCGGCGAACCCGCCGCGACCTCCCTGTCCGCCCGGGCCACCGAACCCACCCATGCCGCCGTCCCCGCCGGGACCACGCCGGATTCGGTTGTACTCTATCGTCGGAGAGGCGTTGCCCGTGCCGTGCACGAAGATGGCAAAGGAAGCGCCGCCCGCTCCCCCCGGCAGCCCGCCCATGCCACCACAAGCCCCGGCCGCACCACCACCTCCCGTCGGCCCCAACTCGTGCGAGGAACACCCTCCGGAAGGACGGTACGCGGTGCCTCCACCGCCTCCGCCGCCACCGCCAGCCACACCGCCGGTCCCGCTCCCCCCTCCCTTGGCCCACGCAGGTACCCACAACCCATCCACGTAGGACCCAAACACGCTCGTGCACCCTCCCCCGCCCAGCCCCACCTGACCGTGCGTCCCGTCCAAGCCGTCGTGACCATTGTTGCTCTGGATGGCCGAAGGCCAGCCACTCTCCGTCACATGGCTGCACGACGATTCGCTCAAATTGTCAAAGGACCAATCGAACCCTCCCGCGCCTTCGTTGCCCGTGGGAGCCACGTAGGCGGCCTGCGCCCCCTGGTAAGAAGCCATGTCGTACGAGGGACACACGATTCCCCCGCCCGGCTTCGCCGCCCCCCCGGTGCACTGCGCGTTCACTCCCCCCGCCCCGCCCGGGCGAGAGGTAGCAAGACAAAGCCCTTCACGACGCTGTCCGTCCGTCCCCTTGCCACCGTCCAGGGACAGAGAAACCTGGCGACCATACCCAGCATCGCCCGTGCTTCCCCGACCGCCACGACCGCCCCGCCCCGCGATGATCACGTTGTTCTGGATGATCAGCCGCGTACCGCACTCACGCGCATACACCGCCATCGTCGGCGTACCGTCCACGTCCGTCGCGGGGTTGTCCGGGACATTCCGCCCCACGATGTGGAACCCGCTGACCACCGTCGTGGGCGCCCCCTTGCCCAAGCCCACCGCCGTGACCGCCCCGATCTGCTGCGCATTCGCGGGCACTTGCCCCTTCAGCATCGTCGGGTGCAGCAACACATCCCGTCCGAGGAAGTCCGGTGCGTACCCACCGTACAGCTTCAACCCCTCGGACAGCACGAGGTTCTCGTCGTACGATCCCTCGGCCACGAGGATGTAGCGCTTGCCCGAACCGGGCCATGCCGCCACGGCCTGCGCGAGCGTCCGGTACGGGTCCGTTCTCGTTCCCGTCCCTGGCCCGTCCTGGCCGGCCCAGACGAAGATCGCGTGCGCGATCACGCCGTCCACTCCGTCGCAGTTCTCGTCCACGTAGTCGCTCCCGGACGTCGGGAACTCCCCCATGTCGGGCTCGTCCTGCGTGAGATTACCCGCCACCCGGCGGCACTCGCACCCATCGGACGTCGCGCCGTTGGTGTCGACGAACTCGTACTTCGTCCCGCCGACGGTCTCCGTGAGACACTGCATGCGGCACAAGGGCATGTTGGGGGCCGTGTCGCAGACCCCTGCGGCGTGGTGCAGGGGGCCAGACCAGTACTTCGTGCAGTCGTTGTTGCAGAACCCGCAATGCTCGCTGGTGTCGTACTTGCCCGTGCTGGCGTTCACGAAGCCCTCGTCGATCTGGTCGTCGCAATCATTGTCCGCGGCGTCGCAGATCTCGACGTTGTCGCTGATGTCGCACGCGCTCCAGGCGTAGGCACCGGCGGAAGGGGCGCAGGTCTGGCGTCCCACGCAGGTGTCGACGAGACACGAACGCACCAGGCCCGCGTTGTCGGCGTCGCACACGCAGGTCCCGGAGGTAGGAATGCACTGCATCGAGCCCTGGTAGGACTGACACGCATAACCGGGCGGACAGGACGTCCCGTAGGGGGATTGCGCGTCGCAGCTTCGCCCGCAGAGCATCTCGAGCCCCTGCTGCACACAAACGCTCGAAGGCGTGATGCAATCTTCGTTCATGGCGCAAGGCTGGCAGAGGGTGTCCGGGAGCTGAAGGCACACCGCCCCCTCGTCGTGGGGGAAGTATCCCGGCTGGCATGCCACGGCGATGCAGCGGGGCTTCCCGTCCTTCACCTCGCAAGCGGTCTCGGTCGAGAAGGGGATCGTTGCATCGCAGTCGATGTTGCAGCCGCCGCAGTGCTGTTTGGTGAAGTACGTTCCCGCCCCATCGACGAACTCTTCGTCGACGGCCCCGTCGCAGTTGTTGTCGATTCCATCGCAAGACTCCGCCTCCGGCAGGGGAGCATCGCAGACGTAGCCACTGGCCCCCTGACAGGTTTGCATGCCGGGGCAAGACCAGGCTCCGACCGTCGACGCGCAAGGCTCGGCGGCCATGCCCTCGTCGATGGCTCCGTCGCAGTTGTCATCGATGCCGTTGCAGGACTCGGGCGCAGGGATCGGGGCGGAGCACGCGGACCACCCGGCAGGGGGGTTGCACACCTGCTGGCCGCTGCAGACGCCGATTTCGTTCTGGCTCTGGCAGCCTCGGATTTGTCCGGCGGAGTCGGCGGTGCACGCGCAGGTACCGCTGGTGGGCATGCACTGTTGCCGCGTCTGGCCGTCGTCCGTGACGGTGACGCACTCATAGCCATCGAGACACGGCTCGAAGGTGCAGTCCCTGGCACAAGCCAGCTCCCCAGAGATGGTCATGCACAGGTCGCCACCGGAGGGGTTGCACGAGGCGTTGTCGAGGCAGGGCTGGCAGAGCCGTTCGCGGTCCACGACGCACAGCCCGATGGGTTCCGGCCCTTCGCGGGGGTCCGGGACGAGGCGGCAAGCCCACCCGTTCGGACACGCGGGGGAGCAGGGGCGCGTGCAGAAGGAGCCCTGCAGGTCGGGGAGGCAATAGCCGCTGATGCACTCGGCGTTGGCGTCGCAGAGCTCGCCGAACCCCTTGAGGTCCTGGGCATCGGGTCCCGCATCGGGCACGGTGCGAAGGGTGCAGACACGGTCGACGCAGTCGTTTCCGGGGTCACAATCGCTCTCGAAGACGCAGGGACATCCCACATAAGTGCAGGGCAACGTTCCTTCGCTTCTTCCGCACCCCCCGAGGGAGATGCCTGTGGTGACCGCGAGGGCGACTAGGACCGAAGGGATTCCGAGACGGGACCAACGATTAGAAGACATGGATCACACCCGCCTTTCCGGTCGCACCTGGCGTCCCGTTGGCGCTGCCGCCTGCCGGGGACGGGCCGCCGGAGCCACCCGCACCGCCCACGGCCCCCGCGGGCTGGACGAAGACGTTGCGGGTATCGTAGTTCGCGCCGCCGAGGAAGTTGCCCGCGATGGCATAGGCGACGCCGCCGCAGCCACCTCCAGCGCCACCACCAGGGCCACCGTCACCTCCTCGTCCCCCCTTTCCGCCGGGACCTGCGCACCAGGCCGGGGGAGCGGACGTGCCCCCCTTTCCACCGGGCCCGCCGGGGCCGCCGTGCCCACCGAAGGCGCCATCACCGCCAGCGCCTCCCTCTCCGAGATAGAGGATGTTGCCTGTGACTTGCGGAATGACGGCACCGGGCGAAGCACTGAAGGCCACGAACACGCTGAAGGACCCGCCACCGCTTCCGCCGGCGCGACCGCCACGGCCGCCGCAGCCTCCGGCCCCTCCCCCGCCTCCGGTGGCGCCCAGGTCGCCCCGTCGCTGCCCCACCGTGCAGCTCGGAGAATTCGTGTTGATGACGCATCCCCCAGCTCCGCCGCCGCCGCCCCCCTTCCCAGCGATGCCGTTCGCGCCGCCAGTGGCCGCCCCGCCGCGCCAGAACCCGTTCACGATCGTTCCGAGCTCGTTGCCGCAACCCACACCGGCCGTCCCCACCGTCCCGTTGCCGCCCGAGGAAGCGTCGAGCCCGTTGAGATCCCCTGCGATCTGGCAATCGTACTTGCAGAGGTCTGAGAACTGCGGGTTGCCCGCGCTGGTATACGTGGCATTCGTCCCGCCTCGCCCGTTGAGCCCCAGCGGGTCCTGGTAGCTCTGCGGGTCCATGCTTCCGTTCGACCCCGCTCCCGGGTTTCCGCTCGTGCCCGTGACACACGTTGCGTTGGTTCCCGACGCGCCGCCCGGCTGGCTCTGCCCGGCACAACTCGCGTTCGTGCACTCCTTGGCTGCAAGACCGTCCTTGCCTGCGGCCCCCGCACCCCCGGGCTGCCCCGCGTCCCCATGCCCCCCATCTCCCCCGCGTCCGCCCAGGATGAGGTTGTTCGCGATCACCACGCTGTCCGAACAGTCCATCAAGTGGACCCCATAGCTGCTCCTGCCTGCCTCCCCCGCCCCCGCCTGCTCTGCCGCGTCCGATGCGTAGATCGCAAACCCCGCCACCACCGTCCGCTGGCCCTTGATGCTCGCTCCGTTCACCGTCGCCTGGGGTGGATTCGGGATCGTCGACACCGGCTCAGGCCCCAAGATCAACGTGGGATACCCCACGATGTCCCGCCGGGCGAAACCAGGGGCATAGCCCCCGAACAACCCCACCCCCGCCTTGAGCACCACCGCTTCCTCGTACTGCCCCGACGCCACCAGCACCTGCTTGTGCTTGGTCGCGTCGAACGCGTTCATCGCTTCCCGGATCGTGCGGAACGGATGCTCCCGCGTCCCCAGGCTCTGGTCCGTCCCCTGCCACACGAACAACGCGGACTTCACGTCCCCGTCCACCCCGTCGCAATTGCGATCGACATAGGGCACCCCCGCCTCCGGATACGACGGATAGATGTCCGGCTCGTCGTCCAGAAGCAAGGTGCTCGAGGGACACTCACAGCCATTGCTCTCGACCTTGTCCACGTCGTGGAACTTGTACTCGGTCTTGCAGACCCCGCCCGAGCAGGTGCTCGGCCAGCCGAACTTCTCGGCACACTGGGCGCTCGACGTGCAGGGGACCGTGCACCAACCGCCCTGACAGACCGCGCCGCCAAGGCACTCGGATCCGGTGGAGCAGGGCTTCATGCACTGGTAGTACGGCGGCTCACAGCTCCAGCCGACGGGGCAGTCCGAGGAGAGCTGGCACGCTCCGCCACCTCCGATCGTGTCGTTCGTGCACGCGACAATCGCGCAGGTAGGGGGCGTGGTGGGCGACGCGGCACAACCACCCACCGCGTGCTGGATGGTGGGGCTCCACTGGGCCGTACAGTCCAGATGGCATTCCCCGCAGTGCTCGTCCACGTCGTAGGTGCCTGTACCCTTCTGGTCGACGAACACCTCGTCGAGGAGACCGTCACAGTCATTGTCTTTGCCGTCGCAGACCTCGTCCGTGACGCCGACGGTTTCGCACTCGGACCACATGGGGACGTCGCCGGCCGTGATGAGGCATGTCTCCATGCCCTCGCACTTCGCACCTTGGTCCCCTTCGACCACGCAGGATCGCTTCATGCCCTCGTGGGCGCTGTCGCATTCGCAGGTCTCGCCGGCCGGGACGCAGACCGCCGCCCCGTCGAGAAGGCGACACACGGACAGGTCCGGACAGCACCCTTGAACACCGATCTGGCCGGTGCACCCGGGGTAGAGGGCGTCCACCCCGCAGGCCTGCAGACAGGACTTGTTTGCATCGTGTCCCGTACGGCTGCACACGTCCTCCGGAACGCTACAATCGTTCACCGTGGTGCACGGGCGACACTGGGGGCTCGACAGAGGACGGCATTGGAGCGGTTGCTCCGGGGGATAGGGGTAGTAGCCAGCAGAACAGTCCCGCGGCACACAGACAGGGACGTCGCCGAGCACGACGCACTCCACCGCGTCAGGCAACACGTCGCCGCCGGGCCCGGTGGCCGCGTTGGTGATCACGGTCCGGCAGTCCACGCCGCACTTCCCGCAGTTCTCCACCGAAACGTAACGCCCAGCCTCGTCCAGGAACGGCTCGTCGATCCCTCCGTTGCAGTCGTTGTCCCGGCCGTCACAGACCTCCTCGGTAGGGTCGAGCGCCGCGCAGACCCACGCGAAGGCGCCCGCTTCCTCCTGGCACGCCCAGGTTCCGGCACAGGACCCGCCCGCCCCCTTCTGGCACGCAGGATACGCAGGTGTCGACGGCAAGCCCGAGGTGTCAATGCCCGGGTCCATGGCGTCCACCAGCCCGTTGCAGTCGTCGTCCCGCCCGTTGCAGAACTCCAAGGAAGGCTCCTGGGCCGAGCAGGCAGACCATTGCCCGTCGGCCTGGCATACCGTCTCCCCGGTGCACGTGCCGAACGGGTTGGCGTTCTCGCACGGACGCGCGAGCCCTTCGGTGGCAGGCGTGCAAGCACAGGTCCCGACGTCGGGGATGCACTGCTTCGCAGCCCCGCCCTCGATCACGACGGACAGGCAGGAGTACCCGCTCGGGCAGGGATCGTAGTTGCAGTCCCGGCCGCAACTCTCGATGCCGCCGGAGTCGATGCAGTAGTCCCCGAAGGCGGGGTTGCAGTGGCCGTCGACGGAGCAGTCGGCACAAAGCCGGTCCACGTGCTGCGTGCACAAGCTCACCTCAGGCGAACCCACACGCACCTTGCAGGACCAGTCGGGCGGGCAGGTGCCGGTGCAAAGCCTCGTGCAAACCTTGGCGTCCCCCTTCGCCGTGGGGATGCAGAAGCCCGAGGCGCACTCGATGTCCAGGGTGCACGGATCCCCGAACTCCAGGAGGTTGCCCCCGTCCTGCGGCAACCGGCAGAAGCCGTTCACACAGCGCTGGTCCGGCGGACAATCCTCTGGTCCCCGGCACTCGCACGTCCCCTCGTCCAGGCAGTCCGTCTCGCCCAGGATACCGGAACGGCCCCCGCAGCCGGCAGCCAGCACGAGGGACGAAAGGGAGAAACAGGTGATTGCGGTTCGTAGCCAGCGCATGGCTGATCCCTTGCTTGGTTCGAGAAGGCTGCGCGAGCGCCACCCGCGCGAGGCCAAGGCTACTCGACGACGGGACAAGCTCCAAGACCCGCGTGAGGGGTGGCGCCCGATTCAAAGGAGCGCGCAGCCGACCCCAAGGCAAGCCTTATCACGAGGGGAAATGGCAGGTTAGGGGCCGCTTCAATACCAGACGGCTCCCACCCCCAGGGTGGCGAAGAGACGATGGTCGCCGTTTGGAATCGTACAGCTTGCGTGGATCCTCACATGCGCCTCCTCGAGAGGCTCCGTCGAACCCGCTTCGAAGCTGGTGAAGTCGAGCGTGGTGCCCAAGCCGATCGGGTTGATGTCCCCGCGGGCGTGCTTCCGCCACGTCACGCCGTCCTCGCCGAAGTCCTTGCTGACGACGTCGTAACCGACGTAGGAGTACGACGGCTGGTAGTCGAGCCCCCAGAGAACCCCGCTCCACGCTCTGCCTTCGTCCTCGAAGCTGCCGTCGCCCACCTGGAAGCCGAGGTAGGCGGGCACGTGGACCACCATCGCGCCGACCACCTGCTCGTTGTCAATGATGTCGTTCTGCGCCGCGGCGCCGCCGAGGTCGATGCCGGTTCCGAAGCGAAATCCGTGAACCCCGGTGCTGTCGGTCGACGGGACGGGCGGGGAAAGGATGAGGACGGCGGTTCGCAGGGCCACACCCCCGCCTCCGCCGAATCGGAAGAAGCCGTCCACCTCGCCGACGCTCTCTTGCGTGAGCTTTTTGACGAAGAGGACAGCTTGCCCCGAGACGCCAAGCAGGAATCGAGCGCCCCCGCGCTCCTCCCAACCCAGGGCGAGGGCAGCACGCTCCGAAGGTGACATGGGTCCCTCCCCGGTCGTGCCAGGCTCGGACGGTGGCGCAGGGGCATAGACCACAGCCCCCTGGGCGTCGCGCACCTCCTTCACCCGCTCCCAAACGATGGTCTTCTCCGCACCGTCGGTCTGGACTCGCACGCCCTTGCCGGCCCTCATGGACATGAGCTTGCCTTCGAGGCGGGTCCCATCCACCAACGAGAGCACGACCACCTGACCCACCCGGGATTCGTCGTCGATCCCTGCTTGTCGGGCCGCGCGCGTCACCTCGCTCCAGAGCAAGCCGCGGGACGAGCCGTCCTCCAAGTCCACGCGATACCCCTGCCCGGGCTCATAGCGCGTGAGCGTGCCCCGCACCTCGCCTCCCTCCTTGAGGGTCA
>CAZAWR010000125.1:0-24281 GCA_964488865.1 uncultured Polyangiaceae bacterium | reverse complement strand
TCTGACGGAAGCTCGGCGGATAGGGCAGATGAACTAGGAGCTGAGAACACGGAATGCGAACACGGAATGGGGAATGCCGGCCCGGAGATGGGGGCCGGTGGGTGATGCCGGAGGTTGGTGACGCCGGAGGTTGGTGACGCCGGAGGTTGGTGACGCCTGCTACGCCATGCGAAGCCCGCCAACGGGTTTGAGACCCTCGTGGTGTCGTGGTATCGAGGAACAATGGAATTTCGAAGTAACGTTCGCCGGCTGGTTTCCGCATCGGTGGTCGCCGCCGCCGTTGGATGCGGCTCGATCAAGATGACCACGACGGGACCTCCAGGTTTCGGTCCGAAGCCATCCTACTGTGACTACTCCATGTTCACGACCATGCCGGAGGGGGACTGGACGGAGATCGCGGTCATCGACGTCACGCCCGGCGGGTATGGTCATCACGCATACACGGACATCGCAAAGTTCAATAAGGCAGTTCGCTCGGAGGTCTGCGCGGCCGGAGGCGACGCAGTGATCGCCTTCGCGAACGGTGACGGGGTTTACATCAAGGCGACCGTCCTGAAACGGATGGGGCCCGGCCCGGATCCCGCTCCGGCCGGTGCACCGCCCGCCGAGCCGAGCGTTCAGCAACCAAAGCCGGATAGCTCCGGATGCCGTTACGACACGCAGTGCAAGGGCGACAGAATCTGCGTCAAGGGAGTGTGTTTGGCGCCAGAGCCCGGGGAGGAACCGGCGACGACAGCGCCTTAGCCCCTTGTCGTCGTTGAGTGGGCTGCAAGGGTGTTCACGCTGGAGGCGAGCAAGGGAATGGCGGCGGGAGCAGAGGGTGATGGGGGTTCGTGGCGTTACTGAGCGGGTGGTGGAGCGTAGCCGCCAAGAGCGGGTCGCTTGAAGCACCACAATTCAGATCCCGGTGGGCCAGCCGCAGTAACCAGCTCCCAGTATTGCGCGCCGAGTTGGTTCGCTTTGGGAGCGATGTTTTCGGCGTGCACTTCGTTGATGCAGAAATACTCCCACTTCGTCAGTGTCACCTGCTGCTGGGCGTTGGCGGGTGGCACCACGAACCTCGAGGTTGCCCCTGCCACGGCACACCCCGCGAGAAACACGGCACCGATCGCGACAGATCTGATGTGCTTGATCATGGGCGGGGATGGTAGCCGCCGGAGGGGTCTCCGTGGAAGGTCCTGGCTACGGCGTCTCCTTGGCCCGCCCTTCGCCCTACCCCACCGGCTCCACAACCGCCGTCTTACGACGCTTCGCTTCCACCCGGCGCTTGCGCTCGTACGACGACGTCACCTGCCGCACCACCTCCGGATGATCGCGGTACACGAACCTCGCCGCGCGCCGGACCTTTGAAACCCGGTGGTCCAGCAAGGTGACCAGCCGGTTTCGCAAGTCGACCTTCGGGTCCGCGGGTTGGCCCGCCACGGGCGGCCCCTGCGAGCTGAGCTTCTGCGCGATGTCACGCGCCTCCGCGATCCAGCCGGGGTCGAAGCTCGTCAGCGTCGCGAGCCGGTCCTTCACCTCCTCCGCCACCGCCGCCAGGTCGAACAGGTATTGGATGCGCGTGGCGCGGGTGTCGTCTTCCGCCCGGCTCTTGGCGGTCGCGAGGGCCATGTCGGCGGGCTCCTCGACGTTGTCGTCCAACACCAGCTCGCAGGCATTCGAAAGCGTGCTGATCAGCGTTCGCGCGCGTACCTCCAGGGCCGGCACCTCGGCCGGTGGCAGGGTCGGGAAGATCCCATCCGTGTGTACGAAGCGAATCGCGCGACACAGGCTCTCGATCTCTCCCGCTACCGTGAGAGGCACCTGGGCGGCCGTTTCCTTCATCCCCGGGAGACGTAGCTCCGCGGATGGCTCCCACAGCTTGCGCAACGTGCCTGCGACCCCGTCTGCCTCGAATACCCTGTCCTTCAGCGGCATTCCCCCCAACAGGACGGCCTTCGGGTCGAGGGCTTCGGCAGCGGTCTTCCATTGGTCCAAATCGGCTTGTGACATCGTACATATCCTCCAAAGATGGATGCCTATCCGACGCGCCCCTACGATCATGCGTCGGTAACCGGGATGTACGTGCTGTGGGTTCCACTCCTTCCCGTCCGCGAACGCATAGGGCGATTTTTTAGATTCCACTGCGAAGTCGTGGCCTTGCGTTCCGTTCCCGCAGAGTCACTTGCCGTTCCCGCAGAATCACTTGCCGTTCCCGCAGAGCTCCCGTCCCGCTTGTCCCCCGCTCCCTCCCGTGAGATCGTCTCCCAGCCTGGAAACTATCCAGGATTCTCGGGAGGCCGCCTCACCATGCCCCAGGACAGCGCCACGAACCCCTTCGACCTCGCCTCCATCCCGGGCCTCCCTCACGAAACCCTCCCCGTCCTCCGTCGCCTGTGGACCACCCCCACCGAGGCTCCCGAATCACTCGCCGACGCCGTTCGCCTCCACGTGAAAGCCGTCGACGACCTCGCCCGGCGAAACGAGTTCCTCGACCCACGGCAAGCCCAGGACCTCGCGGCCACCTGCCTCGCCTTGCTCCAGCAACTCGAGCCCGACACCCCCCTCCTCCACCGAAAGCTGACCGAGCTCGCGGTCCGCTACTTCGTCCTCGAACACGACGCCGACAGCGACTTCGACATCGCCGGCCTCGATGACGACATCGCCGTGGTCCATGCGATCGCTTCCTACCTCGAGTCCCTCTGACGTTGCGCTGACGATGCGATGACGATGCTTCGAGCCCAGACCCCACCCAAACAACCCAAAGCCTTCGCCCCCGGCGCCCGCGTCCTCATCCGCGACGAAGACTGGATGGTGCGCAGCGCCATGCCCACCTCGACCGGCGGAACCGCCGTTCGCGTCACCGGACTGTCCGAGCTCGTCCGGGGCAAAGACGCCATCTTTCTCGACGACCTCGACGACATCACCGAGCTTCGACCCGAGGTGACCAAGCTCGTCACCGACGACTCCCCCCGATACCGTCGCTCCAAGCTGTACCTCGAGAGCTTGCTTCGGCAGTCGCCCCCGAGTGAGAAGTCGATCGCCATCGGGCATCGCGGCGCCATCCGCGAGGCGCCCTATCAGCTCGTTCCTGCCTCCATGGCGCTCGCCCAGCCGAGGCCACGAATCCTCATCGCCGACGGCGTGGGGTTGGGCAAAACCATCGAGGTCGGCATCCTGCTGTCCGAGCTGATTCGAAGGGGCCGTGCCCGGCGCATCCTCGTCGTCGCCCTCAAGTCCGTGCTCGAACAGTTCCAGGAAGAGCTCTGGGCGCGGTTCACCATCCCGCTCGTACGGTTGGACTCGATCGGCATCCAGCGCGTGCAGCGCAAGATCCCGGCGAACATGAACCCCTTCTACGTGTTCGACCGCGTGCTCATCTCCATCGACACCCTCAAGAAGGACGAGAAGTACCGTCGCTTTCTCGAGCAGTGCCGCTGGGATGCCACGGTCATCGACGAGTGCCAGCACGTGGCCGTACGCACGCGGGCGGGCAGCACCCGCAAGTCACAACGGGCGCAGCTGGCCGACTTGCTCGCGCGCACGTGCGATGCCCTCGTGCTCACGTCCGCGACCCCGCACGACGGGCGTGCCGAGAGCTTCGCCAGCCTGATGAACCTGCTCGAGCCGACCGCGATCGCCAACCCGTCGTCCTACACGCAGGCCGAGATCAACGGCCTGTACGTCCGCCGGTTCAAGAAGGACATCAAGGACCAGGTCAAGGGCGCCTTCCGGGAGCGGAGCGTGCAGCTCCATCGCATCGACGCCAGCGCGGAGGAGAACGCTCTTCTGGAGGTGCTCGCGGACGCCGAGTTCAGGACCATCCGCGTGCACACCGCGGCCCAAGGCGTCCTGTTTCGAACGCTCTTGCTCAAGAGCGCGCTGTCGTCGCCGCAGGCCTTGATCCAGACCATCGACGAGCGGCTCAAGCGCAAGGCGCTGCAGGTTTCGGCAGGTACCCAAGCCGACCCGGACGTGGCGCACGACCGGGCGCTGCTGGGGAAGATCCGAGACCTCGCGTCGCGCGTCACGCCTTCGAAGATGACCAAGCTCGAGAAGCTGAGGTCTCTTCTCACCGAGATGGGGGTGGGGACCCGCGACACGCGCGTGGTCATCTTCTCCGAGCGTATCGCCACGTTGGAGCTGCTCCGCGATCAACTGCGAAAGGCCTTCGCGCTTCCGGCCGGCGCCATCGCCATGTTCCACGGCAGCCTCGACGACGTGGAGCAGCAGGCCCTCGTGAAGAAGTTTCGGACCGCCCGGGGCGAGGTCCGCATCCTGCTCGCCTCCGACGCCGCCTCCGAAGGCATCAACCTGCACGACTTCTGCCACCAGATGGTCCACTTCGACATCCCGTGGTCCCTCATCACCCTCGAGCAGCGCAACGGTCGCATCGACCGCTACGGCCAGGAGCACGAGCCGAAGATCGACTACCTGCTGACCAAGCCGTCGAGCAAGGACGTGCGTGGGGACCTGCGAATCCTCGAGGTGCTCATCGACAAGGAGGACCGCGCCCACCACAACCTCGGCGACGTGCGTTGGCTCATGAAGCTGCACGACGCCGCGGCCGAGGAGGAGCGCATCGAGCAGGCGGTCAGCCGGCGAGAGGACCCGGACGACGTCATCGCGGACCCGGAGGAGGTCAACCTGGACGACTTCCTCAGCAAGCTGATGGCGGCGGAGAAGCAGCAAGCCGAGAGCGAGGCGGCCACGCCCCGTTCCGAGGACGCTCTCACCCTGTTCTCCGACCCGCTCCAGCTCATGAAAGAGGCGGTGGCGGAGCTCTCCCATCACGACAAGGACTTCCCGAAGCCCGAGTGGCACGACCACCTGCAAGGCCTCACGCTCACCGCGCCCGAGGACCTCAAGCGTCGCTTCGCCTACCTGCCCCCGGAGCTTCGCCGCGACGGCAACTGGGACTTCAAGCTGACCGCGGACCGAGAGCTCGTGCAGCGTGCGCTCGACGCCGCGCGAGAAGAAGAAGGCCAATGGCCCGAGTGGCAGCTGCTCTGGGAGCAGCACCCGATCTGCGAGTGGTTGAACGACAGGCTGGTCGCGCACTTCGGACGGCACGAGGCGCCGGTGTTGCGCGTGACCCGAGGGCTCGAGCCGGGGGAGGCCGCGTTCCTCATGCAGGGCGTGATCTCCAACCATCACAGCCAGCCGGTCATCGTGGATTGGTTCGCGGTTCGTTTCGACGCCAAGGGCAAGCACGTGGACACCCTCGGTTTGCGCGACCTGATGCCGAGGGTGGGCTTGGATGGCACGATGAGCAACGACGGCAAAGCCGCGTCGTCGGAGGCGCTCGACGCGATGCGGGAGCACGCGGTGGCGCTGGCTGACGAGCGGATGAAGCACCTGCGCACGGAGCGGGGCCACGAGCTTCGGCCCGTTCTCAAAGCAGAGAAGGGCCGGCTCAAGGAATGGTCGGAGAAGGCCTTGGCGCGAATCGAAGAGAAACGCGAGGCCGCGAGGGCGGCGAACCGCGCCCTGCGAAAGGACGAGCAAGACCGGCTGCGACAGCGGGAGGAGACGATCCACGACACCCTGCAAAAACGGCAGGCGTGGATCGAGAAGCGCTTGGCGACGTCGGACCGTCCCTACCTGCGGATCGCCGCGGTGCTCGTCGGCCCGCAAGGCGCGAAGGGAGGCAGCCGATGAGCCTCGACATCACCGGAATCCGCAATGTCGGCGACTTCTATTCGCAGCATTACCTGGACACGTTGCTGGCGAGCGACCTGCAAGCGACCTTGGCGGCGTGGGCGGACGCGGAGCAGCAGGGCGGGCCCAAGGCGCCCCCGAAGCGGCTCGCGTCGTTGGCGAACGCCTACTTCAAGGCAGCGTCCCGGGCGACGGGCGAGTCCGATCCGTCGGTGCGGCTCGAGCAGGCCCAGTCGTTTCACGCGGACCTGATCGACGCCCTCGGGTATCTGCGGAGCCCGGGCGCAGTACCCATCGAGGATGACCTCGTGGTGCCGACCGTGGTGGAGGTGCTGGACCACGGCCACCCGTTCCTGTGGGTGGTGGAAGCGCCCTTCTCCGAGGACCCGGACGAGGCGGATCCGCTGGCCGAGTGTCCGCTGTTCGAGCAGTTGCCCGAGGCGTATGGCGGGGCCCGGCTTCCGGACGCGTCGTGGAAGGACCTGTTCGACGGCGCCATCTTCCGGCAGGACCATCCGCCGCGGTGGGTGCTTCTGCTCGCGGGCAGCGACGTCTTCCTGATCGATCGCGGCAAGTGGTCGCAGGGAAAGTACCTGCACTTCGAGCTGGGCGCGTTGATGGGGCGCAAGGACCCGAAGGCCATGCGGGCGATGGCCGGGCTGCTGCACCGGGACGTGCTGATGCCCGAGGCGGGACAGTCGGTCCTCGATCAGCTCGACGAGCAGTCGCACAAACACGCGTTCGCGGTGTCGACGGACCTCAAGTTCGGGGTGCAGAAAGCGATCGAGCTCGTCGCGAACGAGGCGCTGCACTACAAGCGCCTCGTCAGCAAGGAGAAGGTCTTCGGCGATCCCGAGCTGGCGAAGGAGCTGACGCGCGAGTGCATCGTGTACCTGTACCGGCTTCTGTTCCTGTTTTACGTGGAGGCGCGGGGCCAGGAGTTGGGGGTGGTGCCGATGGGGGCCGACCCCTACCGTCTCGGCTACAGCCTCGAGAACTTGCGGGACCTGGAGCTGGTGCCGTTGACGACGGTGCAGTCGCGCGAGGGGTTCTATCTCGACGAGAGCCTTCGCAAGCTGTTTCACCTCGTGCAGCGGGGCTTCGGGATGGGACAGCGCCACCTGGGGGCGCAGGCGGAGGGAGCGGTCGAGGCGTTTCGCATCCCGGCGCTGCGCTCGCCGCTCTTCGACGAGGCGAGAACGCCGTTGCTGCGCGGGGTCAGGCTGCGCAACACGGTGCTGCAGCAGGTGTTGCAGCTCCTTTCCTTGTCGAAGGAGGGGGGCAAGGAGCGGGGGAGGATCTCCTATGCCCAGCTCGGGATCAACCAGCTCGGCGCCGTGTACGAAGGACTCTTGAGCTACAGTGGGTTCTTCGCCCAGGAGGACCTTCACGAGGTGCAGGCGGAGGGCAGCACGCAGAAGAGCGACGTGCAGAGCTACTTCGTCTCCGCGGCCAAGATCGGGGAGTACCACCACGAGGAGATCGTCAAGGACAGCCGGAAGCGGCCGGTGATTCACAAGAAGGGGACGTACTTGTTCCGGTTGGCGGGAAGGGACCGGGAGAAGAGCGCGAGCTACTACACGCCGGAGGTGCTGACGGCTTGTTTGACGAAGTACACGCTCAAGGAACGGCTCGGGGAATCGATTGTTCCGCGCAAGGAGGGAGAGCCCGAGCCGGAGCGGCTGTCCGCGGACGAGATCCTGAAGCTGACCATCTGCGAGCCGGCGATGGGGTCAGGGGCGTTCTTGAACGAGGCGATCAACCAGCTCGCGCACAAATACCTGGAGCGCAAGCAGGCGGAGCTGGGACAGAGGATTCCCGCGGAGGCCTACCAGCGGGAGTGGCAGAAGGTGAAGTACCACTTTGCGGTGAACAATGCGTATGGGGTGGACTTGAATCCTCTCGCCACGGAGCTGGGGAAGGTGTCGTTGTGGCTGAACGTGCTGCAGCCCGATGTGGACGCGCCGTATCTAGATCTTCGCCTGCGGGTGGGCAACAGCCTGATCGGGGCGAGGCGGGAGGTATTCGAGGCCGCGGACTTGGTGGTGAAGGCGTCGAAGAAGCAGGAGAGTTGGCTGAGCAAGGTGCCGAGCAAGGTGCCGCTGGGCACGAAGCGCGAGCCCGGGCAGATCTATCACTTCCTCGTGCCCGACGCCGGGATGGCTCCGTTCGATGACGACAAGGTCATCGCCGGGCTCGAGCCGGAGAATGTGAAGCGGATCAAGGCGTGGCGCAAGACGCTGGGGCAGGCGTTCACGGCGATGGATGTCCAGCGGCTGGAGCGCATCTGCGACCGGATCGACGCGCTGTGGGACGCGCACCTCAAGCAGCGGCTGCAGGTGACCGAGAGCGTGCGGCAGCCCCTGTCCATGTGGGGGCAGCCGGAGATGGATCGGGGGGCGGTGGGGCCACGGGATGCGGAGACGTGCGAGGAGGCGGCGGCGGTGCTGCGGGAGCCGGGGGCGCCGGGGCAGGTGTTGAAGCGGGTGATGGATTATTGGTGTTCGCTGTGGTTCTGGCCGATCCGGGAGGCGGCGTCCCTGCCTTCTCGCGGCGAGTGGATGGGGGACGTGGAGGCGTTGGTGGAGCCTGGGGCGAAGGCGAGTGAGAAGCGCCTCGCCGTGGTGCGCGGGGTGGCGGAGGACAAGCGGTTCTTTCACTGGGAGCTGGAGTTTGCGGAGGTGTTCGCGGGCGCCGGGGGGATGGATGTGATCTTGGGGAATCCGCCTTGGCGCAAACTCGAGTGGCAAGAGGGGCCTGTGCTGCAGGAGCATGAGCCGCTTCTTGCGGCGCGTAAGCTTTCGGCAAGTGAGGTAGTGAACCGGAGAGCCGAGATCTTGAGCAGCAGGTCCGTCAGGGAGATCTACGAGCAGGAATTTGAGACTGAGACGGGTCTTCAGTCGTACTTGTCTTCTCGTAACAACTTCCCGGAGACAGGTGCGGTCCAGCCAAATCTCTACAAGTTCTTCTTGGTGCTGAGCTGGAGCACTGGGTCTTCCAGTGGAGTGTCCGGGCTACTTCATCAACCCGGTATCTTCGACGATCCCAAGGGAGGAAGGCTCAGGCATTCAGTGTTTGGCAGGCTCAAGTTAGCCTTTCGCTTCGAGAATCAGCTTCACTTGTTTGAGGAGATTCACAATCGAACGCAGTACGTCATCAACATTTCGTCGGCCCAGCCTGCTGATATAGAGGCCAGCTTTGTCTTTCTCTCGAATCTGTTCCACCCCAGGACTGTCGATGGGTCCGTTGAGAGTGACGGCCACGGAACCCCTCCAGCCATCAAAACTGCGGATTCTTGGGAGCTTCGAGGCCATCGTTCCAGGCTCGTCCACGTTGGCCCGACCGAGCTTGCGCTGTTTGCCAAACTCTACGACCCGCCTGGTACGCCAGCAATGGAGGCGCGTCTGCCGGTGGTTCATAGCTCCGAGCTTCTCTCTGCGCTGCAACGCTTCGAGAAGGCGGAGCGACGCCTGGCAGACCTTCACGACGAGTACTTCGCCACGGTATGTTTTGACGAAACCGGTGCACAGAAAGACGGCACGATTCGCCGCATAACCCGCATCCCTAAGACCGAGTCGGAGTGGGTTGTCTCGGGCCCGCACTTCTACGTTGGCACCCCGTTCAACAAGACTCCAAACGAAGGTTGCAGCCACAACAAGGACTACTCCCCAATCGACCTGACCAACATCCCGGGCGATTACCTCCCCCGAACCAACTACGTGCCAGCGTGCTCCCCCGCGGAGTACCGAAAGCGAACGCCGCATTGGAACGGGCGACCGGTGACCGAGTTCTATCGACACGTGCACCGCGAAATGGTCGCGCCCACGGGTGAGCGCACGCTTGTGCCGTCGTTGCTTCCACCAGGCCCGTCCCACGTGAACACAGTTCTGGCAATAATGGCCGCGCGCAACGAGCTGTTGCTTGACTACCACGCACTTGCGGTGACCATTCCTATCGACTTCTTCGTCAAGTCCACTGGCATGGGGCACGTCAACGTTACGCTTGCGAGTCAGCTGCCCTGTTCAATGCCAGCGAGCATTCGCGCGCGGTCACACCTCCGCGCCCTCCGCCTCAACTGCCTAACCACCCACTACGCCCCCCTCTGGGAAGAGCTCTACGACCCCGCTTTCCGACAAGACACCTCCGCCAACCCGGACCCCCGCGCCGGCACCTACACGGAACTGAAAAAGACCTGGCATCGCGACGTCGCCTTCCGAACCCCCTACGCCCGCCGCCAGGCCCTCGTCGAACTCGACGCCCTCGCCGCCCTCTCCCTCGGCATGACCCTCGACGAGCTCCTCCTCATCTATCGCGTCCAGTTCCCCGTCCTCCAACAGTACGAGCGGGAAACCTTCTACGACCAGCGCGGCAAGATCGTCTTCACCGTAAACAAGGGCCTCACCGGCGTGGGCCTCGCCCGCAAGGACTGGGAGCCGATTCGCGACGCCCGGCCCGGCGACCCCCTCCCCGAGTACGCCCACGACCAACAAGGCCCCTTCGTCCCTCCCTTCGACAAGTGCGACCGAGAGCACGACATGGCCCTTGCCTACGAGCACTTCCGGAGCGCGATGGGAGGGAGTGCAGATGCCCGTTGACGCCATGGAGGGGGGCATGCAGACTTCTCGCCGAAGCATGCCCGAGCTGACCACCATCGACCTGTTTGCCGGTGCGGGCGGCCTGAGTGTGGGGCTGCGTCGCGCCGGATTCCGTGTGGCTTGCGCCGTGGAGCTCGATCCCCATGCGGCCCATTCATTCCGCCTCAACCACCGTGATGCGGAAGTGCTTGTGGATGACATTCGACGGGTCACCGGGCCCATGTTGACCCGCGCTGCGCGTCTGCGGGGGCGGCGGCTCGATCTCTTGACCGGGTGCCCGCCTTGCCAGGGCTTCTCCACGCTGCGGACGCGTCGCCATGGGGTTGCCGTTCCCGACGATCGGAACAACCTCATCTTGGAGTACTTGCGGCTGGTTCGCTCCCTGCGGCCGCGGGCTATCGTGCTCGAGAACGTGCCAGGGTTGGCATTGAATGCGGGCTACCGGACGTTCTGCAGGGGATTGAGCGATGCCGGGTACGACTTCCAATCGGCTGTGGTGGACGCTTCCGACTTCGGCGTGCCGCAGCGTCGCAAGCGCTTGGTTCTGGTCGCGGTGCGCGGAGGGGCCGCGCCAACGGACTGGATCACCCACAAGGTTCCCCGCCCCAGGACCGTTCGAGATGCGATTGGGGGGCTCGCGGCGGCCGGCAGCAGCGGCGATGTCTTGCACGACTTGCCCGAAAAACGCTCGCCCGAAGTGATGCGCAGAATCCGCGCTACGCCGAGGGACGGGGGGAGCAGAACGGACCTCGGGCCCGACCAGCAATGTTCATGTCATGCGACGACCGACGGCTTTTTTGACGTCTACGGCCGAATGGCGTGGTCGATCGTGGCTCCGACGATCACGAGCGGATGCAACAACCCCTCCAAGGGCCGGTTCTTGCACCCCGAGGAGCACCGGGCCATCACCTTGCGCGAGGCAGCGCTTCTCCAGGGGTTTCCTCGCAACTACCGTTTCGATCTGACGCGCGGCAAGGAGCACGTGGCGGCCCAGATCGGGAACGCTTTCCCCCCTCCACTGATATTGCCGATCGCAAAGAGCATCGCAAAGGTACTGGGAAGATGAGCCCACGTCCTGTGTTGCCGTTGGAGCGCTCCCTGAAGAGTCTCGAGAACCAGACGGTGCCCCTGCTCGGTCTCCGGTTCCCCAACTATCGCAATCTGGAGCCCGGAAGCCGGATCGACTTCGAGTTCCCGATCACCGTCCTTCTCGGCCGGAACGGTACGAACAAGAGCTCCCTGCTCCACGCCCTCTATGGTGCGGCGAAGCGCAACAGCGTAGGTGAGTTCTGGTTCGAAACGAAGCTGGACGCGATCCCGGAAGTCAACAGCGAGGGGCTGAAGCAGAGCGTGGCGCACAGGTACCGGACGCCGAAAGGCGAAGAGGTGGAGTGCATCAAGGCACGCGCTCCTCGAGGAGCCAAGGACCCGGACTACTGGGAGACCGTCAAGCCGACGCGAGCCTACGACTTCCCACGCGGTGCGAAACGGGTGTCGCCCATCGAGATCCCGGTTCTCCACGTGGATTTTCGGGGTCAGTTGCCGGCGTTCGACCGGTACTTCTACTTTCCGGACCGGCGCCACCTCGACGTTCTAGCCAAGAACGCGCAAACCCGCGGGGCGTTGCGTCGTAGCTACCGCCCTCAGGACTACCTGCGGCGCCGCACAGATGTGCTGAAACGCAAGCTGGATTCGGAAGGCAAAGAGCTCACCGAGACGGAGTTGTCCGTGCTGAGCTTTGTGCTGGAGCGCAAGTACGCCTCCGGTGTCATGCTCGAGCACGATCTGTTTCACGGTCATGTGGGACACACCATCTTGTTCCGTACGGACGAACTGCAGAGCGGCTACTCCGAGGCGTTTGCCGGCAGCGGGGAATCCGCAGCTGTCATGCTGATCCACAAGATCGAATCCGCGCCGAACGGGTCCCTCGTCCTGCTGGACGAACCCGAGTCGTCGCTCCACCCCAGCGCGCAGCAGCGCATGCTCCAGTATCTCGCCGATCGGGCACTCTCGAAGCATCTGCAGATCGTGATCTCTTCGCACTCGATCTACTTCGCTGGTCCACTCCCACGCAGAGCGATCCGTGTGCTCCGGCATGGTCCGAGCGGGAGAGTCATTGTCGACGCTACGATGACTGCGCGCGAGGCACTGCATGAGTTTGCGGACGTTCCCCCCGGAAGGACAATTCTCGTGGAGGACGAGCGGGCCAAGGCCGTGGTGCTCACTGAACTCAGGGTCCAGAGCGAGGGCGCGGAGGACGAATTCTGCGTGCGGGTGCGGGCTGGAGGCACCTCTCGCATCTACCGCGACATCAAGGCTCACGCGAATGCCGAAGCTCCCGGCCTCTTCGTCGTGCTCGATGGGGATCACAAGCCGGCCCGCGACATTCCTCCCGAAGGAAGCCTGCCGAATGGCAAGCCCGAGCTCGAGCAACTGATATCGGAACTGACGAAGGGCAACAACAACAACGGTCCGGGATTGGACTTCGTCAACGAAGGCGAATGCCGCCGATACATCGAGTTCCTGCGCGATCGTGTGTACTACCTCCCCGGGAAGACGCCTGAAGAGTTGGTCTGGTCCGATGAGGCAGCTCTGCAGATCTTGGAAGAGGCGAAGCCGAGTGCGGGATTCCGACAAGTCACTGACGAGATAGACATGAAGAAGCGCATCTCGAAGCTGTCCGCTCTCGACTCCACGCTCATTGACGACGAACACGTTTTCAAGAGGCTGCTGAGTGCTTTTCTCAAGTCTTCGTCGGCCGCGCGACAAGATCTCAAGGCGCTCATCTCGGAGATCCGGGACGCTGAATAGGGGGCCTTTCCGATGCTTGATCAGCCAGCGAGCTTCTCCAAGGTGCTGAACAAGGGAACCCCATAACCCATGCTCCCCGCGTCGGTCGCCGAACAAACCCGGTCCACCCTCCTCGCGTACCTGCGAACCACCTTCGGCTTTCGCGACGCGGCCCTGGAACGCGCCCTCTTCGCCTTCCTCTCCGACCCCGCCACCGGCTTGTTCCGCGGCCCCTTCCTCGACCTGCGCTTGCCCTTCCGCCAGGCCGAGGGCGCCGACGTTCCCCTCGACATCGCCCCGTCCTTCACTCCCTACGCCCACCAACTCCGCGCCTTCGAACGCCTCAGCTCCCAACCGGGCCGAACCCCCGCTCCCACCCTCGTCACGACAGGCACCGGGTCCGGCAAGACCGAGTGCTTCCTGTACCCGATCCTCGACCACTGCTTCCGATACAAAGGGGACAAGGGCATCAAGGCCATTCTCCTGTACCCGATGAACGCCCTGGCCACCGACCAGGCCCGGCGCATCGCCAAGCAGCTCGCCTCCGACCCGCGCCTCGAGGGCATCTCCGCCGGCCTCTACGTCGGCGGCAAAGGACAACACGCTATCGCGACCGACCAGGACCTCGTCGACCAGCGCGAGGTGCTCCGCCGCAGCCCCCCGGACATCCTGCTCACCAACTATCGCATGCTCGACCTGCTGCTCATGCGGCCCGCCGACAACCCCCTCTGGCGCTTCAACCAGCCCACCGTCCTGCGGTATCTCGTCCTCGACGAGCTCCACTCCTACGACGGCGCCCAGGGCTCCGACGTCGCCTGCCTCATCCGCCGGCTCAAGGACCGGCTGCAAACGCCCCGGGGCCACCTGGTCTGCGTCGGAACCTCCGCCACCATCGGCTCGGCCGGAACCCGGGAGCCACGCCAGCTCCTGGCCTCCTTCGCCTCCGGGGTCTTCGGCGAACCCATCGGCCCGGACGCCATCGTCACCGAGGACCGGCTCTCGGCCTGGGAGGCATTCCCGGACCAAGCCACGTTCTTCGAGGATCCCTTCGACCAGGCGGCTTCGGACCCCGAATCCCTCGACCCGTCCGGTTACGCGGACCCGGCGTCCTATCTCGACGCCCAAGCGCATCTCTGGCTCGGCCAAGACGCACGAGATCGGGTCGGGCTCGGAGAAACCCTCGGTCGCCACGCTTTCCTGCGTGAGCTGTTCGCCGCCCTCGAGGGAAAGGACAGGACCGGCGGCCCCCGCGACTGGCTCCAGGTGGCCGACGCGATCGCGGCCTCCGACCCCGCCTTCGCCGCCCTCGACCGCGACCTCCAATGGCGGTGCCTGGCCTCCTTCCTCGCCCTCGTGGCCCACGCGCGACGCGAGGGGGCCCGGCCGTTCCTCCCCCTGCAGGTCCAGCTCTGGGTCCGCGAGCTCCGTAACCTCCTCCGCAAGGTCGAACCCGAAGCGTTCCACTTCGCCTGGCGCCACGAGCTGCGCGAAGTCGAGGGCGAACACTACCTGCCCATGGTCGTCTGCCGCGACTGCGGCATCGACGGCTTCGCCGCCCTCGCCGTGGAAGGCAAAGAGCGCCTCAGCGACGCCACCCGCGCGATCGGCGAGGCCTTCCTGCGCCGATCGCAGTACGCCCGTTTCGTCGAGCTGCACACGTCCGTCGAAGGCGAGCTCCCCTCGTTCCTCTGTCCGGCCTGCCTACGCTACGCCCTGGGGGCGGAGTCCTGTTCTTGCCGGAACCCGGCGGTCAAGACCATCCCGGCCGCGAGCCACTTCCAGCTGAGCGAGCAGAAACGGTGGCTCAATGTCTGCCCGCGCTGCGGCTCCGAAGACGCCCTGCCCATCCTCGGCTCCCGCGCCGCAAGCCTGAGCAGCGTGGCCGTCTCGCACTTGTTCCTGTCGCCGTTCGGCGGGGACGACGCGAGCCCGGGCTCGACCACGAGCACGAGTACCGGGGTGGGGACGAGCACGGGGGAACAGCGAAAGATGCTGGCCTTCACCGACTCCGTGCAGGATGCCTCGCACCGGGCCGGGTTCTTCGCCGGAAGGACGTATCGGTTCAACGTCCGAACGGGCATCCAGACCGCCGTCGAGCTCTCCGACGAAGACATCCCGCTGCCGGACATGGCCGGGCGAATGCTCCGCTACTGGGAAGATCAGCTGGGAGAGAGTCGGACCATGGCGACCTTCTTGCCCCCTGACCTGCGGGAGCTGCCCGAATACGCGCGCTACAAGGAGAAGGACAAGGCGTCGAAGAACGTTCGGGAGCGAATGCAACGCGCCCTCGCGCAGAGGGTCGATTGGGAAGTCGTGCGAGAGTACGGCATGGGCGTCGTCGTCGGTCGAAGCCTCGACCGCACCGGATGCTCGACCCTCGTCGTCGACGAGTCGCTCCTCGGCCAGGCCGCCGACAAGCTACTGCTCTACCTCGAAGAAGAGCAACCCGTCACCTTGCTCGGCGACTGCGATCGACCCATCGTCCAGCACTTCTTGGACGGCATTGTCCTTCGTCTCCGCCTGCGCGGCGGCATCCTCCACCCGCTGCTCGATCGCTACGTGAAGCGGGGGGAGCGGTTCGAGCTCTCGAAACGTCGCAACCCGTTGATGTCGCCGTTCGGGCCGCGCAGCGTCTTGCCGCGGTTCCTCTTTGACGGTGAACAGCATCGGACGTTCGACGCCCTGTACGGGAGCCCGTCCCAACCGACCTGGTTGCGCGATTGGACGGCGCGAAGCCTGCACGTGAAGGTGCAGGACGGCGGCGTCAACAGCGTCCTTGGGGCCGCGATGCGCTACTTGGAGCAGGAAGGCGTGATCGCCTGGGCGCCGAGCGGGCGTAGCCGGGCGGCCGGGTTGAGAACGGAGGTCCTGCGCGCCACCCGCCACATCGCCGAGGTGCATTGCCAGGATTGCAACGCAAGGCACACCCTGCACGTCGACGCCGCGGCCCGATGGGACAACCAGAAGTGCACGCACTACCGTTGTCGGGGCTTCTTCGAACAACGCCCCATCCAGGATGACAGCCACGATTACTATCGAACGCTCCACCGGAGCCGCCGGGTTCGACGCATCTTCGCCGCCGAGCACACGGGCATGCTCAAGCGCCAGGAGCGAGAGGAGCTCGAGAAGCGCTTCAAGGAGGCGAGCGCGCCGGATGCCCCCAACCTGCTGACGTGCACACCCACCCTGGAGATGGGCATCGACATCGGGGACCTGTCCAGCGTGATGCTGTGCTCGGTGCCTCCGATGGCGTCCAACTACTTGCAGCGCGTGGGTCGCGCCGGACGCGCCCACGGCAACGCCTTCGTGGTCACGGTGGCGCTCTCCCGCCCGCACGACCAGTACTTCTTGGAAACACCCCTCGAGATGATGCGCGGCGAGATCTCTCCGCCGGGCTGCTTCCTCGACGCCCCCGAGATGCTCCTCCGCCAGATGACCGCCCACGCCATGGATCAGTGGGCCAAGGAGCAGGAGCGGGGCAACGTCATCCCGCACCAGATGCGCCTCCTTTCCCTCGCCGAGAACCGCGACGGCTTCCCCCAGTCGTTCTACCGGTTCTACGACGCGAACCGAGACGCGATCACCGAGCGGTTCTTCGCCACCTTCGGGGACACCCTCAGCGAATCCAACCGGACCCGGCTCGCGACCGAAGCCCGCGAGGGCAAGCTCACGGCGCGCATCCAGGCCGCGTTCCAGGCCGTCGCCGACGAGCGCAAGCGGCTGGCCGGCCGCATCAAGGATCTCGAAGAACGCAAGAAGGCTCTCGAGGCCGACCCCACGATCGCCGTGGCCGACCCGGAGCGTCCGGACCAAACCGTGGACGAGGCGTCGGACGAAGAGCTCGCCTCGCTGGAGGACGCCATTCGCGGCTACGGGCGGTTGCTCGGCAACCTGCTCGACAAACACCCGCTCAACGTGCTCACGGACGACGGCGTGTTGCCCAACTACGCCTTCCCCGAGCCGGGCGTCACCCTGAAGTCCGTCCTTCGCAGGCCGCGCCCGGGCAAGCACAAGCAGGCGCCCACCCCGAAGGACGGGTCGAGCGAATCCACCGGGGACAAGACCTCGGGCGCCTACGAGAAGATGAGGTTCGAGTACGTGCGGCCGGCGAGCGCGGCGCTCAAGGAGTTCGCGCCCTTCAACACCTTCTACGCCGAAGGCCACAAGATGCAGGTGACCCAGATCGACGTGGGCACGCCGACCCAGCCCCTGATCGAGTCGTGGCGCTTCTGCCCCGCATGCCACCACAGCGCACGGATCCTCGGTGAGGAAGCAAGTCCGGGCTCCTGTCCCGCGTGTGGCGAACCGAGCTGGGGCGACCAGGGACAGCGCCAAGACGTCGTCCACTTCCGCCGCGCCTGGTCCTCCATGGACCTGGCCGACGCGGTCACCGTCGACGATACCGAGGAGCGCGAGTCCCGCAACTACCGCATCGGGGAGCTCATCGACGCCAGCAACGCCGAGCGGCTCGGCGCACGCCTCATCGACGAAGGGGACGTGCTCTTCGGGTACGAGCTGCTTCGGGACCTCGAGCTGCGCCAGCTCAACTTCGGACAGACCGGGGACACCGGCTTGCCCGTGAAAATCGGCGGCGAAGAGGTCGTCCAACCCGGGTTCCACGTGTGCCGAACCTGTGGGCGTGTCCAGGACCCGTTCTCCAAGTCCACCTCCCTGCAGCATGTGCCGTACTGCAAGACACGGCTGGGGAAAGCTCCCGAGAAGACGGCGCACGTGTTCCTGTACCGAAGCCTACGATCCGAGGCCATCCGACTGCTTCTACCCGTGTCCAAGCACGGCCTGATGCGCATGCGGGCCAGCGTGAGCGCGGCACTGCAGCTGGGATTCCGCAAAATGTTCGGGGGACAGCCCACGCACCTGCGAATCACCACCGCCACCGAGCCCCACGGCGACGACCAGCTCCAGTTCCTCGTCCTGTACGACACCGTTCCGGGCGGCACCGGCTACCTCGCGGAGCTCTGGAAGGCGGGCAAGCTCCTCGACCTCATGGCCCTCTCCCTGCAAGCCATGCAGACGTGTTCCTGCGCGCGAGACCCGAACCGCGACGGATGCTACCGCTGCGTGTTCGCCTACCAGGATGCATGGCAGATCCCCAACATCTCACGGCGCGACGCCGTCAGCCTCTTCGAGCGCATTCTCGCGCATCGCCAGGCGGAGAAAGAGCAAGTCACGCTCTCGCAGGTGAGCGTGGTCTCCGTGCTCGAGAGCGAGCTGGAAGCCCGGTTCGTCGAGGCGTTGAAAAGACGCGCGCTCGAGCGCAAGTGGTCCTGGGATCAGGTCGTCTACGGCGGAAAGGAAGCGTGGCGGCTCGGGGTGGGCGAGGAGCGTTGGCTGCTGGAACCTCAGGTTCCCGTGGGACATGCGGACGGAGTCCTCAAGCCGTGCCGCCCCGACTTCGTCCTGCACCACGAATCGCGCGACGATGTCCTGCCCATCGCCGTCTTCTGCGACGGGCTCGAGTACCACGCCCAGCCCTCCAACCCCAAGGCGCGCATCGCCGACGACATCGACAAGCGCCAAGCCCTCCTCGACTCCGGGCGATACAAGACGTGGTCCGTCACCTGGCGCGACATCGACGTGTTCACGGGCGCGGACGACCGCGCGCCCCCTACGCTGCTCTCGGACATCAACCGTGGGATTCTGAAGCAGGTGGGGGGGGACGTGGCGCATGGGGACCTCGCGCTCCGCGAGCTCGACAGCATGGAGCTACTCGTCCGCTACCTCGAGGAGCCGGACGCCGCGGCCTGGGCGAAGCGCACGCTTCACATCACACTGGGCTTGCTCCGCCTCACGGATGGGGTGGGCGATCAGGCCTTGCTCGACGCGTGGCAGAAGCTGGGCACCGAGCCGCAACCGTTCCCCTTCCCGACGCAGGCCAGCCCGCCTGGCCACTGGCTGGGGGGCTCTTCCGACGAGCAGCCCTTCTCGCGCCTGATGGTTCGCGTCCGCACGATCAAGCTCGCGGGCAAGGACCTCGCCGCACAGCAGATGATGCTGCGCCTCTTCGACGACCAGCCGGCGCGCCAGCACCCGGACTTCGAAGCGTCGTGGAGGGCGTTCCTTCACGCGTGGAACCTGCTCCAGTTCCATCACGAGCACGTCGCCGTGGTCAGCAGCGAGCGCCTCGCACAGGGCGATGTCATTCACCCGTCCACGATGCCGTCGGAGCGGCCGCCCCCCATGCCCCAGACACTTCCCGCCGGAGGCGATGAAGCCGCCATGGCCATCGTTGGGGAAGTGCCAGAAGCAGGGCCGATCGTCGACGCGATCGTGGCGCGGGGCCTCCCGCTGCCTACCGTCGAGCTCATCATCGAGAAAGAAGCCGGCGGGGTGGACGTCGAGGCCGTTCTCGCCTGGGCCGAGCAGCACCTCGCGGTCTGCTACCGGCTGACCGATCGCGATCGCAGGCGCTGGCAAGAGCTCGGATACGAGGCTTTCGACGTCGACGAAACGGCCCCCGAACGCATCGCGGAAGCCCTGTCGGTCGCCCTGGGAAGGAGTCATTGATCCATGCCCCAAGTTGCCCTTTCCTCCGACTTCCTGAAGGCCCTCGGCCAATTGCCGCGCCAGCAGCAGAAGAAGGTCCGGGCCTTCATGCAGAAGTTCCGGGCCGACCCCACCCAGGCCAGCATCGACTACGAGCCGATGCACCGCGCCCGGGACGCCAAGGTCCACACGGTACGCATCGATCAGCAGTACCGTGCCGTCGTCGTCAAACCCCCGCAGGGCGATGTCTACCTTTGCGTCTGGGTCGACAACCACGACGAAGCGCGGGCCTGGGCCGAGAACAAGGTCTTCGAGGTCAACGCCCTGACCGGCGCCTTCCAGGTGTGGGAAGCGCTCGAAGGCGAGGGCCCCGCGCAGCCGAGGGAGGAGGTGGCGGCCGTCTCCCCCAGGCCGATCCCCGAGGAGCGGCTCCTGGCGGGCCACACTGACGACGTCCTGCTCTTGCTCGGCGTGCCTGAACCGCTTCTTCCGGCGGTGCGCGCCCTTCGCACCGAGGCAGACATGGACCAGCTGTGCAGGTTCTTGCCCCAGGAGGCGAGCGACGCGCTCTACCTCCTCGCAGCCGGCTTCGCTGTGGACGAGGTCATCGACGAGCTCGATCGCGCCAGCCGCGACCAGCTCGCGAAGCAGAAGCCCGTCGACACCACCGACTTCGCCACGGCGCTGCAGAAGTCCGAGTCCAAGCGGCAGTTCAAGATCGTGGAGGACGACCACGAGCTCGCCGAGATCCTCGCGGCTCCTCTGGAGCAATGGCGCATCTTCCTTCACCCGAGCCAGGACCGGCTCGTACGCATGAACAGCAACGGGCCGTCGCGGGTCCTCGGGGGAGCAGGCACGGGCAAGACCGTGGTCGCCATGCACCGCGCCCGGCACCTGGCGCGGCTAGAGGGCTTCTTGCAGCCGGCGGAGCGCATCCTGTTCACGACCTTCACCAGGAACCTGGCCGCCGACATCGCCAAGAACCTCGACAACCTGTGCGGGCCGGAGCGCGAACGCATCGAGGTCACCCACCTGCACGCCTGGGCTCGCGACTACCTCGTGTCCCGCGGTGTGCAGGTTCGCGTGGTCACCCAGGCGGACCAGGAGAAGCTCTGGAACGAAGTGTTCGACCTCAGCGGCGCGGACGCTTTCTCGCCCGCATTCTACAAGGACGAATGGGACAAGGTCGTCCAGGCCCAGGACGTCACGGATCTCGCCGCGTACCTGCGCGCACGTCGCGTGGGTCGCGGCACCGCCCTCACCCGCGGCCAGCGCAAGCTCGTCTGGGAGGTCCTGAACGCCTACCGTCGGAAGCTGCAAGCGCGCGGGGAAGTGGAATGGCCCGATGTCATCCGTGAGACGCGACTCCACATCGCCAACCACCCGGGACGGCTGCCCTACCGGACGCTGATCGCCGACGAAGTCCAGGACCTGCGCCAAGCCGACCTCGCCCTGCTGCGAGCGATGGTGCCGGAAGCCCCGAACGACCTGTTTCTCGTCGGCGACGCCCACCAGCGCATCTACGGCCACCAGGCGAGCCTCGGCCAAGCCGGCATCAACATCCGTGGGCGCCGGTCCCGTCGCCTCACGCTCAACTATCGGACGACCCAGAAGATCCGAAGCTGGGCGGAGCAAGTCATCCGAGACCTCGAGATCGACGACCTGGACGAGGGAGCCGACACCACCCGCGGCTACCATTCGCTGCGCGTCGGAGTCGCACCGATGGTGCGCTACGGAGCCGATCCCAAGGGGGAGGCAAAGATCATCGTCGACACGGTCAAGGGTTGGCTCGAGGAGGTCCAGGCCTCGGACATCTGCGTGGTGGCGAGGACGACGGCGCTGGTGGAGGAGACCTATCGGAAGCTCCTCCAGGACGCGGGCATTCCGACGGATGTCATCAAGACGGACGCGGACGGTGGCAGGCCGGATGCGGTGCGCCTGGCGACGATGCACCGCGTGAAGGGCTTGGAGTTCGCGCGGGTGATGCTGGTGGGGATGCACAAGGAGGACGGGCCGCTTTCCCTGCCGGACCACCGGTTTGCGGATGAGGCAGCGAAGCGCAGCTACCTGGACGAGGAGAAGCGGCTTGTGTACGTGGCGGCCACGAGGGCGCGGGACTTGTTGGTGGTGACGGGGGTGGAGGGGTGATGCTTGATTTTGCCTGCGCTTCGGAGAGATTGGTTCGGAGGTTGTGACGGAAGCCAGGCGGATAGGGCAGATGAACTAGGACCTGAGAACACGGAATGCGAACACGGAATGGGGAATGCCGGCCCGGAGATGGGGGCCGGTTGGTGACGTCACCAACCGGCGGCGTCGGTTACCATTCCGATCCCATGACGCGCTTCCCCTTCGCTACGTTCGCGCTCGCCCTATCCCTGGGTTGCCTCGCGTGCGGCAGTGATTCCGCACCGTCAGGCCCGTCGGGTTCCGGAGGGACGAGTGCGACGGGTGGGAGCGGAGGCGTGGCGGGGCAGGGGGGCTCCGGAGGAGGCAGCGGCGGCATGGGGGGCGCTGGTGGTTCGGGCGGCGTGGCAGGGGGAGCGGGCAGCGCTGGAACGGCGGGCGCGGGCGGGACCGGTGGCGCGAGCGGGGCGGGCGGGACCGGTGGCTCGGCGGGCGCGGCGGGTACGGCGGGCGCGGCGGGAGCCGGACCGCAAACCTGCGTCATGCCAGGTACCGACCTGCAAGGCGTGCTCGACGCCGGTGAGGACTTGGTGCTCTGTCCCGCCCAAGTCTACGAGCTCACCCAAGCGTTGGAGTACAAGGCAGACGGGCAGACCATCGCGACGCACAGCGCGGCACGCACACCGCTCGAGTTCGCCACGCTTCGCATCGCGAGCGCCGCACTCCCGCATGCCGTCTACGGTCTGGGCCGCAACGACGTCGTGATCGAACGCCTCGTGATCGACGGCAACCGCGGGACGTTCGGGTCGGTCAGCCCCACCGAGGGCGGGCTGGCGATGGTGTTCCTGGGATCGGCCGCGAACCAGGTGGCCCGGCAGCTCGTGCTGAAGAACACGCGCACGTGGAGCAACCTTCAATTCCACGAAGGGACCGGCGACTGCCAGGGCGGGCTGATCGAAGACAACATCGTCCTGTGGGCCGGCTGCGACCCGCGCGGCAACGGCTGCACCCCCTCCGACCCCCCGGGACGCTGGGGCGACGGTATCTCGATGCCCTGCAAGCAAACGACCGTACGCAACAACCTCGTCATCGACGCCACCGACGTCGGCATTGTGGTTTTCGGCGCGCCGGGGAGCACCGTGACCGGAAACGTCGTGGCTTCCGTGTCACGCGAAACGCTGGGGGGGGTGGCGCTCGTCGATGCTCTCGACGTGTACGCGCTCAGCGGCTCGGTGGCGAACAAGGATGCGGTCACGGACTACCGGGGGGACATGATCCAGAACAACGACTTGATGGCGCTCGGAAGCCGGGTGCACATCGGCGTCGGCATGGGACCGCCCATTTGGTTCGGTCCGACCTGGTCGAGCGCACGGAATCGAGGCGCCGCGGTCGTCGGCAATCGGCTCCACGGCAGCGCGTTCGGCTACGGGTTCGTGTCCAACGGGTCCTTGGAGGCGCGCATCGAAGGCAACCAGAGCTTCGCCACCCATGGCGGGCAGCCCGACGGGGTGAACGGCGTGGCTGCGACCACGGGCCCCTTCCTTTTCGATCCCGCGACCACCGTCGCCCCGGTCGCACTGCAACCCGAGTTCGTTGCCAGCAACCAACTCACGTCGCTGCTTCGCTTGTACTCGTGCCCGAAAGACGCGCAGGGGTTCTGGCACTGTGACTACACCGAGCCCGAGGCTAGGGCGATCGTGCGTCTGGCGTACGTGGAGATCCTCGGACGCCTTCCGGACGCGTCGGGATGGGACCACTACACGGGGCGCCTGCTCAACGAGCACCTGAGCGCGGACGCACTCCGTCGGGAGCTCATGGATTCGGCCGAGTTCAAGGCGCACTTCCCGGGGGTGTCGTCGAGCACGATGCAGCGCCACCGGCAGGCGGTGTGGGAGCGCGCGCTCTTCGAGACGGTCGCCGACGCGGTGAACGCGAGTGGCGGATGGCCCGCGGCGTCCACCACGTTCAACAACTCGCTCGCCTCGCTCGAGAGCGGCGCGGGTCTCCCGTAGATCTGACGCCGCCGGTTGACCTCACGTTGAGGACGGCGCCCGCTTCAACCAACGGCGGTCGTGTCGGTTTCCGCCACCTCCCATCCCCAAACGAGCGACCCGTTGCGAGCATGCCGTTCGGATTGCGTGCGGATGTACCGGATGACGGTCGCGAGATCCCTTTTCCCGAACGAGAACGCGCCGAAGCCTTCTTGCCAGGAGAGCCTTCGCGAGGTGCGACGCTGCACCCGGCCGATCTCGTAGGAGCTGCCGCCCTTGAGCTCCTGCGCAAGCTTGGAAACCGAGACGGTTTGGTGCAGGCGCACAGCCGCATGAACGTGATCGGGCATGCCTCCGACGGCCAGGACACGGCACCTGAGCCGATCGCCCCTTGCACGGAGGCACGCGTAGAGGTCCTCTCGAATCGACGGCACGATCAAGGGGAGTCGGTGATGGGTGGACCAAACCAGGTGAACGAAGAGGCGGGCACAGGATTCCATGATCGTGTATCGGCCCGTCGGCGCGGTTGGTTGCTTGGAAAATGCCGGTGGGTGACGCCGCCGGTGGGTGACGCCGCCGGTGGGTGACGCCGCCGGTTGGTGACGCCGCCGGTTGGTGACGCCGCCGGTTGGTGACG
>CAZAWR010000124.1:22580-24717 GCA_964488865.1 uncultured Polyangiaceae bacterium | reverse complement strand
CAACGCTGGACTCGACGGTGTCGAGTCCCTACGTCGGCGGATTTGTACCGACCCGTGCTCGGTCTGACTCGGTCTGGCTGGGGCTGAGACTATCCGCGCAAGGGCCCAGAAAACACAAATAGCCTTCTGCCTTCTGCCTTCTGTGCTTTCTGCGACTTCTGTGGTTTCTCTTCCGGCTCAGACGCCCGGAACCATCCCGACGCGCTCTTCCACGACGTTCCAGTTCAGGTTCTCCCAGAAGGCCTCGAGGTACGGCGGTCGCGCGGTCCCGTAGTCGATCATGTACGCGTGCTCGAATACATCGAGAATGAGCAGCGGAATGACGCCGATGGGCGTGTGGTTCATGTGCTGCTCGAGCAGGAAGACGTGGGTCTTCTTGTCGAGCACGGAGTAGGCCCATACGGCCCAGCCCACGGGAGCTACCTTGCCCGCGTTGAGCAGGTCGGCCTTGAAGGCGTCGAGCGAGCCGTAGTCGCGATCGAGGAGCTTGGCCGTCTTGACGCCAGGCTTGGTCGAGTTCGCCGCGGTGAGGTTCTCGAAGTACATCTGGTGAAGCAGCGCGCCGTTGTGCGCCCACGTCTCGCGACGCTTGAGCTCGCCCCACTCCGAGAAGTGCGGGTTCGCGGTGCTGCTGTCGGCCTTCGAGATCAGGTCGGAGATGCGGTTGTACTGGTTGACGTAGCCCTTGTAGAGCGTGTCTCGGTGCTCCTGCAACTGACGGTCCGAGATGCCCTTGAGCTTGCCTTCGAGCGGGAAGTTCTTGAATTCGACGGCCATGGTGTCCTCCAGAAGTTCGTTTCGTGGGTCGTTGGAAGCAGCGGGACGCAAAAAGGTTCTCGCCTTCCGTACCCGTTCCGTGCTCCATGCGATGCCACGCCGGACGGCTGCGTTGCGCCCCCATGGAGCAACGATCCGGGTTGTCGCAGGAACGCGGGCGAGAAAGAAGACGGACCGTTCGTTCAGGCCTTGCGCGAGCTGTCCTGGTCGGACTTTCCTTCGTACTCGCAGCGCGCGTCCGCCGTCTCCCACAGCGTGACACGAGAAAGCATGGGCAGCGCGGTGGCGAGCTCATCCCAGATCCACCGCGTGAGATTCTCACTGGTCGGGTTGTCAAGACCCGGCAGATCGTTGAGCACCGCATGGTCCAGCCGCTTCTTGAGCGGCACCCAGGCCCCGTCGATCTCGCCGAAGTCGACGAGCCACCCCACCGCGGGGTCCACCGCGCCCTCGAGCGCAAGCTCCACACGATAGCTGTGACCGTGCATGCGCCCGCACGGGTGCTGGTCGCTCACACGCGTCAGCCGGTGCGCGGCCTCGAACCGATACTCTTTCACAAGTCGAACGTTCATCCCTGATACCTCGGCAAGCGCGGGGGATAGCGCAAGAGGCCGTCGTGCGCCACCCGCGCGGCTGCCTCCCCGCTCCGATCTTGCTATGCTGCGCCTTGATGAAGCGACGTTCCCCTGCCCGCACAATAGGTCTCTCGGTCCTTTTCTTGGGCGCCGTGACGCTTGGGTGCTCTGCCACGCCTCCCCCCAACTGGGCCGGGGGCGGCATGCCCATCGCCCTCGGCCAGGCGTACTGGGAGCGCGACGGCGACGTCATCGAGGTTCGCGCGGACGGGACGGTCGCCGAGGACGGGGACGTGCTGTTCCAGATCGATCAGGTGGGGCGGGTGTACCACAAGGATGGGGACCCCATCGCGATCCTGCTCCCGAGTGGACAGTTGGTGGGAGAGGACAACGCGGGGATGGGGGAAGTGGGACCGGTCTCGGCGTCGTTCCCCGGCTCGCCTTACGCGTGGCTCGGCCTCCGGCCCGACGGCCACTTGGTTCGCTACGATGGCGACGGCAACGAGTATCGCGACGGGACCTGGACCGGGTGCCAAGGGCCGATGCTGAGGACGTGCACGCTCGTGTCCCACGTCATCGCCATGCAGGAGTGGCAGAGGCGTCCCCGCGTGGGAGTGGGAGTCGGCGTGATGGTGCCCCTGAGCTGAAGGGGACCTTGATGCTCGCAGTTCTGCCGCGGGCTGCAGAGCCCGCGGAACGGATCCACTCGAGGAATCTCTCTGTCATCCACCTCCGTGGACAGTCGGAGGCAAACATCCGTTCCCTCGAGATCTCCGTATCCACAT
>CAZAWR010000124.1:0-22480 GCA_964488865.1 uncultured Polyangiaceae bacterium | reverse complement strand
CGGACCTTCTTCCCTCTCCGCGGGCTACAGAGCCCACGGAACGGATCCACTCGAGAAATCTCTCTGTCATCCAGCTCCGTGGACAGTCGGAGGCAAACATCCGTTCCCTCGAGATCTCCGTATCCACATAGGGACACCTCCGCAACAACCGCCAAAGCCAGCTCCGACAGACCATGCCAAACGGACCTTCTTCCCTCTCCGCGGGCTACAGAGCCCACGGAACGGATCCACTCGAGAAATCTCTCTGTCATCCAGCTCCGTGGACAGTCGGAGGCAAACATCCGTTCCCTCGAGATCTCCGTATCCACATAGGGACACCTCCGCAACCTCAACCAAAGCCATCTGCGGCCAACCCAAGCGGCTTCCCCATCCCCCTCTGCGCCTTCTGTGCCCTCTGTGGTTTCTCCCCCATTCCTAGTTCGAATTCGCATTCCTGTTCCTAATTCCTAGTTGATGTCTCGCCCTCCGCCCAAATCCCCCACCCCTTCGCTCTCTGCGCCCTCACCCCGTCAGCGTCGCCAGTAGCTCCCCGATCGCAGGCAGCGGCAGCACCCGACCCGCCACGCCCGCCCGAATCACCGCCGCCGGCATCCCGTCCACCACCGCCGTCTCACGACTCTCCACCACCACCAACCCCCGCGCTTCCGCAATAGCCCGCGCCCCCTCTACCCCGTCGACCCCCATCCCCGTCAGCACCACCCCCACGGCGCGCGACCCCGCCACCTGCGCCACACTCTTGAACAACCGGTCGGCACTCGGAACGTACGCATCCTCGCGAACCGGCCTGCGGACCCGAACCCGCATCTCCCCCTGACTCGCCTCGACCTCCATGCACTTGCCCCCAGGGCAAACGTACGCGTGACGCGACAGCAGCATCTCCCCGTCCGACGCCTCCCGCACGGACAGCGCACTCTTGCGGTCGAGCCGCGCCGCAAACGCCCCCGTGAACCGGTGCGGCATGTGCTGCGCCACCACGATCGCCGCCGGCAACCGCGGCGGCAACCGCGAGAAGACGTCGAGCAACGCGGCGGGTCCCCCCGTGGACGCGGCGATCGCGATGACGAAACGCGGCGGGGGCGCGGGCGACGCGGACTGCCCGAGCCCGCGAGACGTGCCAGGCTCCGGCGCGAAGGCCTGCGGGACCCGGAGGCGCGCCGGTCGCAACGTCCGCGCGAGCATCACCTTGTCCACGAGCTGCCGCGCCGCCTCCTCACTGAAAAAGCCCCGCTCCGGCTTCTCCACGAAGTCGATGGCCCCCAGCTCGAGCGCGCGGAACACGTTCTCCTTCTGGCTGTGGCTCGACACCACGACCACCGGCAGCGGCTGCCGAGCCATCAAGATGCGCAGGAACGTGAACCCGTCCATCCGCGGCATCTCCAGGTCCAGCGTGATGGCCTCGGGGTCCTTGCTCGCCACCGCTCGAAGCGCTTCGTCCCCGTCCGCGGCTTCCCCCACCACCTCCACGAGGCCGCTGTCCTCCAGCACACGTCGAATGCCTCGCCGGTTCAGGATGGAGTCATCCACCACGAGCACCCGCACGAGGCCGTCTCGCGTGTCACTCATCGCAACCCCCCCGTGGACCGGCGCGACCGCTCCGGCGGTCGACGGTACACCACGTCCTGCTTCAAGTGCACCGGCTGGAAAGGCGCAGGCTCGTGCAACAACGACTCGGAGTGCCCCAGCATCAAGTATCCCCCCGGACGCAACCGCTCGTGGATCGACCCGATCACCTGACGCCGCGCCTCCTCCGTGAAGTAAATGAGCACGTTGCGACAGAACACCGCGTCCACCTGGTCTATCGTCGACCTCCCCGCCAGCTCGAGCAAGTTGAGCTGCCCGAACTGGCACATCGCACGCACCGACGAGCACACACGAGTCCCCGCCCGTGTCGCCACGAAGTACGCTCCCCTCCGCTCCTTCGACGTCGACCGAAACGAGCTCTCCGCGTAGATCGCACGACGCGCGATCGTGACGCGCTTGCGCGACAGGTCCGTACCGAACACGCGCACGCTCCAGCCATCGAACAGCCCGGACTCGAGCATCACCATCGCGATCGAGTAAGCCTCTTCCCCCGTCGAGCAGCCCATGCTCCAGCACGTGAGCTGCTTGCGGCTTCGCGCGTCGCGCTCGAGCTTGGGCAACGTCTCGTCCCGGAAGGCGCGCAGCTGGTAGTCCTCACGAAAGAAGTACGTCTCGTTGTTCGTGATCAGGTCGTAAACCGTCTGCAACTCCTCCTCACCGTGAGGCCCGAAGCGCAGGTGGCGGTGGTACTCCGCAAACGTCGACAGCCCGCACGCCGTCACCCGCGGTCGCAACCGCCGCTCGAACTCCCTGGCGTGATCGTCGCCGAACCCATGCCCCGTCTTCTCGCGCAATAGATCGCGAATCAGCCGGAACTCCTCGGGCCGAAGGTCCGGACCCTCCGGCGACGACGCGCGCGTGGGGGCCATGCCTCTCAACGTGGCTTCCCCTCCACCTTGGGTTGCAGCGACAGCGCGGGGAGCCCCGCGCCCATCGCCGGTCCGGCCATCTCGTGCAACAACACGCCGTCGACCAGAAACACCAGACGGCCCCCGTGCGACGTGACCCCGGACAAGGGTCGCCGCGCCTCGCCAGGCCCCAAGTCCGGCGCAGGACGCACCTCCTCCGGCAACGCCCCGAACACCCCCGTCACCGCATCCACCACCACCCCCGCCACGCTGCCCCCGAGCTCCAGCAAGATCCACTTCGTCCTGCGCGTCGTCTCCACCGTCGTCCCGAACAGCGACCGAAGGTCGACCACGGGCACGATGAGACCTCGATGCTCCGCCACGCCGACGATCGCCCGCGGCATGTCCGGCAACGACGTGACCTGCATCGGGTTCACCACCTGCAGCACGTGCTGCACGTCGATGGCGTAGTGAACCTCACCCACCACGAACGCCACCAGGCTGTTCTTGCTCCCGGGCCGAATTTTCGCGGATCGATTCTTCATGTGCCCATGAGCTCGAGAAAAGGTTCGAGCCGGATGACCACCACCAGCTGGCCGTCCACCCGTGCGATGCCCACCACATGGTCCCCGACGTTCCGCCCCAGCCCCGCGGACGCAGGCTCGATCTCCGCGTTCGTCAGACGGTACACCTGCAGCACGCCATCGACATAGAGCCCCACGGACTCGTGGGCCGACCAGGGAAGCACCAAGATCCGGGCGTGACGCGTCGGGGACGGCGCGCTCAACCCCAGACGCCGGCGCAGGTCCAGCACCGTCAGCACGCGACCCCGCACCCCCACGACCCCCATGATCGGCTCCGACGCGCGGGGAACGTTCGTGACGGGCGGAATGCGCAGGATCTCCCCGATGCGATCGATCGGGACCGCGTAGGTCTCCTCGTCCAAGCGAAAGCCGAGATACTCGAAGCGCTCGTCCGCGTCGTCGCCACGGATGCGCAACAAGGCCGCCACGCGAGGACGAACCCGGTCAGCCATGAAGCCTCGCCACACGCTTGGGAAGCGCCGCCGGACTCATCGCTTCCTCCAGTAACAAGGGCATGTCGAGCACCAGCGCGACACGCTGATCACCCAGCTCCGTAGCCCCCGCGAACCCCGACACCGCCCGCAACGGACCCGTCAACGCCTTGATCACGATGTCCTGTCGCCCCACGATGTCGTCCACCACGAACCCGCACCGGTGCGACGCCGCGGTCGCCACCACGATGAGCAGCCGGGAGGCATTCCGCTGCGCCATCTCGTGCCCAAACATCACCCCCAACCGACACAGCGGAAGGGACTTGCCTCGCACCGTCGCGATTTCCCGCCCCTCCACCTCCCGCACGGAGGAGGCATCGACCAGCAAGGCTTCCTGCACGCTCGACAGCGGAACGGCATAGGTGGCATCCCCCACGAGCACCATCAGCGCGCTGATCATCGCGAGGGTGATGGGCAACGTGATCGTGATCTTCGTGCCGATCCCAAGCTCGCTCTGCACGTCCACCACGCCCCCGAGCCGGCCGATGTTCGTCTTGACCACGTCCATGCCGACACCGCGCCCTGAGAGGCCGCCCGGCTCGGACCGTGTGCTGAGCCCGGGAAGGAAGACCAACGCGAGCCGCTCCCGCTCCGTCAGCTCGCGGGCCTCGTCGATCGTCAACAGCCCTTGCTCCACCGCCGCGCGCACCAGGCGCTTGACGTTGATCCCCGCCCCGTCGTCCTCCACCTCCACGACCACCTGGTTGCCCTTCTGGTAGGCGTTCAGGGCGATGGTGCCCGTGCGCGGCTTGCCCACGCGCTCGCGTGCGTCCCCGTCCTCGATGCCATGGTCGAGGGCGTTGCGAATCATGTGCATCAGCGGGTCGCTCAGCTCCTCGCCGATCAGCTTGTCGACCTCGGTCTCCGCGCCCGTGATGACGAGGTTCACTTCCCTCTGCACCTCGCGGCTCGCCTGCCGCGCAACCCGCGCGAGCTTCTCGAACACCTGCCCGAGGGGCACCATCCGGACCTCGAGGATCGCCGTCTGCATCGACGCCAGGTGCCGGTCGAACCCGTGATGCAACCGCCCAAGGTCTCGCGCCAGCTGACGCAACGACGGCTCCGATCGGACCTGCTCGAGCACGCGTTCCAGGCCGCCCCGCACGATGGCGAGCTCCCCCACCAGATTCATCAGGTGGTCGAGACGGCTGATGTCGACCCGGACGGTCTGCGCCACGGACCGCAACGTGGCATCGGCGCGGGCCACAGCCGCCTTCACGGGGCGGGTTGCCTTGGCGGTCCCGGGGTGCGGCGACAGCGTCAACCGCGTCGGCAATGGGATGGACGGGATCGCGACACGGTGAGCGGCTGGCGCAGGCGGCGCGAGCGAGTCGGGCGGCGGAGCCCCGGTCGACGGGGCCCCCGTGGTCCCCTGGATCCTCGGCATCTCCTCGACGGCGCCACCGGACGCTGACAGCGCCTTCTGCAGGGACCCCACCTCGTGGCCCGACGCGAGCAAGATCTCGAGCTCGATGCTGTCGGCAGCCACCGCCCCCCCCGTCGGCAGGTACGTCAGGATCTCACCGAACGGCTTGAGCTGAACTTTCAGGGACTCGAGCTGATCGTCGATGGTCGCGAGCTGAAACGCGACGCGAACGCGGTACAGCCGCATGCCGCCCTCGACCGCGGAGCGAAGCCTGTGCTCCTCGTACTCCGTGAGCACGGCCAGCATGCTCGCATCCAGGTCGTACGCGATGGCCTGGGACATCGAGACGCTCGTGGGGCCACCGATCCGGCGCAGCTCGCGCAGGAAGGACTCGAGCTCCTCGTCCGGCTCGTCCACCCCGCCTTCCTTGCTGGCTGCGAGCAGGCGGTTGTAGATCTCGACGGCCCGAAACAGCTGGTCCAGCAGCTCCGGCGTCAGGTCCAGGCGCCCGAGCCGCAAGTCGTCCAACGTGTTCTCCAACTCGTGGGAGAGCGCCGTGAGTCGGGTGGCGTTGAACAAGCCGCACAGCCCCTTGAGCGTGTGCACGCCTCGAAACACACCGTTGATCAGATCGGGATCGGCGGGCCCCAACCGCGTGGTGGCGTCGAGCAAGAGCAGGTCCCGCGACAGACGGTCGATGACCTCCTGCGCCTCGGACAGGAACTCCTCGCGTGCCTTGTCGCCCAGCTCGTTGCCCATGGTTACGGTCCCGCGGCCTCCGGCGGTGTCGACACCGGGGCTGATGCCGAACCTGATGCCGACCCTGCCGACCCTGATGCCGACGAAGCAGCAGCGGGCGTTCCCACCAGGGTCTCCCGAACCCGCGCGTCCACCCAGTCCGCGAGCTCGTCCCACATCTCCCAGCGCTCCTCCCCAAGAAACTGCGCGCCGTGTCCCCGCGCATCCCACGTCACCAGCTTCGACGTCGGCGACATGCGGGCCAGCAGCTTCACCGTCCCATCGGACACGGTATCCCGGGTGCCGGCCAGCAACAGGTTGGGGTGCCTGGCCACATGGGCGAACGGCTTGTACAGGTCGATCCCACGTAAGGCGGCGCCGGGGGAGACGAGCGCGACGCCCAGGACGTCGCCCTGTTTGGTGGCCGCTTGCCGCACCACGAGGGTGGCGCCGAGGTCCGAGCCGACGAGAATCCAGGAGACATCCTTGCCCTTGGCGTGTTTGGCCGTGACCGCCTCGAGGTCCGCGTCCATCTTCTCGAAGGCGGCTTGGTCGAACGACTGCCAGCCGATCTTGCCCTTCGGCTTCTTGGGGTCCGCGGTCGACGCGCCGTGACCGCGCAGGTCGAAGGACACGATGTGCATGGGTTGCTTGGTGGGAAGCAGTCGCTCCACGAGGGGCGTCCACTCTGACCGGTCTCCGCCGAGCCGGTGCACCAGAAGCACGACCGTGGTGGAAGGCTCCTGCGCAACCCACCGCGAGGCCTCTATCCGGACACCCTCGGGCGTGGTCGCGGAGAAGGACTCGGGCTTGGGTGCGGGTTGGGTCGGCCGGCGTGGACGCTCGGGGATGGCTGCGGGAGCGGAGGCAGAAGCAGAGGCGAGGGCGGATGCGGTGCTCGCCGGAGCGGGCGGCTTGGGGGAGTCGCCGCACGTGCACCCCGAGGCGGGGAGGCCGAGCAAGCACAGCCCGAGAGCGAAACGCGAGGTTCGAAGCATGACGAGGGGAGCGTACCCTGAGAACGGGCGAGGGGGAACCGCGCGAGCAGATCGAGGGCGCCGAAGGCCCGCCTAAGCGCAGTGCCGGATGCCGAGCCGGAAGAAGAAACCACAGAAGTCGCAGAGGGCGCAGAAGGCAGAGTTGTTTGGTGTTTTCTGGGTCCTCGCGCAGATAGCTTCAGCCCGAGCCTGAGCCGGGGGGCGGGTTTGCCTAAGTGATCAAGATCTCCGGAGTCATGCAGCTACGGACCTTCCTCTTCCGCGGGCTCAGAGCCCACGGCAATTTCGGGAGAAGCCCGCCGCAAGGGCGGGCTTTGCGCGGCCACGACGTGAGCTCGTTCTCGCGAGCCATCCCCCCGTCGTTCGACCGGGCTGCCTGCCCATTCTCATGGCTCGATGACACGGTTCGGCGAGGCGTTCCGTGCGAAGCCCGCCCCCGCGGGCTTCCCAAATTTTGCCGTGGGCTCTGCAGCCCGCGGAACGGATTCAGTCGAGAGCTCCCGGTGTCAAGCAGCTCCGTATCCACATCAAGATAGCCGAACGGACCTTCCTCTTCCGAGGTTTCACTCGAGAGCTCTCGGTGTCAAACAGCTCCGTATCCACATCGGGATAGCCAAACAAACCTTCCTCTTCCGAGGTTCCACTCGAGAGCTCCCGGTGTCAAGCAGCTCCGTATCCACATCGGGATAGCCAAACAATCCTTCCTCTTCCGCGGGCTCAGAGCCCACGGCAATTTCGGGAGAAGCCCGCCGCAAGGGCGGGCTTTGCGCGGCCACGACGTGAGCTCGTTCTCGCGAGCCATCCCCCCGTCGTTCGACCGGGCTGCCTGCCCATTCTCATGGCTCGATGACACGGTTCGGCGAGGCGTTCCGTGCGAAGCCCGCCCCCGCGGGCTTCCCAAATTTTGCCGTGGGCTCTGCAGCCCGCGGAACGGATTCAGTCGAGAGCTCCCGGTGTCAAGCAGCTCCGTATCCACATCAAGATAGCCGAACGGACCTTCCTCTTCCGAGGTTTCACTCGAGAGCTCTCGGTGTCAAACAGCTCCGTATCCACATCGGGATACATTCACCCAGCGTTCTGGCCGAAAGATCGCTCGAACAGGGCCTCGATGGCCTGGCGCCCGTTGCTCTCCAGGTGGGCCGTGCCGGTCCCCGCAAACATCGGCGCGTCGATGACCGGCACCGCTTCCTTCCACACAGCGCCGTCCCAGTGGAACCAGCCGCCCTTTTCCTGATCGAAGACGTACAGCTCCTTCTTCCACCGTCGCGCCAGCTCCGCGCCCCAACCGGTTCCGCCCCGCACCGTCCCGTCGTCCTGGATCTGACCGATGACGAAGATCTGCTGGCAGGGCCGAATCTGATGCCAGATGCTCTGGATGATCCTGCGAACCGACGGCGTGGACGGGAACACTCTGCCCAACCGGTGAGAGACATAGCGAAGGCTGACGTCCCCCAGCTGCAGGTCGGACTCGGACAGGACCCGAAGCCCGCGGTCGCGGACCCGGCTGCCGTGCCCATCGAAGCTGAAGGTGAGCTCGCGGATGCCGTAGCGCTCCGCCACTTCCCCGAAAGCGGACTCGGCGCCCTTGGCACCACCGCTGTGCATCACGAACCGCTCCCGGCTGCGCGGGTCGGACCGGCTCAGCCCTCGCGGATCCTCCACCAGCTGCATCGTCACCGCGTCGAGCTCGAGCGGCTCGGGCTCCTCGCCCCCGTCCTCGTGATTCTTGATCACCCGAAGCTGAATCCGTCCCTCGACCGCCTCGAGCGACAACATCACATCGATGAGACTCTCGAACCGATCCGCCGGGGGCGGGTAGCCACGAGGATGCGTCACCGGGACGTGGCGGTGCGTACGGACGCTGAGCCACAGCTCGGCGCCCAAACTCCAGGCAAGCTCGCGCAACTGCTGCAGGTTGGACTCGTTGGCCGTCTCCAGGTCGTACCCCTCCACGATCACGACGTCGGGGTCGCGTCCCAAGGCCCCCGCCGCCACCGAGCTCGCCTCGTGGAGCTTGTCCAGGCGAACCGTGGGTCCGGGCTGCGAAATGAGCAGCCGTCGCCGCTCGATCTCGAGCAGAACCGTCAGCGAGTTCTCGAGCCCCGTCATCCGCTCGATCCCACGGAACAGCTCGTCGTAATACGAACGCAGGTGACCGACGGGAGCTTCGTTGGAGACGTGCAGCACGGTCTTGCCTCGAAGCAGTGCGTCGAGCCCGATCTGCACCAGGCAGGCGGTCTTGCCGACGCCGGATCGGGCGAGCACGACGCCGAGCTTCTTGGGGCCGAGGCCCCCTTGCATGGCTCGCTCCAGCGCTCGAATGGGGCTGCGTTCGATGACTTCCTGGGTGATCATGCGGCACCGTCCTTGTGGCTTCGCTGGCGCTCCTGGTAGGCCTTGATCAGTTCCTCGGCGGTCGCCACAGGAACCGGACAGTAGCGGGAGAACTCCATCGAAAACTCCCCCTTGCCCTGGGATGATGACCGCAGCACGGTCGAGTAGCCAAACATCTCCGCGAGGGGCACCTCCGCCTCGATGCGGACGAAGCCGTCCTCATCCGTGGTGCCGACGATGACCCCACGCCGCTTGAGCAGCGTCCCGACGGCGCTGCCCTGGAACTCCGTGGGAGTCTCCACCGCGACCTTCATGACAGGCTCCAACACCTGAGGCTTGCACCGGCTGTACACCTGCCGGAACGCCCCTCGCGCCGCCTCCTGAAACGCCATGTCCGAGGAGTCTACCGCGTGCGCCGCGCCGTCGTTAACCACCACGCGCACACCCACCACAGGCGCTCCCATCAGGGGTCCCTTGCCCATGCACGAACGGAACCCCTTCTCGCACGCCGGGATGTACTCCCGCGGGATGACGCCTCCCACGGTCTCGTCCACGAACAAGAACTCTTCCTCGGAGTTGATCTCCATCCGTCCCGACACCCGACCGTACTGGCCCGACCCGCCCGTCTGCTTCTTGTGCGTGTAGTCGAACGCCGCAGCCACCGTGATCGTCTCCCGGTAGGCCACCCGCGGCGGACTCACCTCCACAGGCACCGAGTACTCCCGACGCATCCGCTCAATGTACACGTCGAGGTGGAGCTCCCCCATGCCAGAGATGATCGTCTCGCTCGTCTCCGGGTCGGCCGCCACCCGGAAGGTCGGGTCCTCCTTCACGAACCGGCGCAACGCCTTCGACATGTTCGGAAGGCTCTTGCTGTCCGTCTTGACCGTCAGCGAAATCACCGGCGACGGCACGTGCATCGTCGCCAAGGTGAGCGACACGGTTCCGTCCGTGAACGTGTCCGAAGACGCACAGTCGATCCCGAACATCGCCACGATGTCACCCGCCGACGCGCTCTCGATGTCCTCCATCTCGTCCGCGTGCATCCGAACCAGCCGCCCCACGCGATGCTTCTTCTGCGTCCGCATGTTCAGGATGGTCGCCGCCCTCTTCAGGGTTCCCTGGTACACCCGCAGGTAGGTGAGCTGCCCGTACCGCCCCTCGTCCACCTTGAAAGCCATCAACACCAAGGGGTCGTCTTCGGACCCCGTGAGCTGAACCTCGTGGCCATCGTCGACGGACGTGGCGAGCTGCACACGATCGCCGGGGGCCGGAAGATACGCAATCACACCGTCGAGCAGGGTCTGCACCCCGCGGTTCTTGTACGCCGACCCGATGAACACGGGCGTGATTTGCTGCGCTATCGTGGCCTTGCGGATCGCTTGGACCAGCAAGTCCACCGTGACGTTGTCCTCGAGCATCGCCTCCGTCAGCTCGTCCGAGAACATGGATACGGCGTCGAGCAATACCTCCCGGGCGTGAGCCACCTCGGGGGCGTACGCTTGCGGGACCGGCTCCCGACGAATGCCCTGTCCTTGGGGCCCGTCGAAGTACACGGCCTCCAGGCTGACCAGGTCGATCAGGCCGTTGAAAGCGGCCTCGAGACCGATCGGGAGTTGGAGCAACACGGGGTTGAGGCTCAGCTTCTCGCGCAGCTGGCTCACGACCCGAAGGGGGTTCGCGCCGGAGCGGTCGCACTTGTTGATGAACGCGACCCTCGGGATGCGGTAGCGGCGCATCTGCCGATCGACCGTGACGGACTGGGACTGCACGCCGGCGACGGCGCACAGGACGAGCACGGCGCCATCGAGGATGCGCAGGGCTCGCTCGACCTCGATGGTGAAGTCGACGTGACCGGGGGTGTCGATGATGTTGACGTAGTGCCCCTGCCAGACGCAGTGGGTGGCGGCGGACTGGATGGTGATCCCGCGCTCTCGCTCGAGATCCATGGAATCCATCTTTGCCCCCACGTTGTCCTTGCCCTTCACCTCGTGGATGGCGTGGATCCGCTGGGTGTAGAACAGAATTCGCTCGGTAAGAGTGGTCTTTCCCGAGTCGATGTGGGCACTGATCCCAATGTTACGTATTTGGCCTTGATCGCGAATCACAACGGCACCGCGGTTCGAAGAGTCGTGGGGGGGGGCAGCGAAGACGAAGGGCCTTCACGGCGGCGGGCATCTAGCGGACGCCAGCCGATCGCGCAAGCTTCGTCGCTAAAACGGCAGGGTCGCGAAAATCGTGCGCCGGGAATTTGGCCATCGAATCCCGCCGAGAGAAAGGTGCCACCATGCTAGTTCTCGCGTTGACGTTGGTGGTGGGGCTGATCGCGGCGGACGTGCTGGATCTGATGAAGATCCGACCTCGACGGGCACTTCCGTAGCGCAGCCTCGAACCCAGGGCGATTCCGAGCCGGTCCAGCCAGGATCGAGCCGGCCCACGCGCACCAACGTGGTCAGGCGCGACCGTGCCGCGACGGTGTCGAGTCCCTACGTCGGCGGATTTGTACCGACCCAGGTCCGCACCAACGTGCTCAGGCGCGGCGGTGCCGCGCACAACGCTGGACTCGACGGTGTCGAGTCCCTACGTCGGCGGATTTGTACCGACCCAGGTCCGCACCACTGCGCCTTCTGTGGTTTCCGGCTGACTCGGGCTCGCGCGCGCTGCCAACCTCCGCACCAACCCCAACCCCTTCTGTGGTCTCTGCGCCTTCTGTGGTTTCCGGCTGACTCGGGCTCCGGCTCTGAACGTTCGACCCGGTCCGCGCATCGCAGGGAGAAGGACCCGTGAATCCCTCCGCCTTCGCCATCCCCCTCACCCCGCTGGGCGGTTTCTTGCCCCCGTGGGTCCTTCCCGTCTGCCATTTCGGCCTCCCTGTACGTAAGCTTGGGGTCGTGACAGTGTTCGCTCCGGATCCGGACCCCCTCGTGGTCCGCTGCCAGCAAGGCGACAAGACCGCTTTCAGCGAGCTCTTCCATCGTCACCGCGCGGACGTGGCGCGGATCGTCCAGCGTATGCTCGGGCCGGTCCCCGAGGTCGAGGACGTGATCCAGGACATCTTCATCCAGGTCTTCCGAAGCCTCCGAGACTTCGAAGGCAAGTCCAAGTTCTCCACCTGGCTCCACCGCGTCTCCGTCAACATCGTGTTGATGCATCGACGGGCCCAGCGTTCCCGCCCCCATCTCGTGGAGGAGACCGAACGCCACGTCCCGACCGACCACCTCGGACCCGACGAGGACGCCATGCGCCGCGAGCGCATCCGCGCCTTCTACGCCGTGCTGGAACGCTTGCCCGAGAAGAAACGGACCGTCTTCATCCTGCACGAAATCGAAGGCCTCCACCCCAAGGAGATCGCCCAGATCGTCGAGGCGCCGGCCCTGACCGTGCGAACCCGCCTGTTCTACGCCCGCCGCGACATCCTTCAACTCCTGCGGGAAGAACCCGCCCTCGCACCGCTCGCAAACATCATGCTGCGGCCCGGGAGTACCGACCAAGCGTCCGCGCCGGAGGAGGAGCCATGAAGCAGCATCTCGACGCACGATGGCTCCGAGACATGGCCGAAGAGGTGGCGAAAGCCCCACGCCAGGAGCTGAACTGGGACCGCATCGAGCAGGGCGTCTTCGAGCGCCTCGACGCACACGGCCCTCGTCTCCTGCCGCGTCCCTCCGTCGCCGCCTGGCCTCGCGTGCTGGGCGCGGCCGCCATCGCCGCCGTCGCCGCCGGGCTGGTGCTCACCGCGTCCCGCACCCCTGGCCCCGGGAACCCGCTCGAACCCACCTTCGTGGCTCTCCAGCCGGACGACGTATCCCAAGGCAAGGTGGAGGCCCGGACCGAGCTGGTCGCAGATGACCACCCCGTGACCTTCGAGCATGCCGGGTGGGCGCGCTTCCGCCTCAGCCCCCCCGGACGACTGCGCGTCCTGCGCATGGATGACCGCGTCGCCCTGCACCTGCTCGAGGGAAAGGTCGAGGCCGACGTGACCCGCCAGAACATCGACGAAGCCGTCACGGTTCGCGCCGGCAACCTGCGTGTTTCCGTACACGGCACGTTGTTCTCGGTCGAGCTGCGCGACGGAACCCTGCGCGTGCAGGTCGAGCGTGGCTCGGTGGCCGTGGGACCCGCCTCCCGGGGCGTGACCGAAGGATGGCTCGTGACGGGCCCGTCCACGGGCGTGTTCGACCTCGCCCGCAGTCGACGACTCCACGGTTTTGCCTCGGTCTCGGACCCCATTTCGCTCGTTCCGCCGCCTTCGCCAAGCACGCAAGCTCCGTCGCTACCGAAGGTCGAAGTCGGGGCCGAACCGGCCCCGGACGCGAAGGCACCCACACACTCCCCAGCACCGGTGGATCCTCCCGCGCCCATCTCTTCGTCGCTCCCCGAAGCGCTCCCCGAAGTCCTCACCGCGGACCTCGCGGCCGCCACGCTGGAAAGCATCGCGCAGGGCGTGACCGCTTGCCACCGCAACGCCGTGCCGAACACCGACGGCGTGACGATCCGCGTCCAGACCCGGATCTCCATCCGTGTGGCCCCCGACGGACACGTCGCGTTCGCTCGGTTCGACCCGCCCCTGTCGCCCCGCGCGCAGACCTGCGCGAGCGGCGTCGTACAAGGGGCAACCTTCCCCCGTGCGCGCGTCGAGTCCTTGCTCGAGCTGCCGCTGCGTCTGTAACCTGCCCTACCTCTTGGGAAGCGCCAGCGCGATGGTGTGGGTCTCTCGCGCGCCAAGCAGACCGAACTGCAAGCCGATCCCGTCCGCAGCCCCCCACCGAACCACGGCCGCAAGCTCTTGCTTCCCGCCCGGCGGAGGGAACGCCACAACCACCTTCACTTTGGTCCCGAACGGAAGCTTGCTATCACTTAGGAAGAACATGCCGCCGATGCTCAGATCCTTAACCTGGCCGTCGATGACCTCGCCGGTGTCTTCCACGTGCAGGGAGGCTTTGAGATCGACAGTCTGGCGGGGATGCCTGCGTTTTTCGAACACGGATGCTCCTGCTCCGCTTCCTCAGGTCATCGGGAAGCAGTCCTCTCGAAGGTGTAGGTCATGAGATCGTCGCGAGGCAAGGGCTCTTCTGTCAAGTCGATGTCGCGCGCCGCCCGCCTGTTGGACGGTTGGCAAGCCGGGCTCGCGGTCGTGGTCACGAGCGTGCTCGTGGTTCTGGTGGTCGTGCCCCGCCCCCGGCTGCCGGAGGAGATCCCGATTCCCCAGCCCAGCGTGACCCGACTGCACGATCTGGCCGAAAAGGACGCCGCCCTGGCCTCCCAGGTGGAGAAGCAGGAACTGCCCTTCGAGGTTCGCCAGGTGGGGGAATACTTCCGACAGTACGGACTCGCCGCCGCCGCGGGCGACGGGGCGACCGCCAACCAGATGCGGTCGATCCTGGGAACTCAGCTACGCGCCGTCCCGGACCCCGAGATGCTCCTGCGCCTCCGCGCCTACCAGACCCGGGACTTCTTGCGAGAGCTGGCGGCCTTCGAGGCCACAGGCGTCGAATCCCAGGGGCTGCGAGAGTTGGGCGGGGAATTCGCCCGCACCGCCCGGGCAGCCGGGTGGGTCCAGCCGAGAGCCTCGGGCGTTCGCGTCCTGGCCGACCACGCGACCCGGCGCGTGCTCTTCCGCAAACGGTGGGGCGAGGTCCTGCAACTGCTGGACGAACCCTTCGGCTTGACCCTCGACGAGGAGCGCGCGTTTCACGCCTTCCTGTTCCGGCACCCCGTCGTGCACGTGCCCCAAGGAACGGACCCGCAGGGCCGGTGTCAGTCCGCCAACGAATACCTGTTGCGCAAGGTGACCGCCTTCGGCGCCATGGACCGGACGTACCCCACGGACTACGTGCAAGGGTTGCTGCTGCTTCGCCTCGATCGTCCCCAGGTGGCGGTGGAGCCGCTGGCGCGTTTCGTCGAGGGCAACCCCGACGGCCCCTACACGCTGCACGCACGCAATGCGCTTCGGTACGCGCAGGACCAGACGCACAAGTTGCTCATGCAGTAGGTGTATGCTTCGCGTGAACCACGTGCTGCGGAACCGAAGGGCAAGGACATGACTTCCATCACGCAGATCGGATCGCGACACCCTGCTTCGGGCGCATGGGCGCCGGTCGACCAGGATGCTTGGGGTCGTGCGGACTATCCTCTGGGCGCGCACGTTCTCGGGAGCGACGAGACCTTCGCGGTGTACTCAAAGCACGCGACGCGCATCCTGCTCGAGATCTACGACCAGCCCATCGGAGCCGCCGCCCGCTACGACTACTGGCTCGAGCGCAATGAGAAGGACGACGTCTGGCGTGCCCGGGTCGCTTCGGTCCCCCCGGGGACCTTGTATGCCTTCCGCTGTTTCGGCCCGAACTGGCCGTTCGACCCGGCGTGGTCTCGCGGCAACAGCAACGCAGGGTTCCACCGCGACGTCGACGCTGACGGCAACCGCTTCAACCCCAACAAGGCGCTCTTCGACCCCTACGCGCGGGAGCTATCTCACGACAAGGAAGCCCCGGCAATCGCAGCAGCGGGTCACGACGGCGGCATGTACGCCACCGGCGGGGGCGACTACCACGGTGTCGTCCGACGCGAGGTCGACACCGGCCCCTGGGTTCCCAAGGGGATCGTGCTCGCCCCGGATCGCACGTCCACAGGCACGCGGCCGCGGATTCCGCCTGAGTCCTCGATCATCTACGAAGCTCACGTGCGAGGCCTCACGCGCCACCCCTCGGCGTCGACCCTGCGCGCGTGCATCGCCGCCTTCCCTGGCTTCGAGCAAGTCGAGGACGTGCCCGACGACGAGCGCGGGACCTATGCCGGCGCGGCCCGAATGGCGAAGTACCTCAAGGCCCTCGGCTTCACCACCGTCGAGCTGCTGCCGGTGCACGAGTCCTGCAACGACAGCAACCGCAACGACGCCCCGGGCGGCAATTACTGGGGCTACATGACGTTCGGCTACTTCGCGCCGGACCGTCGCTACGCCAAGGACCCGTCCCCGGGCGGACCGACCCGGGAGTTCAAGCAGATGGTCAAGGCCTTCCACGACGAAGGGATGGAAGTCTACCTCGACGTCGTCTTCAACCACACGGGGGAGGGCGGCAACTGGGGCAGCAACGACGTCACGGCGTTTGTGTGCTTCGGCGGGTTCGACGCCGTGGAGTACTACCAGCTCACGAGCACCAACTACCTGGTCGACGGGGCCACGGGGTGTGGCAACCAGCTCAACTTCTCCAACGAGGTGGCCCACACGCTGGTCATGGACTCGCTGACCTACTGGCTCGACGAGCTGGGGGTGGACGGGTTTCGCTTCGACCTCGCGCCGGTGCTCGGACGCACGCCGGATGCCGCGCATCGAGATCACTGGGGCGAGCAGCGACGGTTCTTCCAGACCCACCCGCTGCTCGACCGGATTCGCGACCTCGGGGAGAGCCGGCACGCGGAGATGATCGCCGAGGCGTGGGACATGTGGGGCTACGAGGTCGGGAACTTCCCTTGCGGCTGGGGCGAGTGGAACGGGCGCTACCGCGATGCGATCCGGCGCTTCCTCAAGGGCGACGGCAACACCCGGGCGTTTTTGGAGCAAGTGAACGGGGACTACCACGGCTTCCACGACCAGGGAGGACCGCACCGGTCGATCAACTTCATCGTGGCGCACGACGGCTTCACGCTGATGGACCTGGTCAGCTACAACGAGAAGAACAACCTCGCGGTCTGGCCGTTCGGGGCGTCGGACGGCGGCAACGACACCAACGACTCCTGGGATTCGGGGGGAAGCCAGGCGTTGCGACGCCAGCGGTTGCGCAACTTCTGGACCGTCCTGTTCTTCTCGCGCGGGGTGCCGATGACCGTGTGGGGCGACGAGATGGGTCGCACCCAGAACGGCAACAACAACGCGTACAACATCGACAGCGTGGCCACGTGGAACAACTACGCGATGATCGGAACGAGCAGCCCGACCGCCCTGCCCACCGGGGGAGCCGGCGCCTACCACGACAACTTCGGCGCGGGCACCAACACCGACGGTCGCAATCCGCTGTTTCAGTTCGTGGCCTTCGTGATCGGACTGCGTCGTAGTCAAGCTTGCCTGCGGCAGCGCACGTACGGAGACGCGTTCCTGGACGCAGGCGACGACGTGACCTACCAATTCAAGCGCAAGGACGGTTTCTCGGACTGCGGAGACGGTGATCGGTGCGTCTGGATCCGGATCGACGGAAGTGGTGTGGGCGACCATGACTTTCTGGTCCTGATCAACATGGACGCCCAGCGGCAACGGTTCCGTGTGCCCGAGGCGGAGGGCAAGGCGTGGGTGCGCATCATCGACACGGCGGCCTGGGCCGAGACGAGGTGCAACCAGTGGGACACGCAGGAGGCGGAACGGATCGTGAACGACTATGAAGTAGCGGCCTTCTCGGTGACCGTGCTCGAGGAGGTGGCGATCCGTCAGTAAGGGTTGGACGGCACGAGCTGCCCCAGATCGACGCTCAGTGGCAAGGCCGGCGCGCTCGTCTGCAGCGTGCCTGTGTGGATGGAGTCGCCCGCGGCCAGCCGGTGGTAAAACAGGCCCCCATAGGTCAAGGGTTCTCCGGCGACGCACTGCTGGGGGACACCTTGGCTCTTCACGACATAGACGTGTCCACTGCCCACCACGGTGCCCATGCCGTCCGGCGCCACGACAAGCGCGGTGTTCTCGTCGACTCCCATCCCCGTCACGGGGTTCCCCCAACCGTCCTGCTCGATGCGAGCGAGGAAGGCAACGAGGCGGCCCATGCGATCCCGCTCCCCAAAGTGCGTGTCCGTCACCACCCCGTCGGCGAGGTGGAGAGACAAGAACCCTCGCTCCATCGTCATGTAGCTGTTGTAGGGGTCGGCCAGCGCTTCGTCGGAATACACCGTATCGTGATAGGCGGCGAAAGCGAACTCCCCGAGAACCGCACATCCCGCGCTGGTCCCTCCCACCACCGCGCCGCGGGCCCACGCGGTATGCACCGCATCCTGCAACGCTGTCCCCTTCCACGCCTCCAGGTACGTCGCCTGGTCGCCTCCCGAAAGGAAGATCCCTTCCGCATGGGCGACCGTGAATGCCACATAGGGGTCGTCGGCCAGCGCCTTCGTGGTCACCAGAAGCGTCTCCACGGAGTCGCACCCCCCAATCTCGTCAAAGAGGTAGTCGTTGTAGCCATCGCCCCCTGACGTTCGCAGCACCACGACGTCACCGCCCTGCAGATACTGCCTCCACCACGCGAACGCCTCGTCCACGTCGGGCCCCCCGCCCATGAGCACCAGGGCTGGTCCCGAGGGGTCGACCACGCTGTCAGCCGGGTTGCCCACCTCGTAGACGGTCAAACCGGAAGGACGGGCGGGCGGACCGAGCGGCACATCTTCTTGAGCAGAGTCCACGAGAACGTCCACCGGCGTGTCCCCATCCGCATCGGACTCCACGGCAACATCCATCCCCGCATCCGTCGCGGTGTCCGACGAGCTGTCTGTCGCTGCCTCCGTCATGGGAGCGTCGGAGGCATCGGAGACATCGGAGACATCGGAGACATCGGCGCCGGCTTCGTTCGCGACGGGTGGGGCCGCCTGCGTAGCAGGGTCCGAGCCGCAGGACGTGCCAAGGACGGCGAGGAGGAAAGCAAGGCTCGAGGGAAGCAGTCCGAGGTTCGTCATGGGCTTCGTGGGGGCCGGACTCTGGCACGGGTGGAAGGTCCGATCAAGACGATGACCGGCGACGTGCACAGCTCGTCATCCACGCTCCACACGCTTCATGACCGCATGGGCAAGCTCCTCGACGGGCATGTCGGTCGCATCGACGACGGCAAACCCGTTGCGGCGGAAGAGAAGCCTGGCCTCCTCGACTTCGTCCTCGATTCTCGCGAGGTCCACGTAGGGCGACGGAGCCGGCAGCCCGAGCGCCTTCGCACGCCAAGTCCTGTGCTCGATCAAGCGGGAGGGGTCGATGGTCAACCCCACCACCTTGCCGGGAGCAACATGCTCGAGGTCCGCAGGGGGCGGGATTTCACGCACGAGCGGGAGGTTCGCCGCCCGCCACCCCTGCGTTGCCAGAACCATGCACAAGGGCGTCTTGCCCACACGCGAAGTACCCAAAACCAAGACGTCCGCATTCGGCCACCCGGACGAGTTCCTGCCGTCGTCGTGCTCCACGGCGTACTCGATGGCTTCGATCCGCGAGAAGTACTCGGAGCGCAACTGGCGGTACCGTCCAGGTTGCCCCGCCGCTGGCTTGTCGAGAACCCAGGACAGCCGCTCGATCAACTTGCCCGCCAGATCGATCTCCACAATCCCCCGTCGCTGCGCCGACCGCACCAGAAGGTTCCTCAACGGCGCGGAGACCAACGTGTGCACCACCGTCCCGTCGGCGTCCCCGACTTCGCGGAGCACTTCTTCCAACGCTTCGGCGTCCCTAATCCCCGCATGCACGGTCACGGCCACTTCGGACGAAGGGAATTGTGCCATGACCGTGCGCACGACCTGCTCAGCCGACGCTCCGGTGCCACCGGACACGATGTGAATCGCGTGCATTCAATCCCCCTGTGTTGCGAATCGTACGGTACGACGGCCACGGCAGGCAAGGCGGACCAAAGCCATCTGCGGCTCTCGGCGGAATCTGCGGCCCACACGGCCGCCTTGCCCCGGCTCAGGACATGGCGTGCTATGGTTCACCGTTGTCCTGTTGGCGAAAGGAAAGGATGTCCATGCGCGCGCTTCTCTGGATCGCGGCGCCGCTCATAGCCGCATTCGTCGGGTGCACCCTGGATACCGAGGGCGCGCTCGACACGTCGACTCCGGGCAAAGACGCCGGGCTGGGCGGAACCGGGGCGACCGGCGGAGCAGGCGGAACAGGCGGAACAGGCGCTACGGGAGGCACCGGCGCTACGGGAGGCACGGGCGCAACCGGCACGGGCGCTACGGGAGGCACGGGCGCTACGGGAGGCACCGGCGCTACGGGAGGCACGGGCGCAACCGGCACGGGCGCTACGGGAGGCACGGGCGCTACGGGAGGCACAGGCGCCACGGGAGGCACCGGCGCCACGGGAGGCACAGGCGCTACGGGAGGCACGGGCGCTACGGGAGGCACGGGCGCCACGGGAGGCACGGGCGCTACGGGAGGCACGGGCGCTACGGGAGGCACGGGCGCAACCGGTGGCACCGGCGGGTCTCCGGTCCCGGAGAACTGCACCAACGGACAGGACGAAGACGGAAACGGCCTCGTCGACTGCGTCGATCCGGCATGCCAAGCGGGGTACTACTGCGTTCCCGACTCGCCTGCGGGCTGGAGCAGGCCAGGATACCGAGCCGTACGGGACGTCTCCGCCGCGGCCGCCGATTGCGATGGATTGGACCCGTCGCAGGTGGACATGAACACCGCCCTGAACATCCCCGATACGGGCTGCTCGTGCGGCTGCGGGGAACCAGACGACGGCGTCTGCGAGGTGACCCAGTCGGTCCTCTGGAGCAACGCTGGCTGCGGAGGACTCAATTCGGGCGTCCCCGTGAACGAGTGTTACGACTTCAGCAACAGTTGGGTGATCGGCAGCGTGCGGAAGGGCACGGAGTCGATGGCCACCGCCGGGTCTTGCGTGAAGGAAGTCACCGGCAGTCCGGCCGCCCCCAAGTGGACGAAGGCCGTGGACATGTGCTTCACGTCGTCCTCCGGCGGAGGGTGCGATCCCGGCTTCGTCTGCGTTCCGAAGCCTCCCGCGGGCCTGGAATCGTCGCCCTGCGTCCAGCAGCCCGGCTCCATCCCCTGCCCCGGCGCCTACCCCGACCAGAAGACGTATTACCAAGGATTCACCGACGATCGGACCTGCGGCCTGTCCGCGTGTACGTGCGGCGCGGCCTCAGGAGAGGTCTGCGACGCGTACGTGGCCTTGTACGACAACAACAGCTGCACCGGCTCCGCCAAGGGGCTCTACCCCCTGGACGGGACGTGCCAGAACACGGGATTCGGCGCCTATGCCGTCGGTTCCGGCGCGATCGTCGGGAGCATCACCGGCGGCAGCTGCCCGAGCGACGGCACGGGGATCGTCGGACAGGTGCAGCGAACCGAAGCCCAGACCGTGTGCTGCGTCGCACCCTGATCGTTCTTGGCAATACCACAGGCAGCACCGCCTCGTGGTGGTAGGGTGCGGAAGCTGGTTTCTTAGGAGACACTTCGATGAGCGCGCGAGACAAGGACGACGTCGGCAGCGTGCCGGTGTACGTGATTGAGTCGATTCCCGTGCGGGGAGACCACCGCGTGGGGCCCGACGAGAGGGAGCGAGAGGGAATTCCCGCGCCCCCGCACCTGCGGATCGGGCCGGAGCTGGGACACGGGGCCATGGGACACGTGCACCCGGCGCTCGACCGCAACCTGCTCCGTCACGTCGCCCTCAAGCGACTGGACAAACACCACCTTGGCGTCGACATGTACCGCGACGGGTTCATCGCCGAGGCGCAGATCACGGGGCAGCTCGAGCACCCGAACATCGTGCCCGTGCACGAGCTCGCCGTGGGGGACAACGGCGTGCCCTACTTCACCATGAAGCTCGTTCATGGGGTCGACTTCAAGAAGTGGCTCGCGAGCCCCGAACACCCCGCGGGCTCCGCCGAACGGCTCGAGCAAGGCCTCGAGATCATTCTCAAGGTCTGCGACGCCGTCGCGTATGCCCACCATCGAGGCGTCATCCACCGTGACCTGAAGCCCGACAACGTCATGGTCGGGGACTTCGGCCAAATCTACTTGATGGACTGGGGTCTCGCCCGACTGGTCAAGACCAAGCCCGCTTCCGGACAGCGCGCCCAGATGGAGGCCCAGGGTCCCGTCGGCACCGTGACGCACATGGCTCCGGAACAAGCGCTGGGCAACCCCGACGACATGGACGAGCGCTCGGACGTCTTCGGGCTCGGCGCCCTGCTCTACGAGCTCGTCAGCGGACAGACTCCCTACGGCCGCCCACGCAACATCAACGACGCACTCTTTCGCGCCACGGGCGGGAAGGTCATCCCCCTGGAGACCGCCGCCTTCGGCATCCACGTGCCCCAAAGACTCAACGAGATCGTCATGAAGGCGGTCGCCCCCGCCAAGACCGACCGCTACCAGACCGTCGTCGAGCTGCAGAAGGACCTCCGAGACTTCCTGCGCGGCGGCATGCACTTGCCGACGGAAAGCTACGAGGCGGGAAGCCTGATCATTCGCGAAGGGGACATGGGCGACAAGGCGTACATGATCGTGAGCGGCACCTGTCGTGCCTTTCGTTCGGTGGGCGGCGACAGAGAGACCCTCGCCACCATGAAACCGGGCGACGTGTTCGGCGAGATGGCCCTGCTGCTCGACGAGCCTCGCGCCGCCTCCGTCGAGGCGATCGATGCGGCGACGGTCCTGGTGCTCGACAAGAAGACCATGCGCGAAGGGTTCGGCGTCAACGGCTGGACGTCGGCGATGGTCCGGGCCATGGCGCAACGATTCCGGAACCTGGAGCAGCAAGTGCGCGACTCCGGCCTCCGTCGCTAGTGCTAGTTCCTAGTTTTCCGCACGGATCAATGTGATTCTGTTTAGCTTCGAAGCGCC
>CAZAWR010000123.1:0-25218 GCA_964488865.1 uncultured Polyangiaceae bacterium | reverse complement strand
GCTTTTCAGATAAATTCCCTCAAACAGCACCCCGAAGTGCTTGGTTTGGGCCTAGATGTGCCTGGCGGAAGTCTCGATCCCTTGACCGAGAGGCAAGCGAAACCCAGATCGGCGACGGCGACGACGGATTGATTCTTCTGCCGAGCACATCTAGGACGTCCCTACCCAACCAAGGCTTGGTGACATGCAGCTCCAACCAGGGCACCGTCTCTCTTACTCCTCGGGCAGTCACGACCGCGGCCCCTACGGGTTTCGCACGCTCCACAAGGGGCGCGGCTTCATGCCCGTGGTGCACGAGCGGTGGCCGCATCTGCTTGCGGGGTTCGAGGCGCGAACCCCCATCGTGATCAACTGTTACCCCGCAAGCATTGGCACCTTCGACTTCGCTGTACTGGTGGAGACGTTCCTGAGCCACGCCACGGCATCGCGAGCCCTGCACCTCGCAGCACTCGAAAAGATGCCCGTGTTCCTTCTGGGCCAGCCCTTGTTCGTGGCGGACTTGCTCTACAAGCACCTCAAGAGGAACCCGATCCTCCCCGACACCATGCTCATCGGCGTCGGAGGGTACGTCATGCCGCAGTCCCTCGAGCGCTCGCTGATGGCCTTGTGCCAGCCCCACTGCAACGTCGGCATCCTTCACGGCTACGGCGTAGCCGAGGTCGATGCCGGCTGCATGGTCGCGGTGGACCGGAACGCCAAGGGCGAGCTGATCTACTTTGCGCGCGAGGACGTACGTGTGGACATCGAAGGCGAGCGCCTCCTGCTGTCCCTGAGCGACGGGGCAGGCGGGTGGCTCATCGAGCGGTTCGACAGTGAGGATTGCGGGCGCCCGGAGGGCGGAGGCCACGTCATCTGGAACAACGACCGGCTTCACCCGCACGTGCTCAAGATCATGGAGAGCTGGTCCGCGCGCGACTGGGAGCGTCGCACGGGCTACCTGTACTTCGGGCGCGAGCTCAGGTTCCAGCTGCGCAAGCACGTGCAGCCGGAGAGCTCCGTCGAGGCGGACTACTACGACTACGGCAAGCGCTACGGTCAGGACTGGCTGTTCAAGCCGGTGTGGAGCCGGGCCAAGGACACGGAGACGACGGTGCTGCGCCGGACGATCCTGTGAGGGTGCGGGGGTTCTCTTGCCGCCCGCGCGTGCTATCGTCTAGCATCGTTTTCGGAGTTTCATGCGACCGTCCATGCAATCGAACGTCGACGAGCTGATCGTGGACGTCAAGGAAGGCGATGTACTCGCGGGCAAGTACCGCGTCGATCGGGTACTTGGGGTGGGGGGCATGGGGATCGTGGTGCAGGCGACGCACACGGTGCTCAACGATCGGGTGGCGTTGAAGTTCTTGCTGCCCGAGTTGTTGGAGAACGAGGCGACGGCGGCGCGGTTCCTGCGGGAGGCGCAGGCGACGGTTCGGATCAAGAGCCCGCACGTGGCGCGGGTGACGGACGTGGGCAAGCTGGAGAACGGCGCGCCGTACATGGTGATGGAGTTCCTCGAGGGCAGGGACCTGGGGCGCGTGCTCGAGGACGGACCTCTCGACGTGGAGACGGCCATCCTTCACCTGTTGCAGGCCTGCGAGGCGGTGGCAGCGGCCCATGCGAGCGGGGTCATCCACCGGGACATCAAGCCGGCGAACCTTTTCCTGACGCAGGGCCCGGATCAGCGGCCCGTCGTGAAGGTGCTCGACTTCGGCATCTCGAAGATCGCGAACCGCGACGGTGTGGGGAGCTTGACCCAGACCCACACGGCGATGGGCTCGCCGCTGTACATGTCGCCGGAGCAGATGCGGTCGGCCAAGTCGGTCGACGCGCGGACGGACGTCTGGTCGCTCGGGATCGTGCTGTACGAGATGCTGACCGGCACGTTGCCGTTCATGGCGGACACGATGCCCCAGCTGTGCGCGTTGATCCTCGAGACGGAGGCTCCCTCGTTGAAGGATGCGGTTCCGGGCCTGCCAGAGGGGCTGGACGAAGCCGTTCGCAAGGCCATCGCGCGCAACATGGACGATCGTTACCAAGACATCGCGGAGTTCGCGCTGGCTGTCGGTCCTTTCGCTGGACCGGCGGGGATCGAATCGGCGCGGAGGGTCGCGCGCATCCTGCAAGCGGCAGGTCTCGGTTCGGATTCGGGCAACGGCCCCCTGTCCGTGATGCCTCGCCCCGCGCCGGTCGCGAGCACGTCGACCGCCTTCGGTGGGGGCACGTCGTCGAGCGGAGGGGAAGGAGGGCAGCGCAAGTGGCTGCTCGCCTTGGCGGCAGGCGGCATCGCCGTCATTTCACTCAGCGCGGCGTGGGCCATCTATCGCATTTCCACGCCGGACCCCGCACCCGAACCCGCGGCTCTCATCGCCGCGCCCGAAGCAACTCGGACACTTGCCCCCTCCGCCACGCCCGCGGCACCCCCCACCGAAGCGCCCATGGCTGACGCCAGCGCGCCCGCCGTGAGTTCGGTCGCCACGCCACCCCCCACGACGCCCCCTGCGGCAACCACCCCGCACGCCCCTCCCCGCGTCCCTCCGAAGGCGACGGGGGACAAGCCCAAACCCGTCAACCTCGACGACCGCGAGTAACACACGCGGACAACCGATCCCCCCTATCGAGACGCACCATGAGCGAGCTCAGCATCCGCCAAGCCACCCTCGACGACGTCGAGCCCATCTTCGGTATCTGGAACGAAGGCTTTCGCCAAAGCCTCGGGTCGGCCCCGCCCGACGGCGTCGACTTCCCCACGTTCTTCCGGCACAAGGTCGAGACCCAGGACGACACCTACAAGATCTTCGTCGCGGTACACCAAGAGGAGATCGTGGGCTGGGTCTCCCTCTCCCCGTTCCGGAGCAACCCTGCCGTCGTCGAGCTCTTCGCCGAGCTCAGTCTCTATGCCAAGGCAGGGCACCACAACCTCGGCATCGGCAAGGAGCTGCTTCAGCACTGCCTGGCGCATGCAGACCGATCGCGTTTGCAGTTCGTGGTCGCCTTCATCGCTGCCACGAACCGCGCGGCCATGAAGATGGGCATGCAAGTGGGCTTCCTGCACGTCGGCACGCTGCCCAGACCGCCCAAGCAACCCAACATGCCCGAGGTTGCCTACAACGTGTACCCGTGCAAGCCCACGGACTGACGCCTCACTGAGGGAGCAATCGCCCTGTGGTGAGAGTGTCGGGAATGACCCACCAGTCCGCGGCGGCCACCACCCTGCCTGTGTCGTCGGACGTCGCCTCGAAGCGCACGAGCGACGGTGGCGTCTGTGCGACCAGGTTGAACACGCCGCCGCGCCCACCGACCCCGGGGCCTCCGACCGTCTGGGTTGCGTCCGCCGAGAAGCCGCTGGTCGTGACGTAGAACGGCACGGACTGGGCATCGACCGCGTTGCTCGTCTTGATGTCGAAGCGGATGCCGGGGGCGTCGTCGTCCTTGCAGTCGGCCGCGTTGATGAACAGGTGCCCGCGACCGGGGATGGCGGTGGCGCCGGGGATGGCGGAGTCGAGCTCGTCCCAGGTGACGGAGAGGAAGGGGATGGGGTCGACGAGGGTCTCGGCGATGGGCCTCGAGTAATAGGAGATGTAGGGAACGCGTTCGGCGTCCCCTTCGAGTCGCAGATAGCCGGTGAAGGGCACGGCGCTGGCGGGGACATCCAGGGCGGCGATGCCGTCGGGGCCGGAGGCTGCGGTGCGGATGGGGTTGTCACAGCGGGAGTTGGCGGCGACGGCGCAGGCTTTGACGTCGAGACCTGCGAGGGCATTGCCGCTGAAGTCGGTGACCTTTACGGTGATGACGATGTTCTTCGAGGTGGTGGGCGTGGGCACGCGGCCGACACAGCGCCAGTCGCGCCCTATCGGGACCGATTCTTCTCCCAGGCTGGTGTCTTCGATACCGAGCACGTTGGCGCAGCTGACCAGGCAGGTCATGGCTCCAAGAGCGGCTGCGGAGGGGACCGTCCATCGCACGAGCGAACGCATTGCGGGCGAGTATACGCGACCTTCTGCCCATTGAGTCACTTCGCCCAAAGAAAGCTCACAGCCTTGGAAAAACCTAGACCCAAAGCAGCGTGGAGCGCTTGACTTGGATCTAGAATGGGATTGGCCAGCGCCGGATTCGCCCTGCGGCGCAAGCTGAACCCTTCTCTTCAATGGGCGGAGGCCAAAGCTGCGAACGAGAAGGAGTCCACGGGGCGCGTACTCTCCTTGCCCATGATTGCGCTTGGGATTGTGGTTTCTGTCATCGGCGTGCTGGGTGCACTTCTAATGATCGCGATGATGACCGACGTAGGTGTCGAGGTGGCTTGGCCGTACGTCCTCGGGACAGTGTGCCTGACGGGTTTGGGTGGCGTGCTGGTCGCAGGGGGCCTTCGATTACGGAAAGCTTGATGAGGGCGGCGATCACGCGAAGGCCGCGGTAGCGCCTCACCAACCCAGTCACTTCGCCAGCTTGGATCCCGCCACGAGCGCGAGGTCGAACTTCGCCCCGTGAGTGTTCGCACGCCACGTTTCCACCTGGTAGAGGTTGGCCCCGCGCAGGTCCGCGTCGCTCAGGTCAGCCCCTTCGAAGTTCGCCTGCATCAGGTTGGCTTTCAGAAGGCTCGCGCCTCGTAAGCTCGTCTTTCGGAAGAACGTCCCCTTGGCCTCGGCGGTCGAAAGCACGCACGTGTCCAAGTTGGCGCGCTTGAAGTTGGCGCGGCTGAGCCGAGCCCCGTGCAGGCTGGACCCCTGGAGGTTCGCACCCTCCCACACAGACTCTTCGGCGAGAGCGCTTCGGAAGTCCGCGTGGGGCAGCACGGCGCGATCCATGCGCGCGCTCTTCAACGACGCCCCGTCGAAGGTGCAGCGATCGCCCTTGGCCCCATAGAACCTCGCGTCGTCGAGCTTGGCGCCGTTCCAGCGGGTCTCCCCGAGGACACACTCGGTGAAGTCCCCCTTGGGGATCTGAGCGCGTTCGAAGGAGCAGCGAGCCAGGATCGCCTTGGCGAACACCCCACCGGGAGCTTCCACGTCCGCGAACACACCGCCCGAAGCATCGGCCCTCCAGAAGTTGGCTTCCGCCATGCGGGCCTTGCGGAACGTGGCATTCACCAAGATGGCGTCCGCGAGGTCGGCGCCGGACAGGTCGCATGCATCGAAGCACGCCCCGGTCGCGCGAACGCGAGAGAGCACGGCTCCGGACAAGTTCGCTCCCTCCAGCCGGGCGCCCTCGAGCCGGGCTCCTGGCAGAACGCAGCCCGACAAGTCCGCACCGCGAAGGTCCGCCGCCGACAGGTCGACGCCCGTGAGGTCCTTGCCCGCGAGGGGGGACTTGGCCTGGATCCAGGACAGCACCTGCGCACGCGAGACCGGGGGTGCGACGGGAGTTTCTGGGGGTTCGATCGGCAGCACGGGCGGACTGTCCGCCGGTTCGCCCGGCCCCGACGCGACCGCGAAGCGTTCCTGGGCCTGCTGCGGGGAGAGCGCCTCGCCAACCTTCGTCGCGGTGAGAAAGAGCACGGAGACGTCCGACGCTTCGTCGTCCTGCACGACCATCATGCCCCGCCACACGAGCACGACCTTGGCCTCGTCGGCGTCGAACCACACGGTGTCGAGGTTGAGCGCGACCTCGGAGAAGGCGCCCGCGCGGTCGAGGTACGCGAAGACGCGGGGCTGGAGGCCGGGCAGGGTTCCCGACAGGACGCCCTTGGCCGGGCGCACACCGTGCAGGGCGTAGGGTTCATCGCCTCGCAGGAAGGGGACCTGTTGCTCCAGGGGGGCGGCATTGAAGAAGGAGAAGTCGAAGTCCTCGGGGAAGAAGGGCCATCGTTCCTTGAGCCAGCGGCTCTGGAAGGTTCCCAGCCTGCCCGTTCGGCTCTTCCATTCCGGCGCCATCGGACCGAAGCAGGCGGGGGGGGGAACGTCGCGAGGGGAGGAGACGAGGGCTTCGCGCCGCTCGAGGTTCGGCAGCATGACCCCGGTCTTGAAGCCTCTTCCCACGGGATTGGCTTCGGAAAGGGGTCCGCCCATGGCACGCTCCCAGCGTAGCGGCATCCGATCGAAGGCGGTCGGCTTGGACTGGGCGCCCAGCGTTCCCCAGGACCGGTCGCCAAACGCCGCGAGCGTGCGCTGCAGTCGACCCACCTGCAGACCGACCGCTGCCACGGTGGGGTTGTCGACCGGGTAGGCATGTCCCACGAGCATCACGTCCGCCTTCGGCTTGTGAACCACGAAGTCCGACGCGTACCGCAAGCTCGCCTTTTCTTCCCCGTCGTACCGCTGGTCGCCGAAGGGTGGAGGTTGGTCCTCGCTGAGGGTGGCCGACTGGCCGGGAACGAGGTCGAAGGTCCCTTTGACCGCGACGACGAGGTTGTGAGCGGGAGGGCGGATCTGCCAGGGGATGGTGAAGGGGACGAGGGGGGTGTCACGAACGAGCGGCACGGACTCGTCGGTTCGGGGGGGCGGTCGTGAGGCGGCGGGGGCTACCATCGTGGGGGCAGTGTAGCAGCGGGGGCTCGACCGTGGGCATCAGGTTGGGGGGCGGAGCTGGATGACACCGGGATCCCTCGAGTGGCTCCGGTCCGGGGGCTGCATGACTCCGGAGATCTTGATCACGTAGGTAAGCCCGACCGGCTCGAGCTTGGGCTTCGACTGAGACTATCCTCACAAGGAGCCAGAAAACACCAAACCCTCTGCCCTCTGTGCTCTCTGCGACCTCTGTGGTTTCTCTTCCGGATCGGGCTCGGTTGTGAGACGGCCTCTCTGAGCCCGCGGATAGGGAGGAAGGTCCCCTCGGCCCTAAACCGTGGCTGCGAAGGGTCCCTCGGCATCGGGTTGCCCCGAGGCACGAGAACCTTTCGCCATTCGGTTCCCCTCACGACGGGATTCGCGGTAGGCTACGGCCCCTTGGCTATTGGATTGAAGCTGCAAATCAGCGATTCGCGCACAGGCTCGACCGAGACGCGTGTGTTCGGACATTTCCCTGTGCGCATTGGCCGCAACCCCCTGAACGACCTGAAGCTCCTGCCAGGGTTCGTTTCGCAGTTCCATGCGGTGCTCGAGCTGCATGGAAACGCGCTGATGCTCCGCGACCTCGGCAGCAAGAACGGCACGACGTTGCCGAGCGGTCGAGCCCCTGCCCACGAACCCGTGGACCTCGCCGCGAGCGAAGGACAGTTCTCCATCTCCGCCTTGTCGTTCCAGGGGGTCGTGGAGGACGTGGGCGACGTGGTCCCCGCACGCGCGCCCCAGCGAGGGTTGCTGCTCGGCGGGCTCGGCGCCGAGAGCCAGCCCCTGGCGGAGACGATGCTGGTCGACCCGTCCCAGAGCTTCGTCATGGTGCCACCGTCGGCGGCCCCTGCGCCCCCGGCGAAGCTCACGGAGGGCACGGGCCCGCTGCGCTCCCAGATCAACGCGTACAAGGCGAGCCGCGCCACGATCGGTCGCTTGCTGCAGACCCTCGCATCCGAGATCACCTCCCTGGCGCCGGACCATAAGCAGGAGCTGCTGACCTGGACCCGCGAGAACTTCCCCGGGATCGGCGAAGAGCCCGAGTTCAAACGCCTCGTGGAACACCACGGTGCCGTCATCGACGAGAAGGATGCGAGCGCTCAGGGCCGACGCCTCGAGTACGTGGCCCTTCAGGCGGTCCGCGAGCTGTCGTCGCTGTACAACCCGCGCAGCGCGCCCCTTGGAACGGAGATGGAGCTCATCCAGTTCCTGACGCGCGTGCGTGACACCCTCGACATGTTCTTCCGAACGTTCATCCCGCTGCGCGACGGGCACCGGCAGTTCAAGTCGGAGATGGACATCCGCGACGCGACCCCCTACCACGACAGTCCCGCGGGGCGAGCGGCGGCGTCCGTGAGCCGGGCCAAGGCGCCCCAGGCGCTCGCGGAGCTTCTGCTGGGCTCGACGGACGAGCAGATGGCGGCACAGAAGGCGGTCGAGGGGACGTTCGCGGACTTGATGATTCATCAGCTCGCGATGTTGAGCGGCGTGATGCGGGGGGTTCATTCGTTGATGCAGGAGCTCGCGCCCAGCACCGTGGAAGCGGAACTGGAGGCGCGCCATCGCAAGGGGTCCACGGGCTGGATGTTCGGCCCCTACCGATTCCGCGAGCTGTGGAAGGTGTTTCTGTCCCGGCACGGCGACCTGACGGAGAGCGAGAAGCAGCTCTACTCCCACGTGTTCGGTCACGACTTCGTGCGTGCATACGCCCAGCTGTCGGGGGAAGCCAGCGTCCAGGCCCCTGCGTCCGAGTCCGGATCGGAGCCGTCGTAACAGTCCAGGTCGAGGGTGACGATGAGGGACCGCACTCGATCGAATCAACTCCGCGGGACCATGGCTGGGGTGGCTTGTCTGCTCCTGTCCTTCGCGACCGCATCCTGTGAGCCGACCATCGTTCCCGTTCGGGAGCCTCGCAAGGTGTGCGAGGTCCAGAAGGTATCCCTGTCGGTCGTGGCGTCGGACACGATCAACCCGAGCCCCGAGGGCGAGCCGCGCCCCGTTTTGCTCCGCGTCTACCAGCTCAAGGACGAAATCGCCTTGCACAGCGCCACGTTCGATCAGGTGTGGCGCAACGACAAGGAAGCGCTCGGCAGCGACATCGTCATGCGGGGCGAGACCTACGCTTACCCCAACACGCGGACCGAGGTCGCGTTCCAGCGCAACCCCGACGCCAACTCCGTGGTCGTGGCCGCGCTCTACCGCGGCTTCCAGGGCAAGAGCTGGTTCATCACGTTCGAGCTGCCGCCCGCCCCCGGCAAAGGCGACTGCCACATCGAAGGCTGCGAAGGCGACGCATGCGGCGTCGATCCCAACCCCAAATTCGCTATCTGGCTCGACGACACCCGCGTCGAGGAAGGTTCCCAGCACCTGCAAGACGTGACCGACGAGCGACGCGTTCGTGTCGTTCAGCTCGGCAAGTCGGCAGGGGAAGCGCCACCCTCACCTGCTGCGAGCAAGCCATGATTCACAAGCTCGTTTGGACCGAAGGACTGTTCGTCACCCAGCACCACTTTCAGCAGCTGGACCGGTACCACGAGGCGCTGCTCGGCGAGCGCCTGCGTGCGGCCCTGCCGTGGGATTGGGGTGTCACGCACGTGGAGATCGACGAGCGCGCGCTGTCAGCGAACCAGCTGATGGTGTCGCACCTGTCCGCTGTGCTGCCCGACGGGACCACGCTCGATTGCCACGAGGGCAAGCCTGACGCGATCCCGCCGCGGTCCTTCGCCTCGGAGTTCTCCCCGCAGGCCCAGTCCCTCGACGTGAGCGTGGCCTTGGTCCACGAGATGCTCGGCGCCACGAACGTCGATCTCGACGGCTCGGCCATTCACGTGGCCCGGTACGTGCGCAAGCAGGAGCTCGTGGTGGACGCGAACACGGGCACGGGGGAGCAGCCGCTCGATCGAGCGCGCCCGCTTCTTCGTCTGCTCTTCGGCGACGAGGTGAAGGGGTCCTTCGACGCGATCCGGATCGGGCAGCTCGTGCGCGGGCCGACCGGGACGGTGCAGCTGCGGCCGAGCTGTGTTCCTCCCTGCCTGCGGATGAGCGCTTCTCCCTGGCTCGTGCAGGGCTTCCGCGGGCTGCTCGCGATCATGACCGCGCGCCAGCGGTCCTTCGCGCAGTCGCGCCGCCAGCGAACCGCAGGATCCATCGAGGTCGACGCCTCCGACACGCTGCGCTTCCTGTTCCTCGACCTGCTCAACGCGAACATCCCTGTGTTCTCTCACATCGTCGATGCGGGGACCTTGCACCCCGAGCAGGCGTACTTGGTACTTTCGGGCCTCATCGGGCGCCTCTGCTCCTTCACGGACGTGGACCCGACGGCGATCCCCAAGTTCGACTACCTCGACCTCGGGGCTACGTTTTTGCCGATGTTCGATATGGCCTCGAGGATGCTCGAGTCGATCATCTCGGAGCGGTACGTGGAGGTGGCGCTACAGCGGCGGGACGACGGCGTGTTCGTGGGTCGCTCGACGGGCGAGCAGATCATGGGCTCGGACTTCTACCTGGCGGTGTCGGGCACCTTGCCGGAGGCGCAGATCCGGGAGCGGTTGCCGCGCATGATGAAGATCGCTTCGGTGAACCAGATCCAAGCGATCCTGAAGTCGGCGGTGAACGGGGCGCAGATCGAGCTCGAGTACCGGCCCCCGTCGGCCTTGCCGGTGAAGCCCGGGATCACGTTCTTCCGACTGCAACGCACGCAGGACTTCTGGCCGGACATCGCCTCCACGGGCACCTTCGCGCTGTTCCACCCCTTTGATCCGCAGGCGTTGGCAATGAAGCTGTACGCCATCGAATCCCACGGAACGCCATGACCTCGCCATCGTCGCAGCTGCAAGCCGTGTACTGGTCGTGCGGGGAGGCCCTCGCGCTCGCCGCGCGTCTCGGCACCTCCGCCGATCTGCCCCCCGCCTTCGAGCTCAAGCAACGGGCCGCCTCCCTGCTCGAACAGGTGGCGGACAAGGGCTCCCGCGCCGGACTGTCCCGCGACGACATCGACGACATTCGTTACGCCATCGTCGCATTCATCGACGAGCAGATCCTGCAGTCCCCGTGGGACGGCAAGCAGGAGTGGATGCTCGAGCCGCTGCAGCTCGTGTACTTCAACGAGACCACGGCGGGCGAAGGGTTCTTCACGCGACTCGCCGCGATCGAGAGCCGGCCCGAGCGGGCGCACGTCATGCAACTGTACTACCTGTGCCTCGTGCTCGGGTTCCAGGGCATCTACGCCATCAAGAACCCCGAGGCCCTCGAGGCGCGCATCGAGACCCTCGCGGCCAAGCTCTCCAGGCTGCTGCCCACGCAGGACGTCTTCAGCCCTCACGGGATCCCCTCGGACAGCGGACGCCGACGAGCCGGCAAACAATTGCCTGTCGTCCCCGTCGCCATCGCGGTCGTGTTGATCGCGGTCCTGGGCTACGCGGGCCTGCGAATGGCGGTGGGCTCGTCCGCCTCGGACGCCGCGTCGACCATGAACCAGACCGCTGCTGCCCTGTCCAAGGGCAGCACGGAAGGTAGGTGACGGGACATGTGGATCATCCTGCTCGCCGTGCTGCTCATCGCCGGTATCTGGGTGGGGGGTTGGCTGCTCGCCTGGCCCTTGCTGCTCGAGATCGGTCTGACGGTTCTCATCGTGCTCGCCGTGGTCGGGGTCTTCGCGTTCCGGAGGATCCGCGCCGTGCGCGCCGCCAAGGCCCTCGAGCGCGAGATCCTCGCCCAGGCGGAGATGCAAGCCGCCACCGCGCGCCCCGACCGTCGCGCCGAGATCCTTGCCCTGCAGGAGCAGATGAAGCAGGGCATCGCTGCCCTCAAGAAGTCCAAGCTCGCGGTGGCCTCCGGCGGAGGCGCCCTGTACTCCCTGCCCTGGTACATGATCGTCGGCCCCCCGGGCGCCGGAAAGACCACGGCCCTGCGGCACTCCGGCCTCGTGTTCCCCTTCCTCGACCCGAGCCAGGGCGGCATCAAAGGCCTCGGCGGCACCCGCAACTGTGACTGGTGGTTCACCAACGAAGCCGTCTTGCTCGACACCGCAGGACGCTACGCCACCGACGAGGACGATCACGACGAGTGGTTCGCGTTCCTCGACATGCTCAAGAAGCACAGGTCCCAGGCTCCCATCAACGGGATGCTCGTCGCCATCAGCGTGACGGATCTGGCCGGACAGACCGAGGAGCGGATCGAGCAGACGGCTCAAATCCTCCGCGCGCGGATCGACGAGGTCATCTCGCGACTGCAGATGGTGGTGCCCGTGTACGTGGTGTTCACGAAGCTGGACCTCATCGACGGGTTCGTGGAGTACTGGGAGGACCTTCGCAAGAGCGAGCGTGCGCAGATCTGGGGAACGAGCTTCGAGATCCAGCGTTCGAAGGACTTCGACCCGGCCAAGGCGTTCGCGGAGGAGTTCGACCTGCTCACGGAGAAGGTGCACGCGAGGGCCATCGGGCGCATGCGAGCGACGCGTCGTGCGGATGCGCGCGCGAAGGTGTTGCAGTTCCCGCTCGAGTTCGCCTCCTTGAAGAACGATCTTTGCGTGTTCCTTGGGACGTTGTTCCAGAAGAATGCGTATCAAGAGACACCCTTGCTGCGCGGTGCGTACTTCACGAGCGGCACGCAGGAAGGGCGGCCTCTGGACCGCGTGATGGCGGGCATGGCCCGCGCCTTCGGGCTCGGTTTCGACGCGGCTCCGGCGGCCCAGGCGGTCGAGCCCAAGAGCTACTTCCTGACGGAGATGTTCCAAAAGGTGGTGTTCCCGGACCGGCACCTCGCGGCCCGCACGGCCGTGGAAGCACGCCGTCGGATGTTTCTGCAGGTGGGGCTCGGCGGGGGTGCTGTGGTGCTGGCAACCGGCATCGCCCTGCCGGGCCTGGTCGGGTACCTCAACAACAGGGAGCTGATCAAGGACAGCTCCTCGATGGCAGAGCGGGTGAGCGTCGTCGACCCGACCGATCGAGGGACCCTGTCCGATCGCATCGACGCGCTATCCGGGCTCAAGAGGCACCTGGACCTCCTCGACCGTTGGGACGAGGACGGCGCGGACTTGAACCATCGGTTCGGCATGTACACGGGAGCAACGCTGCGCCCTGCGGTGCAGACGAAGTTCACGGCGAGCATGGGCGTGAGCTTCGTTGCGCCCATGAAGGCCCAGTTGGAGCAGCGGCTCGCGTCGTTCCACGCCGCAGGGCGCGCGGGCGCGGTCTCCCCGGAGATCTACGTCCGTTACTACAACACGCTGAAGACCTATCTCATGCTCACGGAGACCGAGCATCTCGACGTGGGGTGGGTGACCCCGCCGCTCGGAGCGGACTGGGCGGAGTACCTGCGCGTGGACCCGGCGGACCGGGTTCCTTCCGAGGCATTGATTCGCAAGTACTTCGAGCTGCAGAAGGCGGAGCGTGTGGCCCCGGCGCAGCGGGACGAGGTGATGGTGGCCCAGGCGCGCGGACAGCTGCGCAACACGCCGCGCATCCTCGGCGACTACGAGCGATTGATGGGGGTCGTACGCCCCGGGACGGTTCCGATCACCCGCACCACGATCTTCGGGGCCACGGCGGCGAGCCGGTACGTGACGTCCCGGACCGGTATCGAGGTCGACGGGGTGTACACGCGGCTCGGCTGGGAGCGAGTGAAGAAAGAGCTCGAGGTGCTCGAGAGGACGCTCGCCGGGGAAGTGTGGGTGTTGGGGGAAGGCGCCTTCGACCCGAAGAAGGCAGTGGCCGACGTGCGCAAGCTGTACTTCGAGAAGTACAACCATGCATGGGAGCGGTTCCTGCGGGACCTGGACGTGGTGAAGCCGGCGAACGTGGACGAGGCGTTGCCGGAGCTTCTGGCGTTGACGGAGCCGGAGTGGCCGTATCTGCGGCTCGCGCGGACGGTGCACGACAACATGGTGCTCGACCTGACGCCGGAAGAAGCGGGGATGGAAGGCTCCCTCAAGGACGACCTGAAGGCGCTGACGGACGCGGCCAAGGCGTTGAAGGCGGGCGATGCGGGGGCCTTGACGACGAAGCCCCACTACCCCTCTCCGATGGAGCGGCAGTTCCGTCAGTACATTCAGTTCTCGGTGCCTCCGGTGCCGACCAAGCCGGACGCGCCTCCCACGCCGACGAACCTGGGACAGTACCAGGGGGTGCTGAGCAAGCTGGTGGCGGCGCTGACCGATCACAAGCAGAAGGGTGCGGACGCGCGGGGAGAGATCAAGGCGCTGGAGACGGAGTTCCAGGATGCGTATCGCGCGGCGGTCAAGCTGCTCGCGGAGCAGGATGCGTTCACCCGGGACCTGCTGCAGGACCTGTTGCTGAAGCCCATCACGCTCAGCTGGGCGAGCGTGGTGCACGACGCGGCGGGCGTGTCCGGGGCGTTCTGGGAGATTAGCGTGTACCGGCAGTGCCTCGCCAAGCTGCACGGCAGCTATCCCTTCCTCGGCAGCGGCCAGCGCGACGCCTCCATGCAGGACTTCACCGAGTTCTTCCGGCCCGAGACCGGGACGCTCTGGTCGTTCTACGGCCAGAACGTCAAGGCCTCCGTGGAGAAGCGTGGCGGGGAGTTCATTCCCGCCCAGCGCTTCGAGCACAGGACACCCTACAGCAGTGGGTTCTTGAGCTTCCTCAAGCGGAGCGACGAGATCACGAACGTGTTCTTCGAGGAGGGCAGCAAGACGCCGTCGCTCGAGTTCCAGATCAACTTGCACTCCGTGAGCCCCAACGTGGCGGAGGTGACCTTCGAGATCGACGGCAAGCCTCACACGTACAAGAACACGCCCGAGGACTGGATGACGGTGGTCTGGCCGGCGAAGGAGGCGAAGGTCCGGGGCGCGAAGGTGCGAATCCGGGGCTTCTCCGGGCTGGTGGAGGAGATCCTCAACGAAGGGGACTTCGGGCTGTTCCGGTTGCTCGCGCGCGCCAAGCTCGAGCCGGGCACGGCAGGCGGCAGGCAGGGCGACGCGAGAACGATCGTTGCCACGTGGACGTCGGAGTCCCAGCAGGCGGAGGTGAAGATGGACCTGAAGCCATCGCGGTCCAATCACCCCTTCCGCAAGGGTTTCTTCGACGACTATCGGTGTCCCCGGGTGATCAGCGAAGGGGGCAGGTGAGCGGTTGTTCTCCTGGCTGAACAAGCTGCGTCGTCGGGGGCCTGCGGTGATCGGCTTCGGCAAGGTGCCGGCGTGGCCGGAGTTCATGCGCTGCGGGGCGAGGGACGACGCCGCGGGTGAGCTGGAGAGCTGGCTCGGAAAGGCCTCCGAGTTCGGGGCGACGCACCGGAGCGAGGCGTGGAAGGGCATGGGGAACCAGCCGCCCTTGCGCTTCGTCTTGCGGTCGATTCATGGCGAGGCGGTGCTCACCGGGGTCGTGGTGCCGAGCACGGATTCGGTGGGGCGTCAGTTCCCGCTGACGCTGGCCGCGGTGGTGCCCGTGCGGGACGCGGGTGCGTGGGCGCACGCGGCTCCCCTCGCCTTCGCGGGGTTTTTCGATCGGGCGTCGCGTGCCCTGCCGCGCGCGCTGGCCGTGTCTTCTCCCAAGGAGCTCGAAGAGTTGCTGGCGGACCTGCAGCCTCCCGATCTGGAGGACGTCCAACGCCAGGCGCAAGAGTACGAGGACTGGGCGTCCCGCGAGAGCCTCGGCGCGCTCTTGGAGCGGTTGATCGGCCCCGCCTCGGAGGCGACCTTGCACACCATCCTCGAAGCGACGGCCCCTTTCCGCGGCCAGGAGGCGCCGCCCACGGCCCTGAGTGTTCGATTGCCTCTCAGCGATCCCGAGGACCTCACACTGTGCTTCTGGCTGCACGTCATTCGTCGCGCGTGTGGCTGGAAGGACACGGTGCCTGGCTACTTCGCGTTGCCCGGGAGCGCCCTCGTCCAGCTCGGCGGGACGGCCTCGCCCTCGGCGCTGGCGGACAGCTGGGTCCCGGACCACCGCAGCAAGTTCGTGTGCAGTGAGGACGCGGATACGTCGAAGTACGCTTCGGCCCTTCCCGAGAGCGTGCGTGAGCTCTTGGGGTCGGAGGGGGCTACGGTGGGGGAGTTGGTGGAGCGGATGGGGGGGTAGGGGTTCAGCCCCCTCCCAAGACCTTCACCGCCGCCGTCTTCGGATCACCAAAGAAGATCGGGTCCACCTGCTCCATGATGTCTGCGCTGACGTCGAGGAAGTTGCGCTTGTTCTCGATCGGAATTGAGGTGGGCCCCGAGCGAGAAGTGCCGGTGGAAGATCTCCGTGAAGTTGTGCTTGCGCATCTCCCGGAGCGCCTCGGCGAGGTAGTCGACCACGAACCCGTAATGGTTCGTCAACAGGTCATTCCGCATCTTCGGGATCTCCCAACCCGGGGGATAGAAGTGCATGCGGTCGATGAACGCCATGTCGTCCCGCATGATGTCGGGCATGGGCGCGAAGAGGTGTCCTCAGTGGTCAGGCAAGACGCATGAGGGCTGGTCACTCGGCCGAGTCCCCCTCGGGAATGCGCCAGGTGAGACCAACCCGGAACAGCGGTTCGTTTGGCAGGTTGATCGGGCCGGACTGCACCGTCTGTCCGCCCTCGTTTTTTTGCTCAAACCGACGCCAAAGCGTATGTCCGATGCTCGCGGAGAGCCACAACGACGACCACGTCCGCAACCGAACGGAGCCGCTGGCGGCAATGACCGAGTACGCGACGTGGTCAACGCACTCGCCGCCCGCCGCACAAGGCACGGCGACGGTGTCGCCTCGGAGCGCGTATGAGTTTCCTGCCACGTCCGCTTGCGCGCCAAGCTCCCAGCGGTCACCGAGCGCGAAGGTGAGGGCAGCGAACGACGGTACGCTCGTCTCGAACCGCCAGGACTTGGTCGGGCGCCAATCGAGGTAGAAGAGCGGCAGCGGAAGGACCTCGCCAAACGACCAACTGACGAGGCCGCCGCCTCCGATCACCAGATCGTCGCCGAACACATAGGTCCCCATGGCGACGAGCCCATAGCGCCACACGCCTGAGTCGATGCGTTCGAGGTCGCCCGCCAGACCCACGGAGGGGCGTAGCGAGACCGACCAGTGGTCGCTCAGCATCTGCGTGAAGAGCAGCGAGGCGTCGAACGAGCGCAGGGTCCGCACCGGGATGAATCCGGGCGGGCTCTCCTGGTAACTGATCCCCTCCGTGTGGTGCGCGAGCCCCGGGATCAGGAACGTGGACTCTCCGAGCGGCACGGGCACGTTCACCGCCACGTCGTAGCTCGCCACTTGTGCCCGCAGACCGGGCGTGTCTGGGACGTCGGATGGAGGCAAGTACTGCCCCGTGAACTCGAACAAGGGGGGCAGCTGTGCCGATGCCGGCGCGGACCAGAAAGTGACCGCCGCAAGAGCGGCCGTCGCGCCGAGCGCACATCCGTTCACAAACCTTCGAGTCCGTTTCATGACTCCTCCTTCGCTGCTGCAACTCGCAGATTCGACGACTGATCGGCTTTGCGGTGGCGTGCACCGAGAATCACGGCGTACGCCGTCAGCGCGGCGAGCAGCGCCAAGCAGGCCCTCGGGAAAACGTCCCCGATATACGAGTAGATGGTGCGCGTGCCTTTGGTGGGCAATTGCGCCACGACGGTTCGGTCGCTTGCGGTGTAGTAGCCGGACGTCCCCAACAGGCGTCCTTGGTAGTCGACTGCAACGTTGGAGCCGTAGACACCGGCCCGCGCCAAGGAGAAGCCCTGCTCGATGGTGCGGAACGAGGCCATGGTCGAGTGGACGGGGTTGCCTTTGGTGGCCAGCGTGCCGTCGATAGCGCCGCTCAACACGATGTCGACTCCTTGCTGCCCCGCCAGGCGCATGAAGCTGGGGTAGTCCATGTCTAGGCAGATGACGCTCGCGACCCGTCCGTAGGGCGTGTCAATGCTGTTGATCAGCCGAGGTCCTCGGATCGCCCGGTCGGCTTCCCAGCCGATCAGCAAGTTGTGCTTCACGTATTGGTAGGCGATGGCTCCGTCCGGCGCGATCATCACCGACTTGTTGGTGACGAGCCGTTCGGGCGATGGCCGTTTGGCAGGGTCCATCTCCAACACGATCAACGGGAAGGCCAGGTAGATCTTCTCCTTGCGAGCTACCTGTCTTGCCCGGTCCAAGAACTCCGCCTCCGCGTCGGCGAAGGTTCCTGCGTTGTATTCGCTCCATGTCACCATCTTCGCGCCGGCACGAGCTTGCTCGCGCGTTCTCGCTAGCAGATCTTCGTTGATCTCTGCCATGGTCTGCCCAACGCGCTGGCGATCCCCGGTGCTCAGGGCACCGGCCAACAGGCCTTCGTCCAACGGCGTATTCTCACCTTCCGGCCAGAACTCCTTGTTCACGTTCGTCGTGAGGACTGCCACCTTGACCGTTTTGCCGGAGGGGGGAAGCAGCGCCAGGCGAACGCCGCCGAAGAGCAGCACCGAGGCCAGGACACCAGCGTAGATGGCGACTCCCCGCCCCACGCGCTGCATGTCGAAACCCGCTTCCCATGCATAGCTCAACACGCTAGCGAACCAGCCGATCAAGAACGTAATGCTCCACATGCCCGTGATCGACAGGATCTGCAGGAGCGGCAGGGCTCCTCCTTGGGAGAAAGGGGTCAAGAAGAAGGTGCCCAGAGGAGACACGAGGTGGAGGCCGTATTCGACCGACACCCAGGCGGTCGGCAGGACTAGGGTACCCAGAAAGCCGGGCACGCGCCCCACCAGCAGCCTGTCGACGACGAAAGGAAGAAAGAAGAGCAGCGCGAACGCAACGCTGTAGACGGTGAACATCGTGCCTGCGTCGAGGAATGCCGGCCGCCAGTAGATGTAGAAGGCGAGTGCGCTAGCCACGTAGCCAGCAAGCAGGCCTGGCACCGGGCGCTGCGTGCGAACGAAGCGCAGCACGAAGACAGGCGCGAGCCAGGCGGCGATCGGCACGATGTACATGCCATTGGAGAAGAGCGAGACGACGAAGGCGAGTGCCAGCCAAACAAACGACAGCCTGTCCCTGACTGGGTACCTGCTGCCGGTGCTTTGCGTGCCCGCCTGTCGGCGCGTTTGCGATGTCATGTGGTCGTCCTTTCTTTTGTCGCGTTCCGTCTATTGGTCCTGATGCAGCTGAGCTCATCCATCCTGTGGGCCTGGCTCGCGCCGCGAACCCCGTTGGGGTTCTCCTGACAAGAAGTTGAACGAACCCGGCGCCGCGCCTAGCAGGGACTCGACGATGGACGGGAGCGCCCGCGTCCGGCGCGCGACGACGTGTACTTCGCCGGGCTGCAGCCCTCGATGTGTGAGGAACTGCAATCCTGCAAAGAGGAACGCTGAGACCTCCGCCGGGCACCGCGTCTCGAAAAGCCCCCCCTCGCATCCCTCGCGAATCAAGCGGGTCAGAATGGGCGTCAGCCGCTCGGCAAGAGCGGTCAACAACCAAACAACGAGCTTGACGTTCCCGTTTCCGTGGCTGCGCAAGAGCGCGCCTCGCACAGACGGCCCATCGAGCGCGAGCAGGAGTTGGATCTTCTCCAACGCATCGCCCCTACACGATTCCAGCTCCCGTTCCCGCCTCCGGCCGTAATCGTCTGCGAGCTGCGCCACGACCGCGATCAAAAGCTTCGTCTTGGTCGGGAAGCAGCGACGAACGTCCAGGCTCGCGTCGGTGAGAGTCTGCTGAACGTCGCCCAACGAGGTGTTGGCGTACCCCCGGGCGAGGAAGAGATCGGTCGCGGCTTTGACGATGTTCCGACGCCGCTGCTCGTTTGTCGGCGGGATGCTCATCGCGGGTTGTCTCTTCCTCATCGACAGCCTCTAAGGTGATGAAGACGTTTGCTCCCCTGACAGCAGCAACCGTGCCGCCGCGAGAAAGGCCGGCGAGACCGCGAGATAGCGCGTGTGGCCGCAGCGGCCTTGCGGCCCGCGGTGATTCGGGTTGCCGTATTTCGTAATTCGTTACATGATGGCGAATAGCCGTGACGACGACAGCGTCGGAATCGCGACCGCGATGAGCGAAGAGAACGAATTCTTTCGCGAGGCGACCCTGAGGATCTGCGGGGACCTGAAGATCGAGACGGCGCTGGAGGCGACGTTCGCCTACATGCGCGGTTTCGTCCCGGTGGACGCGGTGTTCCTCGCCTTCTTCGATCCGGCGCAAGGGGCGATGCGCACGATCGTCAAGGCCGACGCGAACGGGGGGCGTTCCCTCGATTTGACGACGCCGCACGCGGACCCCGGAGACCTGGCGCGCATCCTCCGTGAGACGTTTCCCGTTGGGCGGGCGATGGCGACGAACGGCTCGGTCGCCAGCCCGTTCACGGCGAGTTTGTTGCGCGACATGGGGTACGAGGCGAGCGCGGTGTCATTCGTGTCCATGGTACTGTTTGCTGGCGAGTCGCTCTACGGCGCCGTCGCGTTCATCGCGGAAGGGCAAGATCGGTTCACCGACGACCATTGCCGGCTGGTTTCGCCGCTCGCGGCGCCGTTCGCCATCGCCCTGCGCAACGCCCTGGTTCACCAGGACGTGCTGCGGCTACGAGACAAGCTCGCCGACGACAACCGGTTCCTGCACCGGGAGCTGTTGCACTTGGCGGGGGTGGAAATCATCGGTGCCGATGACGGGCTGCTCGGCGTGATGAGGCAGGTCCGGCAGGTCGCGCCGACCGACAGCCCTGTGCTTCTGACGGGCGAAACTGGGGTGGGCAAGGACGTGATCGCCAACGCCATCCATCTCGCGTCGACGCGCCGCGACGGGCCGTTCGTCGCCGTCAACTGCGGGGCGATCCCCGAGTCGCTGCTCGACAGCGAGCTCTTCGGCCACGAGAAGGGAGCGTTCACCGGCGCGGTGGCGAGAAAGCGCGGCCGCTTCGAGCGCGCTGACAAGGGCACGATTCTGCTCGACGAGATCGGGGAGATGCCTTTGGACGCGCAGGTGCGGCTCTTGCGGGTCATTCAGCAACGGGAGATCGAGCGCTTGGGCGGAACGGAGCGCATCCCGTTGGACATCCGCGTCGTCGCTGCAACGAATAGGGACCTGGCGGCCATGGTCGAAGCCGGGCGCTTCCGGAAGGACTTGTGGTTCCGACTCAACGTGTTCCCGATCGTCGTCCCGCCACTGCGAGAGCGCAGCGGCGACATCCCCGACCTCGTGAAGCACTTCATCGAGCGCAAGACACGCGATCTGAAGTTCAGAACCGTTCCCCGCCTTGCAACCGGCGCCATTGACGTCCTGAGGGCCCACGACTGGCCTGGCAACGTACGCGAGCTCGAGAATGTCGTGGAGCGCGCGATGATCCTGCACCGCGGAGAGCCGTTGCGGTTCGATGATCTGGGTACCCCGTTCTCGAAGGCTGCCACCGCGGCTGGGCCTGCGGCAGAGGAGGGACCGCTCGACCTCGAGTCGGTGACTGCGCGACACATCGCGAAGGTCCTCGAAATGACAGGGGGGAAGATCCACGGCCCCGGCGGCGCCGCGGAGTTGCTCGCGGTGAACGCCAACACACTGCGGTACAGGATGCAGAAGCTCGGCATCCCGTACCGCAAGCGCGAGCGTACGTAACGTCCCCGTCGAGTCGTACCCTCCGACGCCACGATCACGCGCTCAAAATCGGCCTAAGGGGCCTCCAAACGACGGATTGGTCCATCCCGCGGGCTCGGGCTCGGGCTCGAGACGAGGGTTCCATTGTTGTTGCGCGGCCACTAAGGAGCTGGCCTCTTTGGCCAGCTGTTCGCTGCACAACCAGCTTTCGTGGGCGGCGGATCCAGAAAGCCAAGGCACGGTGCCTGTGCCTGCGCGGTGGTAATCGGCGTGGCACGCTGTCGGAAACTGGGGTAGCACAAAGGGGATTGAGGAGACGCTCCATGAAGTGGTGGACGGGGATGTGGATGGTTGTCGGCCTCGGCTGCGGCTGCGGGGGCGAAGGTTCCTCTGGTTCTGAGTCGGACCAGCCTTCGACCCGCTGCAAAGGGCTATCAGGCTACGCCTATGAAGAGGATCCCGGCTGCTTTGGTAAACTATCAGACTTTCCGAACACCATTTGCCTCCGCGAAACGCTTCCGGAAACGCCTAGCTCCGGGCTGTACCCCGTTTGCCTCGTAAGCCCCGACGGGGACTTGTTCGCGGCACAGGTTGGGGGAAGCAAGGTTGTGGAGGGCAGCGACTGGTCCCATTGCGCCTACGGGCTTGTTGCCTCCACGCTGAGCGAAGCTGATGAGGTCAGGTGCAACAAGGCAATGGCATCGAGCCCGTTCCTTCCCGATGCAGGCATGCCCTTCTGTCCGGGGGCGAGCTGAACGCGTGGTAGGCGCGAGCACCAGCATCCTCGTGCTTCATTTCAAGCAAAGTTCGAAGAACACTTTTGATATGGGCGATCCGAACCGAAGGCGAGGCGTTTTGGTGTGAGCCGCGGCTAGCGGCCCCCTTGCAACCGGTCCAGCAACCCGGCCACACAGGCCACGTCGATCGCGCGCAAGGCAGCGGGGACGTTGATGAGTCGCGCGGCCGTCAGCGATCCGACGATGTCCCGTTGGGCGCGCCCATCCCCCGCCGCGCCAACGACTTTGAGGACCTCAGGGGGCCAGGCGGCCAACCGCATCGTGTCCGGAATCTCTTCCACCCCCACGAGCACATCGTCCATCTGGCGCTGGTGCATCCTCACGACGTCCTCATCCGACAGGGCGGCGCGGTGACCTGCCACCATGAGCGGTGCCAGGTCGAGGTCGAGGGGGAACTCGACACGACTGGGCGAGACGCCGCGATAGAACGAGACCGTGCCAGCCGGCCACGTGAACACGTCGGTGATGCGGTCGCGACCCTGGTCGCGGATTGCCCGGAAGATCTGGACCGCATCGACGAGGTTCAGGGCGATGAGCGTGTCGCCCAGACGACCGTTGTACCTGGGCAGCACGGCCAGCGCGAGGTCAAGCTCTTCCCGATCGATGAGGCCGCGACGCACGAGGTACTCGCCGAACAGCTCGCTTTGGTCGGTGGAAGCCACGTGAATCACCTTCGCCTGGGCGAGGTAGATCTCCTTGCGCGTGAACACTCCGGTGTCCCGGGTGCGCTCGGCGAACAGGACGCCGGTCTCGCGGTTCTTGAGCATGCTGGCGAAGACCTGAAGCATCGGCGTGCTCGCCAGGTTGGCGCGGTAGTCGGGGACCCCTGGGCCGCTGAGCTGGTTGGTCGTGGCGGTGGAGGGCGGAACGTGTCGCTCGAGCTCCGGGATGTCGATGAGCTTCTCGAACCCCGTTCCGTGCATGTCCACCTCGTCCTGCGCGTCGAGTCGGGCGGTTGCCGTGAGCTCGATGAGCTTGGCGAGGGCGAAAGGACCCAGCGTCTCTCCGGCTCGAGTGCGAACCCGAGCCACGGGAGTCACCGCCCTGGGATCCCGGGGCGGCCTGGAGTCCAGCGAGCGCTTGCCGCGACCGGGCCGCAAGGGTGCGTGCAGGGGGGAAGCGACGTTGCGGGCCCACGCGACGGCTCTACCGAGCGCCTCGCGGTAGAGCCTTGGCTCGGAGGCGGCGAAGGGCTCGAGAGCCTGTCGGAATTGCTCGGCAGATCGGAAGCGGTTCGCGGGCGCACGCGCCAGCCCCTGCTCGAGCACGGGCATCAAGCCGGCGGGGACGAGGTGCGCGTTGTCGCGCAGCGAATCGATCCGCCCGTCGCGAATCGCGAGCAGCACCGCGAGTTGCCCGCTGCCTGGAAACAAGGGTTGGTTGATCAACAGCTCGGCCAGGACGACGGCGAGGGAGAACAGGTCTGCCCGATGATCGAAGTCTTCTCCCGCCACCTGCTCGGGGCTCAGATAGGCGAACTTCCCCTTGAGAGGGTGCGTGTTCGGGGGGGCCGAGTCACGCGACAGGAGCCGAGCGATCCCGAAGTCCCCCAGCTTCACGTGCCCTTCCTGGCTGAGATAGATGTTCGATGGCGTCACGTCACGGTGCACGACCGCGAGCGGATGTCCCGTGTCGTCCACCGCGGTGTGCACGCAAGCGAGCGCCGAGCACACTTCGTGCGCGATGAAGATCGCCACGTCGGGCGGGATGGGGCGTTGCTCCGTCTGCGAGCGTCGAAGCAAGCGATAGGCATCGACGCCATCGACGTATTCCATGGCGAGGAAGGGCTCCCCGTCGACGGAGCCTGCTTCGTAGACCTCCACCACGTTGGGGTGCTGGGCGGCGCGGTGAAGCCGCGCTTCCATGGCGAACGTGCCCACGTTCTGCGGGTTCTCGAGCACGGCGGGGAGCAAGCGTTTGATGACGAGGCGATCCGCCGGCCAGGACCCGGAAGCGGGGTGCGCGAGGTACACCTCGGACGATCCCCCCACCGCGATGCGGTAATCCAACAAGTAGCGCCCGAAGCGACGAGGCGCGCCAGCGGATCGGGTTGGAGGTAGGGTCGACATCCGTCACCGAAGCTCGGGTCACGACGGTCCGAGCCACCAAGGTCCACGGTCCGATCCGTGGAGCCATCTGTGTCTACCACGCGAACGAGGCACGCGTCGATCTGGGGGTGAAGGCACAGACCGGAGCGCCCCCATCCCATCAGGGGAAGCGCCGGGGCGCTACGGTTTGGGCATGTCGGCCATCGTCCGCGGGTACAGCATCAGGTACTTCGCGCCACCGCCATCACCCGATGGGACGAAGAGGCCGAACACGCCCGTGATGGAGGTGAAGGCCACCGTGGTCGTTGCGTTGGTCGGCAGGCCGCTGAACGAACCTCCGGTCAAGAAGTACGGACTCGCGCTCACCACCGAGTCGATCCCCGCTTCCACGAAAGGCCCTCCGGTCTTCCACAGTGCGAACGTCTCGGACGGCACCCCGGGCTTGCCTGACACTCCGTCGACCTTGACGAGCACGGGGCCGTGGGTGTTCTCGTACGCGTCGACCGTCAGATCCGTGAGCTGGACGCCTTCGATCGGAGAGGGCGTTCCCTCGCCGATTTTCTTGGCGCAGCCACGCAGGGCGTTGTTGACCTGCAGGAGCAGCTCGTTCTGCGAAGGGTTGACGTTGTAGCGCCATGCGTGGGCGAGGACGTCCACGCGGTCACCGACCGCGAGGGTTTCGAAGTGCTGCGCAGTGTTGGAGGACACGAAGAGCTTCATGCCGTGGTGGGCGCCCGCCGCGAAGGACGGATAGGTGAGAGCATCCTGCAGGAAGACCTGACAGGCGGACCCAGCGCTGCACTTGCCATAGGAGATCGCGGTGACGTACAGGCCGGAGATCCAGACCTCCGTGGGGTCGGTCGGGTTGGTCGACCAGATCTCGGACAACGTCAGGCCAGGGACGCCCGAAGGCTGCGCGTCGCAAGTCGGCCACGGGGTGCCGGTGTCCGGACCTGGCCCATCCACCTGGACGTCCGCCTGCACGTCGGGCTGTGCGTCGATCCCTGTGTCGGCGACCACGTCCGGGGCGGCTTCGGGTGTCACGTCCGGTCCGGTGTCGGGCCCGATGATCGCGTCAGCAGCCACATCGGGGAGGGCATCCACGGTGCTGTCCGCGCCGGCATCACCGCCGGGAGGGAAAGGTACATCGTTGCTCGTGTCGTTGGAGCCGCAAGCAGCCAAGGCAGATCCGAGCATGGCAAGAGAGAAGAGGTGCATCCTGGTCATGGCGGGATTGTACGCAATGCAAGGGGCGCATGCCCGTTCGATCCACGTTCGGGCATGCCGGTTGAAAGATAGGTGGGGAAAACAGCCCCGTCAGTACGGGTTGTCGTCTGGCGGGGGCTTGGGTGTCGCGGTCTTGGGCGGCGGCGGCGGCGGCGCGGACGTGGTCTTGGGCGGGGCTGCCGTCTTGGGTGGCGGGGGCGGGGCTGCCGTCTTGGGTGGCGGG
>CAZAWR010000122.1:0-25534 GCA_964488865.1 uncultured Polyangiaceae bacterium | reverse complement strand
CCGAAGGCGAGGCGTTTTGGGTGCCGGGGTCGAGGGCTTGCAATCCCCACGACCGCGTGTCACAGAACCCACATGCCACGTGTCAATATCATGCTGGACGATGACACCATGATCCGGCTGTCACGACACGCGAAGCACTTGGGACTGCCCAGCGCGGCAGCCGCCCGCTCCCTGATCCAGGAAGCACTCGCGAGAAGAGAGCGGCTGGAACAACGTCGCAAGCTCGCGGAAGATTACGCCGCGGGCCGGGAGGATGCCTCGCGGTTGCTCCGCGTCATGGAACCCGGACAGTGGGACCTGCTCGATGAAGACTGAGCCTTCGGCCGCGGAATTCCGTCGCGGCGACGTCCTCTGGATCAACTGCGATCCTTCCATCGGTGCCGAGCCGACCAAGACCCGCACGTGCGTCGTGGTCTCCAACGACATCGCCAACACCTGGGGATCGGTCGTCACCGTCGTTCCCACCCAGCGGTACACGGCGGAACGCGCTTCCCGCGCATACATGGTGGATCTGCGCCCCCCAAGGTCCAGCTTGCAGCAAGCCAGAGTCGCGAACGCATCAATGATCATGACCTACGACCGCGCTCGCGTTGTTCGTAAGGCGGGCCGCGTCGATGCCAAAGCGATGGCGGCCCTGCACGACGCGATCGCACTGCACCTGGGACTTGTGGAACCACCGTGAGTACCTTCTCACGGTAGCAACGCGATCCCCTACTCGAGCTTCTTGTCCGTCATGCACTTCTGACTGTCTTCCAGCGTGCCCGCGGCCACGATGCAAGCGCGCACGCCCTGCGGCATCCCGTCGCACATCTTGGTCCACAGCTTCTTCTCCGGCTCCCCTGACCCTGGGTTGAACCCCGCCAGCTTCCCAACCACCGCGTCGCAGGCGACATCCGCCGCCGGCTTCTCAGCTGCAGGCTTCTCAGCGGCAGGCTTCTCGGCAGAGGCTGGCTCTGTCTTCGAGCCGGTCGTCTCTCCGGCCGCCTTGTCCTTGTCGCACGCGAGCATGGCCACAGACACAAGAGCGAGCGTACACAGCAGTTTTGCGTTCATCGGATCCTCCATGGGGAACAGGGAGACGGTTTGGTACACCAGCCCTGGGGGATTGGGAAGGTCATGGCCCCCACTTTCCCCTGCCCCCCATCTGCACTAGGCAACTAACTCAACCTACCACGCATCAAGACCGCCCCTTCCGAGGCAACCATGACCACCCACGGCTTCGAGCTCGTCGTCGAACGCGACGTCGCTGAGATCAAATCCAAGGCCCTCCTCTACCGTCACGTGCAGACCGGGGCCCAGCTGCTGTCCCTCGTCAACGACGACGAGAACAAGGTGTTCGGCATCACCTTCCGCACGCCACCGAAAGACTCCACCGGCGTAGCCCACATCCTCGAGCACTCGGTGCTCTGCGGCTCGCGCAAGTACCCCGTGAAGGAACCCTTCGTGGAGCTGCTGAAAAGCTCCCTGAAAACCTTCCTCAACGCCTTCACCTTCCCCGACAAGACCTGCTATCCCGTCGCCAGCCAAAACACCCAGGACCTCTACAACCTCATCGACGTCTACCTCGACGCCGTCTTCTTCCCTCGCCTCACCCCCGAGGTCCTCATGCAGGAAGGCTGGCACCTCGAGACGGAGTCCGACGCGTCGCCCCTCACCTACCAAGGCGTCGTCTACGGCGAGATGAAAGGCGTGTACTCGTCGCCGGACAGCGTGCTCGGGGAGAGCTCCCAGCAGTCCCTGTTCCCGGACAACACCTACGGGCTCGACTCGGGGGGCAGCCCCAGGGAGATTCCCAACCTCACGTTCGAGGCCTTCAAGGCCTTCCACGAGGAGTTCTACCACCCCTCCAACGCCCGCATTTTCTTCTGGGGCGACGACGACCCCTCCGAGCGGCTCCGCATCGTCGATGAGTATCTAAGGCAATTCCAGGCCCGGAAGGTCGATTCCACGGTCGCGCTGCAACCTCGCCTCGCCGCGCCGCGCGCGATCGTCAAGCCCTACGCGGCTTCCGAACCCGGCGAGTCGGACAGCGCGATGGTCACGGTCAACTGGCTCCTGCCCGAGGTAACGAACCCGGAGGCGACCCTCGCGTTCCAGATCTTGGAGCACGTGCTCATCGGCACGCCAGCTTCCCCGCTACACAAGGCCCTGATCGACTCGGGGCTCGGCGAGGACCTCGCGGGCGCCGGTCTCGAAACCGACCTTCGTCAAATGTACTTCTCGACCGGACTGAAGGGCATCGAACGGGACCGCGCCGAAGACGTCGAGAAGCTCGTGATCTCCGTGCTGGGATCGCTGGCGTCCGACGGCATCCCTCGCGACTTGCTCGACGCGTCCATCAACTCGATCGAGTTCCGCCTGCGCGAGGCCAACACGGGCAGCTACCCCAAGGGGCTCATCTACATGCTGCAGGCCCTGCGTTCGTGGCTCTACGACGCCGACCCACTGGGTCCGCTCGCGTTCGAGAAACCATTGGGCGCGGTCAAGTCCAAGGCCCAGGCCGGCGGGTACTTCGAAGGTCTCCTCCGCGAGCACTTTCTCGACAACCCGCACCGGTCTCGCGTGCTGCTCATCCCGGACCAGGAGGAAGGTTCCCGACGCGACAAGCTGGAGCAGGAGCACCTCGCCCAGCTACGCGAAAAGCTCTCCACCGACGACGTTCGCAAGGTCATCGAGCAGGCGCAGTTGCTAAAACAGAAGCAGCAAGCCCCCGATCGCGCCGAAGACCTCGCCTCCATCCCGACCCTGTCGGTCGCCGACCTTCCCCGCCAGAACAAGCGCATCCCCGAGCAGAAGCTGCAGCTGACCGACGGTCGCGCCGCCCTGCACTTCCACGACCTCAACACCTTCGGGATCGCGTACCTCGACATCGCCTTCGACCTCGGCGTCGTCCCCCAGCAGGACATCCCGCTGCTGCCCCTGTTCGGCCGCGCGCTGCTGGAAACGGGCACGGACAAGCAGGACTTCGTTGCCCTGTCCCGTCGCATCAGCACCACCACGGGCGGCATTTGGCCTGACCTGTTCGCCTCGACCGAGCAACAAGGCTCGACGAGCGCGTGGTTCATGCTCCGCGGCAAGGCCATGCTGGACAAGGGTCAGGAGCTCACGTCCATCCTGCATGACGTGCTGCACGGCGCTCGCCTCGAGGACCAGGATCGCATCCGTCAGCTTCTGCTCGAGGAGAAGGCGCAAGCCGAGATGAGCATCATTCCCTCCGGGCATTCCATGGTGGATGCGCGCATTCGCGCGAGCTTCTCGGACGCCGCATGGGTCAACGAGCAGACGGGTGGGATCAGCTACTTGTTCTTCTTGCGGGAGCTGCTGTCACGTTTCGACCAGGAGTGGCCCAGCTTGCTCGAGCGCCTTCAAGGCCTGAGGCGACGCCTGTTCAACCAGAACAACACCGCGGTGAACGTCACGCTCGACGAGGCGGGGTTCCAGCAGTTCAAGCCCCATGTGGACCGACTCGTGGCGTCGTTGCCTTGCGAGCGGCCGGACAGGACGCCGTGGAAGCGCGCCGTCGCTCTGGGCGCCGAGGGCCTGACCATGCCCGCGCAGGTGCACTACGTGGGCAAGGGCGGCAGCTTGCGCGACCTGGGGTACACGTTCCACGGGTCCGCCCTGGTGATCACGCGGTTCCTGCGCACGTCCTGGCTGTGGGACCGCATTCGTGTCCAGGGGGGAGCCTACGGCGCGTTCTGCCGCCTCGACCGCCTGACCGGGGTCTTCACGTTCTTGTCCTACCGAGACCCGAACCTCGAGCGCACGCTGCAAGCCTTCGACGAGACCGCGAAGTTCCTCGCGGAGGTTCCGCTTCCCCAGGAGGAGCTGGACAAGAACATTTTGGGGGCGATCGGGGACCTCGACACCTATCTGCTGCCCGACGCCAAGGGTCACGTGGCGTTCCTGCGCGGCTTGACCGGCCAGACGCAGGAGATTCTGGACCGGCTCCGGACCGAGGTATTCGAGACGAAGGAGGAGCACTTCCGCGACTTCGGGAGGTTCCTGTCCCAGCTCAACGACAAGGGCACGGTCGCCGTGCTCGGCGGCGAGGAATCGATCCGCAAAGCCGCCGGGCCGCTCGGCCTTCGGGTCGTCTCCGTACTGTAGGACCTGTCTCCCTTCCCCACCGCCTGTGCTAGGCTCCCGGCCACATCGGTGAACGGAGCTCGTTGACGCCGTCCGAGCAACGACGCCCCATCCATTCGCGTTCGCCGGTCCCGGACCGGCAAAGAGGCATCATGAGGACGTACGAATCTGCTGGCGTGGCTGTGCCGGAAATCCTTCTCCCCAAGCACGACCTGTCCAAGGCCAAGTGGGCCGTGGTCGCTTGCGACCAGTACACGTCCGAACCCGAGTACTGGCGAAAAGTCGAGCAGACAGTCGGGGACGCCCCGTCCACGCTCCGACTCATCTACCCCGAAGTCTACCTCGGGGAGCCAGAGCCCGAGACACGTATCGCCGGCATTCGCGCCAGCATGGACGCCTATCTGAAGGCCGGACACCTCGTCGCCCACGACGGCATGACCTACGTCGAGCGCGAGGCGGGCGGTCGCACCCGCAAAGGCCTGGTCCTGTGCGTCGACCTCGAGCGCTACGACTTCAACAAGGGATCGACCTCGCTCATCCGCGCCACGGAGGGGACCATCCTCGAGCGATTGCCGCCGCGTATCAAGATCCGCAAGGGAGCGCCGCTCGAGCTTCCTCACATCATGGTGCTCATCGACGACCCTGAGGACACGGTGCTGGGACCGCTGACGTCGGGCAAGCAGGGCCTCACGAAGGTGTACGACTTCGACCTGATGTTGAACGCTGGGCACCTCACCGGCTATCTCGTGGGCGACCGCGCGATCGAGCAATCGGTCATCCGCAGCCTCGAGAAGCTGGGTAGCCCCGAGGCCTTCGCGAAACGGTACGACCTGCCTGCAGGCAAGCCCGTGCTGCTGTACGCCATGGGCGACGGCAACCATTCGCTCGCGACGGCCAAGGCGATCTGGGAGCAGACCAAGCAGGAGGCCGAAGACAAGGAAGCGGTCATGCACGACCCAACTCGTCATGCCCTCGTGGAGCTCGTCAACCTCCACGACCCGGCCCTCGAGTTCGAGCCCATCCATCGCGTGCTGTTCGACCTCGCCAAGGGCAAGGATCTGTTCGGTGAGATCGTGTCCAAGCTGTCGGCCACGCTGCAGGAAGTCGGTTCGCTCCAGCAGATGGAGCAGGAGGTCCTCTCGGCCACCGCTGCACACCAGCGCGTCGGCATCATCCGTGAGAGTGGATACGGCGTGCTGGACATCGGCAAGCCCACGAGCAACCTGCCCGTTGGGTCCTTGCAGCCGGTGCTCGACGCGTTCATGACGGCGGGCGGGGCGCGGGAGATCGACTACGTGCACGGCACCGACCCGGTGGCGCAACTCGGCCGCAAGCCGGGCAACATGGGGTTCTTCCTGCCGGCCATGAGCAAACATGACTTGTTCCGGACGGTGATTCTCGACGGGGCCCTGCCGCGCAAGACGTTCTCGATGGGCGAAGCGGAGGAGAAGCGGTTTTACATGGAGTGCCGCAAGCTGACCTGACCCGGGCGGCGCCCATCCGTTTCCTGATCGACGCGATGGGCGGGCAATCCGCTTCGGCGACGATCGGTGTCGCTGATCCGGAGCGACTGCACGGACCGCGGGGCAACCTCTGAATCTCGCTCGACGAATGGCCAGGTGGCCCGCCACCCAACAGCCCTCTCACGCACCGCCCACCTTCCTTCCCCCGACTGTTCCGACCGTTCGGGGGAAGGCTGGGATGGGGGCGTGCCTCCGGATTCGGGGGTGTCCCACGTTGACCGGTTGCCATGCTTGGCCTACGAGCAAAGCAACCGGATGTTCGAACAATCCCACGTCACGGTGCTGCTCTCGGGCTCGACCCACACGGCCATCACCGTGGCGTTGGCCTTGCTGGTTGCCGTCCTCGGGACCCTCGTCGTGCTCCTGCGTCGCAATGCGCGCATCCAGCTTGGACCGCTCGTGATCGAGCCCGTCGCGCAAGACACTGGCGACATCACCGGGCCCTACCGAACGCTCGGCAGTGCGGGAGAAGAGACCGAACCCTTCGACCTCGCCGAGATCAGCAAGGCCATGACGCAAAGCGAGACCCTTCGCGCCATCGAGGCACTGCGTGTCGTCGAAGCGAAGCTCGCCCAGGACAACCTCGCGCAAGCGAAGGCGCGGGGCGCCGGGGTTCGTACGGTTCGCATGGCGGTTTGCCCCCTCTGCATCCTGTACGAGGTCACGGGCAATTCGCCGAAGTGCCATGTCATCCCGTCGGACATGCGCACCGTGGAGATCGGACGAGCCCCCGAGGGTCACATCCACAGCAACCAGCCCAACGTGTCCCATCGCCACTTCAAGCTCCTCATCCAACCGCGAGGGACCCACGGCCGGTGGGCGGGATACGACGTGCGGTTGGAGGACTGTGGGTCCCGCAACGGCACCTGGGTCAATGGCGTGCGCGTGGCGGACAACTCGACGATCGCTCTGACCGACGGAGACATCATCGAGGCCGCTTCGGCGCGCTATCTCTTCTACTTCGTCCTGCGCGTCGACACCTGAACGGCCAACCGGCCTCGGGCCGCGCCTCTCGGCCCGTCGTGTGCTATGGTTGTCTCGTCGACACGGCGATTGCCTATGGAAAACGTGGTCTACTTCGTGGTGGATGCCTCCGATCAGGAGGCTCGCGCGACCGCGTCCGCCATGGAGCAGACGGCGCGAGAGATTTCCCCCATTCTGGCGCGTGAAGTTCGTTTCCACGTCGAGAATGCCCTACCCAGGGTCCTCGCCAAGCTCCGACTCCACGGCGCGGACGCGCTCGTCGTCGACGCGCGGCACGAGACTTGTCCTCCCGAACAGAGCAAGGCCGTGGAGTTGCTGCGGGACATGTACCGTGAGCACGAAGTGGCTGGCCCCATCAGCCGCTCGCGAACCTTCCTCGTGGCCCCCGCAAGCCCACTCGGCGCCCAGATCGCCTTCGAGGCTGGGCGGCTACGCATCGGCGGGACCATCCCTCTCAACCCCCAGGAATCCGGGTGGGAAGCCATCTGGCGGCAACTCGACAAGGCCATCCACGAACGACGCGGCGGCAAGACCGCCATCTGTCTCGCAGGCGGCGGAATCGAAGGCGGCTTCTACGAGGTCGGCGTCCTTCGCGCCCTGCAATACTTCCTCCCAGAGTTCTCCCTCTGCAACGTCGACATGATCTGCGGAATCAGCGTCGGCTCCATCATCGGCGCCTTCCTCGCCAACGGGCTCAGTCCCGACGAGATCATGCGGGGCATGAAGCTCGGCGAAGGACGTCTCGACAAGCTCCGCAAGTCCGACGGCTTCGACCCGAACGTCGGTGAGTTCGCCCGGAGGTTGGGGCGCGGGCTGAGGTCCGCGGCACACGGCGACGTCTCCCTGCAAACCATGCTGAAGCTCATTCCCTCCGGGGCGTTCGCGGGCGCCGCGCTGCACCGCTACCTCGAGCGCAACCTCACCAAGCCCGGCATGATCGATCGTTTCACCGACCTGCCCCGCCCGTTCTATGTCGGAGCCACGGACCAGGACACGATGGAGCACGTGGTCTTCGGCGAGCCCGGGTGGGACCACATCCCCATTCACAGAGCCGTACGCGCCTCCTCGGCCCTTGCCCCCTTCTACGCCCCGCAGCGCATCGAAAACCGCTACTTCATCGACGGAGCGTTCACGCGCACGTCGGACATTCGCGTGGCCGTCGACCACGGTGCCACGCTCATCATCGTGATCGACCCCCTCGTCCCCATCGTGTCCGAGCGCCCCGGCTACGTCGCCTCGAAGGGAGCGATCATGGGGACCATGCAGGCCCTCAAGTCGATGATTCACGGACGCTTCGGGGCAGCCGCCGAGCAGATGCGCGCGCGATTCCCTCACATCTCCTTGCACCTGTTCCAGCCCGACGGCACCGCCATGCGCCTGATGGCGGGCTCCCCCATGAAGTTCTTCTATCGCACCGAGGTCGAAGACGTCACCTACAGGCAGACCATCCGCGCCATCCGCCAGCGCCTCCTGCCTTCCCTGCAGAACGACTTCGCTCGCCACTCCATCGCGTTCGTCGACCCCGACACCGCCCTCGGAAAATCCAAGCGCGACATGCTCGACGAAGCCGACGAGGTGATGGTCGCGTAGGGCCGGCCCATGCCTCGGGTGGGGCGCAGCCTCAGGCTGTGCTACGCCTGGGCGAATGGACGATGACCTCAACCGACGCTTGCTCGCCCTGTTCGTCGCGGGCCACGCGGTGGTCGAGACACGCTTGGGCGCTGTCTACGAACACGTGACCCTCCTCGAAAGTCCCGGCTGGGCGGAGCCTCCTCGACCTCTCACCTGGCGCTCCCAGGACGAGGCGCACGCGCAACTCATGCGCCTAGCGGCCGGTTGCGGCGCTCTCCTTCGACCAGACGCAGCGAGTGAGCACGACGCCGCTCGTCTCGCCAAGCGAGACCTCGAAGGGCTCGCCGACTTGATCGAGCGGTTGGAAGGCGCGCGCCCAACGGTCGAACAAGCCCTCGCCCGCGCACGGGAAGTGTCGTCCACCTTCTTCCATGACGAAGCGAATGACCGAGCCTTGGCCCTCGTGCAGAAGGAACTACTCGAAATGGGCTCCTTGACGATGCACGAGATCGACTTCCTCGTCGAAGCGGCGGACGGGTCGGACGAGGCCTTGGACGACCTCGCCCGTTTTCGTGCGACGTTTTCCCCAACGCGGATTCCATGGCCCGATCACACGTGACGGGTCGCGACGTGACCTTCCCGGAGGATTGCACCCAGTGCGGTGCGTGCTGCTTCGGCCGGGAACCGGACTACCTGCCCGTCTTCGAGGGCGACCGCGCGCGCATGTCGGGAGAGGACCCGTGGCTGGTGGAGGTTCTCGACGGAAAAGCCCACATGCGGATGGTCGAGGGGCGATGCGCGGCGCTGCGTCTGGAGCCTGCGACCTCGCGCATTGTGTGCGCGATCTATCCCGTTCGCCCGGACGTGTGCCGGTGGTTGGCGCGGGGGTCCGGGGATTGCCACGCCCATCGCGTGGAGAAGTGCGAACTTGCGGACGCGTTTCGGGAACAGTTGCTCAGCAGGGACGTCCGGCCGTAGACCTGAACCTATGGCCAGGTATGTGATCCAGGATGGGCCCGGGAACTATGCGGTCGTGGACGCCCCATCTCCTCGCGCGGCCGCCCTGCACGTGGCGGGCAGAACGAAGGGCGTGTTCGTCTGGTACCGGGCGCGACGAAGCTTCGGGTGCTGGACGGATGCGGACCACGCCCGCACGCGATACCTCGGCAAGGTGGACCCGAGGGTCGAGGCGTTGCTCGCGTCAGATGAAGGGGTTGAGATGGACGTTGGCCTGCATGTTTCGCATCGCGAAGGCCACGCGCCGGCCGAACTGGATGACGATCGCGACAAACACCAGGAAGGTGGCGCCCGAGATGGCCCACCGCACGGCCCCTTCCGGATTCCAGAGGGTCCAGAGCGCGGTGAACACGAAGGCCGCGAAGGCTCCGGGCACGAGCCACTTCCAGCAGAGATTCATGAGCTGGTCGATGCGGATGCGCGGCAGCGTCCATCGAATCCAGATGACCACGAAGATGAGGACCCAGGCCTTGCCGAGGAAGATGAAGGCGCCGAGCGCCTGCCACCAGAAGGAGTTGCCCTGGGTGAGCGCGTCGACGAAGGGGACCTGCCATCCGCCGAGGAACAAGGCCGAGGCAATGCCACTCATGACGAAGACGTTCGCCCACTCGCCGAAGAAGAAGAACACGTAGCGCATGCCTGAGTACTCGGTGGAGTAGCCGGCGACGAGCTCGCTCTCGGCTTCGGGGAGGTCGAACGGAGCGCGGTTGCCTTCCGCCAAGGCGGTGATGAAGTACAGGAAGAAGAGCAAGAAGGTGACCGGGTTGCGGAACATGTACCAATCCCAGGGCAAGCCACCCTGGGCCCGGATGATGTCCTGCATGCGCAGGCTACCCGTCATCATCACGACGCAAACGATCGCAATGGCACCCGGGATCTCGTAGCTGATGATCTGGGCGGCGGACCGAATGCCGCCGAGCAGGGACCACTTGTTGTTCGAGGCCCACCCCCCCGTCATCAGACCGATCGTCACCAGGGACGTGACGGCGACGACGAAGAGGATACCAATGTCGAGGTCGGCCGCGATCAGGTAGTGGCCGAAGGGCATGACCACGAAGGTGGCGCTCACGCCGACGAACACGAGATAGGGGGCGAGACGGAACATGGGGCCGTCCGCCTCGGCAGGAATGATGTCTTCCTTGAGAAGCGACTTCACGCCGTCGGCCACCCACTGCAGGAAGCCCTGGGGACCGGACCGGTTGGGCCCCACACGAGACTGCATGCGGCCCGCCATGCGCCGCTCGACCCAGGTGATGATGCCCGCCGTCGGAGACATGAACACACCCACGATCATCACGGCGACGAGCAGAAGGATGGCTGCCCCAACCAGATCCGTCGGAACACCCTTCGCGATCTTCGAGACCTCCATCTTGCGGTACTCGAGCTGTCCGCCGCGATCGATGCCCACGTCGGTGAAGCGAGACGTGCCCGACGGGATGATGTCCGCCTTGGAGCCGACGTTGATGCCATCGAAGGACTTGATGACGTCGCCTGGAAGGAGACCGGCATTCTTGGCGGCGAGGGTTTCGGGGGCTTCGCTCACCGATTTGACCTTGAGGCCGCCGGACGTGGGGGAGTCTTCGATTTCGAGGCCGAGGGCGGCGAGGACTTCCTCGCCCTTGCGCTGTCGCGACTCGATGACCGCACGCCGCATGGTGGGCGGTCGCACATCGATAACGGCATCGTGAACGACACCGGTGACGTTCCTCTTCACGCCATCGGGGGCGGTGCTCGGAAAGACGACCCGGACGTGGCCTCGGAAGGTCGTGTGGATGGCGTCGGGCCCGGCGCCGGCGATGCGGTCGTGAAGGCCCTGCGTCAGCTCGAAGTTGATCCGGCTCGACGACGCGCTGGTGGCGTCCACCCGAATGGAGACGTCCTTCTCGACGGGGCGCCCGGGTCGATGCAAGTCGCCTTCGAACGTGATGTGGGCCGCTTTGCCCTCGGGAAAGTCGACACCGATGATCTCGATGCGATCTCCAAGGTCGACCTCACGCGGGGTGATGTCGAGGACGGTCAACAGATCGAGGCTCTGGTCGCGTGAGCAGCCCCACACGGCCAACGCGGAAAGGATCAACAGTGTGATCCACGCGGCAAAGGGGTTCAGTCGCATGGCGATGCTCGCTTATAGCCTTTCTTCGTGGTCCCGGTCGAGATTGCGGGGGGATTTTGTCGACACGATCCCTCACCTATCGGAACGAATAGGGATGAAGTATCGGGTCCCGTCCAGTTCGTTGACGCCCACGTACAGGTCCACCCCAAAGGTTTCCCGGAGAATCCGATACGTCATGACCTGCTCGACCGTGCCTTGGGCCCGAATCCTGCCCTCGTGCAGGATGGCGACACGGTCTGCGTTCTGTGCGACCTCGCTCAGGTCGTGCATGACCGATAGACAGGCGAGGTTGCGCTCTCGTATTTCGTGACGAACAAGGGACAGTAGCTCGATTCTGTGTCGGATGTCGAGGTGAGCGCCTGCCTCGTCGAGCACCAGCACGTCGGGTTGTTGGGCGAGGGCTCGAGCGACCGCGACGCGTTTCTGTTCGCCGCCGGAGAGACCGGAGACGGGTCGGTGGGCGAGCGAGCTGAGGTGGGTTCGTTCCAGAACCGAGTCGACGATTTCCCGGTCGGTCTTGGTCGACAGGAGCATGGATCCTTGGTGGGGCGCGCGACCCATGGCTACGACTTCCCGCACCGTGAAGCCGAACGCGACGTGGGTGTGCTGGGGGACGACCGCGACACGGCGCGCAATTTCCCGACGGTCGAGCTCGTGCAGGGGCCGACCGAACACGCGAACCTCGCCTGGGGATGCGGGCAGCAAGCCGGTCAGGACACGGATGAGCGTGGTCTTGCCCGCCCCGTTGGGGCCGATGACAGCCAGCAGCTCGCCGGCCGACACGACGATGGACACGTCGACCACAGCACTTTTGTCCGATGTTCCATATTGAGCAGACACACGGTTCGCTTCGAGGGCCGGCATGTCGGGGGACGGCATGTTAGCCTCCAACCCGTCTTGACGCTTCGCGGTAAATGCGAGGATGATGCATTGAATTCGAGTCCTGGCTGAGGAAGGAGCTTACGTGGACAACACGGGCGACAAGCAGGAACTGCGCCGCGTCATCAAGCGCTACTCCAACCGGAAGCTGTACGACACGCGCGACAGTCGATACGTCACGCTGCTGCAGATTGCGGAGATGGTGCGTCGCGGCGAAGACGTCCAGATCATCGACAACACCACCAAGGAAGACAAGACCGAGGTGACCCTGGCCCTCGCAATCTCTGAGGAGCTCAAGGCCAAGCCTCGGTCCGTGCCGCTGGGGACGCTGCGCAACCTCATCCAGGAGCGAGGGGAGAAGATCCTCACGTCCCTGCGGGACGGCCCCATCGGGCGGTTGATCCCCGAAGGGGAAGCCGAGCCGTCTGCTGAGGGGAGGACGGACCGGGAAGAATCCGAAAAGGCCAGGGAGCGCGAGAAGGAAAGGCAAGAGCGCACGGGTCTTGCCGAGCTGGTGGCCTCGTCCCGGCACACGATTGACCAGTGGCAGCATGCGATCGACGAGCGCATCCGAGCCGTCCTTCCCAACTTCTCCCTTTTCCTCGACATTCAGGCAGAGCTTCGTCGCTTGACGCAGCGCGTACAAGTCCTCGAGGAGCGGTTCGAGAACAAGCAACGGACGAGGGAAGAAGGCAAGGACGAACCGACGGCCGAGGGCGGGCCGGCCCCTGCCCACGATTCTGCTCCTCCGGCTGGACAAGAGCCCTCGCCGAAGGAATAACTTCCCGGGTGAGCCGGTTGGCGAGGATGAACAGCCAACAGGAACCCAATGCCTTTCCTTCCCTTTATCACTCGCCGTCGCCCCAAGCAGGACCCCTTCGAGGTCGACGTTCTTACTCACATTGATTCGCTGTACGCGACAGCGTTGCGGATGACGCGCAGCGCGGTGGACGCGGAGGACCTCGTGCAGGACACGATGGTCAAAGCGGTGAGGAGCAGGGCGCAGTTCGAGGACGGGACGAACCTCAAGGCATGGCTCTTCAAGATCCTGACGAACACCTTCATCAATCGGTATCGCCGGGGGAGCCTCGAGCGAGAGATTCTCAGCGGTCCGGACGCGCGCCCGTTGTCGGACGGGTGGATGAGCACAGCGTCGATGCGAGAGATGTGCGATGCGGAATCGCAGGCGTTCCGGCCCATCATCGAGAAGGAAGTGGCGCACGCTTTGGAGCAGTTACCGGAGGAGTTCCGCATCGCGGTATTGCTGTCCGATGTCGAAGACTTCTCGTACAGGGAGATATCTGAGATCATGGGTTGCCCTGTGGGCACGGTCATGTCACGGCTGCATAGAGGACGGCGCCTGTTGCAGGTAGCGCTGCACGATCACGCGGTAGCCATGGGAATCTTGAAAGGGGATTCGGTCGACGAAGGTGAATCCAAGATGGTGGACCTGGAAGCATATCGATCTCGAAAACAGGGGGTGGGCGGATGACGCACGTGAAGTGTTGTGATCTGGCTCGCAGCCTGAGTGCGTTCGTGGACGGCGAGCTCGAGCCGAGCCAAGCGCTCGAGTTCCAGCATCACGTGGACGGTTGCGGGAGCTGTGAGGCACGGGTGCGGTTCGCACGATCGAGCCGAAGCAGTGTGCGCAACACGGTCAAGTCGACCAAGGCGCCCGAGACGTTCCGTGTGCGTGTCGCGGCCGTGGTGGCACAGGCCAGTGAAACCGAGGCGCAGGCGGATGTGATGACCAGCTCGGGCCTGCTGTCGTGGCGGGTGGCCGGACCGCTGGCAGCCGCCGCCGCCTTCGTCCTGGTGTGGGCTTCCGTCTCGAAGCTCCAGGACCGCGGTGCCGATGGGATGGCCGCATCGGCTTCGTCTGCGGCCAACGCCTCCATCATTCCTGTCGATGCCCTCGTGGATACCCTGGTCGATCAGCATGCCAACCCGCTTCCGCCCGAGACCAGCAGCCCCACCGAGATCGCCCAGTTCGACCGTTTCATCGGCGTGCCCGTGCGCAACGTCCCAGAGCGAAATCTTCAAGGACAGGGCCAGCTGCTCGGCGCTCGCATGGTCCCCCTGCAGGAACAGCGGGCCGCGATGTTCCAGTACGTCATGGGCAACGGCCGGCGCGTCAGCGTGTACGTGTACAACCCCAAGAAGGTCCGCCTCGGTACCAGCCCCGTGCTCCGCGAGAGCGTCGTGCGCAATGACTCCGGCCCCGTCTACGTCGGCTACGTCCGTGGCTACTCCGTCGCTGTGACCGACCGTCGCGGCGTCGGGTACGCCATGGCGAGCGACCTCGACGAAAACGAGAGCTCCAAGCTTCTGCTGGCCGTGGGCGGCCACTGACCCGAGATCGCGCGTCTCCCTCCCTGACTCCCTCCCTGATCCGGAGCGACGCGCTGCTCCTTCGCACGAGGCGGGTCAGCGTGGGTCGCTTCGGACGCACAATCCTTCGGTCGAGGGTTCGATTCCCGGTTGGTCCACAACTTCTGGGGCAATGCGCGGGGTATTCGCCGTTCTCACTGGATCCCGGTGACCCCGCCTGCCCTGGCGCATCGGCCTCGCGTGCCGGGTAGGACGCCTCCACGTTGGAGCCTCGGTTGTCCCCTCAGTGGCCTTCTGGGACGCCTCGGTTGCGCCTTCCGTCGCCTCGGTGGGCTCGGCCGCTCCTGCTGGGACTCCTTCAGGTGCAGGTGCCAACCCCAGCGCAACATCCAACGGCGCCAAGGTTCCGAGGTCAAGCTCAGTCCAGGTTCGCGCCTGGCGTCGGTACCGGTTGAGCATTTGACTCGTCGTGTGCCCGGTCCGATCCATCACCCACGCCTCACTCTTCCCCGTGGCAAGCGCAACCGTCACGAACGTTGCCCGTAGGTCATGCACCCGAAGCGGTAGGCGCGTCGCGCTGTTCTCGAAGATCTCGGGTCGGGTCACGCCTGCTTGCTTCAACGCGGAGCGAAGCCGATCCGGCAAGTGGTCGGCATCGATGCCCGGGAACACTCGGTCCGACGACTCACCTTCACCTTGCATCTTGAGCCACGTCCCAAGCGTGCGGGTCACGCTGGGATCCATCGCCCACGACCGAGGCGAGTCGGTCTTGTTCTTGTCGAGCCTCAGTGCACCACGTTCGAGGTCAAGGTCTGCGCGTCGAAGGTGGAGAAGCTCGCCTTCCCGTAGCCCTTCCCGGGCCAGCATCCCGAAGAACAACCTGTGCTCCAAGTCGACGTCCGTACACGCCAGCAACCTGGAATCCTCGTCGGGGTACAGGCATGTGAGCGCCTTGGTCTGCTTGATCTTCGGCATCCACTTCGCCGGAAGCGGGTTCGTCTTGATGTGCCGACACGGGAAGACAGCCAACCCCATCACGCGGTTCATGACTTGGGCAACCTGGCGCCGTGTCGATGACGCGAGACCTTCAGGCAGGTTCGCCATCACCAGCAACGCGTGGTCCAGCGTGAACTCGTCCAACCGCACACCTTGAACATGGGGGTACACGTGCTTGGTCAACCGGGTGATGTCGTCGTCGGCGGTCCGCTTGTCCCGGATGTGGTCGGGGAACCGCTTGTGAAGCTCGCCGCTTGTCCACTCGGCCGCGAAGTCTTCGAACGTGGGTACCTTGGCCCCACCAACCGCTTCCGTCTCGCCCGCGCACAACGTGGCGATCGCGTTGACGACGGCATCCCACGGCTTGCCCTCGCGCGCGGCCGCTGCCATCTCCAACAGCTTCTCGATCTTGTCCACGTGGCCGGCCCGGCGAAGTCGTGCAGCGAGTTGGGCCATGTCCTTGCACCGCGCGTCCGCTTCCGGCTCGGTCCGGTGGTGCGGCAGCAAGAACCCGCGCCGCTTCTTGCCCTCGATCGTGATGCGTGCTTCGTACCCGTTCGCCAGCTTCCGCAGTTCGCCTTTCGCTTCCCTTGCCATCGTCAGATCCTTCCACGGGAGATCGATCTCCCGTTCCCATCATGACACGGTGACATCGGGTTGTTTCCGGCCGGTTGGATCGCTAGATTCTGCATCGTTCGAGCCTCCTTCAAAGGTTCGGACCATGGCCCCGGGCGATTGCCGTCGTCGCGGGGCCGCTTCGTTGGTTAGCTGGCCATCTTGGTTCGCTTGGTTGCCTTCGTTGCCTTGGTCTTCGTCGCCTTGGTCTTCGTCGCCTTGGTCTTCGTCGCCTTTGGAACCACGCCTTCAGCGTCCGCAAGTCGACGCAACGCCATCCGGATCACTTCGGTCCGACTGAGCAACCCAAGCTTGTCCTTCAGAGCGTCAAGGACTGCTATGTCGTCCTCTGTCAACCTCATCGGCGTGATCTTCGTGCGCATTCCTTCGGTATATACCACAACGATACCATGCGCAAGTTCGTTGTGCTCTTGCGAGAGTGAGTAGGTTGTGAACCCTCCGTGTCATGATGCTTTCCAAGGAGAAGAACATGTGGAAAATCATCGAACAGAGTCGCATGGAGATCGTCGAGTATGTGGTCATCGCTCAACCGGTTGAAGCGAATGAGGCACACCAAGCCCGAACACTCCGAATCGAAATCTACAGAGAATGCACGCCTCGAAAGGACGGCAACGACTATTGGGCTCTCTACTACGAGAAGATCGAGATTGGGCCGACACCTACAGAAATAGTCTGGGCAAGTAGAGACTGCGGGTGGGTTCGAGAAAAGACCGCAGACGATGCCCTCCAAACCGCGTTGGCCATGGTTACATCGGACTGCTGGTAGTCAAACGAGCGGACGCTACTTCGCGCCGTTGCGACGATCGAATTCGTCCGGCTCGGGTGTGTAGACGCGCGCGGTGGACCCATCCAACGCACCGCGGGTCGCCTTGCGACGCGTGATTTCGTCCAGCTCGGCTTGGTCGCGTGCCTTCATCTTGCGCTCGTGCTCCACCAGCTCGGCCACCGTGCATCCAAAGGATTTGGCAGCGTGGTCGAAGGCAGTCACAGGATTGCGCTGGACGCGTTCGGCTTCGCGGTCTGCGCGGTCCCTCTGCGCCATTGCGTCTCGGTGCTCGACAAACTGCTTGTCGGTCATGGCCATCTGGCATGCGACGGCGCGTTCCTCCCTCGATAGGCGCGGCAAGTCGTGCCCCGCTGGCTTGGCCGTGGTCGTCCTCGGAATCGCCCTCGGTGCAGGTGCCTTCTGGGGTGCCGGGGAGGCCTGCACGGTCGGCTTGCCGCCCACCGGAGATCGATCTCCCGTGGAGGCCTTCACGGGTTCGTGCGGTACCGCGCGCGTGCTCACCGGGATGGGGCGGTTGAGGGTTGGCCCCGGCGGCTCCCGTCGTGCTCCGAGCTTGGCGATCTCGCGTTCGAGAACGTGGTCCACGATCGAGCCGCGCTCCCGTGCGACTTGCGCCCGTTCCTCAGGGGTAACCGCGAAGTCGCACGCAAACATGCCCCGCTGGAGTTTCTCCGCGTCGGGATGGTTGCGCACGAACGTGACTCGCACCGTGCTTTCATTCGGAAAGGTTGCGGTAGTCTGCATTTCAAACGTTCCTGTCCTGCCCTCTCGGTTGTGCCCTCACTCAATCTCATCCCATGTCAGATCCACGTCGATCGCCGGCTCCTCGAAAACAAGGATGCCCTCCAACGACGGCTCGGCACGAAGGGCTGCCACCTGCTTTGCAGTCAGCCCTTCATGCGTGCTTCCCTCGACACTCCAAGCGAGCTTGCACCGGTAGAAGTGCAACCGACGGCCGCCGGGACCGTCGACACCGCCGAACGGCTTTGCTCGCGCAAACACGGTGAACGCCATGTCATTCTCGCATGTCCGTGGATGTCTCGTCCCACCAGACGGTGAGCTTCTGGGCCGTTGTCGTCGCAGCGATGATCTTGACCGCTTGGACCCAAACGCTCTCACCTGTTTGCACCGCCGGAATGGTCAACTCCTGCCCGGTTGCCATCTCCAGCGTCAGGTCACCCGCCTGCGCAACACGGACGCCAACACAAGGGCCGTGAAGGGCAGCAATGTCGATGTCATCGGCCAGCGCGCCAGTCATTGCGAACGATTCACCAACGGCAGCGCAAGGAATGCTTCGGAATGCCATGATTCACCTTCGGTTGTCAGAGACGCCAACAGGGCGCACGACCTTGAGGAGAAAGGAGAACGAGAGAACCCAAGGCCGTGCGGTGGTGCGACGCACAACAGAACCAGTCCGTTGCTGTGACGGGCTCAGCCCGCACTTGCACCACGCGGGAGTAACCTCCCGCGACCCCCGAACATTTGCGGTTCGAGACACGCCGGCCGCACGAAAACGATGACGTGCGCAAGCGCGAGGATCCCGTCTTTGATCCTTCGGCAGGAAGAAAGGGCCGCTCTCGAAGCTTGTTCATGACCCCAGCCCCAGCCGCAGATCTTCAAGCCGCTTGTTTTCAACCGCTTCTGCCTTCGCGCGCTTGGCCGCTTCCTCTTCGCGCCTCTCGCGGGCTTGCCGTTCCGCCATCTCACGCAGGTTGCGCTCGCGGTTCGCGATCATGTGCTGCTGCTGCTTCGCCTCGCGCTTGTCGGCGTCCGCAAGCCATTGCCGCCGTGCTTCGAACTCTGCCAACTCTTGCTCACTCCACACCTTCGGCGGCTCAACGCAGGTCGCAGCAAGCAAGGCCGCACCATGGTCGAAAGGCTCGTAGGCGGCCCTCCCAATCACGGTGATCATCGATTCAGCCGTGGCCCACGTGAAGTCTCCTGCGCCCAACTCGCGCAACCGATCCGACACCTTCCGGCTCGCTGCAACGTCGGCTTCGATGTCCTTGGTGAGTAGTCGCAACTCGCGACGGAGCCCCACCAGCCGTTCGATCTGCACCCTGTACTTCGTGAGGATTCGCTCGGTCGAGATCAGCGGGCGTAGCAGGTTGATCTCGGTCGCTCGCGCAACCTCCACAAGCCGCTCGAACTCGATTTGCGCCATGTCCAGATCATGACGCGCACACTCAGCCGCAAGCTCGGCTTCCGCCGCTTTCCTTCGTGGCTCCACCAGCACCGACTCCAACGACTTCACAGACCGCTTCGGGTTCGCAATGTAGTCCTCGCGCACCGTCGCGATCGCAGCCGTCGCCAGCTCACTTGCACGCTGCGCTTCGATGAGTGCATCCTCGCACCGCTTCACGTGCGCACCCTGCGCGCTCACTCGCTCTTGCACTTCCGCGATCGTCTTCTCTTGTTCCTTGCTCAACATTTCGAATCCCTCTCGCGCCCTCATCAATCCCAATGGGTGATCCCAAAATCGTCGTCATCCGCGTCCGGCGCCGGCCACCCGGCCGTGTCTCGCTCGGCATAGACCTCATCATCAACACGCATCAGATCGAGCATCGATTGACCGTGCCCCGGCCGACTCGCGCTCTGCAGAATCTCACTCAGCGCCATGACCGCCGCGTGCACCCGATCATCGTGGCCCCGCTTCGCTTCGAACTGCTCGCCACCCGTCCGCAACACACGCTGCTGGATCGCCCGAAACTCGCGAATCGTCGGACCGTCGTCCACCAACGAGATCGTCTTGGCCGCCAACCCGTCCCGCACCCTCCAAAACCGCTCCGGCTTCGACTTGGGCGTCCACGCAATCTCACGCAGATGAACACCACGCTGCCGGAACAGGGCCGCCAACGGCGCGATGCTGAACTGGTCGGCCAACGCAGTCGTGAGACCGTACCCCTTCATCACGCGGCACACGTTTCCGATCGTCTCGTCCACATTCAGCGGCGCGCCACTGGTCGGCGTCCACGCACACACCCGATCCAGCCGCGCAAACCCATCGGCCTCACCGTGGCCGATGGCAAGCGCGAACGTGTCGACCCGAAACGCGGCATCGATCGCGGCCACGTATTCGAACCCGGCTCGGAACGTGGAACGCTGGCGCCCCGTCTCGATGCACTGGCTGATGTTCTCGTCGCCAAACCAACCCGTCGTGATGCCCGACTTCCAAATCGAAAGATACTCGCGCTCGAACGCGCTCAGATCCTTGCGTTCGCCGGCCAACCACCCGGCCGAAATGTTCGGGTTGAACTGCTCGGTGGTCCCCCGCATCACCAAGGTCGGTGCGCCCTCCACGCCGTAGCACGCCGTGTCCGTCTCGTACGCCACTCCCTCATCCAAGAACGCGCTGGTGATGCCAATGAATCGCCGGGGAGGCGCCCCCCGCAAGGGAGCCAGGGCAGGGCGCAAGCTCTTGAGGATCGCAGTATCAGGCGTGCCCGATTCCTGGCCCGGCCACTTCGCGAATTCGTCGGCGACGCATCCCACCAACGTCGGCCCTGAAACTGCTACGTCGTCGCAGACCACAACCCGAATCTCCAACCCGTTCCTGAAAAGCACGCCGCGCGTCGTGATCGATTGGACGTGGCGCTTGACCGCCGATAGCGAAGCCAACCCACGCGCGAAGTTGAGGATCTCTTGTGATTGTTCCTTCGTCGGGCTGATGACGGCGAACAGTCCGACTTGGCCCGGCGCAAGTGCAACCTCATGGCCCCCGTACACGCACTCGAACGTCGCGAGCCTCGCGATCGTTTCCGACTTCCCACCTCTGCGACCCGCCACGATCAACACGTCGGTCGCACCACCCACCGGCGGTTCGATGCCCCCGGCGATGGTCTCGAACATGGGCAGGTCGGCAGGCTGCAGGGTCCCGTAGATGGCCCGCACGGCTGCCACCCACGCAGGGCTCGACTGCCGGATCGGTAGCGTCCTCTCCCACGCGATCGGGTCTGCAGGTCGCTTGCTCATGAGGCACCCCGGCGGATGGCATGGCATCGGCTCACACGGGAGATCGATCTCCCGTCCAGCTCGATGGTGTTCATGGGAGATCGATCTCCCGTGGCGGGTGCGTACCTCATTCGGGCACCTCATCGGTGATTGCGCCGTCGTGCCCCGTAACCGGCTCTTGACGCGATTGGGGTTCGTCCACGGTTGCTCGGACGTCGGGAAGCGCGTTGACGCGATGCTGGCCCGGTTGCGAGGCGAGCGCCGCTTGGAACGCAAGCCTTGCTTGATCGAGTCCGAACGAATCGTGTTCGCGGTGCTCTGCCTCCAAGGCACACAACGAATGCGCGGCGAGCAAGTCTTGGCGTGCTGCAGTGGCGAGCCGTGCCGCCTTCAAGAACGCGTCCGCGTCAGCCGAGCGGCCGCCGGCCTGGTAGAGGTAGCGGGACGCTGCCAGCGCCAACGACGCCGACGTGACGCATGCACTCGGCGCCGGTCCGCACATCCCTCCACCCACCGATCGGGCAAGCTCGGCACACTGCACCTTCGCGAAGACACGCGCGGCGCGAAGGAAGGGCTGGAAGTCATCGAGCGCCATCACGTCGGCCAACCCCAGCCGGTGGGAGAGCACCGTTCTCGATTTCTTCGCGCGGCCGCCGGCAGCTTGCGCCCTGCATGCGCCCTTGATGAACGTGCCGTCTGTCCTGCGCTCCTCCCCTGCATCACCCAGGTGAGGCGCCTGCACACCCACGGGTTGTTCGTCGATGGGCGGAACCTCGATGACCACGGCCGTTCCGGACTCGGCCGCCTTGCCGTGCGCCGCCCTCGCGAAGGTGCGCTTGCGCTTCATCGAGCAACCTCCGATGGGGCGAACCGCGGGGCAATGCCTGCCACGATCGGCATCATCACCCGCTGCAGCATGCTTGCGTCGGAGGATCGCGAGTCCGGCTCACCAGTGACGGGAGATCGATCTCCCGTGGCCGTGTCGGTGCTCATGGGAGATCGATCTCCCGTGGCCGTGTCGGTGCTCGCTCGCGTGTCGGAGTCTGCCGCCGATGGTGATGATGCAGATGAGGGTCCGACCACCTCATCGACGGCAGGCTTCGACCTACGAGCGGGGGCACCTGCGACGTTGCAGGGCTCGATCGAAATGTTCCGGGTTCGTGCGCGTGCCGAAAGGCGAGTGACCGTTTCGACCTTTGGCACCCTCTCGGTGGTGTCGCTGCTCGTGCTCGTGGAGTTGTCGGTGGCGGTACCGCTCGTGTTCGTGGTGGTGATGTAGCTGTCGGTGGTGTTTGAGTTGTTGTGGGCTGTCACTCGCCCTTCGGGCTCGCGACGGACTCGCGCTGCGCGCTCGTCACGCACCTGGGGTACACATGCAGGAGACGGAGACGCGCCTCTCTTCGCAGCCGCGCAGCGAAGTGTACTTGGGCTAGCGCCGATGCCGCAGGCAGCGGCCGTGCGCCGCCGGGGACGTCTTCGGCCCCGTGGCGGCGCACCTGGATCGAGTGCGCCCCTCCTCATCAACGAAGGAGAGTAGTGTAATGACGCCTGCGCGCGCGTGCGTGTGCGCGTGAGGGCGCGGGGCGCACGGGGGCGCACGGGACGCACCTTGTTTTTGGCTGCGCCCCTCACGTTGGAAGTGTGCGCCCCCTGCACCGGGACGCATGCGCCCCCTACTGCGCCCCCTGCACCGGGGCGCACCCCCAAATTCGAGCAAACACCTTGTTTTAGGCTGCGCCCCTCATGCCGAGGGGGCGCATTGCGGGACGCACCTTGTTTTGTAGCGGATCGTGAAACCAGGGGCGCACTACGATCACACATCGGACACCTCCGCGATGATCGACTTGGCGATCTCTCGTACGCGTTGGGTCTTGCCCTTCACAACCCTGTTGCCTTCCGCGTCGCGTGCGTCCGTGATCTCACGGACCGAACAGTTCGGGTGCTCTGCGAGGTATGCGCGCGCGTCCGCTTCGATCTCAGCATCGGTGCGGATCGGCAGATTGTTCGCGCCACACTTGCCGTTGGGCTTCGTGTTGTTGGGCTTCGTGTTGTTGGGCTTCGTGTTGAGCTTCGTGTTGTCGCGTTGCTTTGACGGCGGCGCACCGGTTTCCTCGATGGGTTGGCCGTAGTGGATGCTCAGCCACCCGTTGAGCGGCGGGTTTGGCTTGTGCGACTTCCACCGCGTCTTGGCGCTGTTCGCGTCGTACTCCAGCTCGACGATCACATCGGCCGGGTAGGTGCCGACGTACTTGGGTTTCCCGCCCGACCCCTCAGCTGTGACGACCAGCCACGCGTTTGCGGCCCTCGCGCCACTGAACGCGCGCATGTTCGCTTCGATGTGCGCCAGCTCGTTGTCACCCCTGGCGACTTCGGAGGAGATTGCCTTCGGCAGCGAATCGACGATGAACACGACGGGGCCATCACCCACCACGTATTGTGCGATGACTTCCTCAATCGTCATCCCATCGAGAATCATCATGCGCGGGTAGGTCTGCACCAGATACTCCACGATGGTTTGGGCATCGCCACCGATGCCTTCATCGGCCGCGAAGTCTCGCGACCACTGGTCACCACCGGCCTTGTCGGCTGCCAGCACGATGACGCGTGCACCATGGCGATGCTGGTAGCGGCCGATCTGCCGAGCGAAGGCTGACTTGCCAGCGCCACCGGCTCCGATGATCATGAGCATCCGACGCGGCAACATCACCCTCGGCACAAACTCATCGAAGGCCGGCAAGCCGGTGCACATGCCCCCTGTCGTGCCAGCTACCGCCTCTTCCAACATGCGCCGATAGACAGGGTGTCGGCTCAGATCCAACGCTTGCGCTTGGCTTCGTTGTCTCATGCCGTGCCGCCCTTCGATGTGGTCTTGGCGATGAACACGCTGACCAAGTGCCCTTCCGGAATTCGCACAGCGATCGGCGTCAGCGTTGGATCTGCAGGTCGCAGGTCCGCTATCCAATCCTCGGTTGCACCAAGCTCACGGAGTGTCGTGGCCGCGTCGTCGAATTCGAGCCACATCAGCGCGAGCGCGCCGTCATCGTTGATCGCAACGCCCACGTCATTCGGTTCGCGGGGCATCTTCATGAGGATCGATGCTGCGTATTCGACGTGCCGCGCGACCTCGGCGCCGAACGCTGAGCGCACGGACGTGGAGATCATCGCAGGTGCCTTCTGCTTGGTCTTGGGCCGTCTCATCGGCGCACCCGCCGATGCCCAACGGCTGCCAGGATCTCATCCGCGGTCTCGAACCCGCCAGCTACGGGAGATCGATCTCCCGTGTCCGTGGTCTCGTCCGTGTCGTTGGCCGGTGCTTCCGCGAGCCGCTCCAACAGCAACTCGAAGTCGTGCACCGGTACCAACACCAACCGACCAGCCCGCGTGATGCGCAGCGTCCGGCGGTGCTCGTTCACGATCTTGCGGTAGCGTCTCGCGTCGATGCCGAACAACGCCAAGCATGTGAGCTGGCTCACATGACGCGGAACAACAGGCACGCGTCGGTCTCTGCTCTTTGCATCTTCATTCATGATCGAACCCTCACGAGCATCATGACGCGCACGATCAAATCGACGCACGCGCCGTCTCGGGTGCGATCGAACGTGAGAGCTACTGGGGGTTGGCGAGGGAGGGGCGAGATCAGGTGCGGTACAGGTTCCGCACGACGCGATCGGGCAGTCCTGCCGCACGTAGCGCGCACCTGACGATCGACTCGTCGGGTGATGCGGCAGGGCTCATGAGCACACGATCAATCGCGCTGCGAACTGCATCACGCATCGACGCGAACCCCGGCGAGGTTGGGGAAGGCATCGAGGCAGGGCGTAGCGGTGCGTAGGGCGACCCCTGCAGTGCCGACAGCAACAAGTCCGTGAGCGCATCCACAATCGCACCATGGGGCTCTGTGGCGAGCATGGCGACCCGTACCTGCCGCACCTGTTCGCGGAGTGCCACCGCGGCCGCCTTTCTTGAATCGCGGGGTGGGGCATGTAGCAGCGCGACACCTTCCCCTTGTTCGGCGAGCAGACCATGGGCGCGTTCATGGTCGGCAAGGATCCTGCGACACAGCTCGGCCACACCGGCCGGCTTCGTGAGCGACTCCGCGATCGTCTCGTGCTGCAGACCGCGAGCTGCAGCTTCGACGATCGTTGCCAACCCACGCACCCGATCGTCATCATGACGCGCCATCACCACCGCGACGCGAAGTAGCGTGTCGATTCCGTCTTCCACTTCGGCGCCCTTGCGCTTGCGTGTCATCGGGTGCCTTCCTTCCGTCGCGATGCCAGGTCCACCACGTTGGACCCCCCGTCGTCGGCCAACAACAGCTCGTGCAGCGACTTCATCATGACGCGTGCCCCTGCGACATCACCGGCTGCCACCAGCGCGTTCAAGGTGGCCGTGAGAGCCTCCACCGCGGCCACCCTCGGGTTCGTTGGGGTTGCCCCATTGCCCCCGGACTGCCCCAGGGTGCTTTCTGGGGGTCGATCTTGGCCGAACTGATCGGCGGTATCTCTCGGGGATTGCGCGCGTGCCGGTGTTTCCCCAGTGTCCTTGCGGACGCACAATCCGTCGCCACGCAGCTACCCACATCCGCACAAACAACGAAACCCTCTGCGGCTCTCTGCGGAATCTGCGGCCAACTCCGATGGCTCCGGATCTGGG
>CAZAWR010000121.1:0-26949 GCA_964488865.1 uncultured Polyangiaceae bacterium | reverse complement strand
TCCGCACAAACAACGAAACCATCTGCGGTCCTCTGCGGAATCTGCGGCCAACTCCGGTGCCTCCGGATCTGGGTGGTTCGCGGGAGGTTGCGGGGGGCTGCCGGCAGGGCTATCGAAGGCTCTGGTTCGAGGGATCGCGTCGGACGCTCCTGGGAAAGGTGCAGGAGCTGCTCGAGTCGTCCTCGGCCGATTCCGAGGTCGCCATGACTGCCGTTCGAAACCTTGCCCTGTACCTGACGGAAAGCTGCAACCTCGCGTGCTCGTACTGCTTTGCCGCCAACATGGAGCGGCAGCCGATCGACGAGGCCCTCGCGCGCGACGCGTTGGATCGGCTGTTGTTTCGCTCCTCGAATCCCGCGCGAGAGGTGTCCGTCACGTTCTGGGGCGGCGAGCCGCTGCTGGCGTTCGACCTGCTTCGGAGCCTCGTGCTGTACGCCGAGGGGCGGGCGAAGGAGACGGGCCGTACGGTCCGTTTCGGGATCCCGACCAACCTCACGCTTCTCACGGAGACCATGCTCGACTTTCTGGTCGAGCATCAGGTTGGCATCTCGCTAAGCCTTGACGGGGGCGAGCGCGCGCAGCGCCATCGACCCCTGCGCGGAGGAAAGAGCTCGTATCCTCTCGTGCTCGACAAGCTCGCCTTGCTGGAGCGGCGCCTGGGCAAGCGGCTGCCGGGCGTACGCATGACGGTCACACCGGGGACCGCCAGGGACCTCGTTCAGAACGTTTCGTTCTTCCTCGATCGCGGATTCCGGTCCGTCTACTTCGCTGCAGTCGCCGAGGCCCAGTGGTCTCTCGACGACCTTGCCGTCTACGAACAGCAACAACGACAGCTGGCGACTGCCTGGATTGAGGCACTTCGCGCCGGCCGCATGTGGCTCTCCACGAGCTGGAACAAATCGCTGGCACGCAGGGAGTTGCGACGACGCGGGGCCTACGGGGGTGAACAGGCCGTGATGTGCGGCGCTGGAACCACCATGCTTGCCGTGGACATCTACGGGGACATCTTTCCGTGCCATCGGTTCGCTTTCTATGACAAGGCGGCGCGAGCCCACGCCCTCGGCAACGTGCGCGACTTGCCCCCGGACCCTCCCGCAGTCCCTCAGCTCGTCATCGACCCGGCATGCATTCACCCCCCTGAGGATGGCCCCGACGGCCCGACTCACGCGAACGCGTACCAGCAGGTCTGCCCAGCGCTCAACTGTGCGATGTGCGGAGACTTGCATCGTGTTCATTCCCGTCTCGGCGCCCTCGCTGCCATCGAAGAGCGTGTGCTCGACACCATCGAAGGTCAGCTGCGCGAGGAACCCGTGTTCCAGGACTTCGTCGAGAGGGTCCTCCTTCCCAGCTACCGCTGGGGCGAGCTCTCCTCGTCCACCATCATGCTGTTGTCCCGCGTTTCCTCGACCAGCGCCGACACGCTCGCGGACAAGGCCGACGCGATCCTCCAACGACTGCAGCAGCAGCGCCGCGATCTGGGAGACAGCAAACCTTGAAGGTCGAGAAGCTTCTCGTCAACGACGCGATGCGAGCCCTCGCGCGCAACGCAGGCATCCTGGGATCTCGACGGGTGCTGCTCCACTCGCTGCTGCCGCTCGTCGCCCCGCCCTGGAAGCGCGCCAAGCTCCGGCAGCGCGTTCGCGGATATTTTCGAGAGTACTTCCCTGAATACGACGCGCGCACCGCCAGGTTGCTCGCGGACCGCTACGTGCACCACTGGTGCTGCAAGCAAGCCGAAGACGTGTACGCCATCAACTTCCCGGACGTGCACGTGGGGCTCGCGGAGCTCGATCGCCTCGTGGTTCACGAACAGCCCCAGCGGTTCACCGAAGCCATTCGCCATGGCACGGGTGTTCTCGCCGTGGGGGCCCATGTCGGCGCCCTGAGCATCGGCACGGTGGCGCTCATGGCAAGGTTGCGCGAGACCACGCCCGAGGAGCGGCCGATCATCCGCCTCTGCACGGACCCCGAGATGGAAAGCTACCCCAGCGTCTTCGAGGGAACGGAGCAAGTCCTGCGAGACTTCGACCGGGACATTCGCTTCGTCATCACCCGTCGCGAGAGTCGAACCATCGCCACGGAGATCGCCGAAGCGCTCGACCGCCGCGCGTTCGTGACGACCAACCTCGACGTGCTCCTGGGCGGAAAGAACCAGCGCGTGTTCGAGCTGTTCGGTCGCGCTCGCGTTCGATTGCCTGCCCTGGTGGGCGCCGCCAAGGTTGCCCTGCGAACCGGCGCCACGATCCTCCCCTGGGTCTGCACGCGCAGCGATGCAAGCTTCCGGCTGCGGCTCGAACGGCCCATCGGACCCGTCGAACGCATCGGCCCCACGATCCCGGACGACCACCCAGCGCTGCTCGCCCTCACCGAGCAACTGTTGGACATCGTCGAGGCATGGGTCCGGTGGCACCCCGAGCAATGGGTCTACTGGGACCGCCTTCACCGTCGCTTGGTGACGTGAAGTCATGCAAGCGGGACGCATCCCACGCTTCTGGACCTACCTGCGGCCCTTCCTCGCGCAGTTGGTGCTCCTGTTCCTGGCGATCCTGGGCGCCACCTTCGCGTTTTTGCCCGCTCCCTGGCTCGAGAAGCGCATCATCGACGATGCCTTGGCACGCGGCGACATGCGCTTGCTGCTGCAGTTGGTGGCGGTCATCGCCGCACTGATCGTCGTCGGACGGCTCCTTTCCTTCGCTCGGGGCTATCTCAGCGCGAGGGTTCAACAGAGCGTGCTCACCAGCGTGCGCATGCACATGTACGAGCACTTGCAGCGCATGTCCCAGGCGTTCTTTGCTCGGCATGGCACCGGCAGCCTTCTGTCGCGCGTCACCCATGACGTCGGGCAAGTGCAGAACCTGCTCAACGACAAGCTGTTCGAGGTCGTCGCCTCGGGGTTGAAGGTCCTGGTGGTGGTCGGCTTGCTGTTTGCCATCAGTCCGAAGCTCACGCTGCTGTGTGCCATCCCCTTGCCCATCGTCACGGCGGTCTTTCTGCTCCTGCGCAAACGCGTGTACACCGAGAACGTTGCGCTCCAGGAGACGCATGCGCGCCTCTCGGATCGTATTCAGCAGCACTTCTCCGGCATGAAAGTCATCCAAGCCGAGGTCATCGAAGACCGAATGCGCGGCGAGATGCTGGAAGCCAGCCGAAAGCTCGAACGCGTGGGCGTGCGCCGCCAGGTCCTCGCCATCACGGGAGACCTCATGACCACGGTGGTCGCCTATGTTCCCATCGTCGCGATCATCTGGGGTGTCGGCGGATCCATGGTCATGGGGGGCGCCATGTCTCTCGGGTCGCTTCTCGCCTTCACGCAGTACCTGTTCGGCCTCATCCAGCCCGTGACGCAATTGTTTCGCTTCAACATGGACTTGCAGGCTGGTTATGCGGCGCTCGATCGCATCTACGACATCCTCGACCAGGAGCCTGACATCCGGGACGCGGCTGACGCTGTGCCCTTCGAGGGGCCCGTCGAGACCATCACGTTCGACGACGTGTCTCTCGCCTTTGGCGATGGAGACAGTGGTGAGCACTTCGCGCTTCGTCATGTCTCTTTCGAGGTGCACCGCGGCGAGCGCCTGGCCTTGGTCGGACCCAGTGGCGCCGGCAAGACCTCCGTGATCAACCTGCTGCTGCGTTTCAACCAGCCCACGTCCGGGCGCATTCTCATCAACGGACAGCCCATCGAGCGGTTCACCATCGACAGCCTCCGTCGCTCCATGGCCTACGTGTCGCAAGACGTGTTCCTCTTCAGCGGGACCGTTCGACAGAACTTGACTCTGGGACGCGACGTGACCGGCCTGCAGGTGTCCGCGGCGCTGTCGCTGGCTGCGGCGGAGGACTTCGTGGCGCAGATGCACGGGGGTGTGGACGCAGCCGTCGAGGAGCAAGGCGCCAACATGTCCGGGGGACAGCGCCAGCGCCTCGCCATCGCGCGAATGGCGCTCAAGGACGCGAGCGTCTGTCTGCTTGACGAGGCCACCGCGGCACTCGATTCCCAGTCCGAGCAAACGGTGCTCGAGCGACTGGACGCGCATCTGGCGGAGCGGACCGCCATCGTCGTCGCCCACAGGTTCTCCTTCCTTCAGGTCGTTCACCGCGTGCTCGTACTCACGGAGGGACGGCTCGTGGAAGACGGAACCGTCGACGCCCTGCTCGCCCGACGCGGCGTATTTCACGCGCTGCACGAGGCACAGCGGGCATAGCCACGATACGGTGTGTCATGCACGGTCCCGATACCATCCTCGTTGCAGCCCCCGCCGGTCCCACCCGTGATCGGCTCGAAGCGTTCCTTTCGGCGCGCAACGCCCGCATCCTTCCGCTTCACAGGGAGGCTTTCCCCCACACGCCTCGGATCGTCATCGACCAGGCGAGCTTGAGAATGGACGGCGCCGACGTGCTCGCGAAAATCCGCTGCGCAATCGTGCTGGACTCCGGCATGATGTGGCCGCTTCCCATGCTGGACCCGACGCCCGATGCGTGGGAACGGCACCGAGATCGCTTCGACGACTACCTCCGAGACGAACGAGAGACCAGCTCGTTCTGGTTTAGTTGTCTCGACGTCCTCAACGATCGCGTGCCTGTGTGCATCAACCCGCAGCGTGCGTTCGCCCTCGAGGCCACCAAGCTGGACGCCTTCGAAGTCCTGCGAGACATGGGCGTTCCCGTCGCGCCCACGCTGTGTACCAACGACGAAGCGGCGTTGCGCGACTTCACGGGACGTCATCCGGGACCGTGGCTCGAGCTGTCGCTGAGCGGTGCCAAGGCGCGAGCGATGGACCAGGTCGGGCTCGATCGCCTCCGGCTCGACGAGGACCCTGTGGTGCTGCAAGCCGTTGACCCAGGGCATGTGTTGCGCGTGGTAGCGGTGGGAGGGACCCCGGTCGTGCTGCCCGCGGGGGCGGGTGATGCCGACGATTGCGTAGCAAGGCTGTCCGAGATCCAAGCGGCCCTTGGTGCTCCGTGGCTCGACCTTTGGTTGCGTCTGGCGGCGGGACGCTGGGTGGTGTCCGACTTCTCGCCTTCCGCGCGCATCGACGATCTCGACGCCGGGGAGTGCTCGCGGGTGTTGGATGCGGTGCAGGGGTTGATCGACGCGGGCCCCAGGGAGGGATCGTGATGCCGACGGTGGGCATCTTTGGCTCCCCGGACGACGCGGAGGTAAGCGCGCTCGTCCGCAGGATCAGTGCACGCGGGGCTGAGCCTTGGGTGATCGATCTCGCCTCGTTCCCTCGCTCGCTCCGCGTCGTGTGGAGGGAGGGGAGCGTGCTGGTCGAGGGTCGTGACACGCGGGAGATGGGCAGTGCGTATTTGCGGACGGTGGGTCGGAACCTGCCGGGTCGCGCTCGGTACGGAGAGCTTTGCCCGGCGGTGTCCGCGGAGGCTTGGCGTTCGTTGTACGGTCCCACGCTGGCGCTCCTTCGGCAGGAGCGGTTGAACCAGGCACTGCGCAACACGATCATCCAGGGCGTGGCGCGACGATCCCCGGTGATCAACCCGCCGATCCCCCAGAACCTCCATCGACAGAAGCCGCTGCTGTTCTCCAGGCTCGTGCGCGCTGGTGTCCCGGTGCCGCCCTTCTTGTGTACCTCCGAGCCAGAGTCCGCCCATGCCTTTGCGGAGCACGGCTGGCGAAGCTGGAGCGGTGTCGTCGACAAGCCTTCCGCCGGTATCTACAAGACGACGTTGTGGGGCGAGGGCAGCGCGAGGAGCCATCGATGGGCGACACGGCCGGCGCTGCTGCAGCGATACATCGGTGGCGATACCGTGCGCTGCTACGTCCTTCGGTATCAGGTCGTCGCCGCTGCGCGCATCGTTCACGGAGGGACGATCGATTCTTCGATGAGCCAAACGGGCATCGCCCCCGTCGAGCTCACGGCGGAACAGCGGTCCATCGCTGAGCGCGTGGCGCGCGCGCTTGACTTGGCGTTTTGTGGCATGGACCTGATGGTGGAGGCGGGAAGTAACGAGACCTGGGTCATCGACTGCAACCTGTCACCGATGTTCGTGAACTTCGCGAAGCTGAGCCTCGTGGACGTGCCGGGGTTGCTTACCGACGCGCTGATCGAGATGGCTGGGGAGAAGGCTGGGGGACGGCCCGCGTTGTTCGACATGGTGGAGGAGGCGAAACGTCTGCTCGCGTCCGATCCTCGATTGCGAGATCGGAGAGGCGGCCGCAGTCCCCGGGGGGGGGACAAGCCGTGATGCGGGTCGGGATCTTCGGACGTGTGGGCAACGCCGAGGTTTGCGCGCTGCGAGACGCGCTCGAGCGTGAGGGCGCCACGGCCACGATCGTCGACTTTCACGGTGTCCCTCACCTGCACACCGCCACATGGGGCGATCGTTTTCTTTTCGATGACATCAAGCTGCGGGATCCGATCGCGATGGGTGAGCAGGACGCCTGGCATTTGCGCGCCGCGGCCCAGGAGGTGATGTCCGATGCGGCTGCGGCGGGCGCCACCCGCGAAACGATCGCACGTCATCATCGCAGGCAGATTGCACGGCTCGCCCTGCAGCTAGCCTTCGCAAGGCACTTGGCAAGACGCGTACCTGTCGTCAACCCTCCCGACGCGTTCCGTTTCCACAGGCAGAAGGCGTACCAGCATGCGCTGCTGGTGCGGCACGGCATCCCGACCCCGCAGACCGTGGTCACCGCGTCCGTCGATGACGCGCGCGCTTTCGTTCAGCGCTGGGACGGACGAGCCGTGGCCAAGCCCCAGTCCAGCGGCGCCGAGGTCGTTCTTGCTGACTCGTCGTTCTTCGAGACCTTCGCGCTGCGCAGCGGTGGGCGACCCACGATGTTCCAGCAATACGTCCGCGGGTCCTCGTACCGGGCCTACGTGTTGGGAGGACGGATCGTGTCCATGGGCCACATCGTGCCCGAGCCCGGCTACGTGGACTGGCGAGAGCGCGTGCAGTCGGTGACCCGGACGCGACCCTCCGAGGCGCTCGCGCGACAGGTGGCCAAAGCCGTTCGCTTGCTCGACCTGCCGTGTTGCGGCGTCGACATCGAGCACGATGAGGCGACGGACCAGGACTATCTTCTGGACTTCAACCCAGCGGCGATGTTCGTGGCGTGGAGCAAACGGATCGGCGACGACGTGCCCGCGGAGATCGCGCGGTATCTCGTAGGGTGTGCGCGGAGCGGAGAAGTGTGCTGGAGCACGTGAGCGCGGTGGCTCATGGCGGGTCTTGCGACGATGCGGCTGCGTGGTCTCGGTTGCGGGCCTGTCGTTGGACCGCTGCGTATTCCGCTCGTGAGACGAGCAAGCACCGAAGGATGTAGTTGCGCCACGTGTGAAGCAGCAGCGCCGGCAGCAAGGACTCGGTGGCGAGGGTGATGGCTCCAAGCACGACGGCGAAGGCGAAGTAGTCGACGAGGGCGGGCCAGGAGCGACGTCGCCCCGACCGAACGTGCAAAGCGGAGAAGGTGAGGCTGACGATCAACACCGCTGCCGTGGGTCCGAGGGGGGCTGCGAGCCACGGGAGGAGGGCGAAGCGAAATACGGTTTCTTCAGCGAGGGCGACGAGGAACGCTGCGGCGAGGTGGGTGGCGGAGGCCTGGGAGCCGTAGACCGAGAAGGAGCCTTTGAGCAGGTACCACGCGGGTCGCACGCGGCGGGAGGTGATGACGTAGGACAGGGCGGTGAGCAGATGGGCGAGAAGGACCCAGGCGGGAGCGAGGTACGCGAGGTGAACGTTGGTCGCGATGGCGCGGTGAGGGAGCCACCACACAAGAAGCGCGGCCAAGGGGATGGCGAGGAGTAGCAGGGGCAGGCGCTTGCGCGAAGCTTCGATGGAGTAGCTCAACGCGCTCCTCGAGCGAGGTGCCGCTGACGAACCATGGGGATGTGCACCCTTCGCTACTTGGTGCCGTAGAGTTCTTCGACCGCCTGCAATACGGAGTAGGCGGCGTCGTCGAGGCTCACGGCCTCGCCCTCACGGTTGAGGCACTGGTCACGCAGGGCCTGCAGCCGAGCCTCGCGATCGGGGGCGCGAAGGATTTCGACGACCTTCTCGACCACGTAGTTCTTTTCTTGCTCGGTGAGGGGCATGGCGTGACTCCTTGGGGCGGGTCGGGTGAGGGGAGTGTTTTTTACGCGGACTTGCGTGTCAAGGCGGCCCGCAGAACTTTGAATCCCCGTGTGTTTGAGCGCTGGCATCGCAGGGGGCAGCGCGGGTCGGCTTCCGTTCGGAACGAACTTGCCTCCGTGAGCGGTTTGCGTTGACGCGCGCCCTGTTCGGCGCTAGCAACTACCCCATCATTCATACACTCACATTGTGAGGACGGAGTCCTACCATGTCGCGCGAAGACCTCAAAGATATCATCCGCCGCGTCCTCGACCGCCTGCAGGACGAGTCCCCTGCGCCGGCCTGCCTGTTCGGTGACAACGATTGCGACATGACCACGAAGTACGCGATCAACGAAGAAGCGTGAGCTCGTTACGCGGCTGAACGCCGCCGTCTGTGGCTTTGGTTGTGCTGCGTTTCTTCTCTTACGTTTGCGAGGTATCCCATGTCCCGCGAAGACCTGAAAGACATCATCTCCCGCGTCCTCGACCGCCTGCAGAACGAGGCTCCCACGCCCGCTTGCCTCTTCGGCGACCAACCCTCGTGCGACGACAACTGCGACATGACCACGCGGTATGCGGTCGGCGAAGAGGGCTGATTGAAGGCGCCACGAGCGCTTTGATTCCGCATTCGAGCATCTCGTAGCCGGGGCGCCTTGCACGACGCTCCGGGTCTGCCCGTCTCTTCAACACAAGAAGGTTTCTGACCCACGCCGCGGGTCGAATTGCGTCCTGCGGCGCTACGGGTTGCCGTCCAAGCGTTGCCAGCACATCGGGTTGTCGCCGACGTGCCCGGTGCGTGCGATCGCGGCCGACGTGCAGCCCGCCTTGCACAGCGCGCCGTACTTGCATGTTGCGCATCCCCCGCGCAGGTCCGACACGGAGAAGCGTCGCGTGTAGCCGAACGCTTGCGGGTCGTTCCAGATCTCTTTCAAGCTTCGTTGCCGCACGTTGCCTTCGATGTACTCCGGGATCGACGGCAAGCTTTGGCAGCCCTTGACGTCGCCGTTCGAGTCCAGTCCGAGGCCTTGAATTCCCGCGTGGCATCCGGTCCAGAACATGCCCCCGCCCGGCGACTTCGCCCGGATGCCGCGCACCTCTTGCGGACTGTAGTAGCCGACGCAGTCTGCCATGTCGACCCGGGGCCGCGTGCCCAGCGCCTGCGTTTTCTCGATGAACGCGAGCAACTCCGGAAGGCGTTCGACCCGCATCAGCACGGGATCGTCCTTGTGGAGCCGTCCCAGCGGTGCGCCGAGTTGCAGCTGCCACACCCCGACATCGTGTTCGGCCAGAAGCTCGCGCATCTGCTCCAGGTCATCGAGGGAGTCGTTCGTCACGACGGTGGACACGGCGATGGGCAGCTTGCGTTCCTTGAGCAGCTTCATGCCGTGGACGATTCGGTCGAACGATCCCGGGCGGCGTCGCAAGGTATCGTGGCTCTCGCGCATGCCATCGATGCTGATGCCGACGATGGTCAGCTCTGCGGCGGCGATGCGATCACACAGGTCCGCGTTGAGGGTCCATCCGTTGGTGATGACGTTGGCGCGAAACCCGTTGCTGCGGATGCGCGCGGCGACCTGCTCCCAGTGCGGGTGGATGAGGGGCTCCCCGCCGAGCAGGGTCAGGCGTTCGCACCCGAGCTCGCCCAGATCGTCACAGACCTGGAGCATCTCGTCGAGACTCAGCTCGTCGTCCCTTGCACGTCCGGCGGAGGACCCGCAGTGAGCGCAGCGCATGTTGCACAGAAGCGTGAGCTCCCAGACCACGAACCGTGGACGCCATTCCCGGACGCGATACGGAGCGATGGGGTCTTCGTTCGCCGTGGCAACCAGGGACTCCAGCTCGCGCTCTGCCTGGAGCTCTCGGAGCATGTCCTTCGCGTCATCGGTGATGTGTCGGATGTGGCAGGCGCGTCCCATGTGGCTCATGACGTCCTCGTCGTGCGACGTTTCATGGAGTGTCGCTTGGAAACAGCCACCGCACCACGGGGCGACGAGCCCTGCAGCCCGGAAGCCTTCCGCTTGTTAGCACGGGCGCGGCAAACCACGAGCCCGATTCACAGGAATCGGCCGCGGAGGGGCGAGGTCATGGCCGAGCACCGTCGGTGACATTCGCTCATCGCTGTGGCAGGATGCGCCGTCCTCATGGCAACCAGTCCCGCACTGACCGGCCCGGCCATTCGCCTGTACCTGGCGCTTCTCTTGAGCCCTCGGCCGGTGTCGATGCCCCGGTGTGGCGCCTGGGGGTTTGCCGACCTCGGGGCGTTGCTCAAGCTTCTTTCCCATGCTGTGGAGCTCGGTTGGGTGGAAGAAGCGGCCCGCCCCGCAGGCCACTTCCAGTGGAAGGACCCGCGCCATGCCGAGGCGCTTTTTGCGCAGGCGAGCCCGGCGGATTGGAAGTCTGTATTCGAAGCAATCGACTTCTCGAGCTGGGGCCTCGCCGCCGCTCGCGAGGCCGCCCAGTCAGGCGCATTGCCACGCTCCCGCGTCCTGTACTGGGCTCTGGTCGTCGGACTCCGCGCCCACCCGGACTTGTTCGACGGCGCGCGCTGGCTCGAGGTCGTGATGGAGGCACTCCGCCTCTTCCGCCGCGAGGTCAACTGGCTCTCCGATGACATTCACGCTCAAGCCTTGGAGGAATCCGTCCGGCTCGGGGACGAGCGCGCCGAGTCGGTGCTGCTGGCCATTCGCGCCTATGAGCAACTCCGGTGCGGCCGCGCCGGGGAGGCCGAGGCGTGGTGCGATCGTGCCCTCGAGGTGTCCGCCCGTCTCGACGACCCGGAGACTCGCCAGCACGTGCTGCTCTACGTCGCAAACAACTGGATTCTGCTGGGGCGGCTGCGCGAAGCCTTGTCCATGTTGGAGTCGTTCCTGGGCGACATCCCTCCGGACCTTCTCCCCGTGCAGCCGTCGGCGGCTGCGAGGGACACGTTGACGGAGGCGTCCATCTCCACCCTAGCGAACCTCTACGCTTGGACGGGAAAGGACGATCGTGCCCAGGACCTCCTGCTGCGGATGGTCGAGGTGGGGAGTCAGGCCGATCAGCCGTTGCTCGCGAAGATGGGCAAGGTCTACCTCGCCTGGTATCACGCGGATCGGGACGACCTCGACCAGGCCCGCCGCTGGTCCCAGGAAGCGCTGACTGCGCTGGAACCGGATGACGCGACGACCGCGTATACGTGGTTTGCGGTGCAGCCCGCCGTGTGGGTGGCGTACAAGGAGGAGCAGGTGGAGCGGGCGCGGGTGCTGCTCGAGCAAGGGCACCGATCGCGGATTGCCTCCGGGCACACCCATTTCCAGAACAGCTATCTGCTCGACATCCTTGCCTGGGTGGAGCGGCAGGACGGGCCTGGTGTCGAAGGGCTGTGCCTGGAGGGCGAGTTGCAGCGCTTGATCGCCAGCCCGGACCAGCGAATGCGAGGCGTGGGTCTGCGCTTTCGCGCGGTCGGGAAGATCGCGACGGGCGCGGAAGACGCCGGAATCTCCGAGGACCTGCGAAGCAGTACGGAGTTACTCGAGGCCGCGGGCGCCGTTCCCGAGTTGCTCCGCACCCTGCGCGTGGCCGCCGAATGGGCGTCCCGCATGGGAAGAGGACAGGAAGCCTCGGACCTGCAGGACCGGTTGCGGGGTGTCGGCCAGCTGGGTTCGACGTCCGCGCCCGCGGGCGGAGTCGATGCTCGGGAGAGTCACGTGGCACGCGCGATCGTGGACCTCGGTCGCCTCACGCAGCTATCTCACCGACGCGAGGGGTTCTTTGGGGAGATCGTGGCGCGAATCTGCCGCGAGCTGGCGGTAGAGCGATGTGCTCTGCTCGACTCGACCCAGGATGTACGGGTGCTTGCGGCGAGGGGAGGGGACCGCAAGTGGCTGGATGCCGTGTCCTCGATCGTCAGGGATTTGCCCACCGGAACGGTACGAGCCCGGGAGCCCACCGACGGCGCCGGTCAGCTCTTGCTCATCCCCTACCGTATCGATGAGCTCGGTCGCAACGGGTGGGTCTGCCTCGAGAACCGGCAGAGACCTGCTCTGGTGGGACCGGGCGACGGACCCTGGCTCGAGTCCCTTGGCGTCCAAATGAGCGTGCTGATCGGGAACGTAGCCTTGTGGGAGGAGCTCGTGGCGGTGCGGCAGCGTCTCGAGCGTGAGAATCGATACTACAGGGAGGGCAACCCCGCGCCCGTGGCCGCCGGCAGGATGGTGGGAGATTCACCGGCCTTCGCGCGCCTGCTCGACATGATCGGAAAGGTCGCTCCCACCCGGAGTGCCGCCCTCGTGCTCGGGGAAACGGGCGTTGGCAAGGAGCTCGTTGCGCAAGAGATCCATCGCTTGAGTGCCAGTCGCAATGGCCCCTTCATTGCCGTGCACGTGGCCTCGCTCCCGCCCGGTCTCGTGGCCAGCGCCCTCTTCGGCCACGAGCGAGGCGCTTTCACGGGCGCAACCGAGCAGGTCCGGGGACGGTTCGAGCTGGCCAACGGAGGCACCATCTTCCTCGACGAGATTGGCGAGCTCGGGCTCGAAGACCAGGTCCGGCTGCTCCGCGTCCTGCAGGAGGGCGCGTTCGAGCGCGTGGGCGGCACGCGGACCTTGCACTCCGACTTCCGTCTCGTCGCGGCCACCAACCGGGACCTCACCGCGCTCGTGCGGGAGGGGAAGTTCCGCGAAGACCTCTTCTATCGCCTCAACGTGTTTCCCGTGGTCGTGCCTCCGCTTCGGGAGCGGACCGACGACATCCCCAAGCTGGCTTTCCACTTCCTCGACCGGTTCGCACGCCGCGCGGGCAGAGAATACGAGGGTATCGGTGAGGCGGACGTCGACCGTTTGCTGGCCTATGATTGGCCCGGAAATGTTCGCGAGCTCGAGCATGTCATCGAGCGTGCCGTGGTGCTCTCTGACCCCCCCATGCTGAAGATTCCCACCTTGGTGCCGTCGCGCGAACCCACGCTCACGCGCAATCCGAAGGAATGGGTTCCGCTCGAAGAGGTGGAACGCCGCTACGTTCGTGAGGTGCTCGATCACGCAGCAGGGAAGGTCACGGGGCGAGGTGGTGCGGCGGAGATCCTGGGGCTGAAACCCTCCACGCTCCAGTTTCGCATCGACAAGCTGGGGCTGAGAGACGCCCTGGACCAGTCGCGGTATCGCGGAAAGGGACCCCGCCGAAAGGGCGAATGATGGGCCCCGGTAGTCCGGGAACCGGTGGAGACTGACGGTATTTCGCCAGCTGGCAGGGGGCCGCCGTCGATTCGCGGGCGGTAATTCCAAGACGTGAATGAATACGGCAGGTTACTCGTGGCATCGGCGTTGCTGAGGTGTCCGGCGCGGCCGTGATGAGTCGTCCGCCCCTCGCCAGAGCTCATCACGGTCGCAACAACTCTTGGCTCCAGCCACCACGAGGGGAGGCTCCCTTATGACCGCTACCACGTCCACGATCGCCGGTGTCACCACCACGTCCGAAGCCCTCGAGCGCAAGCGTTTGCGAGTGTACAAGATGTTCTTGTACGCGACGATGTTCAACAACGCGCTTCTGGCTGTTCACTCCTTCGTGTTCCGTGGAGGGTCGATGCTCGCGGAGGCGCCGACCTGGGCTGCCCCGACGCTCGGCACCTTCGGTCTGCTGACGATTGTCAGCGCAGCGTTTGCGCTCAAGTGGAAGCGGTGGGGCGCGATTGGCGTGGGCGTGTGCGGCGTGGCTGCCGTGGCGCTCGCCCTCGGTCTGCAGTTGGTGGTCGCCGGCTCTCTGTTCGCGCTCGGGACCGTGTTCTGGGGCCTGATCGCGCGTCACCAGTGGGCTCGGTTGACCTGACCTTCACACGGCACGGAGCAAGGCCGCGCGCGATGGGTGCTGCAATCGCTGCAGGGCCTGGTTCTCCAGCTGCCGGATGCGCTCTCCGGTCAGGCAGAACACCTTCGCCACCTCGTCCCGACCGGCCTCTTCGTCCGTGTCCAGACCGAAGCGAAGCGACAGCACGCGTTGCTCACGCTCCTCGAGGGTCGCCACCTGCTCGCGCACCACGCGTCGACGGTCTGCCATGCATAGCAGCTGCTCGGCGTCGGGGGACGGCTCTCCGATTTCGCGGTCGGACGCGTCGAGGGACACCGCGGCGCTCACGCCCTGCTGGACCTCGCGGAGGCGGTCCACGGACATGGCCGAGGCTGCTGCCACTTGCTGCTCGCTGGCGGTGGCGGCGTGCTTGGCGTCGTGAAGACGCTGGGCCTGCTCTGCTCGGTAGGCGGCTTCGAGCGTCTGCACGGGTAGACGCACGCAGTGGCCTTGCTCGGCTGCGGCGCGGTTGATCCCCTGCCGGACCCAGAATGCCGCGTAGGTTGCGAAGCGGAAACCCTTCCGCATACGGAACCGGTCTGCAGCACGCATCAGACCGAGATTGCCTTCCTGGACCCTGTCGAGCAGGTCCAGTCCGCGGGACGCGTGTCGGCTGGCGATCGAGACGGCGAGCCAGAGGTGTCGTCGCACGAGCTCCCGCTTGGCGCTCTCCGCCAGGCGACGCCCCTGGGAGAGCTTGGCGATCGCGTCGGGATGGGTGTCCGCCGGAACCTTGGCGGCAAGTCTCTCGAGCTCTTTGCGGTCGAGCCGGGCTTCGCGCAGCAGAGCGATCGCATCCTGTCCATCGGCGACGTCGAGTGCCGCGACCAGGCGTCGCAAGCGGGCCTGGGCAAGCTCGTCCTCGGGGTTCTCTTCCAGCACCTGGTCGATCCTGCTCTGCCCGTCGGCTGCGGCGTGGAGGATCGCTCGGACCTCGTGCTGGAGTGCTGGGACCTCGAGCACGGCTTCGAGCATGGTCTGTTCGCCTTGCTCGATACGCAGCGCGATGTCCCATTCCTCTTGGCGGGACAGGGCGGGGATGGCTTGGAGGTCTTTGAGGTACGCTCGACCGACGCGGGAGACTCCGAGGAGGTGATACGAGATTCTGGTGAGGGTGGGGCCGGTCTCCGCGTGGACCCTGGGCACGGCGACCCGCAGCTGCGGGGAGGCGTGGAGGGAAGGGCGGGACGGGGTGGTCAAGGGTCGTTCCTCAGAGAGATCGGGTTGTGCTCGCGGAGTGCCGCGGAAGCCATGGCAGCAACGTTCGTGCCACCAGGGCTCGAGAGCGTATCGGGACATCCTTGCGGTCCCGGAACACCCGCAGTGACGCATTTTTCCTTTGGCGGGGTCTCGGACCGACCGCTGCCCAGGGCCCGCAGGCGTGAGCGCCCATCCTTCTCTGTGCAGGGATCGATCCCACCTGCGAGCAGCACCGATGCCCGGTTCGGCGGGCCAAGGGCGGCCGAGTTGATTCCCCATTCCCAACCCAACGCCGGGGGGACGAACTGCCACCCAAACAGAATTGGCCTCGGCTCCGTGTGACCTTGTTTGGTGTGGTGACTGGGTTGTGGTCTGCAGGAACCGTTCGGTAGCATCGATCCAAGCGACCCTCGGACCCCATGCGGCAATCTTCTTCCTCCCCGGGAACTATTTCGGCCCTTCCGACAGGAACCGATCAGGACGAGCCGATGAACGCCGCACACACCCTCCCGCAACTATGGCCCCCGACCGATGGGGTGCGCGAGGAGTTGGACGTCAGCGTGATCGAGGCGTGCCGTCGCCGGGACCCCAAGGCGCTTCATCGGTGGGTGTCGCGCTACGAGCGCACGGTCTTCGCGTATCTTTCCCGTTCCCTGGGCCGAGGTTCGCACGTGGAGGACCTGGCCCAAGAGGTGTTCTTGCGCGCATTTTCGGCGCTCCCGCGGTTCGAGCCGGAGGGATCGGCCAGGCTCTCTACGTGGATGCTCGGCATCGCTTGGCGAGTGGTTCAGGAGACGCGTCGCAAAAGGCCCCTTCACTTCATCGACCCCGCGGATGCGGAGGCCCTCTTGCACGCTTCGGGCGACCCGGAGCAAGGGCATGGGCAGCGGGAGCTCGCCCTCGCGATCGAGCGGGCCGCTGCGCAGCTCCCTGTGGATCAACTCGACGTGTTCGTGCTCGCCGAGTTCCACGGGTTGACGATGAGCGAGGTCGCGGGCGTGCTCGGCGTGCCCGAGAACACCGTCAAGACAAGGTTGTTTCGCGCGAAGGAGAAGCTGCGCAAGCTGCTCGCTCCGGTGCGGGAGGAATGAGATGACGTCGCGACCCTGGAAGGATTGGCCTGCACAAGCTCCGTCGGAGGGGTTTGCGGCCCGCACCGTGGACGCGCTGCTCGTGCAGGAGGCCAAGGTCGTTCCGCTGCGACGCCGTCGCCGCTGGGTTGTGGTGCTTGCGTGCGCTGCCGCCCTCGCAGGGGGAACCTCCTGGGCGATGATGCGCTACCAGGGGCCTGAGATGGAGCCCGCCGCCGATTCGCAGCCTGTCGTGGCCTCGCCTCCCGTGCTGCCCCTGGAGACCCCCACGGTGCGGTTGGTCGTCACCAAGGACGACCGAGTGCCGCCACCTCCTCCGCCTGCCCCCGTGATCTCCGCCCCACGGGCGAGCGCGTCGTCGTCATCGGTTGCACCGACGTCCGCACCCCCGAAGGTCATCATGGTCCCCCGCTGCAACTGCGAGCCGGGCACCCAAATCTGCGCCTGCGTGCACTGACGGTTTCAGGCCGTCGTGCGCCCCTGTCATCGCGTCCTCCGCACCATCGTGCGGTTGCCAAGGAGGTTTGTCATGCGTTCGAGCGTCAGGAATCCCCTCGTCTTCTGTCTCCCTTTGGTCATGCTGCTTCTGGCAGGCCCCGCGTCCGCGGGGGAGACCGCGAACGTCCGAGATTCGGGGCGAGGAGAGCTCACCTACGAGTTCTTCGATGATCCCCTCGCGGCTGGGGGGCTGACCCCGGCGGGCGGCACCCTCACGGTGGTGAAGCGGAGCATGCGCACGTTGCTGATTCGGCCCCGGGCGCAGTTCGTTACGGAGATGCTCAAGAGCGTGGAGAACCTGTGATGAGCCGCGTCGGCTGGATGCTCGCACTGTGTCTCGGGCTGACGGGGTGTCCGAGCCCGACGCAGTATGGTGGCCCCATCCCCGTCGACCATCATGGTTTGGCGCAGCGGGTGGGGCTGCTCTGCCGAGCGGGGAGCGCGCCCCACGGGCATTGCGTGCCTGACCCGGAGCGCCACGCGCAGCTGACGGTCCCAGTCGACGCGGGGGACGGTGAGTGAAAGGGCGAGCGACCTGGTGGTCCCCTCCATCATCGGAAGGGCAGGAACCTTGCCGAGAGTGAAGGCCTCATGACCAACCCAGCGACGGACAAGCCACCCATCATCACCATTCTCGAAGGAGCGAAGGAGCACATCGAGAGCGCCATCAACGGGTGGATGGACCGGGGGAGGTCCCAGCAGGACCTTGCCGTGATCATCCAGTGGGTGCAGGACGGCAAGGGACGCGTGGCTCCGGTGGATCGAGACCGCTTTGCCGACATGATCGAGCCCTCGGCGGACGTGCGAGCGAGCCATCCGAACGACGCGAACGTCATCGTGGCTTGCCAGATCGCGTCTCAGCTCCGCCACCGGATCGAAGGGTTCACGCCGGTGGTCTTGAACTTCGACCCGGAGGATGGGGCTGTGTCTCGCGTGATCCTTCTTCGCTTCGTGGGCAAGGAGACGGACGTGAGGTCGGGGACGGCCGGGGTCGCGTGATCGAGGACCAGGGGAGTACTGGCAGAAGTTCTTCGCCGCGTTGCGCCGCGGATTGACAGACCTCTCGTGGGCCGTCAGGGTACGGAGCCATTCAGCGGCTGTGTGCGGCGGTGCACGGAGACTTCACGATGAACCAGATACTCGAGGGCTTGTTGCTGCTGCTGCAGCCCAGGCAGATCGAGGACGATCACTTTCTTGGGGAGAGCAGGGACCTCGGTTTCTCTCAGGTGTTCGGGGGACAAGTGCTCGGCCAGGCCTTGTTCGCGGCGTGCCGCACCGTGGACCACGGATGGTTGCCCCACTCCCTCCATGCCTACTTCCTGCGACCGGGCGCAGCGGACGCTCCGATCCTCTACGAGGTCGATCGCATCCGCGACGGGCGAAGCTTCGCCACCCGGCGGGTCGTTGCACGTCAGCGACGCAAGGCGATCTTCAACCTAGCGGCGTCGTTCCAGGTTTCGGAGGAGGGGTTCGAGCATCAGAACGAGAAGCCCGAGGTGACTGGGCCGGAGGGAATTCAGACGGAGCTCGAGCGGATCCGGGCGATGGCGCACATGCTTCCGGAGCGGTTGAAGGACATCTGGTTGCGGGATCGTCCTGTCGAGATCCGTGTGGTCGACCCTCCTGCTTACCCCAACCCGGAGCCACGCGATCCGCTGCGCCACGCGTGGATGCGAGCCTCCGGGCCGCTGCCGGACGACCCGGTGTTGCACTGCTGTCTGCTCGCTTATGCGTCGGACTTCCAGTTGCTCGGGACGTGCCTTCAGCCGCACGGCAAGACGTTCATGTCGAAGGGGTTGAAGGTGGCGAGCCTCGATCACGCGCTGTGGTTCCATCGACCGTTCCGGTTCGATGACTGGCTCCTGTATGCGATGGATAGTCCCAGTGCATCTGGCGCGAGAGGGCTCAATCGCGGGAGCTTCTTCGACGGCACCGGTGCGTTGGTTGCTTCCGTGGCCCAGGAGGCGCTCATCCGCCATCGAGAGGACCCATGAACCGGCGCGTAGCGGCGATGGTGTTGCTCGGGGTTGCGTGCAATCCGAAGGTCACGACCCGGTCGGAGGACGCGGGGGCGCGGTCCGATGCGCGTGCCGTGCGGGAGCTTCCCGCTCCTGTTGCCTTGGCGGACGTGCAGGTGGGCGAGGGATCCGCGCACAATCTCGGCTTCTTGCTTGCCTTCCGGGTGCTTCGGGACGCGGGGGATGCGGGCAAGACCTATCAGCAAGCGGTGGAGCTGTGCCGTGGGCAGGGGCGCATGCTGTGCACGGAGACGCAGTGGCTGCGGGCCTGCGAAGAGCACGCCGCGGTCGGACGCATGGAGTCGTGGACGGCGACGCGACGAGGGAAGAACGTGGTGGTGGCGGGAGGAAGGAACTGCGGTTCGCGGGACAAGGCCCAGGAAGGGGAAACCCACCCGCATCGCGTGGGGCTATGTTGCGAGCGTGCAGTGGCGTTGCGGACAGCGGACGCGGGGCCGTGGCAGGGGTTGGGCACGAGGTTTCCGCTGCGCTTCGAGCGGGCGCTGAACGAGGGGAACGAGAAAGAGCTACGCTCGATGCTCTCGGAGACGGTGGTCCGGGACGGGCGAAAGTGGACGCCCGACGCGTTGCTCGCGCAGGAGCGGGAGGCGCGCCCGCGGGTTGGCTGGACGCTCTTCGACACGTGCGACATGCGCACGGGACCCGTCGTGGTGGACAAGGCGGATGCCGGAACCGGGCGCATGCAGGGGACGCTGCTCACGTGCAGGACGCTGCTCGACAGGAAGGGCGACATCATCGACTACGTCACCGTCCTCGGGGTCGTGGGGGACGGCGAGGACGGAGCTCGCCTAGCGCAGATCGATCACAAAGGGCCGGCGGTGATTCCTGGGGTCAGGTAGCGTGCTCGTCACCAGGGAAACCACTCGCCGGGGATGGTCTGCCAGGCGGTGGGGCGTTGCGGGTCGCCCTCGGGGATGACGAGAGAGCCGACGTAATCTGCGTGCTCGTAGACGCTGCCGATGTTGCTGGCGACGCGGTCGAGGTCCGCTTCGGCCACCACGCCGTTGCTGGTGGCTTTGTAGAATTGGACGGTGACTCGGATGGGAAACTTCGGGTCGCGCTCGAGGCGCACGCCACTTCCCTCGCGGTACGGACCGAGATTGGGCCCATGACCGAGCACGGCTTGCTCGACGTCGCTCGCTTCGGCTTCTGCCATTTGCGACGGGGGGGCGGCGCCATCGGCCGCTGATTCCTTCGCCATGGTGGGCATGGGGATCGCCCCACCGAGGTAGCCACGGTTCCTGTGCTTGAGCGGCACCTGGATGAGGAAGAGGCAGTCGGCTCCTTTGGCGAGCGCGCTCTTGTCGTCTTGGGTCACGGGGCCACCCTGCGATTCGATGCGCGCTTCCACGTCGCTCTTGCGTTCGGCGGTGAAGGCGGCGCGCTGGCCCTGGTTGTTGAAGTACAGCTCCTGCCCGCCGCCGAAGGTCGCATCCTCGCCCTCGTTCTCAATGACCTTGATGCTCGTGCCCTGGCGCGTGACGAGCAGCGTCAACACGGCAGGGGAGCCCGGCGCAGACTGGTAGTTGAAAATCACCGGGTTGAACTCGGCCTTCCCTTGCTTCGGGATCGGCAGGAACACCGCCTGCGCGCTGACCAGAAAGTGGGAGTCGCGCGCCGAAAGAAGGCTCCCCGCTGGGATCGACGACCGGTCCGAGACGTAGGCGCCCAGGTTGCGCAGCACCGACGTCAGCGGCACAGACTGCAGCGTGCCGCGCTTCTCGTTGCCGATGCGGACCAGGAACTTGCTCGCTGGGATGTCCGCCGTCCGGTCCGTGAAGTTCGGGAAGCGGATGACCGGCATCAGCGCCTCGGCGTACCCGTCGCGCGCGACGTCGTGCCTTCGCACCTGAAGCGTCAGGTCGGAGATGTTGGGGCCGAGGGCTGACCCCTCCGCGCGACCCGTATCCTCCCAGGTGACGTTGACCAGGTGCAGTCCGCGCCGTTGAACGGCCTGCTGCAGCGAGTGATCGGTGACCATGTTCGCCACCTTGTCGACGACCTGTGCGTAGCGTTCGGCGTGGGCTCGCGGCGTGTCGCCCACGATGCCCCATGTGTCGCTGTCTTGGCTGGTGGCGAGGGTCTGAGGCGTACCGCTCGGGGTGTCCTGGGCGACGGTGTTGGGGGCTGTCTGGGGGCTGCTCGCGGGCTGCCCTGCGGCCGCGCAACCGGCGAGCAAGGCGAGGGACGTGAGGGCGGCGAGGGTGCGGTTCATGGTTTCCTCCGGGTTCGGAAGAGACAACGAGCGCTTGGGGGCAAGCTTACAGTGAAGTGACCCTCCGCTCCCACACCCCCGTGTCACTCCGGCCACGCTCCACCCCGCTACGCTTCCCGGATTGGCTTGAAAACAAGCGGATCACGATGGGGACCGTCGTTGGCTTGGGCCTTGCTCAAACGCTTCGTCACGACGCTTCAACCACTCTGGAGAACGACCATGAGCAAGCCCCTCCTCTGGACATCCATCGCCTCGGTGACCGTTGCCGCCTTCTCTCTCGCCGCCTCCGGCTGGGTCATCGCCAACGAACGCGGGACCGCGGAAGCGCCCATGGTCGCGCCAACCCCCCCTGCCGTCGTGGAAGCGAAGGCTGCCCCGGTGGTGGTGGCTCCCGCGAAGGACGTTGTCGCGCCGACGGCAAAGGCGCTGCTCGCACCCGATCCCACGCCCCTTCATGCCGACGTCAAGGACTTGAAGGTCGTGCGGCTCGTGGTCGCGGAGGGGGTCAAGGACAGGGAGCCTGTGGGGGCGGCGGACTCCTTCGTGGCGGGCGATCGTCCGGTCTACGCGTTCGTCGAGATGGCGAACCGTTCTGCCCACGCCGGCGAGATCGTCGTCGCGTTCGAGAAGGGAGCGACACGGACCGGGAACGTGGAGCTCGCCGTGCCTGCGAAGGCGGGCAGACACCGCACCTGGGCCTACTCACGCGGGCTGCGACAAGTCGGTGACTGGCACGTGGTGGTGCGGGACGGCCAAACGGGCAAGGAACTCGCTCGCAGGTCCCTCGAGATCACGTCGTCCATCGTCGCGACCGAGACGGGTGAGCCTCCTCCGAAGTCTGTTGCGGAGCAGCCGGTCGACAAGAGCGCCGCGGCGGAAGCGGAGATGATCTGAAGGGCCGGAAAACGCTCAGCCGGGCTGATCCCCAGGAAGCTCGACGCGACCTTGCACGATCCCCAGCAGCACGTCGAACCCATCGTCCTCGAAGGACTCGACGACCTCTTCCATCGAAGCGCTGGTGTGGAACCCGACGCGGAGCTGGTCGGTGGGACCGAGGAGTGTCTGCAGGTTCAGGGCGTTGTCCGTGGCGAACTGGCGGATGGTGGCGAGCAGCGAGGCGGCGTCCGCGGGTGGCATGGGCGCCTCGGGGTATCGCTCGAACACGCCCACCATGGACTCGTCCTCTTCGAGCAAGACCCAGATGGGGCGGTCGGCGTAGGCGGCGATCCCCTTGCCGAGGTCACCGAGGGTTCCGAGCACGACCCGGGCAACGTCCTCGTCTTCCACCTCTTCTTCCTCCACGCTTTCGGTGTGGGGCGGATCTTCGAAGGGGCTGGGTGCAAGGTCGCTGCTCGCATCCACCAGCCCTCGCACGCTCGAGTGCTTCCCTTTCGACCGCTTGCTCATGACCACCTCAGTACACAGGCGGGTTGCAGTAACTGTTCAGCACCACGTCGTTGATGGTGTCTGACAGCGACATGCTACCGCTTCGGACGAGCTCCAGGTCGAAGTTCGCACCGTCGGTGCTGGCTGGCAGGGGCGGGTTGCTGAAGTACGGGGCAGACCAGCCTGCGGCGCGTGCTTCCCACAGCAAGCGACGCCCGGTGCCGCACTGCTGGGCGGCGTCGCCCCGGGCGGTGAAAGCGAACAGGCGAACCTTGGCGGTCTTGAGGGCCTCGACCGTCTCCGGGACGGTCCAGAGCGCTGGGTAGTCGCCCTCCCTCGGGTAGTCCGTCTTGTCCGTGAGACCGTCGTTGTCTCGGTCGCCATAGTTGTCGGGGCGCTCGAGGAAGGTGTCGTCCGACGCCAGGATGATGATGCGGGTGGCGTTCGGTCGCCATGGGAAGTCCAAGGCGGTGGCGTGGAGGGCGTCGAGGGCGTTCTCCTCGCAGATGGGGTTCTGCATCGTCAACCCGTTGGGGCCGTCACCCGGGTTGCGGTTGGGGGTGGTGAACGTGTTGCGATGGAATTGGAAGGCATTGCGCAGGGAGTTGCCATCGAGGTGCACCGCGCCATTGTTCTCGGCGCCGCCGAGGTCGATGACATGGTTGTCCACGAAGGGGACCAGCCCGAAGTGGGGAGGGTTGGCCCCCGAATCCTGCGTGAGCTTCGTCGCGGCGTTTACCACGCCGTCGATCTCGTTGCTTAGCTTGTCGAGCACGAAGCCCATGGACGACGACACGTCGAGCACGAAGACGACGTCGATGGAGTCCGTGCAGACGTTGGACGCGTCGGGGGAGACGGAGCTGTCGAGGAAGGAGCCGCCGGAGCCGCCGGAGCCTCCGGAGCCTCCCAGGCTGCCCGCGGCAGAGCCTCCGGTAGCCGCGGTGCCGCCCGAGCCGGCTTCGCCTCCCGAGCCTCCGCCGTTGGACAGGGGTTGATCATCTCCTCCGGCGCTGCAGCCCGTGAAGACGAGCAACGCCGAGCCCAAGAGCAAGTGGAAGTACCGCATGGCGTAACGCATTGTTCCAGCTGGGTAGTGGCTCGGCAACGTCGATTACGGCTCAAGTGGGGGAACTTTATCGTTCACGCGAACAAATCCGCCGGGCGTGTCACGCTCCTGCTTCCCCATCCTCTTGCGCCGTCCAGTCCACGTCGAGGGGCAAGGCCACGCGCAGCACCACGCCGGACACGGTGTCCAGGGGCTCGACGTTGCCGCCGTGCAGGACGACAAGCGAGCGAGACAGGGACAGGCCGAGGGCGAGTCCACCCGCGGACCGGGGCATGGTGCTCTCTCCGTCGGGCAGGAGCAGACGAGAGAGCTTTGCGGCGGGGATGGTTCGGGAGGGGACGTTGATGTCGATGAGGACTTCGCGGCCGGAAGGGGACACCACGGCGCGCAGGTGGATGGCCCCGGAGGTGGTGGTTCGGATGGCGTGTCGGAGCAGGGCGCGGATGGCGTCGACGATCCTGTCGGGGTCGACGAAGACCTCCCAGGGGGCGAAGGTGGCCTCGTTGAAGATTGGAACGGCGTCTTCGCTGACGGCTTCGCGCGTTTGCTCCACGGCGTCGCGCAGCAGGTCGTGGATGACGGCCCTTCGCTTGAGCAAGACGACCTGTCCCGCCTCGACGCGGGCACCATCGAGGATGGTCTGGATGAGGCCGAGCAGCTCGCGGCCGCGGGTCTTGATGACCTGGAGGCTTTCCGCCTGCTGGGGGGCGAGGTGCTGGGTGTCGATGATGTCGGCGAAGCCGAGGATGGCGTTGAGGCTGCTCTTGAGGTCGTGGCTGACGGAGGCGAAGAGCAGCCCGCGCATGCGTCGAGCGGCCTGTCTGGCGGCGATGGCCTTCTCCTGGGCGGAGGCGAACACGCGGAAGCGGTCCGCGAGCTTCTCGATGGCCCCTCCGAGCTCCGCGACCGCGGCGAATCGAGCGGGGCGTGCGACCCGCGTGAAGCCGCGCAGGACCGTGTCGGTTCCCAGCATGCGGACCTGGGTGCCGGCTTGCTCGAGGTCCGCCGCGAGGGCTCTGCCGATCCGGATTCCGACCACCGCCGCGAGCAGGCTCGCGAGTATCGCCGCCAAAATCGAGGACGCGGTCAACGTGACCACCGTCGTGCCCGGGAAGCTCACCGTGGCATGCCCCAAGTCGAGGGGTACGGCCACGACGACCTGTCCTGTACTGAAGCGCCGGACCTGGAATGGCGTGGAGCCGTCATACAGGCGAATGGAGTAGCCCAGCTCCCCGCCTGCGAGGGCGGCGTCTTCTTCGCCAGCGGTCGGGACGGGGCCGGGGATGGGTTCGAGGGCGGCCTGGGCGATCGCGGTGGCGGTGGCCAAGCGGCCGCTCGCCTCGAAAGACCGCACGTGGGCGTGCACGATCAACGCAGCGCTCACACCTACGAAGGCCGTCGGCGTGAGCACCGCAGCCAGGACGCGTCGCATCGTCCAGACCTCCGCGGTGCCGGAGGCGAGCACGCGCTCCATGACGTCACGCATGGCGTCTTCGGGGGCGAGGAGCAACGCTTGGGAGACGCGGCGTCGGAGGAAGACGTACAGGGCGAGACCGGCAGTGGTACTGAACGACAAGGCAAGGAGGATGATGCTCACCGCGGTGTCGAGCTCGAGACCTTCGGGGCGCACGGGAGGCAGCAGCGTGAGCAGGGCACCAGCGACCGTGAGCAGAATACCGCGGATGGTGATGGCGCCGGGCTCCTTGCCGAGCGCCATCAGGGCGTCGGGCTCGACCGTGTGGGAGCCGAGCCCCAGGGCGCGAAGGGTGAACCTGTGCCGATAAAGGCGGAGCCAGGCGATGCCACACAACAGAACGAGCTCGATGGCGCCCACGATCACGCCGCGGGCGAGCGTGCGCTGGCCGACCTCGGGATCGATGAGCAAGAAGCGCGGCGAGGCGAGAGCCAAGGCCGCTCCCGTGGTCAGCCCGGCCAAGATGACGGCGCCTACCACCGACTGCGTGAGCCTCCCGGCGGCGGCGTTCATGCCTTACCTCCGACGGCGGGCAGTCGGTGCGGGCCCGTGGTGGCGGTGATCTCGCCGTCGATGCCGCCGAACCCGCCGGTGTCCACGGACCAGGCGGGAAGGCGGATGTGGAAGCGGGAGCCCCGATCGACTTCGCTCTCGACGCTGATCGTGCCCCCGTGCATCGTGACGAGGCGTCGTGCGATGAACAGGCCGAGGCCGGTTCCCTTGGACCGGGCGACCGCGGGGCCGACCTGTCGAAACTCGTCGAAGATGGTCTCCAAGTCCTTGGCGGCGATACCCGGTCCCGTGTCGGACACGCTGATGCGGACCTGTCCGAGCTCGAGCGCGATGGACACGCGCACCTCGCCCTGCGCGGTGAACTTGATCGCGTTGCCCACCAGGTTGCTCAGGATCTGCCAGAGCCGTCGCTCATCCACGAACGCGTAGGCCGGGCTCGGGCCGTCGACATGCAGCTCGATCGGTTTGCCTCCCACGCGCGCCGAGGCTTCTCGCATCACGTCTTCGGCCACGGCGCGGGCATCGACGAGGTTTCGCGACAGCCGCAGCTGCCCGGACTCGAGCGCTGAAAGCTCGAGGATGTCGTCGATCAGGCCTCGCAGGTGGGAGCCGCTGGCCCGCACGAGCTCGAGGTTCTCGCGGGTGTCCGGGTCCAGAGGCCCATCGACCTCGCTGAGCAGCACGTCGGCGAACCCCAGGATGGCGTTGAGCGGCGTGCGGAGCTCATGGCTCAAGGCACCGAGGAACGCGGCGCGATCGCGGTCGAGGGATGCGGCATGGTTCAAGTCGAGCTGGTAGGCCCGCTGGGCCGCCGCGAACCGGTCCACAAGGAGGTTGAACGCGTGCGTCAGCACGCCGACCTGGTCCGTCATCCGCACCCGGATCGGAAGCCCGATCGGGCTCGCGTCCGGCTCCGCCATCTTCACGATCTCCGCGCGAACGAAGTCGACGTCGGCACGCAGCTCGCGTGTGAACAGGAAGGCGACGATGACGGCCACGCCGAGCAGGGAGGCTGTCAGAACGAGCAAGGAGCGCAGGAGCGAGGCCGCTCCCTCCGGCTGGGTGGGGGCGGGGACGAACACGACGACCGCCAGGTTGTCGAAGGGGGGGCCGACGGGGTGGGCGCTGTACTTCGTCCGTCCGATGCGCGTGTCTGCTTCCCCGCGGTCGTTCACGAGCATTCCCAGCAGATCGCCAGGGCTCGGAACGCCGTAGGTGCCATCCACCACCACGGTCCCATCGTGTGCCGCCACCAGCACCTCGGCGCCGGAACGACGGGCTGCCCTTCGGACCACGGTGGGCTGGTCCATGGTGTCGGTGGCACGAATGCGGGCGGCCAAGGTGGCAGCGAGGACGTCGGCCCTGTCCTGCGCGATGCCGTCGCTCATGGAGCGCAAGTGGGCGAGACCGAGGAAGCCCGCAGCGATGGCAGTCGCCAGCCCGACTGCGACCACGATGGCCGGCAACAAGGGCACCAGAGGAAGGCGCGCGTAACGGATGCGCTGGAGGAGCGACGCCACGGGGCGATCCTAGTCCCAAATCGAGCACTGTTCGAAGAACGTGCTTGGGTTTGGGGCTATCCGA
>CAZAWR010000120.1:0-27671 GCA_964488865.1 uncultured Polyangiaceae bacterium | reverse complement strand
ATAGGTCCGTGGGCGTGAGCACAACCATCCGAAATTTCACGGGATCTGCACCCGGTTCGGAAGGGGGTTACGCGGGTGACGCTTGGCGCCGCGCGCAACCCCTCTCGGGCCATTCTCTGTTGACTGCGCCTTCGGCTTCGCCGCCCAACGATCGTTCCACCCGAGCGCAAGGATCTGTGGTTCAGAACCCTTCCCCCGCCTTGCGTCTCCAACGCCCCGGCGCAAGGAGAACCCCATGGATAGCTGGATCGTCCCCCTCGTAATCGTCCTTACCCTGCTGCTCGCGTGGAAGTTCGCAGGCTCCTATCGCTCCCCGAAGCAGTTGCAGGCGATCGCGGAAGCGCTGCAGGCAGGAGCCCGCCTCGTCGACGTCCGCACCGAGATGGAGTTTGCCTCCGGCCACCTGCCCGGCGCCATCAACATGCCCGTGGGCAGCCTCCAGCCCGGGCGTCTCGGGGACAAGCGCACGCCGGTCGTGGTCTATTGCGCATCCGGCTCCCGTAGCGCCCACGCCGCCAGAACCCTGCGGAAGGCGGGCTTCACCGTGCTCGACCTCGGTCCCATGCTCAACGGCAGCAAGGTGCTGCAGCAAGCGTCTTGAGATAGAGTCTCACCCCGACAACGGCGAGACTCGATTCCAGAACCGCCCAAGAAGAATCTCCAGTTCGCCGTGAAGGTCCTTGTCCCGGTGGAACCCCCGTTGGGTCACGAGGTCGAGCAGATGACGACACTGCGAGATGTCCTGCGGTGTGGCCATCACCAGCAGCGACGCAACGTCTGCCACGTCTTGGGGCCGACGCTCATCGCTCGCGAGTACCTTCATGGCGAGCAAGTGGGGCAACTGGGCGACCGGAAACGACACGGCTTCGAGGACGTCCAGGACCTCCGCGTCCTCGACCGCTTCCTGCTCAATTCCGGAGCTGGCGAACAGAAGGTCGATCACGATGCCGCCCGACCCGGGGGGGGCGAACCGCACGGTCGCGAGCCGTCCGGTTCGGTCCTGCTCGACTTGGGCAACCACGTGCCACCCCCTGCCCATCAACTCGCGAACGACCCGCTCGGCTTCGCCGTCCGTCTCGACCGCCACGGCTAGGTCGATGTCTCTCGTGAACCTCGGCTCTGCCCTGGCCGAGACTGCCAGTCCCCCCACCAGCGCCGCCCGACAACCCATGTCCCCCAGAACCGCGCGCGCCAGCACCAGCCCTTGCTCGAGCCGATTCACTGAATCACTCCCAGATCGAGGTCTCCGTCGTCCCGCGTGCGCAACCACTGTTCAATCGCTTCCTCGATCTCGTCCGGCGGCGCCCCCGGACGCTCACGATGCAATCGCTGGCGCATCATGTCCACCCCCGCGTCGAACAGGTCGAACGCGATACGCAGGCGCTCGATGGCCGTGAGTGCGTCGCTCATATCCGAAGTCTAGCCTCTGTGCCGTGGGGCCGAAAGGACTTGGTACCCAGGTGGAGCGTCGTGGCGTCACAAGTCCGCATCCCTTGTCGCGCCACCACGGGCGCGGATGTGTACCGCCTGAGGGGTGCTCGTGCTCGCAAACTCGGTCGCTCGAGCCGGCCCATCTAGCTTCTGACCCCACACCGTCCGGCGGCCGCCTCCACCACGGAACAACCAAGGATATCCCGTGTCCGTGGTCTCTGAATTCCGGTACGCTGACGCCGCTGGAGGGCACATCCCATGGCACTTCGTTTCGCGCGCACGATTTTCCTCGTCGTCGTCCTGCTCTTCGTTGGCTCCTGCGGTTCCGGCAAACCCCTCGCCCCGCAATCCCAAACCTTCGGCGAGATTCGCGCCATCCGCGGCACCGTCACCGTCGCTCCTCCAGGCGCCGCCGCCCGCCCCCTCCAACCCCGCGAACGTCTGACCGACGGCTCCGCCATCGAGATCGCCCCGGGCGCCCTCGCCTGGCTCCGTCGCGACGGCGGCTCCACCCTGCTTCTGCGCGGCCCCGCCACCGTCGTGTTCGGCGCCGACGACGTCGACGTCAAGAAGGGCCAGGTCTTCATCGATTCCCCCGGGGACGACGTCACGACCGTCACCTCTCCGGCCGGGCCCCTGCACCTCGTCCGCGTTCGCGCCAGCATCGAAGTCGGGGACACCACCGAGGCCTACGTCCTGTCCGGCGAGGTCCGCACCCCCGACGGCACCCGCGCCGGCCCCGGCGAACGCATGGCTCTGCCCGCAGGCGAAGGGAAGCCCTCCGTGCAGCCCGCCGTCGCGTGGATCGACTGGACCGGCGGTCTCGCCACCACCGACCGCGGCGCCGAACCCGCCCCCTTCGGCGTCGGAACCGTGGGCGCCCGCGCCCCCGGCGACCAAGGCGAACCCCGCGCCCCCCTCGCCATCCGTCGCATGGAAGTGCGCGTCGCCATCGAAGGCGACCTCGCCATCACCGAGGTCGACCAGATGTTCTTCAACGGCGCCTCCAAGACCGTCGAGGGCATCTACTCGTTCCGTACCCCCGTCGGCGCGTCCCTCACCCGCTTCGGCGTGGACCGCGGCGGTGTCATCGTCTGGGGTCGCGTGAAAGAGAAGAAGGCCGCCGCCGCCCAGTACGCCTCCCACGTCTACGAAGGTTCCACCGAAGACCCCGCCCTGCTCGAGTGGGATGCCCCCGGCGTCTATCGCGCCCGCCTCTATCCCATCCCCGCCGGCGCCACCCGACGCGTCGTCGTCCGCTACACCGAGTGGCTCGGACGCACCGGAAGCCGCGGGGAGCGACGCCTCTACACCTTCCCCATGGCCGCCGAAGGCGCCGAGGAGTCCCTGCCGCACATCGAGTTCTTCGGTGCCACCTTCGACCTGAGTCACGCCGGCGCCAAGGAAGTCCGCACCGGCATGCGCGGCACCATCGACAAGGACAAGGTCGTCATCCGCGCCCATGACCTCGTTCCGCGCGCGGACCTCGCCGTCGAACTCTTCGACGAAGGCACCCTCGCTTCGCGTGCTTTCCTCGCCTCTCACGCCGTGGACGACGAGCTCGTGGCGCCCAACGACCGCGCGGAAGCACGAAAACGCGCCGCGGGCGAGCCGAGCTACCTTGCCGTCCCGATTCGCGCGTCGGACGTCCCTCGGCCCGAGGGCGGTCTCGACCTCGTGCTCGTGGTGGACACCTCCGCGGGCATGGATACCGCCTCCATGGCGGTGACGCGTGCGGCCGTGCGTGCCTTGCTCTCGCACCTCGGGGAAGGCGACCGCGCCCTGCTGCTTGCTGGCGACGCCACGCTGCGACCGGTCGTTCGCGGCTGGAAAGAGCTTCGCCCGGTGACCGAGGAGGTTCGCAAGGACGCCTCGATTGGCCTCGCCACCCTCGAGCGCGGGGGCGCCACGGACCTGGGCGCCATGATCTCGCAGGCGGCTGCAACCCTGGACCCGGCGCGTCGCGGGGCGCTGGTCTACATCGGCGACGGCAAGCCCACGGTAGGAGAGCTTGCGCTGGTGGACTTGCAGGAAAGGCTCGCGAAGCTGCCTCGCCCTGTCCGGACCTTCGGGCTCGGCGTGGGGCAGGACGCGGACATGTCGATCGTCGAGGGGTTGGTCGAAGCGGGTTTTGCCGAGCGCCTGGATGACGCCGCGGACGCCGCTCGCACCGCCCTGCGCCTCTTGGAAATGGCCGAGCGTCCCGCGTGGCTCGGTGTGAACGTGGACCTCGGACCTTCCGTCGAGAGGCTCGTTCCCCGCGAGCTCAAGACCCTCATCGCCGACGAGAGCGTGATCCTCGTGGGGCGCCTCACGGGCGAGACCCCCAAGAGCTTCCGCATCACCACGCCTGCTGGCGAGAAGACCGTCACGATCACGCCCCAGCGCCTCGCCGACCACGGTGACCTGCAAGCTCGCTGGTCCACTGGGCGTCTGCGCCAACTGCTCGCGGACGGCACCGGCCGTGCCGCCCTCGTCGACCTCGGCGTTCGCAGCGGCATCATCACCCCGTACACGTCGCTCTACGTGCCGACGAAGAACGAGATGACGCCCGAGGAGTTGGACGAGCTTCGGCGAAAGCAGCGCACTGTGGACCCGAAGAACCGCGGGGCGATGCGGCAGGAGCCCCAGGAGTCTCGCCACGCGTGGCTGGGACCCATGCTGTTCGCGGGCTGCTCGAAGATGGAGGACTTCGCGAGGTCGTCGTCGGCACCGGCGGAGGAGGAGCCCATGGACCTGCCCGCGGCGCCTCCCCCTGCGATGCCCATTGCGGCAGCGACAGCCACCCTGACCCCCGTGGCCCCCGGGGAACCGATGCGGGCCGAGAAACCGAGCGCCCAGTCCGGCACGCTGGACATGGAAGCCAAGTCCAAGACCGCGGAAGTCGACAAGATGGACATGGCCAAGGCCGAGCCCGAGTCCGCTGCGCGTGCCGCCCCCGCGGCTGCTGCCGCCCCCGCGGCTCCCCCGGCCGCGTGGGGACGGGACGACTCGCTCGGAAACGACCCGATCTCCGCCCGCGGCAACATGTGGGGCGACTCCATCGGGGACTCCTACGGCGCCGGCGGCCTAGGCCTGTCGGGCGTGGGAGAAGGCGGCGGGGGCAAGGGCGAAGGTCTCGGCAGCATCGGCACCATCGGTCATGGCGCGGGCACCGGCACCGGCCAGGGCTTCGGCTCCGGCCATGGACGGCTCGGCGGCTCGCACCGCAGCAGGCCGCCCCAGATGCGCATGGGCGCCACCACCGTGACCGGTTCCCTTCCCCCCGAGGTTATTCAGCGCATCGTCCGGCAAAACTTCGGTCGCTTCCGCCTCTGCTACGAGAACGGTCTTCGCAACAACCCCAACCTGCAGGGCAGGGTGGCCGTGCGCTTCGTCATCGGTCGCGACGGCTCCGTGTCCAACGTGGCGAACGCCGGCTCGGACCTGCCCGATGCCTCCGTGATTTCGTGCGTGGCGCGGTCCTACCAGGGCCTCACCTTCCCGGAGCCGGAGGCCGGCATCGTGACGGTGGTCTACCCCATCATGTTTTCGCCTGGGGATGGAGCCGATCGGCCGATGATGCCCGCGCCGGAGGGGCGTCAGCCGATCAACCTCGTCATCCAGATCGGCCAGCTGCCCCACCACCTCCTGCCTTGCGCGGCAGGTGCCAAGCTTCCCCTCGCGGACCGCGTCTCCCTGTGGCGTGAGCGCCTCGGAAAGGCCGGCGGCCAACCCAACGCCGTCGCCGCCGTCTACCACGCCGCCATCACCGACTGCGAAGCCCCCACCTGGCCCGAGCGCGCCAGGCTCCAGTCCATGATGCTCGACGCCTTGCCCACCGTCACCAAACGCGTCGAGCTCTGGCGCATCATGCAGGGCCAGCGAAGCGTGGCGGATGCCCTGTACCGCGGGATCCTCACCCGCGTCCGCAAGGCCGACGAGATGCGCGAGTTGCACCAGGCCCTCGGCCTCCAGTCCGTGGACCTGGGGCTGCTCGAGGAGTTGTTGGACAAGAACAAGAACCCCGCGGACCGCGTGGTCAAGCTCCGGGAGCTTCGCGTCCAGTGGCCCGACGACTACACCCTCGCGCTCGCGCTGCTGCATGCGCTCGAGGACGCGAGCGACGACGGCGCGGCCCGCACGTTGGGCCGCCAGCTGCGCAACCGGCCCGACGCCGACGCCCACGTGTTGACCGAGGTCGGTGAGCTGTACCTTCGCCTTGCCAAGCGCGCGGAGTCCAAGGAGCTCGCCGCGGATGACGAAGCCGAAGCACGAAGGGCCTTCGGCGAGATCGTGGAGTTCGCGCCGGACGAGCCCGTGGCGCGGCGTCGGTTGGGTGACCTGCTGCGCGCGCACGGGTGGTTCGCGGAGGCCGCACGCCAGTACGAGACACTTGCCCGGCTCGCACCCGACGATACGGGCCTGTCCCTGCTGCACGCGGCGTCCGCCCAGGGCCTGGGCAAGCTGGACGAGGCCGTGCGGTGGGCCGAGAAGGTGAGCAACGACGGTGCCCCGGACGGCGACGCACAAGGGCTTGCGCGTACGGCGCGTTCCCTCGCGGCGGTGTACCTGGCCTGGGGTCGCCTGCAGGCCGCGGCCGAGCAGCGCAAGGACGAGGTCGACTTGCTGCGCAATCGCACGGAGCGCTTGCTCGCGCAGGACGACCGTTCGGAGCACTCCGTGCGCGCCGTGCTGCTGTGGTCGCACCCGGAGCTTCACCCCACGCTGTGGAGCAACGCGCTCGGCTCGATGATGCCTGCGCCGGAGGGCGACGTGACCCTGGGCGTGTCCCAGGTGATCTTGCCTCGGCGGGATGGGGCGGCTCTCGAGGTTCGTCTCGAGAAGCGCGACGCCGAACAGGCCGCGCGCCTCGGCGCCCAGGCCGTGCTCACTGTGATCTTCGACGAGGGCAAGCCCGGCGAGAAGGTCGTCAAGCTGCCGGTCGTGTTCGAGCGGGGAGGCCCTCCCACGCTCCGGTTCCGACTCGAAGGGACGGAGGTGAAGCGATGAGCCCCCGGCTTGCCTCGATCGCACGGTTGTTCTTGCTGCTCGCCCTGTGGCTCGTGCCCATCGCCTGCGGCGGTGAGGTCTCCATCAGCGCTACGGTTGCAGACCTGCAGGTCGTGCACGAAGGCGTCTCGCTCGATACGCGCGACGTCATGCAGGTCCATCGGGTAGGGGAGGGCGGCGTGGTGGAAACCAAGCCCGAAGGCCGCGCCCGGCTCCGCCTCGATGACGGCACCATGGTGATCGTGGACGGCGTCACCAAGGTCTTGGTTACGGCCGGGAACCTTCGCTTGGACCATGGACGCCTGTTCGTGGTGGGAGGCGCCGGCGCCCGTACCACGATCGATCTTGGGGACGCGTCCGCCATCATCACCGGAGGCCACGCGGGCATCGAGCGCGACGCCAAGGACACGAAGAAGGCGTCTGTGTACGCCGCGGCCGGAGAGCTTGTCGTGCACGCCGCGGACAAGGATCACCCTGTGCAAACCGGGGAGTCCGCGAGCATCGAGGGGACGGCCGTGAAGGTCGCTCCGGCCCGCGTGTTCGACGACTGGACGGGCGGCATGGTCGCGCCTTGGAGTGCGACGGGGCAGGTGCGTCGCGTGGTCGGGACGCTGTGGGGCGGTTCGGGCGCGACGGTGGGAGACCCGGGATCCCCGCTGACGCTCCGGTCCCAGGACGTTTCCGTGAGTGTGATTGGAGAGACGGCGTCGACCCAGGTGCACTCGACGTTCTTCCATGCGGGAAGCGACAACGTGTGGGGCGACTTTCGCATGGCGCTGCCACCCGGCGCGATCGTGTCCGGGTTCGCCGCGGGCATCGGCGATGCCCTGCGGGAGGCTCGCATCGGCATGAAGGACAGCAATTCACCGGTCACGACGTCGGAGCCCACCCTCGAGTGGGCGGGCGACGGCTGGGTGCGCGGCTCGATCCGCAACATCGCCCCGGGGTCCGTGGTGAACGTCGTGGTGCGCTACTCCCAGTGGCTACCGCGTCGCAAGACCGACGAGGGCGTGGTGGTGGAGTACCGTTTCCCGCTCGCGTCGGACACGGAACCGCCGATCATCGGCGAGTTCTCCGCGCGGGTGGATACGACCGTGACGCCCCCTCGGGCGATCCGCAGCGGGCATGGCGCCACGGTGCAGGACGGCGTGGTGATGCTGCGAAAGTCGGACTTCCGGCCCACCGCGGACTTTGTGGTGGAGCTCGAGCTCGCGCCCGACAAGAGCCCGGCGCGACTGTACACCGCGGGCGCCGACTCCGACGACGAGGCCGGCTCCTACGTGCTCGTGCGTGCGGAGGCCCCCGAGCCGGAGCAGAAGCGTGGGGCACGGCTCGCCGTCGTGCTGGACACCTCCTCGAGCATGGACGCCGGCGCGTTCGATGCCGGAAGGAGCTTCGTCGAGGCGCTGGTTCGGTCCCTGGGCCCGAACGATCACGTCGTGGTCCTCGGGGCGGACATCGCCCCGCGCCCGATTGGCCCCGACGCGATCGGCGCGGTGGACGAGGCCCGTCGTAAGGCCGTCGTGGACGCGCTCACCGGCTTGGAGCCCGCGGGCGCGTCGGACCTGGGGCTGGCCCTCGAAGCCGCCGCGGACCGTCTCGATCCCAAGGACCCTGCCGGAATGGTCGTGTACGTGGGCGACGGCTGGCCTTCCGTGGGTGACCTGCATGCAAGGGAGATCCGGGCGCGCTTGGCGCGTCGTTCGGGAGGGGCGCCGCGTATCGGCGCCGTGTCCGTGGGTCCGCGTGCGAGCCGTTTCGGGCTCGCTGCCCTTGTCCGTGGGCTCGGTCCCATCTTGCACGTGGATGACAAGAACGAGGCCGCGGAGGCTGCCAACCAGCTCCTCGCCGACGCGCTGCAGCCCACCGTGGGCTCCGTGAAGCTGGACCTCGGCCCCGATGTCGAGCAGGTGTACCCGCTGCATGCCCAGGCTGTGGTGGCCGGAACGACGGTGTTTGCTGTCGGTCGCACGCGGGCGGAGCCGCCCCGGGAGGTCACCCTCCGGTGGCGCGGCGAAAAGGGAGAGGAAGAGAAGAAGCTCGTCGCAAAGCCGGAGCGCATCGCGGACGGCAACGACGTGCGCAAGCGGTGGGCGTCGGCGCGGGTCGAAGAGCTCGCGCTGCGGTCCCGCGGACGCGAAGCGGTGACGGACGTGGCCCTGCGAGAGCAGCTCATGACCCCGTGGACGGGTTGGACGCTGAACGTGGGCGAGCGGCCTTCGTATCCCGAGCTTCCCATGACCGAGCGCGTCCTCGACCTGTCCACCGGCGACGACGCGCTGTTTTCTGCCGAGCTTGCGACCCCGCGTGTGTTCGGGGCCGCGGTGCTCGACCTGTCCTCGGACGCGGGGAGCTTTTTCGGCGCCGGGGAACAGGGGTTCGAAGAAGCAGTGCGCATGGCCGCGAGGCGAACGTTGGACGAAGCCGTCGGCGGGATCCGCGCGTGCCGTGACTCGCGCGCCGCGCTTCGCCCGGACCTGACCGGGACCCTCGAAGTTTCGTTCCAGGTCGATGGCAACGGCGGCGCCTCGGAAGTCGACGTGAAGGGCAGCAGCACGGCGTACGACCCGGCGCTCTTCACGTGCGTCGGCTCGGTGGTGTCGGGCCTGTCCTTCCCCGCGAGTGGGCTGACCACGAAGGTGAAGGTGACCCACACGATCCAGCTCCCGCCGGGCAAGCCGACGGGGCGCACCAAGTGCTCGACCACGTCGCAGCTTCCGCTGCAAGCGCGGCGGGGCGTGTGGGAACAGCGCCTGGGCGCGTCGAACTCGTACGACGTGTACCTGGAAGCGAAGCTGCAGTGTGAGCTGCGCAACTGGTCGGCGAAGCGGGCTTTGCTCGAGCTTGCGCTGCTTCGGGTTTCGGGCGGGGGCCGCGTGAAGCTGGCGCGGCAGCTCGAGGTCGTGGGCGAGAAGGACGCGGCGGACTTCCTGCGCCAGGAGGCGTTGCGTCGGGCGCGTTTCCCCGAGGAGGTGCGCGAGGTGCGCGCGGCCTTGCTGGCCGACGAAGGTTACCCCGTCGATGTGTTCGACAAGCAATACAAGGCAGCCACTTCGGACGCTGCGCGGCTCGCGGTCGTGCGGAAGTTCCTGGGGCTCGCCCCCCACGACATTCGCCTGCGTCTCCACCTGTTGACCTTGCTCGCCGCCGTCGACGACAAGGAGGCGCTGCGGCAGGAGATCGCGAGGATTCGTCGGGACCCCTTCAGTGACGCGACGCTGCTCGCGGACGCGGCGAGCGCGCTGCGCAAGCTGGGGGACGACGCGGGGGCGCTGCGTGCCTTTGCCGAGATCGTGGAGCGTGCACCCCAGGACCCCTGGGCGCGTTCCTTCGCGGGCGATCGGTTGCGGCGGGAAGGCTGGTTCGATGCGGCGGTGTCCATGTACGCCCCGCTCGAGCGCGCGATGCCGTCGGATCAGCCTGTTCTGCTGCGCATGGCCCTGGCCCACGCGGGGGCGGGACGCATCGACCTGGCAGGAAGGATGCTCACGCGTTTGACCCAGACGGGCGGACGCAGTGTCGATTCGGACCTATCGGACCTGGCCTCGGACCTCGCGGCGCTGCTGCTGGTGACCCCAAGGGAAGGAATCTCGAAGCCGCAGCAGGACGAGTTATACCGCAGAGCGATGGAGCTGCCGGGGCGGCCTGCCGGCACGGTGCTGCTCGTGCGCTGTCCGAGCGCGTCGCCCGCGATTTCGGTCGTGCTCGAGCGCGGGCCGAAGGATGCTCGTGAGGAGCGCAAGCCGGACGTGTCCGCGGATGCGCTCGACATGCACCGGCTGGTCGTGGATCCCGGTGAAGAGGACGTGGTGTTGCGATTGACGGCCAGGGAAGTGTTGCCGCCGTCGTCGCCCATCCGGGTGCAGGTGGATGCGATTGTGTCGCAGGGGCCGACGCGGGCGCCGATGCTGGTGTCGCGTGTGGTGGAGTTGGTGCAGGACGGGAAGAAGGTGGAGCTCGGGTGGAGCGGGGCTGCTTGGAAGTGACGAGCCCGGACAATTCTGCCGCGGGCTTCCCCACGCAATCGCTGTGACTGGGAAAGCCCACAGCAGGCAACACATCGTGAAACCCCGGCTTCGCCGGGGTGATGCGGCTCGGCGGGAGCAAACCGTTTCCTGACACCCCACGCGCGTCGTTTGCCCCGTACCCCGTGAGCCCGGCATTTGCCGGGCTTTCGCGGTCCCGGGTCTGCCGCGGGCTTTCGGGGTGCAAGGTGCCAACGTTGGAAGCCCGCGGCAGAACTGCCGTGTAGAGCCGGCTTCCGTCCACTCCGGTGCTGCTCACTTCGCGCAACGGCGCGGCAAGGGCTTGCACAACTCGCGCACGGCCTGGGGGGCCGCCGAGAGAACGATCCGCCCAAATCGCCGATGGTTCTTGGGTTGGGTCGATGGCACGAAGCGTGCTGCAGCAGTGCTTCGATCATGCGAACCTTGCTCGTCACTCTCCCGTTCATCCTTGCCCTGGCATGTTCCCCAGCTTCTGGCGGGGACTTCGAAGGGGGTGGTTCCATCGCGAAGTCCGACCCAGGACCCGTGGGTGGGTCCCCCGACGGTGAACCACCGCCGGAGGGCGAACCGCAACCAGGCGAACCGGGGACGCCGCCCACCGATCCGGGCGACCCAGTCGATCCTGGGACTGTTCCCGAACCCGAGCCTGAACCCCCACAAGACCCGCCGGCAGATCCGTCCGACCCGCCCGAAGACCCTCCACCCGCACCCTGTACCTATTCGGGCGGCCCCTACGGAGCCTCCCCCGGCTCGATCGCGAATCCAAGCTTCTCATGGCAAGGCTTCGCACCCGGAAGTCAGGCGGCCAGCGAATTTGGGTCCACGGACCTCTTCGATTGCGATGGCAGCCGGGGTATCCACGCCGTCCTCATCACCCATGCGGCGGGCTGGTGCTCTGCTTGTCAAGACGAAGCCAGCCAACTCCCTCAACAGATGGCGACCTGGGGCCCCGCTGGCGTCGTCGTCGTCGAACTCGTCATCGAGACCTCCAGCGGGTACCCGGCCGACATCACCATGGCCCAGCACTGGCGCGACGTGTTCGGCCTCCACAACGTCTACGTGGGTGCCGATCCGGACTTCGTGTTCGAAAGCCCGTACGCCGACGCGCTTCCATTCAAGCTCATCGTCAACCCCCGCGACATGACCATCGTACGGGCTTACACCGGAGACACGTACGATCATGAAGTGCTTCAGCTCGCCCAGTCGAATCATTGAGGGGTGTTGGCTTCGTGCGAAGCCCCATTCACTTCCCGCATGCGGCGCTCACATCCCGAAGAGCTGCCCCCAGTAGGTTCCGTACTTGCCGATTCCCACCCTCGCAAAGTTGCCGTTGAGCATGTTCGCGTTGTGGCCGGGGCTCCACTGCCACCCCGTCATCACGTCCTGGGGACTCTCGTAGCCCCACGCGATGTTTTCCCCATGCGCGTCCGCTTCGCACATCGAGGCCCGGTCCCAAGGGCTGCCTACGACGTGCTCCGGGGCATCGTGGCTGAAGAAGTCGTGCAATGCCATGTGCATGCAGTGCCCCTGAATCGCCGATTCGAGCGCGGGGTCGTACACGAGCGGAGAGCGCCCACGGGACAAGCGGTGCTCGTTGAGCAGCGCAAATACCTCGTCGATCGCGCCTCGATCCACGTCCGTCGGCGCACAACACACCGGGATGTCCCCATCCGGCTCTTGCCCCGTCGCCCCCGGGATCGCAAGCGAGCACGCTCCCGCCACGCCACTTCCGCTCGTCCCTTCCTCACCGCCAGGGAAGCAGTCCGCTCTGTCGTCGAACGTCGCGCCGGGCATGACATGGAAACAATCGCCGTCGCAGACTCCGTTGTCGGCCCAGCCGCAGGGATCGTCGGCGGCGCAGGTGCAAGCCGTACGCTCCTTGGACCCGCATTGCCCGTCGCAGGGCTCGGTCGGCTCCGGCTCCGGTTCGTTGATCTCTTCCCCCGGGCAATCCGTGGAGTCATCGAGACTGCCCGGCGAAAGGCCATGACAGGGTGCGTCGCAAGTGCCGTCTCCGACCCAACCGCAGGGGTCGGCTGCGTCGCAAGTGCACGCCGTCGGAACGCGACCCTCGCAGTCGCCTCCGCACGCGGCGGGAACGTCCGGGGCCGAAGGGATATGGGACTGGTCTTGCTCGGCGCTTGCTGAGGAGAAGAGGTCTCCGGGATCACCCGAGCTGCAGGACAGGAAGATCAGGGGGAGCAGGAGGTGAAGTCGGCGCATGCCGGACGGAGAGCAACCTGCGTGCCTTGGACAATAGGTGCAGAAGAACATGGACTCTGATCTCGCCCACGGGATCATCGTTGCGCGAGTCGTGCAAAGCGATGCGCACATTGCAACGGGGTAGGGCGTCCGACGCTGCACCCCCGATCGCGTACCGGACCCACGACGCGTATCTGCTGCTTGCCTTGTCGAGGAAGCTAACCTCACGGACAGCGAGCCGACCACCTCACCGCATTGGCGACGAGCCTTTGCATGTTCGCGTTGGTCCAACCGTTCGCGACGTAGTTGCCGGCGTGCGCGACGTGTACGACCCGGCCCGCCGAAGGCAGGTCCCGAATCGCCACGACGTCGTACGCTTGCGGGCTCGATGCCACCACCTTGATGCCAGGTCCCTTGACGTACGGGCCGTAGTTGGAAGTGGTGTTGACGGAGAACGAGTTGTTCAGACCGGCCCACAGCGGATGACCCTGGAACGCCTGCTCCACGTTGTAGGTGGCCTGTCCGGTGTAAGCGCCTCCGAGCGGGGGCCGCACGAGCAAGACGAGCGGCTTGAGCGTCTGCCACCGCCCCTGCTGGACGTGGAGCGCTGCCCATTCGCTGAGGACCAGCCCGTTCACGCCCGTGTTCACGAAGTCCACGATGGCCTGCTGGCCCGCTGCCGGCATGTCCGTCGAAGCCGACGCCCCGGGACCGCCTGCCAGAAGCACAATGGAACCAAACCCCGTCGGTGCCGGGTTCGTGCCGTCGTATTGGTGCGATGGCACCGTCGTCGCCGTCACCGTCAGGCCTGCGGCCTCGAGCGCCGTCTCGAGCACGGCCGCTCCGCTGGCGCTGTCGTCGATGATCATCAGTACGTTCGTGCTGCACGTGCACTGCGAGTTGACGCAACTCTGTCCCGTCCCGCACCGGACCTCGCATCCACCGCAGTTGTTCGGATCGTCCAGCGTGTTCTTCTCGCAGCCGTTTGCCGGATCGTTGTCGCAATTCGAGAAACCGGGCTGGCACGACGCGAGCGCACACACCCCCAGCGTGCAGCCAGCGACGGCGTTCTGGTACGACGGGCAGACGTGGTTGCACATGCCGCAGTGGTTGGTGTCCGTCAGCAGCGTCGTTTCGCATCCGTCCGCGATCTGGCCGTTGCAGTCGTCGAACCCCAGGTTGCACGTGTCGATGACGCACTGCCCGCCGAGGCAGCCGCGCTGGCCGTTCGTGACGGCCGAACACGTGGTGCTGCACGTGCCACAGTGGTTCGGGTCTTCGTCCAGGTGGGTCTCACAGCCGTTCGTGGCTCCGCCGGAGCAATCGCCCCAGCCCGCCTCGCACGACCCGACTCCGCACTGGAAGTGCGAGCAACCCGGCGTTCCGTGGTCGATCGCAGGGCACTGGTTGCCGCACGCGCCGCAGTTTGCGACGTCGGTCGCAAGGTAAACCTCGCAGCCGTTCGCGAGCCCGTCGCAGTCGTCGTAGCCCGCATTGCACGAGCCCACCACACACGTCGAGCTCACGCAGGCTCCGGCGCCATTGGGCACGTTGGGGCAGGCCTGTCCGCAGCCCCCGCAGTGGTTCACGTCGCTCTCGAGGATCGTCTCGCACCCGCTCCAGACGCTGAGGTCACAGTCATCCGTCCCGATCTCGCACGTGCCGACTCCGCAAGAACCTGCGATGCACCCCGGCGTGGCGAAGGGAAGGGCGTCGCAGATCCGCTGACAAACGCCGCAGTGCTCGATGTCCGTGAGCAGGTCGATCTCGCACCCGTCGATCGGATCGCCGTTGCAGTCTGCCCACTTCACGTTGTCGTCCGGGGGATCCTGCAGCTCTTCATTGCACTTGAAGCTCTTGCATTCGCCGAGCTCACAGAGCGGCGTCGCGTTCGGCACGGGGGCGCACGGCTGGTCGCAACCTCCACAGTGGCTCGGATCCTTGGCGATCTCCGCCTCGCACCCGTTCTCCGGGTCGCCGTCGCAATCCTCGAAGCCAGACTTGCACTCCGCGATAGCGCAAGCCCCCGCAACGCACTCGGACTGGGCGTTGGCTAGCGAGCACGCATGGCCGCACTGTCCGCAGTTCTTCTTGTCCGTGTTGACGTTGATCTCGCAGCCATCGAAGTCGGCACCGTTGCAGTCCGCGTAGCCGGCCGGGCACGAGCTAGCCTCCGCTTCCGATCCCGTCTCGGTGAGCACGTCCGGTCCAGCCTCCGCCTCGGGCGTGGATGCATCTTCGGAAGGCTGATCGACCGACGGGTCACAGCTAAAGCAGTAAGCATCGTCGTTGCAGCCGGTCGCTGCCAACGCAGCGAGCATCGTCGTGACGGCTGCACCCGTGGGGAATACGCTCCTCATCATCGACCTCCTTGCGCGCGACGTCGCCGCACCCACATCGCGAGCATTGCCAACGCGAGACCTGCCCAAGCACGCGACGCCGGGCTTGCTGCACCCGCCACGCCGCACGCGCACCCGCCCCCGCCGGTCACCAGGCCGTAGTTCTCGGCTTGATCGTGCTGTTCTCCGCCGCTCCCTGCCGTGCTGCCGTCGGTCGCGTTGCCACCGTCCGTCGCCGCGCCAGAACCTCCGCTGCCGCCCGTGGCACCGGTTCCCCCGGTGGCTCCGGATCCGCCGCTGCCGCCAGCGCCCGCCGCGCCCGCTGCGCCCGCCGCGCCCGCTGCGCCCGCTGCGCCGTCCTGGCACAGCCCGGCCGCGCAGGTGTACCCCTCCTGACAGATCACGTCGTCACAGTTCGTCGGCAGGCAGAGCCCGTTGACGCATTGGTATCCGCCCTCGCACGGGAACTCGCCCGACTTGCACGGGTCCGCGCAGATCCCGTTCACGCACGTCTTGCCCACCGGGCACGCATCGGGCGCGTCGATGTTCCCGTCACAGTCGTTGTCGATCCAGTCGCACTGCTCTACCGCGGGTTTGATCGCTCCTTCGCACACGAGACCGTGGTTCACGCAGACCCAAGCCCCTGCCTTGCAGGGTGGGTGGTCCTTCGGCGCCACCGGCTCGTCGCACGGCTGGCCCACCTCCGGGCTCTCAGCCGTGCAGCATCCGGGGATGTCCGGGTACACACACACGCCGCCGAGCCCCGAGCACCGGTCCGAGGTGCAGTCGTTCCCATCGAAGCACTCCGCGTCCTCGTTGCAGCAGTCCGCGATCGGCGCACTCTGGCAGCTGTGCGAAGCCGGGTCGCACGTGTTCGTCGTGCACAGGTTGTTGTCCGCGCAGTCCGCGTCCGTCAGGCAGCAGTCGGCGATGGGGATGTGCTCGCAGAGCTCGCCGTCGGCCGGGCAGACGTCAATCGTGCAAAGGCTGCCGTCGTCGCAATCCGCCACGGTGTGGCAGCACCCGGGGATCGCTACGTTTCCGCAGCTACCGCCCGGGCTCGGACAGATGTCGGCCGTGCACAGGTCGTTGTCGTTGCAGTCCGCGTACGACATGCAGCAGTTGGGGAGCGCCGAATGCACGCACGACGCTCCGGGAGCCGGGCACGTATCCGCGGTGCATTGGTTGCCGTCGCTGCAGTCGGCGTCCGTCAGGCAACACTGGGGAATGGATGCGTGCGTGCACGATCCCCCGGGAGTCGGGCAGGCATCGACCGTACACAGATTGCCGTCGTTGCAGTCGGAGGCGGTGATGCAGCAGGTCTCGCCGACGGTGTCGCAGGGCCCCTTGATGGTCAAGTCGGAGAGCACGGGGGTCGAGTAGCCGGGCCCGGCGAGGTCTGCCTTCACCTGGATGTACCGCCCGACGGTTCCCGCGAGGGGAGAGGGGTTGCTCACTTCCGTGTAGACCGCCTGGCCCAGCGCGGCCGGCGTGTCGCCGGCACGAACGCTGACCACCAGGCTGGTCAGGTTGGGCACGATCCCCTGGGGCTCTGTGTTCCAGGAGATTTCCTTCCACGGCAGCCCCTCGGCGCCCCCGTCGTAGGTGCCGTCCCACGCGCCAACCCGCGTGTACGGCGCCTGACGGTCGATCTGCACGCCGGTGAAGTCGCTGTAGAGATAGGGCGTGTAGTTGTAGGCGTTCTGGCCTGCCGGAATCGCTAGCCCGCCGCGGTCGATCCGGAACGCCGCGCGGCCGCAGTTGTCCGCCGTCGCGACGGGATCGAAACGCACGAGGTGATTCGGGTTGTCCTGCACCGACCAGATGTAGCCGTCGAAGTCGACCGACAGCCCGTGCGGGTTCGACCCGCCCGTGGCGCACGTCGCCTCGATGGCGTTGGTCGCGGGGTTGATGCGGTACACGTTGCCCGTGTTGTAGCCGGATGCCCAAACTTTGCCGTTCAGGTCGAGCGTCACCGCCGTGACTTGCGCGGGCACGGCGATACAGGTGCACGTCGGCGGCGTTGCGTCGAAATTGACCTTGTAGATGCCCGTGCCGGAGTAGCCGCCCGCCCAGGCTTGGTGCGTCCCGGGCACGGCGACGATGCCGTACACGCTGCCGCAGGTGCCCGCGCCGCCGCCGCATACCACCGAGTCCACCTGGTTGACGTCGTCGATCCTGATGCGAACGATTTGCCCTGTCCCGCTAGCGGCCGACCACCCGGGGTTCGACGTGAAGTACACGTAGTCGTCGGCCGTCGCCGCGGAGTAAAACCACCCGACGAACGGGAAGGGGCTGTTGGCGGTGAACGATCGCGACGCCTCGAGCGCGACGGGCTCGTTGGGGTTGTACCGGTAGACCATGTGCCCCGTGTGGGTTCCCACCCAGATCTTGCCGTTCCTGTCCACGGCCACAGCGCGCGGGACGTCGCCCACCGCGCCGACCCTGATTGTCGAAAGGATGCACTCGTCGCTCTGCGCGAAGTACTCGACCTCGTTGGCCGGGGTCCCGAGGGCGGGTGTCTTGTAGGGGTCGATGATGCCGTCGCCGTTCGCGTCGTACGACGTGTCGATGACACCGTTGTTGTTGCGGTCGATGCAGTGCGCGATGTTGCCCGAGAACTTCGACAGCGTGCCCTGCCTGGCCCCTTCGTAGTACGCGCGGTTGACGATCCACACATCGCCGTTCGTGTCGACCGCGACTCGCCCCGGGTTGTTGCCGCTCGTGTTGCCGCCGGTCGGCTGTCCGTTGATGTTGAGCAGCACCGAATCGAAACGTGCCGTCTGGCGCCCGAGGTTCGGCCCGAGGGTCGTGTTGATGCGAACGATCCACCCGGGGCTGAGCGGGGTGGCGCCCGAACCCCCAGGCGCGGTGTTGCTCACCCAGACCAACCTCGTCTTGGAGACCGACGTGGGGCCGAGCACGATCTGATTCGACGGAACGTGCTGCGTGTTGTTCAGCACGCCTGCGTCGAAGTCGGCATCCAGGGTGAAAATCTTCGTCTGCCCCATCGCGGGGGACACGATCGCCCCCGCCGCCAGCAGAGCCAGGAATGATACGCTCGTCGACTTTGAAGCTTTCATCACGCACCTCGCCAGCGTTCGCCGCTCGTCGCGGAACCCGCGTCGTTGAGGTTGACAACCGACTGAGCGTATCATCCCACCCGAACAACCGCAGCAGGGAAACTCTGTCGGCGGACCGAGACCGGGACGGGAAGGCCCACCCGACGCCCGTACGCTTCTTCGGCCGCGAGGTGGAGGTACACATACCTACCCCTCGAAATCGTCCCTATGAGTCGAGACTAGGGTTGAAGTTCGATCCGATCCACCACCAGCGCCTCGTAGTTCGCTCTGACTTGGCACCAGTTTTTTACGATGGAGTGGTCGCCGTAGGAAATGACGGTTTCAGTCTGCATGCTGGGACCGCGCGTGGGCCTCACGAGCGACGGGCGGGTGGCCTACGCATTGACGTACCACCGGGGAGCCGCGAACGGGCGTCGGGCCGCCACCCCATGCGCGACTCGAGTTTCCGTGATAGCGTCCCTGCATGGAGCGTGACCTGACGACCTGGCGCAGCGTTGCTATCCTCGCACTCGTCGCCTGCGCGGCGGAGGCCGCATGCGGTGGCTCGGTCGTGAGCGCCGAGGGCGACGGAGACGCGGGCGCCGCAGCGGCCGGCCTTGCGTGCAGCGGCGACGCGGCGCCGACGTGTGTCTCGTCGTGCGCCGCGTCCGAATCGGTGTTCGTCCCTTGCACGAACGGCTCGTTCAGCTGCCCTGCGGGCATGTTCGGTGTGTCACGGTGCCCCTCGGACGCTTTCGATTCGCTTTGCGGGCCTCCGCCCGACCGCCTGAAATCCATGTGCGGGTGCACATGCGGAGCGGATCGACTCTACGTGTGCCAGGAGTGTCCGGATGCAGCGGCCCCGGTCGACGCCCCGGTCGAAGCGGCGCCGGAGGATGCTTCCGTTGACGTCGAGGGCCTGCCCGACGCCGAGCCTGGAGATGCTTCCCAACCGCGCCCTGCGGCGCTCGTGGAGCTAGGTAACTTCGTTTCGTGTGCGCTCGTCGTGGACGGGTCGCTCTGGTGCTGGGGATTCACGGGGCTCGGGCAATTGGGATACGTGCCCGGCTCGGACGCGGTTACCCACCCTGTCCGGATGTCGGGTCTCCCCACCGTCGCGGCGGTCGATCTCGGCAGGGGCCACACCTGCGCCGTCGACGTCAACGGCGCTGTCTGGTGCTGGGGCCTGAACTCCCACGGTCAGGTGGGCGACGGTAACGTCGAACCTGACGGGCCAGGCATACCGTTCCCGCTGCAAGTGCCGATCAGCGATGTCGTGTCGGTGGGATGTGGCGATTTGCACTCGTGCGGGGTTCACCAAGACGGTTCTGTGGCGTGCTGGGGGTGGAACTCCGACGGGCAGACCGGGCAGACGGCGGCCAGTCCGGACTTCATCACCGCGCCCAAGATCGTGCCGGGTCTCACGGATGTGATCGAGGTTGGCTTGGGGAACCTTCACACGTGCGCGCGCCGGGCGAACGGCTCGGTGTGGTGTTGGGGAACGCTGTTCGGCCCCGCCTACGGGCAGCCGCCGACGCCTGTCAGCGGAATCGACTCCGCGGTGCAGCTCTCTGTCGGCCGCGGCCACAACTGCATCGTCGACGAGCAGACCGACGTGTGGTGTTGGGGCGCAGGCAGCAAGGGTCAGCTTGGCCAGGGAACCACCGACGACTCGCTCGTTCCGGTGCACGTCCTCTCCGGGGCGACCTTCGTGAGAGCGGGGCTCGAATCCACATGCGCGGTGCTGGTCGATGGCACCACGCGGTGCTGGGGCTACGGCCAGGGGCTGCAGTCGGCGGACTTCACTGCACCGACTGACGTGCTGGGCGTGGCGGGGGTGGCGAGCGTGGGCCTCAGCGGCGAGCACGGCTGTATCTTGCAGGAGGACCAGCTCATTCGGTGCTGGGGGCTCAACTTCTACGGCCAGTGCGGCAACGGGACGAATCAGATCTACGCGCCGCTTGGCCCCGTCGTGTGGTAGAGCGCGACCATCCCGGAAGTCAATTCACTTCGCGAGCCGCTGTTCGACGTGTGCACGCCGGGGCCCCGGTTCAGCCAGTAGATCGCCTTGTCGTCGACGATGATTCGCCACGGCTGCGATTGTGAGTCGCTGTGCATCGTTGTCGTCGCCTTGCATGCCGCGGTCTCGCAGGAGAGCACCCGGCCCACGGCCGCGTCGATGTCTCCTCCCGTGGTGACCCAGTCGACCTTCGTGTCGTCGGTCACCGTACCTTCGCGGCCCTCCGACGACGCACCACCCACGCCCCGAGTGCCAAGACCCATGTCACCTCCGCGCCGCTGCGCGGTCCCGACGTTCGACATCCGCAACCGCCGTCGCTCTCGTGATTCGCCACCGCGGGATTCCCGCCCGATCCCGCGCCGCCAGCCCCTGCGGAGCTGTCCTCGGGAGTGCTATCCAAGGTTGCGTCATGGAACGCGCCATCTGCCCCGGCTTCGCCCCCTGCCGCATCACTGGGCAACCCGCCATCTGTCGGCAATCCCCCGTCTGGGAGGGGATCTAGAACCTGCAACGTTCGCTGCGCAGGAATGTCGCCCTGCGATTCGAACCATGTCACGCCCTCTTCGACCACATCGAGCTGGACGGTGTACCTGCCTGCCTGCGCTTGGGCAGGAACATTTGCCGTCGCCGTGACGACCTGCCCGGGAGCCACGTCGGTCGAAAGGGCAATCCTCACCGGATACCCCGCAGGATCTTGCGGCAACGAGCCAACCAACGGCGGAGAGGGCGCGACGTGTACGCCAATTCGGTACGCATTGGGGCCCGCAGATCGCCAGGTTTCCCAGCCGTCGTTACGCACCGTGAACGAGATGCTGCCCGTTGCGCCCGTCGCCGCGGGCGGGGCGAGGACCTCGGAGAAGCTCGCTCGGTGGGTGTTCGAGCCCCCCATCTGGCGCCGCGCCAGCGCGAAGAACGAAAAGGGATCCACGAAACGAAGCTTTCGCCCAGCGTTCGATTGCACCAGGCCCGTGGACGCGGTGGCGAGGTCGAGCGATGGCGTGAGCACGACGCGCATCGCTCGAAACCGAGGTGCGGCAGGTTGGTTCTGCGTGGCACCGACAATCCAAGAGGTGAGCCCGGAGATGTCGTCGCCACTCGCGTTGTCGAGGGCAAGGACCGGCACTTGTCCGACCAGGGAAGGCGTGCTCAGACCGCCCGGGCTCATCAACAACACGCCGTCGCCGCAGAACGGCGTCACGGCATCCATGTGCTGGGCGTCGAAGGGATCGAGCGGATTGAGGATCCAGGCTTGCGACGTGTCGAGTCTACGTGCCGCGCGGACTCCGGCCCGAGCCCAGATTCCGCGCGCGGCGGCGCCCATCACGCTCGGGTTCCCGTACCCCGGACCGCTGTCCGCTCCAATGAAGTAATCCCGCGCCGTCCGGGTGGCGAGCGCATGCCGGAAGAACAAGGGGAATCTCGTCGCCACATGGCCGCTGAAGTCCCAAGCGAGCGGGACAATTCCCCGCCCGGCGCCGTCCCAGGTCTCGGGTGTGAATGCGTAGATCCACGCAGCTGCGTCGTAGTCGCCGACGAACCAAAGCATGTAGTTGGCGGGCTCGACCTGCCCGCTGGCCGCGTCACCCGCATAAAACGCCACGTCGTCGACATCGAGGTTCGCCCCGGCGGTGCGCAGATAAAGCTGTCCACGGGTTGCCGTGTGCCCCGACTCCTGTACGTCGAGCTGCACGCGAACCTCGGACCAATCAGCCCCTGCCGTGAACTGTGTCACTGCGCTCTCTTGCGTTCCTCCCGTCGCCCCGATCACGAGCTCCCCCTGGACGGGAGCGCCCGGGGCACGTACGAATGCGCGCAGCGTCACCCGCTGTCCGGCAGCCACACCAGGCCCATCGCGATACAGGTTGTTCTGCTGATCGTCACCGACCGCGGATGTGTTGCACTCCAGAAATCGCAGCCCACCGTGGCTGCGAGCGGGACCCGACGGCGATTCGGTGTAGACCACGTGGTTGGTCACGTGCATCACCCAACCGTCCTCCCCGTCCTCGAATCCGCCGTTGGAGGCCAATCCCGAGAGCAACCCACCCCCGACCAAGTCTTCCGGTGTCGGTCGGTGCTGGGGGACCGGAACTTCATCGAGAGGTACATGCGAGTAGAACGAGGCGTTGGCCATCGTCGCCACGCCAGGTGCATCCGCATCCAAGCCCGCTGCGTAGGGCGACACCAGACGCACGCTCGTCCATTCCCCGACCACCGGCTCGTGCCCGGGCGGCAACCCCTGCAGCGTCGTATACTTGAACTGCCAGCCAAAGAATCCCCGGATCGTGATGACCTCGTCACCCGCACGACTGCGCGCGTCGGCCATCAACTCCGTCAAGATGGCGGGGTCCGTACCGAGCGGCTGTCCGGGATCGTCGGTCGGCGTCACGTCCGACCAAGGCGACAGATCGAACGGCACGCCCCGGCGCGCCACGAGAAAGTCCCGATTCGATACCTGCCATTGGTTCACAGCCGTTGTGGCTCCGTTGTAGTCCGTTGGATCGTTGATCCAACGTCCATCGAGCATCCAACCGAAGTCCGTCGGAGAGAGCAAGCCCGCCTTGGCGTACTTCTCGAGAACCCATACGTAGGTATCGGCTTTGGCACTTTGGGAGGTCTGTCGCGTGAGGTCAGGAATCGAGGCTCCACCTTGGTCATCGAGGAAACGCGACGAACCGTCTTGATTCACCAGCCAGACCTTGACCGGAAAGAGGGGCCCCAGGCGCTGATAGAGGCTCTGGGGGTTGTCGTCCCACCGCACCGCGATGAGGTCGTCCGCGCCCGCCGCCGCGAACGCGGCGTTGACCGTGGCTGGGACCTTCTCATCCCACACGACCAACCCCTGAATCTGCTGGGAATAGACCTGGAGAGCGTCATCGAGGTGGGCGACGGTCTCGATGGGGCGCCCGTCCAGAATGCCCGCGCCGATCTTCGGATCCTGCATTCGATCGAACCAGATCTGGTCCGTGTCGAAGCTCCCGTCGACCACACTGAGCACATGGAACAGGTACAGGTTGGGCGCCTCGCGGTTCACGATGCCTTGCAGACACGCCGCGGCAACGAGGGTGTCGTAGACTTCGCGCCGCTGTTCCGCGCCGGTTGGGGCCGCGTGATAAAGCGATCGCAAGTCGAGTGTGCGAACCGGTTCCTGCGCGCGCGCCCGCGCGGTGGCAAGGACGGCAGCGGCGAGGGCAAGGGCAGCGATGAGGCGATGGCGGACCATGAGGATCGATCTCCGTGATCAGACTATCATCGACCCATCGTCGGCTCCCATGAATCGTCCTCGTCAGGAGGAAAGCTGCAACCCCGCTTGGCCCCGCTCGAGCGCGCCGCCGAAAACCACGGTGGGTTCGGGCGGACTCAATCTTCCAGCACGTACCCGAGCACGAACTCCTCGACCGCTCCGGCCGCCTCCTGCTCGCACGGAATCGTCGAGACCCAGTGATCGGTCTGCGACGCCAGGTAGCACCGTCGCAACGCAACGGTTCCGGGCTGCTGCGTGGAATAGGCCCACCCCAGCGTGCGCAGCGCGACCGCCCCGCCCCCGCAGTCCCCAGGACCGACCATGTGATCGTCCCAACCCGGTATGTAGCAGTCCAGGAGTCTCGTCATGCCGCCGGCGTCCTTCGTGGCCAGATACCCCAGCACGGACTCCGTCGCGTAGTCCGAAGGCACCATCGACGTCGTAATCCAGTGATCGTTCCTGGCCGCCGAGAAGGTCCTCGCGAGGGCCACGCGCACGTGGGGCGAGACCGGGGCAGCCTGGGATTCGACCGTCACCCGGCGCACCACCTGGTGACGTTGGTCGAAGGCCTCCCCCGGCGGCAGATAGACGTAGGACAAGTAGAGCTCGTCGTTCCAGCTCTTCCCACCCTCCGGCGGCACGATGACCAGATAGGCGAACAGCTCTCCAGAATCCGGTGTCCTGACCCAGCTCTCCTCCTCGACCACCACCAGCGGCTCCGAGAGCGCTTCGAACTCGATACCGTCCTTCGAAAACCCGAGACGCACCCCGCCGAATGCGGGATCGACCATGGCAAGCACGAGCTGATCGGACGGGGCGTGGTGGGTGACGTTGGTCCCGAGCCAGCCGATCACGGTGGTCTGGCCGCCCAATCCCGGCTCCGAGAATGCGCCCTGATACCACTTTTGCCAGGAGCCGGGCACGCCTCCCGATGCGCCGGGAGCCTTGGCGACACCGGTTCCCCACGGCGTGCTCCAGTCGATGAAGTACATCCAGAGGTCGCCGTGCCAGCGTACGATCGAGTGATCCCCTGCGCCGGAACTCATCCCCACGGCCGGCGTGCTCGTGCCGGTGAGCACACGGTTGTCAGGATAGGTGGTCTTCGAGAACGTGAGCCCGCCGTTCGTCGACTCCGCATAGGCGACCGACTTGTGCGTCTGGTTTACGGCGTAGTCGCACTTCTCTTCGGCGTGATACCAGCCGCGAAGGATGCCTTGGTCGAGCTCGGCCGCTTGCAGCCAGGCACCGCATTCGTCGAAGCCTCCGGCCGGGCCCGGCTCGAGCACAGGCGCGCCCGGAATCAGTTGGAGCGTCTCGAGGGAAGGGCCTTGCAGGAGCTGCGTGGTGGCGTTGGCAGACCAGGCCAGGAGCCCGGCTGCGCCCGGCATGGCGAACAGTTGGCTGTCGCCTGGGCTCCCCACGGGTCCGAACAAGCGAATCGGCGGGCCGACCTTCCACCGCGTGCAGGACAGGCAATACGGCGCGGAACCGTCCGTGCCTCCCTCCCCCGCGTCGTCACCGCCTTCGGGCCAGACACTGCCGTCCTCGCCGCCATCGTACCCCGCGTCCGCGTCGGGCCCGGACTCCTGCATCGCGGCGTCCCCGCCGGACCCGCCGGCCGAGTCGGGAACAGCCGCATCTGGGGCGGAGGGTCCCGCGTTCGAGGCGGAGCTGTCGTCTTGCCCGCACCCTGGGAGGACCAGCGAGCTGAGCGAGGCCGCCCACGCGCAAGACGAGAAAAGGAGCCGAGGAGACCTAAAATTCCGCAGCATGGGGGAAGCGTACATGATTCGCGCGCATGCTGTACAGCAGCGCGTGGACGTTGCGGCGATCGACCCATCATTTCGCAACCGTCGACCGCGTGCCCGCCGCGTCCCCGCGCAAGTCGCGAGAATACTCCGCACCGACGATCGTTGTCGTCGTCATGGCGCACGAAAGGATCTTGTAGAACCGAATGGCCTCGGCCCTACGTTAGAGAGGCGGCACTCAGCTTTCGTCATCGGTGGTGGAAGTGCACTCGACAGAGCAGTCGTCAAATTCCGTCTTGCACTTCCCCCTGCAGCCGTCGTCGTTACACTTTCCGGAGCAGGTGATCTGCATTTCGTCGCAGCTTTCGACGCATGTCTCGTCGCCCTCGCGTCCTTGCTGATTGATGACAGGATCCTCGACGTTTGCCGTGCAGGCGCCGAGGGCAAAGAGGAACAACAATGCTGACAATGTTCTCTTGTACATGGTGTATCCTTTGGGATGGCCGATGCATCCCCGCGTCGTGATGACGCATGAGGACAGGGAGCAACCGCCGTGCCACCAGCCTGCGTGACGAGCCCACTCGGCGTGCGAGAACCAGCTTGTTGGGCAATCGCAGACTCGCTAGCTGCGGGGCGCGGCCGTCGCCGCGTGGGTCCCTCCGCGCCCATGCAACTCCGGCGTGGCATTCAAGCGTCGGCTACCATGGGCTCGCGCGCGCAGGCCGCTCAGGCAGGGGAGATTCGGCGTGCTCATCGGGTTCGCGGGCGCCCCAGACGATGACCGGCGGCAGTGCCAATAACGGCGGTGCGTCGGCGAACAGCGGGGCCGTCTCTCCTCAGTCGATTCGAATGAAGTGACACTCGTTTTGATGAAGAAGCCGAGGCCCTCACAAGACGTGGGCCTTGGCCTCCCAAGGGTCTTGACGCCGGGCGGGAATTGCATCTCTGCGAGCGAACCCCGCCATCCGCACGTCCCGATCGCTCGGGCACGCAACGGGCGCGCTCGAGCATCTGGAAAAGAGCCCTTCAGGATCCGGTCCCAGCCGAACCGACCTGGGCTTGGTGGTCGTTATCAGCCACGAGGCGCGCGCCGAGACCGCCGGAGCAGGTTCCGGGTTGGTCGTCGGAAGATATCCAGTGGGGACAGCCCTGCGGCGAGGGATTCATGTTCCGGCTGGGACGGGGGGCTACCGCGAGGCGGATTCACCGTGGACGCACAGCGCGAACCGAAGCGCGACGCCCATTTCGGCGAGCTTCGCGGCGGAGGCCGCGGCAATGGTCGTCTCATCCGCCTGCGCTGGGCCATGGAACGAAGATTGCTCTCAATGTATCGGAGGAGGGCCCATTTGGCGCCGATGATATCGGAGTAAATTCAAACCTCAGGTAAAAAATGCGTATACCAGCTTCCCACCCGTGGACTTCGCTCGTCGTGATCGCGACAGCGATGTTCCTTGTCCCCCTAGCACACGCCAGCCTTCCCTCCGTGCCTGCGGATCAGAAGGGGCGCGACGAGGCACAGGACCTCGGCGAAAAAGGGGTCCAGGCCTACGCAAACGGCGACTGGGAACAATCGCGCCAGCTCTTCCGAAATGCCTACCAACTGGTGCCGGCTCCCACGCTCGCCATTCGAGAAGCGGACGCCCTCGTGAAGCTTGGGCGGCTCGTGGAGGCACGGGAAATCTATTCACGCGTCTCGCAGTCACTTGTCGACGACGAGTCTCCCGCCGCTTTCCGACTGGCCGTGAAGCGAGCCGCGGTCGAGCTGCGCGACCTCGACCCGCTCGTGCCCCGGCTGACCGTAACCCTCCATCCGGACGATCGAGCCACGGCACGCGTCTTGGTCGATGGCAAGGTCATGGACGACGCTGCGTACGGCCGCGCGCAGATGGTCGACCCGGGCAGGCACCATGTCGAGGTCTTCGACGGCACCGGACGGCTCGTGTTCGAACGCAGCGTCGAGCTTGCGAAAGGCGAACACGAGGCAGTGGTCGCCATCGTGGAAGAGGCCCCGGAGTTGCCTCGATCGTCGACCCAGCAAACCATCGGCTGGACGTCCCTCGCTGTCGGTGGCGCGGGCGCCGCGATCGGAATCACCACCGGACTCCTGGCGGCGCGGCACCGGGGCAACCTCGAGGAGCAGTGCACCAACGATGTCTGTCCGCCCTCGGCGCAGGGCGATCTGGATGCTTACCGTTCGCTGCGCTCCGCTTCCTTCGTGGGCTACGGGGTGGGTCTGGCCGGTCTCGGCCTCGGAGCGACTCTTTTGCTGACGTCGGGCGTGGAAGACGCTGGAGCGAAGTCCGAATCGGCGGGGATTCGACCGTGGATTGGCCCGAGCTCCGCGGGTGTGGGGGGGAGATTCTGATGCGCACATTCATGGCCCTGCTGTCCGGCGCGTGTCTGGTGCTCTCGGGGTGTCCCCTCGCCATGGAGGACTCCTACGTCACAGGTGGCGAGACATTGGGCGGGAACGACGCTGCCGAGCACGAGGTCGACAGCGGCGAACCCTTCGACTTCGATGCTTCGACCGATGTGCACGTGGATAGGCAGATCGATGTTGCATCCGATGTCGAGGCCGCACCCGATGCCGCACCCGATGCCGCACCCGATGCCGCACCCGATGCCGCAC
>CAZAWR010000119.1:0-28639 GCA_964488865.1 uncultured Polyangiaceae bacterium | reverse complement strand
GGAAGGGGCAGGGGAAAGGGCAAGGGCCAGAACCCGGGCCGGCGCAATGCACCCGCGCGGGTGGGCGCTTTCTACTGAGCCTTCTTGCCCGCAATGTTCAGCTTCAGCAGCACCTCGTCCTTGATGAGGTCGTCCGGCTTGCCCGGGTACACGATGCCGAAGTCCTTGCGGTTGATCGCGAAGTCCGCTTTCACGGTCACCGCTTCGCCCTGGACGGTGATGGTGGCCGGGAACGTGATCGACTTGGTCACACCGTGCAGCTCGAGGTTGCCCGTGACCGTGTGCGAAGCTCCCTTGTCGCCGCCAGCCACGATGGCCGTCGAGGTGAACTTGGCCTTGGGGAACGTCTCTACCTCGAAGAAGTCCTTGCTCTTGAGGTGCCCCGTCAGCTGCTCCGAGTCCGACGTGATGGAGGCCATCGTGATCTCGACCGTGACGCGGCTCTTGGTGGGGTCCCCGTCGACGAGGTCGATGGTGCCCTCGAAGGTGCCGAAACCGCCGTCGTGTTTTCCGGTGATCTTGGCGCCCACGTACTCGACCTTGGACTCGGCCTGGTTGAAGGTGAACTTGGCCGGGGCCTTGGCCGAATCCTTGACCGGAAGCTCTTTCACCGGCTGGGCGGCGGAAGTCACTGCCTTCGATTCCCCCTTCGCCGGGTCGTTGTCACACCCGGCGATCATCCCCACGAGCACAATCCCCGCCGCCATTCGCAATACGCTGTTCTTCGTCATGTTTCTTCTCCCAAGTCTTTCTCGAGCCTCGCTCGGTTGCCTCATCCAGACTGCACCGATCGCTTGGTGAACGACCCGTACGTCCATCCGATGATCGGAAACGTCGTTTCCTCTCTCGTATCGACCGAAGTGCCCAGAGCCATGCTTATGATTGCGTTGCCGCAGGCAAATCCGGCCCGATGGGAAGAGGCCTCCGCCGCATCGCCTGGACCATCCAGACCACGCTCGCGACGAGCCCCCAGGTCAGACCCACGATGACGCCGGCGTCGATGATGCCCCGCCACGGTTGGTCGACCTGCCGGATCGCGATCACCAGCAGCACCACCCCGATCACGATGCCCCAGGACACGATGAGCACGCGCCTCGTAGCGTGGAACAAGCCCATGCAGAACAGGGGAGCGAGAAGGCCGCGGCCCACGCTAGGTACGTCGACGAGGTGCATCGCGCGCGCGGCGAACCGGGGCGAGAACCGCTTCTGAAACCCGCGATACCCTTCCATGTAGGCCATCGCGATCACCCAGCCTGCCATCACACCCCACTGCCCGAAGGACATGCCGCCCTCCACCGCTTCCCATGCCATGGGCGTGAGACGTACGAGCGCATGGCCCAACAGGGCCCAGAAGCCGAGCGCGCCCCACGCGAGCGCGACCCATCCCCAAGGGGAAGAAGCCTGGGGTCGGTCCAAGGGGGCGGCGGTCATGCTCATGCTCATACTGGGGGCGCGATCTGGTGCCCGGCTGCCGCGAGGTCAAGGTGTACTGGGAACACAAACGCCCACGGGATCGATGAGGCTCACCTCATTGCGAGAGATACGCGTGGCAGTCGAACCCTTCCTCGGCCGACATCTCAGGAGGAGGCACGAAGTCCGTCGGCGGAGGGAAGGTCCCGTCCGGGGCCCACGCGTCCTGGTCGGGCGAGGCAGGGTCCCAGGGGTCTTGCTTCTGCACGATTCCCTTGACGAACCAGCACATGCGGGCGAGTTCCTCGCTCGATACGGTCTGGTCCGGCAACACGCGTTGATTGGCGTCGTGGACCCCGTCACCGTCTGCGTCCCGCTGTCCCGTAACCGCATAGGGGCCTCGAAACACCTTGTCGATCCCGTCGGACCCAGAGAACTCGTGGACAGCCACGCGGATGCTGGTGTCGTCGAGCCCGATCAACGGATTGACCTCCACCCCGATCACCGTGCTCGGCGACGTCTCCATGAAGTCGATGACACCCCGGCCGATCCAGGTGTGGCGATGGATCCCGTCGAGCACTTCCTCGTACCGAGGGGTCCAGTCGTAGAAGACCGAGCCCAGGCAGCTGGCCATGGTCTGGCCGGAGGCTCGGTCCAGGCAGGCGTTCTTGTCGTTGCGTGGCAGGGAGTACGCGAGCGGCGCCTGGCCGGGGACGAGCAGGCTCTCGATGTAGCGCGTGCCGCGCGCGGTGTCGTCGAACAGGACGATTACCTCGCAGCCCGACGCGAGGAGCCGCGCGGTGAGGAGCTCTTCCAGAAAGAGGTTCTTGCCCTCGTGCTGGAACGAAGGCGCAGCGTGGTAGTCGATGAAGAACCCGAGCCATTGGGCTTCGATCGTGATGTCCGGCCGTTGCCGCAGGGCCCCGAGGGCAAACGCGTTGGCCTCCGCGAACACCCGCGGGTGGGGCGTGGTGAGGATCATCCCGATGCGCTGGGTCGCCTTCTGCGCCGCCACCATCCCGCCCACGTGATAGGCCGTCTCGGACCTGCCCTGGTACGTCGTGAGGTTGGGACGAGCCAGCCATGTCGACGCGGTCGCGACCATGAAGTGGACGTCTGGGTGCGCCTCGGCCGCTGCAACGACCGGCCCTTCGAGGCTCAGCGAGGTCGCGATCACCACCTGGGCTCCGCCCTCGATCGCTTCCCCCATGGGTTCCGGCAGCGTGGTGGAGTTCAGCCCCTCCGTCGTTTGCAGGCGCGTATATCCCAAGGAGTCGACCGCCCTGCGCAGCGCGTTGTCGTGACCCCAGGTCCAGCCCTCCCCCTCGGTCACGTGTCCGTCGTAGAAGGCCGAGACACGTAGCGGCATGTGACACTCACGCTGCCAGCACACGGCCGGTGCAGGACAATCGCGGTCCGCCTCGCAAGAGGTCACACACACACCCGCAGAGCACACGGATAGATGGCAGTCGTCGTCGGACGAGCATGAGCTTCCCACGCCGTTTCCCTCGATGGGGTCCCCGACGAGCTTCGAGCATCCGTAAGACCCCAAGCACAACAGAGCGCAGAGCCCAAGGCAGGACGCGCGCGGGCGGGTCATGCGCCAGCCTCTTTCTGCGCGGAGAGGGCTCCCAGGGTTCCCAGGATCACCTCCGCGAACTGCGCCGCGGAGTACGGCTTGCTCAGAAACCCCGAGGGCTTCCCGGCGGCCAAGCCCTCCATCGTCGCGCTCTCGCTGTACCCGCTCGTCATGATGACGGTCAGGTCGGACCGGATGCTCCTGAGCCGCTCGAATGCCTCGGCGCCTCCCATCACCGGCATGGCCACGTCGAGCAACACCGCAAGGAACCCGTCTGGCTCCTCCGCGACCATCCGAACCGCCTCGGCTCCGTTCTCCGCCTCCGCCACGTCGAACCCGAGCTCGGTGAGGATCGACTTCGCTACCGAGCGCACGCAGCTCTCGTCGTCGACGACCAGCACGCGCCCGGCGCCACGGAACCTGTGCACGCCTGTCCGGCTCGTCTGCTCCGCGGGGGCGGACACGGTCGGGAAGAATGCCGTGAAGCACGTACCGGAGCCGGGTGTGGTCTCGAGATCCAAGCCTCCCCCGTGGGCGCGCATGATACCGAGAACGGCCGCGAGGCCGAGGCCGCGGCCCTGCATCTTGGTCGTGAAGAAGGGGTCGAAGATGCGTTCGCACACGGAAGGCTCGATCCCGCACCCGGTGTCGGTGACGCGCAGGAACGCATAGTCACCGGAAGCGAGCTGGGCCCCGCCAATCAACCGGCGGCACATGTCCGACGTCATGGTGGTCACGCCCGTGGAGACGGTGATGCTTCCGGAGCCCTGCTCTCCGATGGCTTCGGAGGCGTTGACCACGAGATTCATCACGATCTGCTGGAGCTGGGCGACATCGGCCTGCACGGCGGGCATGTCCGGCGTGAGCTCGAGCCGGAGGCCGGACTTTTTGGAGATGCAGGCCTGCATCAGGTGGGAGATCTCCTGGACGTGGGCGGAGAGGTCCAGGGGCCGCACTTCGAACTTCGCCTTCCCCGAGTAGGCGAGCAGCTGCCGGGTGAGGTGCGCCGCGCGCCGCGCGGCATCGTGGATGTCCTGCACCCGCCGTCGCGACGGGTTGTCCATCGGCAGGTCGCGCAGGGCAAGGGACGAGTTGCCGAGCATGGCCGTCAGCAAGTTGTTGAAGTCGTGGGCGATGCCTCCCGCCATCACGCCGAGGCTCTCCAGCTTCTGCGCATGCATCAAGGCGTCGTGGGCACGAGGGTCGCGCATCACGCTCGCTCGAGCGTCCGTGTCGAAGGGAAAGTCACGTGCGATGTCGAGGAGCCCCACCAAGCGGGAGCCGTCCCGCAAGGCCCCGAGAGACGACCGCACGGCCCGTCGCGTCCCGTCGGCGAAGACCCGGTCCGTCGTCAAGTCGATCCAGTCCCGGTGCGACAGCTGATCAACCCACGTGCGCAGCATGTCCGCATCGCCATCCGCGATCCAGAAGGAGATCGGCTTGCCCACGGCTTGCTCGGCGGACCACCCGCTGAGTGTCCGGGCCCCGGCGCTCCACATCAGGATGGTCCCGAGATCAGACACCACAACAACGGCATGGGTGTCGGATCGTTCCAGCGCTGCGAGGGTTGGGTCACGCAACAGAGGCGCTGTCGGTATGGACGGTTCGCTCATGGTTGCCCTTCCGGGGCGAGAGGGTCCGCACGGGATGCTGGGCTCGAGGTTGGCGCCCAGGGGTCGTCGAAGCGTACCCGTCCGCGGACCGTCGTGTCGGGTGCCGTGGTCGGGGCAAGGGAAGCCGAACCCGGCTCGAGAGGCGTGCCGGCGTCCAGGGACGTTCGCGGCATGGCGGGAGGGATCGCTGCGAGTTGCGACGCAGGCTTGGGTGCCACGGGCCCGGTAAGGGGAGCGACGGCCGCATCTGGGCCAGGGGCCGGGGTGTTCGCCGGCGGCACCCCGAGACGTTCTGCTGCAGTGTTTTCGGATTCCTCCCGCGGGGGCCCGCTGGGCACAGGATGCGCCTGCTCGACAGTGACAGTTCCGGGCGCGCTGGGCTCCGGCGCGTCGAGACGCAAGGAGAGGGCGCCGAGGCCCGCGGTGAAGGTGACAAGCAGCGCAGCCAGTCCCCACACGAACGCGGCACGGCGCGGCGACTCTCGCGAGGGGGTGCGCGGTAGGGCCGAAGGGGTCGGCGCATCCGCTGATGTCGCGAGCGAGGCGGTCGGCGGCACCTCGGCTTCGGGCTGCGACGCGAAACGCGTTCTGACGATCTCCTGCAGGCGAGCGCGCTCTTGCGCGAACAAGTGCGCTACGAACGCGCCGACGTCATCCGCGGAGGCCTGCAAGTCGAGCTGTGAGATGCAGGTCTGCAGCTCTCTCCGGAACTCGGCAGCGCTCTGGTACCGGTCTTCTCGTCGGTGGGCGAGGGCGCGCATGCACACGTGTTCGAGGGCGTCGGGCACCTCGGAGCTCGCCTCGCGCGGGGAAGGGATCTCCCCGAAGCGCAGCCTCGAGATGATCGCGATCTCGGACAGCCCTGCCCACATGCGACGACCCACCAAGGCTTCCCAGAGCATCACGCCCACGGCGAACAGGTCTGCCCGCGCGTCGACAGGGGCCCCTCGCTCGTGTTCGGGGGACATGTAGGCGAGCTTGCCCTTGATCATGGTCCCGGTGGTGGCGTACGGGTCGGGCAGGGCCTTGGCGACTCCGAAGTCGACCAGCTTGGTTTGCCCTGCGTAGGTGACGAAGACGTTGTGCGGCGAGATGTCCCGGTGGACGATGTGCAGAGGCTCGCCACCGAAGTCCGTGAGCTGGTGCGCATAGTCGAGCGCGGCGAGCACTTCGACCAGGACCTCGAGAGAAAGTACCAAGGGGATACCTTCAGGCGGTGCCCTGCGCACGATCGTGCTCAAGGACTGGCCTTCCAGGTACTCCATCACGATGGCATGCCCCCCCTCGTGCTCGCCGAAGTCCAACGTCTGCACGATGTTCGGGTGGTTGAGCCGAGCTGCGAGCCGCGCCTCTTGCTCGAACATGCGCAGGAGCTCAGGGTCGTCCGACAAGGGGGTGCGAACCTTCTTGACCACCACGAGCTTGCGGAACCCCTGCCCGCCCTTGGCCACCGCAAGATACACATCGGCCATCCCGCCCGCGCCAAGGCTCGCGACCGTTTCGTACTGCTTCAGGGATTCGCGCGCGTCGTCCACTCTCCCTTTCTTCCGTTCCGCACTTTCTCCGATCGCTTGCCGTTCAGAATGACCCCTCGATGCTCGCCCAACCCGGGCTCACGTTCACCCGCGCGGCCGACCCCGGTCGCGAGGGTTCGTCCGAAGGGGCCCACCACGTGAAGTACGAAGTCACCAAGGCCACGCCGACGCCCGCTCCCACGAGCAGATCGGTCGCGAGCGCGAGCGTGTTGGCCTTGTCCAGGTCCCGCTGGACCGGCTCGGGGGCGGAGGCTCCCGTGAAGGGGGTCGTGCGTGCCCGATCGTCGGCCCGGAGCGCGAGGACCCCGGTGACCGCGCCGGTCGTGAGCAGGGTTCCCGCCGCCCCGAAGCCCACCCACGTGAGCGCAGGCACCTGACGCGGCTCTTCCACAGGCGCTGCCAGAGGCGAAGGCCGCACCGGTGCTGCAGGCCTGGCACGAAGCTCCAGGGATGCTCGCAGCAGGACAGCCTCCCCCGCCGTCACCGCGATCGCCTTGTGGAAAGGCACGTATCCGTCCTTCTCTACCTCCACGTAACGGCGCCCGACGTTGACGAGCCATGGCTCTTCTGACGATGCAGTGGGAACGAGTTCGCCATCCACGGTCAATCGCGCGTCGGGGGGCGATACCTGGACGCGGAGGAATGCGACGAAGGTTTTCAGCTCTGCGAGGCGCGTGAGCACGTGGCTGCGGTCCGAGTCGTCGACCTGATCGCCGCCATCGCGAAGGAACCTCTCGTAGGCGCGCACGGCCGACGCGTAGTCATGAAGCTCCTCGGCGACCTCGGCGATCGTGCGCTGGATCCGGTGGGTGGGCCGAAGCTCGTGGGCGCGACGCAGCTCCAGGATGGCAGCCGTGAGGTTGCCCGCGTCATAGAGCTTGGACGCTCGTTCGTAGTGCACGCGTGCGGCGGCCTCGCGCGGGTCTTCGGTCGCGGTGGGCGCCTCTTGCGCGGTCGCGGGCGGGCAAGGCATGAGGATCGCCGCGGCAACGATCATCGCCGCCGGCCCGATCGATCCGCCACGGTGCCCCTCACCGTGCTTCCTGAGCCGTCCCGCATTCATCGCGCCTGCATTCTCGCGGAGGGAGGGGGCGAACGCAATATGCGTCGGTGGCCCCAGATCCGGAGGCACGGCGCACGCTCCTTGATCCCCATCCCAGCCTTCCCCCGCGCCCCCAGCGCCCCCACGGGGAAGGAGCCCTCTCACGCACCACCCACCTCATGGGTGGCAGGTCGCCTCGCCATTCGCTGAGCAAGATCCAAAGGTTACTCTCTCGGTCCGTCGCTTCGCTCCGGATCAGGGGTGGCCGGCGAGAGCGCTTACCAGATCATGCTCACCAGGATGGGTGTTGGTTCGTCTTTCGTGAACAGCAGAGACGGTCGAGACCGACGGGACGGGCAGGGTCACGACCGACGGAACGGCCGCGGCCGAACCGGCGCCGAGCAGAAGGCGCAGGAACCCGAAGGTGGCATGGGGGACACGACGCCTGGTTTCGAGAACGCTGCGATCACCGGCAACGCCCGGGAGGGTCAGCTACGCGTGACGCCCCCGCTCGCCTCGGGTAGGTTCTGGGGAAGCCCATGCTCCGCTCGATCCCCCATGCCGCGTCGGTGCTCGTTGCGTTCGTCGCGACGGCACGAATGGCCGCCGCGCAACCTCAGCTTCCGGCCCCCGTCGACCTCCCTGCGTTGCCGGACCACCTCACGCAGCCCCCGCAGCCCGCACAGCCGGTTCCGCCTCCTCAGCCGGTTCCGCCCGCACAGCCAGTACCGCCTGCACAGGGCCCCCACGCCATGCCTCCCACTCCGCTCCCATGGGGGACCTGGGCTCCCGTCATGCCCGTGGCCGTGGACCTCGCAAGCTCGACCCCAGGCATCGGGTTCAAGGTGTTCCTCGAGAAGTCCAAGCCCGATCGAGACGCGCCGATCGCGACGTGCCCGGGCAACTGCCGTGTGTTCCTCCACCCAGGCACGTACCGCTTCTTCGTCACGGAGACGGACAGCACGCTGAGCGGAAGCCGCGTCATCGACGTGACAGGGCCCATGGCCATCGACTTCGATCCGGACACCACGACGAAGCGGAGCTCCGGTCTCGTGATGGGCATCGCAGGCCCGATCGCCGTGCTGGTGGGCTTCGGCATGCTCATCGGGGATGACCTCCACGACGAATACGACGAGCGTGACGAGGACGAGACGAGGCGGACGGTCGGCGGCTTGTTGCTGATCGGTGGCCTTGCGGCGACGCCCATTGGATGGGTGATGTTCGGAACGAGCTTCAAGCCTGAGTACGAGATCCGTAAGGCGACGCCCCCGCCTGCGCCCTCTTGGTCGGTGGGCCCCGGTGTGACCGGCTCGGGGCTCGGGCTGGTCGGGGTGGGACGGTTCTGACCGTCGACTCGACGTGTCGTGGAATTCGGGTTACACCACGGCCCCGCGCGACCGAACCTCGTGCCGCGCGTTCCGTTCGTGCCTTTGAGGGCGCAACGACCCGAGCGTGTCATGGGAACCAAGGAACTGACGAAAACCCCCGATGGGGATCTGGATGACCGCCTCGCTCTCCGTGTGGCCGAGCCCCTGGTGCAGGCCCCAATCCAGGGCGTGTCCATCGTCATCCCAGCCTACAACGAGAAGAACGGCGCGCCGCCGGTGATGAAGGAGACCCTCGAGCTGCTTCGCCGCGAGCTCGAGGGCAAGCTCCCCTTCGAGGTGATCGTGGTCGACGACGGCTCCACGGACGGCACCACCGAGGCGCTGCGACCGTTCGAGAAGGACGGGGTCCTTCACGTGATCCGCCACCCGCGCAACCAGGGGTACGGGGCGGCCATCAAGACCGGCATCCGGCATGCCCGGCACGACTGGATCCTGATCACGGACGCCGACGGCACCTATCCCGCCGAGCACATCCCCGAAATCCTGCAGGCGAGGGAGCCCGAGAGCATGGTCGTCGGCGCACGCACCGGCCAACACACGCACGTGCCGTGGCTTCGAAGGCCCCCCAAGTGGGTACTTCGCAAGCTGGCGGAGGTGCTCAGTGGCCACGAGATCCCCGACCTGAACAGCGGCCTTCGCGTGTTCCATCGCGACGCCGCGAACCGCTTTCGCGCGATCCTTCCCGACAAGTTCTCCTACACCACGACCATTACCCTCGCGATGTTCGCGGCGGGCTACCAGGTCACCTACTTGCCGATCAACTACCGCAAGCGCGAGGGGCGATCGAAGATCCGTCCCATCGCCGATACCTTGGGCTTCCTCAAGCTCATCATCCGTACCGTCCTGTTCTTCGATCCCCTCCGGATCTTCTTGCCCCTCGCCGTCGCCTTCCTGATCGCCGCCGCGGGCGTCGGAGTCGGCAGCTACTTCGTCACCGGACGTGTCATGGACGTGACCACCGTGCTGCTCGTGGTCACCGGGATCCAGATGCTCGTGCTGGGCATGATCGCCGACATGTTGAACCGCCGCCTGTCATGAGCGAGGGCGCGCCTCCCTCTCTGCGACGGATCCTCGACTGGCGGATTTTGCCTCTGCTGCTCGTCACGTGCGTGATCTTGTGGCTGCTTATCCGGCACATGTCCGGTGTCGACGCGTTTGCGGGGGCGGTGGCGGGCGCACGTTGGGGCCTCGTGCTTGCCGCCGTCGGTGTGTTCGCCGTCGACGTGGTGCTCTCGATCGTGCGCTGGCAGCTCATTTTGCACGCGATGTCGAGGCGTGTGAGCTTCTTGCGGTGTGCACACGCCGTCTTGGCGACGTGGCCTCTTGCCGTCATCATCCCCGCCCGTGCAGGCGATGTGTTGCGGGCCGGGGCGATCCGGGACGAGGTGCCCTTTCTCGAAGGGGCGGGCAGCGTAGTGGCGGAGAAGGTCCTGGACATCCAGAGCCTGTGCCTGCTCTCGATCGTGGGCACCTTGCTGCATGGCTTGTACGCGTGGACCGCAGTGGCGGCGGCGGTGCTCGTGGCCGAGTGGGTCGTGATCGCGCTGCTGCTGCGCCGCGGGGGCGCGCTCGAGGGCACCGCGTTCGCCCGGTTTGCGCCGAAGGTGAGCCGTCTTCTGGTGGCGTTGCGGGCGCTTTTCCGGTCGCCCTGGCACCTCGTCGGGGTGATCGGGAGCTCGCTCGCCGCGTGGACCTTCGCCAGCATCATCGTGCACCTGTTGCTGCTCGCCACCGGCTCCGACCTGTCCTTCGGCGTCACCATGTCCCTCTGGCCCCTCGCGATCTTCGCCGGCATGGTGCCCATCACGGTCGCCGGGATGGGGACCCGCGATGCCGCGTTTCTCATCGCCGTACGCGCCAGCGTGGACGTCCCTGTGCGCGAGGAGTCCGTGCTCGCCGCCACCCTCGGCTACTCCCTGATCGCCACGTGGTTGCTCGTCATCCTCGGGCTGCCCTTCGCGATCCGCCTTGCCATGACCTTGACCCATTCTCGTGAGAGGACGAACCATGCCTGAGCGCTTTGCCCAGCCCGAGCCGGGACACCGTGACTGGTACGCCTTCGAAGCGATGCGCTCGCTTCCCCACCTGCTCACGCTCGTCGATCGCAATCCCCTGTCCCCGACCTTCGGGTGCTTCGACCGTGAGTACTGGCACTACCGCACCGTCGACTTCCCTTGCGGCATGAGCCAGGAGATGTGTCTGCCCCTGGCGCTGGCGTGGGCCCACCCCTTCCCGGGCAACCCGTATCACCGCAACGAGCGCCTTCGGGACCTTGCCATCGGGTGCATCGAGTTCGCCAAGAAGGCATCCCACCCCGACAGCTCCTGCGACGACTACTTTCCCTACGAGCAGGCGCTGGGTGCGTTGGTGTTCTCCACGTGGGCGATGGCGGAGACCTATCGCATCCTAGGCCTGGACCGTCCCGACCTGCTGGCGTTCCTACGCCTTCGCGGCGACTGGCTGCGCGACAACAACGAAACGGGCAAGCTCGCGAACCACCAGGCCTACGCCGCGCTCGCCCTCTGGTCCGTGTTCGAGATCACGGGCGACGCCGTCTATCAGCAAGCCTCGCGCGACTACCAGCGCCTGACGCTCTCCTGGCAGAAGGACGAAGGGTGGTTCCAGGAGTACGAGGGGGCAGACCCCGGGTACCACACGACCTCGATCACCTTGCTTGCCAAGCTCTACCGCAAGACCGGCGACGAGGCCCTGCGGGAGCCTTTGCTGCGTGCCATCGAGTTTGCCGCCCACTTCATGCACCCCGACGGGTCCTATGCGGGAGAGTACGGCAGCCGCAACACGTACCACTTCTACTCGCACGGCTTCGAGCTGATGGCCCCGATCTCGGACACGGCGGCGCGGATCGCGGAGACCTATCTTCGAAAATCTCTGCCTGAGCGCAGGAGGTACTTCAACGACGACGACCGGATGTGTGCGCACTACGTATACGATTGGATGCTGTCGTGGCTGGACTACCACCCTGAGCGCAAGGGATTGCTCGAGGACAGCCGCGGGCCGTTCACGCGGTGGTTTCCGCAGGCCAAGCTCTTGGTGAAGAAGACGCCCCGGTACTATGCGGTAGTGTCTGTGGCGAAGGGGGGCGTGATCAAGGCGTACGACGAGTCCGGCCCGCTGATGAGCGACACGGGGGTGATGTTGCAGGTCGGGGCAGAGCGCACGCTCGTGAGCCACCTGGTGGGGGACTACGACGAGAAGGTGGACGCGGAGGCGGGGACCCTCTCCGTCGATGGGACGATGGCGTGGCGGAAGCACAAGGTGTCTTCGCCCACGAAGCAGATCGCGTTCCGGTCGGTCAACCTGACCGTGGGGCGCTTGAGCGCCAATGCGCTGCGAGCGACGCTGCAGAAGGTGCTCATCACCGGCAAGCCATTCACCGATGTCCGCTTCCACCGGTCCATCGAGCTGACGGACGACGATGTGGTGGTTCGGGACGCGATCGACCTTGCGGGCAAGGACCTCGATGTCACACGGGTGGTGGTCGGGTCGGATGCGACGTCGATCTACGTGGCGAACTCGAACACGTTCCAGGAGTCGGTGTTGCTGCCCTGGAGGGAGTACCCGTCGGCGGTGGAGACGCTGCGGAAAGAGGGGAAGGTCACGTTGCCGGAGCGGAGGTTGGGCGAGCAGAAGCTGTCTGAGGAGGGGTGAGGCTCGGCACGTCGAACACGGCGATGTGGTAGAAGCCGAGGAAGCTGGGCCGTTCGAGAAGGGACAGGGCCGACACGAGCGGGGCAGGCGTCTTGTTGGGCAGCACGGCTCCCTGGGTGACGACGTGGCGAGGCCGAAGTCCCGCCCTTTCTCCCAGCTTTCGCACGTACCTCTGGGTGAACTTCAGCGTTCCTCGCTCCGCCGGCTTGAGCACACCGAACGCGAGCATCAAGGGATTGACGGTGTTGGGCTCGACGAGCACCACGAAGGAGCGGGCCACGCGTGCCATCTCTCGCACCGCGACGAGGGGCTCCACGAGGTGGTGCAAGAGATTGCCGCAGAACACCACATCGAAGGACTTGTCCTCGAAGGGGAGGCGCTCCGCGTCGCCCTGGACCTTGCGCTCGGCGGGCATGGGGTTGAGGTCGAGCATGTTCTGCGAGAAGTCGACGCACGTGAGGTCGAAGGACTTCGCGAACGTGTGCGAGAAGAACCCGTTGCCGGCTCCTACCTCGAGCATCGTTCGGGGACGCGCCTCCCCGTCGGGCAACACCCGCAGCAGGATGTCCAGCTTGTGCCGGGCAAACGCCGCCACCGCGGGGTGTGTGGGGTCCCGCCGCTCGCGGATTCCTTCCCAAAATACCTTCTGCTGCTCGTAGTCCACCGCCATTCGCGTGCTCATATCCCCTGCGTGCCCCCTGCGCAAGGCAGCCTGCCCAGGACGAGCACGTTTCGGCGCAAAGGATGCTAGAACCCCGAGCGCTCATGAAACTGCCTTCCAGGCTCGCCTCGATCACCCCTTCCCAAGGTTTCGCCGTCGCGCGATCCATCGCCCTTGGGCTCGGCATCGTCGCCTCCGCCGCCTTGATCCTGACGCAGGTGCACGCGCATTACCCCGTGCAGCAGTGGCTCTTCTGGCGGTACGCGTCGTACTGGGCCTGGATGGCCTTGCTGAGCGCGTCGTGTCTCAGCGTGGGACACCGGCTCTCGACGTGGCTTTCTCCGCAGCGCGCGCCGGTCGGGGAGCACTTCGTGACGAGCTTCGCGCTTGGCGTGTTCGTCTTCTTCCTCGGCATGTTCCTGCTCGGTGTGGCTGGCCTTCTGGGTGGCGTGGCCGCCGTCGCTTGGCCCGTCGTGCTGCTCGCTTCCGGCGCGCGGCCGCTGGCTCGCTACCTGCGTCGGCTGGTTCGCCACCTGCGGTGGTCGCGCGCTCGGCCCCGTCCGCCCGCATCCCCGTGGCGCTACCCCGTGCTCGCGTTCGGCTTGCTCTCGCTCGTGGGGCTGTACTTCGTGATTCTCTCGCCCAGCAACATCTCCTACGACGCGCGCTGGTATCACCTCTCCATCGCGGAGCACTACGCGGCGCACGGTGGCATCGAACGCTTTCACGAGGGGTGGTTCCAGGGCACGAACCCGCATCTGGGAAGCTGGCTCTACACGTGGGGTTTCACGCTCCCCTGGACGCGCCTCTTTGACCGGGCGCTCGTGTGCGCGCACCTCGAGTACCTGCTGTTTCTCTGGACCTTGGCCGGCGTGCCTCCGCTGGTGCGACGCCTTCTGCACGGTCGCCGATCGCCCCTGGCCTGGGTCGCGACGTTCTTGTTTCCGGGCATCTTCCTGTACGACTCGAACCTGTCCGTGGGGGCTGACCATGTGGGGGCGTTCTGGGCCATCCCTATCTACCTCGCGGTGATGCGCGCCTGGGCCTTGCCGAGCCCTTCGCGACTTCTGCCGGCCGCGGTCTTCATCTCGGGCGCGCTGCTGTCGAAGTACACGGTGGTCATTCTTGCTGTCGGCCCGATCCTCGTTCTTTGCTCGAGGACCGTCTGGGTCGGGATCTCGGCGTTGGTGCGGAAGTCCGCGGGTACCGCGTGGGCTGCCTTTGCAGGCCTCGGCGTCTTCGCGATCACCGGCCTTCTCGCCACCGCCCCTCACTGGCTCAAGAACTGGATCTGGCACGGCGACCCCGCGTACCCCATCCTCTACAAACACTTCGCTTCCCGACCGTGGACCGAAGACTCGGCCCTGTTCTACGCCATCGGCATCGAAGACCGACTGATCGCCCCCGATGGCTCCTTGCCGTCCAGGATCTGGGAAACAATCAAGATCGTCTTCACGTTCTCCTTCGTCCCGCACAACTGGGCCAGGTTTCACGCCGACGTGCCCGTGTTCGGGTTCCTGTTCACCGTGGGTACGTTCCTGCTGCTGTTCTTTCGTCGCACGGGGCGGACGTGGGGGCTCGTGCTCACCACGTGGATCGGCCTGGCCACGTGGGCATCGATCCACGCGCGTGACCGCTACCTGCAATCGATTCTGCCGTGGATGGTGGTGGTGACGGCGGTGGTGCTCGTTCAAGTATGGCGGTCGCACTGGGCCCACCGGGTCTTGCTGGGGTTGCTCCTCGCTGTGCAGATCGTCTGGGGAAGCGACGTGTACTTCTTCCGCACGCACTCGATGATCCACGACAGTCCGATCAAGGCCGCGGTCGACTTTCTCGCGACCGGCTTCGCGAAGAAGTACGACGAGCGTTTGCTGGCTTTCGGGACGATGGAGAAGATCGGCACCGACCTGCCGGAGGCGGCGAAGGTGCTGGTGCACGAGGAGCACCAGACGCTCGGGCTGCAGCGAAGGCGCGTGAACGACTGGCCGGGGATCCAGGGCGGGCTCGTCTACGGTCGGATCGCGGACCCGGCTGCGCTGCACGCACAGCTCGTGTCCTGGGGCGTGACCCACGTGGTGTGGAAGGACACGAAGTCGGCCGCCGTCGACAGCGTGGGAGGGGACCTTCTCTTCTTCGACTGGGTGCGTTACACGGAGGACCGCAAGGTCTACGGAGGGTTCCGGGCGGCCCGCCTCGCGCCCACGGCGCCCCAGGGACCGTTCGAGGACCTCGTGGCCTACCTGACCTGTGGTACCAACTACGAGCAGGGCCTGTACCGTCGTGGCGCCCTGCATCTCCCCGATCGCGTGGCGGACCGTGACTATCCCGTTCCGGATACCAAGCTGCGCCCCGATGCGTCCAACGCGGAGGAGTTGATCGGGCGAGCGCGGTATGTGGTCTGGAATTCGAAGTGCCGGCCGGAGGTGAAGTCGAGCTGGCTCTCGGGCTTCGATCGGGGGGCGCGGCGAGGCAGCGCGACGGACCTCTACGTCAGGAAGCCTTGATCACGGGTGCCCGAGGGACATCCAGGACGTCTGACCTGGCCACCACTGGCTGTTGCTTGCGTTCCACACCTTGGTGCGGATGGAGCCGTCCACCCAGCGTGCGTAGACCACGAGGTGGTCCTGGCCTCGCGCGACCACGACGGGAGCTCCCACGATGTTGCCACCCAGGCTGCTCCAGTCGGAGTTGCCAGGCCACCACGCGTCGCGCGAATCGTCCCAGACCTTGACCCGCACCGTTCCGTCGACCCAGCGCGTGGCGAGCAAGATCGTGCTCGCGTTTCGCGACACCGCTACCGGCTTGCTGGTCGCTTTGCCTCCCAGGTCCCGCCAAGCAAGCTGATCAGGCCACCACCCTTGCCGATCCGCTGTCCACACCTTGCTCCGGACCGTCCCGTCGTCCCAACGGGCGAACAGGTCCACGATGTCCGATCGACGGGCCACAGCCGCTGGGGAGTCCACGCCCCTGCCCCCGAGGTTCTCCCAGGTAGCGTTCGAGCTGCCAGTGCCCCCGAACGGCGTGCGCCACACGTTTTTTCGGATCGAGCCGTCGCTCCATCGTGCGAACACCTCAACCTGGTTCGTGTTCAGGCGCGAGATCGCTGCAGGGCCGCTCACTCCCTCGCCCCCCATGCTCACCCACTCAGACGTCGTCCAGCCGTTCGACGCGAAGCTCCTAGCGCGAATCGTACCGTCGAACCAGCGGCCGAATAGGTCCAGCGTGCTCGACGACCGGCTTGCAGCGCCGAGGGTGCCGATGGCGTTGTCGTCGGTGCCCGACACATCGGACCACCCTGTGTTGCTGGGCCAGTAGGCCCCCCGCGCGTCGGACCACACTTTGTTGACGACGTTGGCCCCGCCGCCGATCCGCGTCGACACCAGGTCGATGCCGTCGGACCTGCGGGAGATGGCGGTGGGGGCTTCCAGTCCTCCTCCGCCGAGGCCCGTCCAGGAGTCGTTGGACGGCCAGTAACTTCCGCGCGAAGCATCCCACACCTTGCTGCCGAGCGCACCGACGCCATTGGTCCCGTACACGGCGATCGTGTCCTTGTGCCGAGAGACCGCTATCGGGGTGACGAGCGCCTGCAGGTAGCCGTCGTGCCACGCGGAGCCGCGCGCGAGGTGCATGTGATTGCCCTTGAGCAGCGCCGTACGCATGACCTTTCGTTGTCCTTCCGAGAACGCCGGCGTCACGGTAGCGCACCGGAAGAAGTACGACATCGGATTGGTGCGAGGCGGCACGTACGTGTACGTCTGCTTCCCGCCGTTGTGGAACATCACCTCGAGCTGCAGGCTTGCATCGGCAGCGCAAGGTTCCCTGTTGAGATCCCGGTAGATCTGAATCCCGATGTCCGCCGGCGTGTCCTTCACCTTCGGATCATCGGCGTCGAATCGGGACAGCGCGCTCAAACCTTGGTCGGCCGGATACCCTTCGTCTTCGACGTAGGCACGGATGGCCTCGACCGCTTGGGCGTGCGTGATCCCGTCCCCGTTTGGGCCTGACGGGAAGGTGTGAGACAGGTGAAAGGTGTGGCCGATCTCGTGCATCATCGCCCGGCTGCCTTCGCCTTTGGAGAGCACCACGTAGTTGCTCCGCCCGCCCGAGAAGTTCGCAGCCACCTGCCGCTTCCCGTCCCGGAAGAAGAGCACGAGTTCTCCTGCATGCGAGGCCGCCAGGTCGCCGCGGGCGAGCGCATTGACCCGGTCGACCACTCCAGGTGATTCGTTCCCCGTGTAGTCGTTGTTGAGGACGGTGCTGCGGATCGTCTCCAGGTCCGCGACGGGGTCGAACTCGAACCGGACCCCGGTGGGAGCGAACAGATTGCTGAGCTCCTCGATGTGCGTGTCGATCTTCGCCGCCGTCCAGTTGGAGACGAAGAACGGGGGCGACACCCCGTTGGCTGCGTCGTCCGCCGTCACCACGACGTGCACCCGGATCGTCGCGGGAATGGTCGTGTCCGCCAGTTCTGCGATGCCCAGGTCCTCATCCGTCGCTTCCGCACCTACCGCACATCCCACGAGCCCGAAGCACGCAAGGACAGCCGACGTGGCCGAGAGCCTCGTGCCAACCCGTCGTACTCGGCAAAGGAACTCGCTCGCCTTTGATCTGCTCGTTGCGTCGTTCGATCCTGAAGGCTCGAAGGGGTTGCTCGGGGTGGCCGAATCAGAGATGGAGAAGTCGTTCATGTCCCTATCCTCGTGTGTGGGAGATGCGTCCATGCGCCTCGAAGGACGAAGCCCATCGCCTTGCCGGCCCTCGCGGGAATCGCAGGTCGGTCGTCCTTGCTGGCTCATGTCCCCTGTTCGGCCACGCACAGGATTGGTTGCTAACTATTTGGGCCGAGGCTGCGCTTTTGTAGGAAACGGCTTTGCTTGATGGGGTTTCCGAACGCCGTGCGGGAAGCCCTCGCACCGCAGGCCACCCTCGAGACCGCCCGGGGAGCTCGGGGAGCATCAACGGGACATCAGCCTGTCATGGGGCCGGTTGTGCAGGTGCAGGCTGGCGGGGTCGGAACGATAGGGGGACACGAAACAGCAGGCTTCCGTCCGGCGACTCCGGAGCAGACCACGAGCGCAGGGAACCCACGACGCAGGCGTGAAACGTGGGGTCGTCCACGCCGCTCTCGACGACTTGTGCGTATCAGGGACAAGAACGCTCTGCCGAGGGCGAATGCCACGCGTGCATCGCACGACGCGCCCTGAGTGCGACCGCATCAGCAATGCGGCTCGGAACGTCGTGCAGTCCCGGCAACCCGCTCGAGCGTGGCTTGCGGAGCGTCGCTGAAGGGCCGGGCTGTCGAAGGCAGGCGACGAGGTCCCCGGCGAATCCAGCCCCATTCTCCAGATGCAGGAAGTGCCCGCTCTCTGGGTAGGTGAACACCTTGACGTTGTGGAGCCGTCTGGCCCCCAGGTGGCAGTGCCGGACCGGAATGGTTCGGTCTTTCATGCCCCAGAACAGTGCGATGGGGGGCAGGTGCTCGACCCTGTCGATGTGGGCCCAGGTTTGCGCGTGCTGCCCGAGCAGGTCGACGCACTCCTTGACGGTGCGCTGGAACGCTCGCCCCGTGCCGGGGGCCTTGTTCATCCAAACGGCCCGGTCGATCTCGTCCGGGTCGAGGTCGCCGGACTCCTGGGCTGCCTGCTGCATCATCGCCCGCGTGCCGAAGGCCATGAAGTGCGGCGTCAGCAACGGCCCGAGCCCAGGGATCGCCGCAAGCCGGAGACCGAACGCGACCTCCCTGCCCAGACCGCCTGCCGCCACCAGCGCGAGCGACCGAACCCGGCTGGCGTCGCAAAGCAGCATCCACTGCGCGATGCCTCCCCCGAACGAATGCCCACAAACGTGAGCGCTCTCGACACCCAGTGCCGACATCCAGTCCAGCACCGATTGCGCGTACCACTCCAGGGTGTATGGCGCGTCGGGCCGCCCCGACAGCCCGTGTCCAGGCAGGTCGGGCATCAGCACCCGAAAGTCCTGCGCGAGGTGATGCGCCGATTGCCTCCAGGTGCGATGGGAGTCCCCCATGCCGTGCAGCAAGACCAGGGGCTCCCCCTCGCCCATCTCGGTCCACGCGATCGTGGTCCCACGAACCGTCGTCTGACGGGAAGGCCCGAGCATGTCCGCCGGCCCGCTGCGGGATGCCGTGCGGCACGGGGGCACGGTCGTGCCCGGTGGTTCGGCTGCGAGCCCCAAGGCGCATGACTGCGGAAGAATATCGATTTCGCTGGAGATCTCTGAGAAATTCTCGCGTGCGTCTTTTTGTGCGTCTGACTGTGCAGTCACGTGTGCGTACATATGTACCAGAATGGCACCGTTCGGAGGGATGTCAAGATCGAGTTGGCCTGTCGCACGAGGACGGTCGTTCTGGCCGCAGATTCCGCCGATAGCCGCAGGTGGCCCTGGGTCGTCATTGCGGGTGTGGACCATCGAGCGGCAACGGGTCGAGTGCGATGTCCCTCGATCGCCTCCTCAGCCTCAACCGCCTCTGCGACATCTGCGGCCACTCCGGGGGCCGCCCATCGGAGACCGTCAGGGCCGGGGCTTTTCTCTTCCCCCGCGCTTGCGGGGCGAACCCCCCGTGCGCGTCGAGAGAATCTCTTCGACTCGCGCGGAGCCGTAGAACGGCTCGAGGTGGGCGCGGACGCGCTGCTCGAGCCATCCGGTGCTGCGGGCAAGCGCCACGACCGGTCCCGCGAGCTCGCGGATGTCGACCACCACCATGTCCTCCGTGACGCCCATGTCATCGATCAGGGACAGCAAGGAGTCGTCGCCGTATTTGTCGAAGAAGTGCCCGACGAGCTCGCGCTCGATCGCGTTGAAGTAGTCGGTCTTTCTGTACTTGAGCCAGAACTCGTAGCCGATGACGACGAAGTCCTCGAGGTCGTAGCCCTGGATCTGCGCGAACGCCTCGGACAAGCGCATGGGGGCAAGCTCCGCCCAGATCTCCTCGGCGGCCCGGCGAAGCGTGGCCTGGTCGAGTGCGAGGAGCAGCTGTTTCTCTCCCTCCCGGGCGATGCGATCCGCGTTGGCGTCGAGGTACTGCGAGAGGCGGGCGGTGATGTGGCGCTCCAGGCTTGGGACGACACGTTGTGCGACGCTGCGACCCAGGTCTGCGAGCCATGTCTGTGGGGAGCGAGAGGAACGGTCCTGGGGAGGGAAGAGGAAGTCCATCAGGCTTCTTCGCAGCAGGCTGGCGACGAGGGTTCGATAGGCGCCGCTCTGGGCCACGCGATGGATGATCTCGCCGCGTGCCTGTTCCAGCCCGACCACCTTGTCGACGATCTCCTCGAAGGAGCGGGACGGGACGATGTCTTCCAGGCGCGTGTCCTCGTTGTGCGCCGAGGTGAACACGCGGTTTGCCATCTCCCCCACGAGCTCCGTGATGCCGCCGCTGATGCGCAGGTCGATCGCCCGACGCTGGATCACGTCGACGATCTGCTCGCGCGTGGCGGCTTCGTTCAAGGAAACCTGTCCGCACCACGCGAACAGCGCGGAGACTTCCTGCTGGACGAGGCGGTCGAAGGCCTCGCCGGTCAGGCTTTGCAGCTCGTACTGCACCTGGGCGTCGAGCATGGCTCTTGCGGTCTTGTTCATCGGCGTCTTCCCCCTGCCGCTCAGCCGTCGGACTCGCCGGGGCGTCGTGTCGTGGACGCGGCCCCCGCGGCGACCAGGTTCATCTGTTTGCGTGCCCGGGCCAGAAGGGCCAGGCGCTGCTCGTTGGTGGCGTCGAGCCCCTGGAATCCGAGCTCGAGGGTGATGATCACGGCGGCTTCCGCGGCGCTCGAGCGGGATGCGGGGTGGCCGCCTAGGTCGTGGTCCGCGAGGGTTTGCTCGAGGTCGTCCGAGAGGCGACGAACGCAGCGGGCTGCCGCGGAGCGAAAGGGCTTTGAGCCACCGACCCGCTCCGCGAACAGAAAGCGAAACAGGTTGGGGTCTTCGTCCACAGCAGCGAGCAAGGCCTCGACGAGCGAGACGAAGGGATCGTGCTTCAGGCTCGCCGCGTTTCGACACGCCTCTGTCATGTCCTGCAGCGCGGACTGGACGGCCTCGTCGAGGATGGCGAGCCCGAGCTCCTCCATGTCGCCGAAGTGCCTGTAGAACGACGTGGGCGCGATCGCTGCTTCCCGTGACACCTCGCGGAGGCTCAAGCTTGCGAAGCCGAACGACGCGGCGAGGCGCAGGGCTGCCCGCATGAGCTCGGCGCGCGTCTTCTCTTTCTCTTCTTTCTTCTCGGGCTTCGTGCGGAGAACCATGCCCGGCTCCCTCCCAGATGGCGTTCTCGCCGAGCCTACCCCAAATCGATCGGACTCCGGGCGCGAAGCGCAACGCGCACTTCCATCGGCTCTCAGGGGCACGGAACGCCACAGCCCCGCTCGCACGCACGGGCCATCTGCCGGCACGTGCTCTTGCAGATCTGGGGCCCGAAGAAAAAGAGACCACCCGTCTCACTTTCTTAGCAACCGATCCGCTCCCTGTCCGACAGGGGGAAACAAGCCCTCGAAAGGACAGGATCATGAATCATCTCGGACGTGTTCTCCTCGCATGGACCATGGTTGGCGTCGTGAGCGCTGCCGGTGTGACCGCAAGCGCCGAACCCACGGAACCCACGAGAGCCCCTGAACCCAACTCCGTCGACGAGCTCGTCGTGCTCGCGGAGCAAGTGAAGGTGCAGGACCCCGACCGGTACGCCGTGATGGGTCCAGAGGTGGACCGCATCGTTCGCAACCAGAAGATCGCGACGGCAGGACTCGTGGGAGCGGTGGCAGGTGGGGCCATCACCGCGTTCTTCACCCAATCCATGGAGCAGGAACAAGACAAGTGCGATGGGAAGCCCGACGTCTTCGAGCGCGCCGACTGTCATGACGACGCGCTCGACGACAATGGCAAGTTCATCTACCTTGGTGGGGCCTTGTTCCTGGCGGGAACGATTGCGTACTTCGCCGCGTCTCCCTCGAAGGACGAGATCCGCGAGGCCGCGCGAAATGCTCCATGGACGCCCCGGCCCACGGTGGGCTTCGGGGTCAGCGTGAATCGGGAGGGGAAGGGCGCCGTGGCTGGGGTCTCGGGGACGTTCTGAGGTTCAGGTTTTCGCGTCGATCCTCACGGCGCACACGACAGGCGCAGACGTCCCGACTTCATGTAAGGGGAGAACCACCTCGTCCCGAAGAACAGATCCCCGGGCGTGTACTCGATGTCGTCGAAGTCCGAGTGGAAGTACCAGAAGTACGCCCCGGCTCCCGAGATGTCCGGCCCGGTGGCGGGAAGCGGCATGCTCTCCAACGTGCCGTCGTCGAGGATGCGCGCGACGCGCGACGTGTCCACGGGCCACTCCTCGCCCGGCGGGATGGTCATGCCAGGCAACATGACCAGGTAGGCGCACTGCCACCAGACGATCCCGCCTCCCGCCACACGGAACGGCCCCTCGTCGATCACGATGGGGCTTCCCACCTCCGCGCCCTCCGCCGTGTACCGCTGGCACGTGACCGGCGACGTGTCGCTGTACCCAGGTTGCAGCTTGTGGCTGCACACCAACGCGCCGTCGCCGTTGGTGGCCATCATGGGCGAGGTCATCGTGCTGGGAACTTCGTACTCCTTCGTCACGCTCGACCCGTCCAGGAACAGCACGCGTCCGCCTCCCCCGTTGCCTTCGGTCACGACAACCATCCAGTGGGAGCCCGTCCAACCGAGGTTCGGGAAGCTCGCCGTGTCCGCGATTTCGACGGGGCTGTCGAGCGGGTTCAGGTCCGGGTCGAGCCGGTCGAACAGCAGCGTCCCCGTACCGTACGAGAGCCGGCCAATTTCGTGGCCGTTCCATGCGATGGAGTTGCCCTTGGGCGCGGCGACCTCCTTCACCACCGTCCCGTCCGGGGCCACCTGCACGAGAGTGTCCTCGGCCATCACGACCGCATGCGTCCCGGTCCACACCAGGCCGTCCGTGCTCGCCCACGTGTCCCCCACGTCCGCGATCTTGGTCGTGCCGATGTGCGAGCCATCGTTCCCCCAGCGAGCGAGGTACAGGTCGAACTTCTTGCCGCTGTCGGAGTAGGACTGCTCGCTGCCAACATAGGCGAACAGATGCTCTTTGCCGGTCCACGCGCTCCGGGCCGCTTCCCAGCCACCCAGCGTCAGGTTGTCCGGCGACTGGATGCGCTCCCACTTGATGTTGGCGACCGCACAGGGGCAATGATCCTCGCAGCCGTCGTCAATCAGCCCGTTCTTGTCGTCGTCGAGGCCATTGTCACAGACCTCGTTGGACGGGGAGGTGCCACCGGTTCCTCCTGTGCCCGTTCCACCGCTTCCCCCCGTGCTTCCGCCGGAGCCGCCCGTGCCTCCGGTCCCTCCCGTTCCGCCCGTGCCTCCGGTGCCGGCATCCGTCTCGCACCCGTCGTCCACTTCGCCGTTGCAGTCGTTGTCGACGTCGTCCCCGCACACCTCGAGCTCGGGCAAGACTGCGCCATCGCAGTCCGACCAGGCTCCGTCTTCGCGACACGTCTGCTGCCCTGGCTTGCACGGGGCGGAGAGCCCCTGCGCCTCGCCGCAGGATCGGGTCTCCCCCGCCGTGGAGCAAGCACACCCTTCGTCCACGGCGCCGTCACAGTCATCGTCGATCCCGTTGCAGGTCTCGTCCTCCGGGAGCGTTGCGCCGTGACATTCCCCGCCCCAGGTAGAGAATTCCCCGCTTCCCGGGCAGACCATCGCGCCGTCCTTGCACGCGCCGCGTTGACGAGCGGAGGCCGGGCCCGGGAAGCAGCCGGCCGTCTCCCCCGGTGTACACGGGCAACCTTCGTCCACGAACCCATTGCCGTTCTCGTCCAGCCCGTCCCCGCAGCGCCCTTCGGTCGTGCCCGGCAGGATCCCGCCGTCCCCTGCGCCGTTGTCCCCCACGTTGGTGGTGTCCGTGCAGGCTGCCGCAAGACCCAGCGCAGCGAGCACCGATGCCATCACCCAACAACGCGTCCCGATTCGTCTGGAGATCATGGTTACCCTCTCTCGTGTTCGTTCGTTCGAGCAGTGCCTGCAAGCGAGTGGGTTTCTGAAGCGCCAGGTCGAAATCGTCATGCGGCTCACGGCGCCGCGTCCGTCGTCAAGTGCTCCACCTTGTTGCGAAGGGCCGTGTCCGGGTTCTCCTTCAAGAATGATTCAGACTTCTTTCGAGCTTCCTCCTCCTGGCCCATGCGCTGCAAGGCCTCCACGATCAGGACCTCTCGTTCCTGCACGAGCATGCCCTTCGGGAATTTTCGCGCATGCTCTCGGCACAGGGCGAGCGCGGCCTGGGGTTGGGATCGGACGAGCTGTTGTGCGCGCCCGATGAGCTGTACTTCGGACTCCCCCGTTGGCGATGCGCTCGCGCTGCTCTCCGCGCGCCTCGGCTTCACGGCAGAGGCTGTCGAAAGCGCGGGCGATGGCGTCTCGGGCGCTATCGCGGAGTGCGAGGGCGGAGGTAACGACGATGCGATCTCGGCGGGAGCGGACGTCGCGGGGACGGGAGTGGACATCGCGATGGACGAATCGTCGCGAGTGGTGGCCCACCACAGCCCTCCGAGCGTGACGGCCACGCCCGCCACGGCGAACGCCTTGACGGCGGACAGGCCAGCCAGGCCCGTCGTGGCGCCGGAAGGAGGGGTGTTCGGAGAGTCGGGTGGCGCCCCAGGCCCCGATGGGTCCGGAACGCCGAGGTTCGCTCGCATCCTGGCGACAGCGTCTTGCCCGGGTCTGCGCTCGCGCATCGCGCCCATCGCAACCCGCAGCGCCTCCGGGATCGCCTCGTCGCCTCGAGGATCGTGGGTGTCATCCTGCATGAGGCACCTCCTGCGGTTGCGGTTCACGAAACGCGGCCATCACATGGTCTTTTGCCACGCGTACCCGGGAGTAGGCCGTTTGCAGCGGACAGCCCATCGCGTCCGCCACCTCCTGGATCGTCAGCTGCTCCACCTCGCGCAGCACGAACGCCATGCGCTGCTCTTCCGGAAGCTTTTCGAGCACGGTCTGGAGCAGACTCAGCGCTTCCCGCCGTTCGGCCTCGTCGTGCTGCCTCGCTGCATCGATACTCGCGGGAGGTTCGTCCGTGAGTTGTTCCCGCCGGACGTGCGCCCTGCGACGCTGGGACGAGGCCACACGACGTGCGATGCCGTACAGCCACGAACGAACGCTGACCCCGTCGTCGAGGTCGTCCAGCTTGCGGGCGACCACGATGAATACCTCTTGCGTGGCGTCCTCCAGCTCGCTGCCGCGCACGCCGTGATGTTCCAGCACGCGCCAGACGAAGGAGACGTTCTCCTCGAAGACGCGTGGGAAGGCGGGGGTGGAGTGGACGGGCGGCATCGTTTCCTTGGCCATGCCCGCTACGGGCGGGATTTCTGAGTCCCCAAGCCGGGAAGGTAGAGGAAGCCGAGGGAGACGCGCCCGAACACGGGGGAGGACTCGAACAGCGAAGCGGGTTGCCCGTCGGCGGCGTCGTATTCGAGGCGCTGGGGCACGAGCGGCACGCCGCCCTGGAGCCCGAGGTGCAAACCCCAGCCGGTGGTGAGCGGGACAGCCGCCTCCACGCCGAGCCAAGCGTTGCCAAGGGTGGCAGCCTCGTCGCGGTTCTGCCGGAAGCGCGCACCCGTAGCGAACAGTCTCCCCCCTTCGCCGCCCAGACACGCCGAGGTCTCCAGGGCAGGTCCTTGGAGGAAGCGAGCGCATCCTGCTGCCCCAGCGGTCCAGCCGGTCAGGGTCACGGCGCCCGCGTCATAGGAGGCGGTCCGAGGAATGAGCCACGCCCCTTCGATGCGCAGGGACAACCACGCATGCGAGGCCTCCACGGCGGCACGAGGAGCCAGGGTGATGCCTGGCAACAACCCCGCTTCCGCGGACACCCCGGCGCGGGTACCGAACCGCCAGGCCGGGGAGGGGACCTCCGGGGGGGCCGGCTTCAGCGCGGGAGGGGGAGGCTCCGGAGGCTCCGGAGGCTCGATGGCGGGCACGTGAAAGCGCGGGATGCGCTGCTGATAGTCAATCATCAACGCCACGGACAGCGGCACCGCCTCGTTGAGCGTGGAGCACGTGGGGTCCGGGCTCTCGAGCTCGCGTCGGCCCACAACCTCGCCGTCGGGACGCGCGAGCGTCATCCTCGCGATCCGCTTGCTGCCCTCCTGAACGAGGGAACCTTCAAGGACGAGATCGGGCGCGCCCGCCAGGAATGCGCTCCGTCGGAGTCGGACCTCGACGGCCTTCGCCAACGCTTGCTGATCGAGGCAGGCCGTGTCCCCCGTCGCGTTGGACCAGCGCAGGCCGACGTGGATGGGGCGCACCTCATCCGCATGCGTCGTGCTCGGCCCGAGGACCGAGAGGCTTGCGATGAGAAAAAGCCGTCGCGCGTCAGCGTGCATTGCCATCAAGCCCGTTCCCTGTTGGTTGTGCGATCGCGCCTTTGCACGGCCCATCGATAGCCCACGACGGAACCGATCGATCCGATGGCGGCGCCCACGACGACGTCGCTTGGGAAGTGGACCCCGAGGCCGATGCGCGACAAGCCCACGAGCGCGGCAAGCGTCAGAAATAGCGGAGCCGCTTTGGGGTAGATCAGGGATAGATAGACGGCGGCCCCGAACGTGGTCTGCGCGTGTCCCGACGGAAACGACTTGTCGGTGGGCAGCCCGAAGGGCACGTGCACCTCGAGACCGTGAAGCGCGGCCCAGACCGGGGGGCGGTCTCGCCCGAACACGATCTTCGCCACGTTGACCAGTGCGCCGGTGGCCGCTACCGCCACGACCATCGGGACCAGGTGTGCGCGGAGCGACGCTCGATCGCGCCAGGCCATTGCAGGCACGATCAGAAGGGCGAGGACGAGTCCATCCCCGAGCCACGTGACGCCGTAGAGCAGCCAGGCAATCGCGCGAGCGGAGAGCAGCTCGTTGAGCCACGCGAAGAGCTGCTGGTCGAGGGCGAGCATCTCACGGACACGCAGTGTCGCCGTCGAGCTCCAGGATCTCGAGGCGATGGTTCGCGCAAGGGTCCTGATCGTTCGGGCCCTGGGTGAGCAGCGCGATGCCGTGACGGACACCATGAGCCGCGAGCCAGGATCGAACGAACCTCGGCCAGCTGGGCGGGGGCGTGTCGACGAGCACGGGGTACACGCCGTAGGAGAACTGCAGGGCCTGGCAGATGGCCTGGCTGGGGCTGAAGGCAACGACCCAGACCGGGGGGCGGAAGCGGGCGATTTCGCGTGCCATCTGACCCGAATTGGTGGGCACTGCGATGGCCTTGGGGGCTCCGTGCTGGATGGTGTGGTAGACGCAGGCCGCGATGAGGCCACGCGCCTCGGCCCTGGTCGCGCCCGCGAGGCGGTTCAACGGCGGGATGACGCGCTCGGGTTCGACCTCGGTGGCGATGCGGGCCAGCATGGTCACAGATTCGACCGGGTAGCGCCCCATGGCCGACTCGCCTGACAGCATGATGCAGTCCGTTCCGCCCAGGATCGCGTTGGCGACATCGGTTGCCTCGGCCCGTGTGGGGCGCGGGAAGCTCACCATGGACTCGAGCATCTGGGTGGCCGTGATGACGGGCTTGCCGTGTCGGTTCGCAAGATCGGTGATCCGCTTCTGCACGACGGCGATGCGCTCGATGGGGATCTCCACGCCGAGATCGCCGCGGGCGACCATGACCCCGTCGGAAGCCTCCAGCACTTGTTCGATCTTGTCGAGCACGCAAGCACGCTCGATCTTGGCGATAACGAAGGGCTTGTATCCGAGGGCGTCGGCGGCTCGCCGCAGCGCATGGATGTCGTCCGCGCTGGCGACGAAGGACTGGCTCACCGCATCCACGCCATGGGAGGCGGCGAACCGAAGCCAGGCGTGGTCATCCTCCGTGAAGGCGCAGATACCGAGGTCGACCCCCGGGAAGTTCAGGCCCTTGTGGGACCGCAGCTCGCCGCCTACCCGTACCCGGCAGTGGATGTCCGAGCCTGCGACCGCCTCCACCTCGAGCAGGATGAACCCGTCGTTGATGTAGAGCTGGTCCCCGGGCTTCACGGCGGACTGGAGCCCTTCGAAGGGGATGCTGACGCGGGAAGCGTCCCCGACGATGTCCTCGGTGGTGAGAGTGAACATCGCGCCCGGCATAAGCTCGAGGGGTTCGGTGGCGAGTTTGCCAATGCGCATCTTGGGGCCAGGCAAATCTCCCATGATGGCGACACGGGCGTCGGCGGCCTTGGCGGCCTCTCGGATGCGAGCGATCAGGGTGGCGTGGTACGCAGGGTCGCCGTGGGAGAAGTTGAGGCGGGCGACATCCATCCCGGCGTCGATGAGGGCGCGCAGCTTCTCGGGGGAGGCGGAGGCGGGGCCGATGGTGGCGACGATCTTGGTCTTCTGTCCTGCTCGTTGCATGGCGTGGGCTCGGGGGTGGGATGGTGCGGGGAGTGTATGCCAGCCCGAGCCCAGAAAACCACAGAGGACGCTGAAGGCACGGAAGGGGGGGCTGCGGAGGTAGGCCGTGCGGGTCACGCCTGACGCGGGGCTCCCATTCTCAGCTCCTAGGTGATGCGTGCCCGAAGTCCCTTATGGGTTGAGGCCCGGCTACGACTATGGGCGGATGATGCACATCAACTAGGAGCTGAGAACACGGAATGCGAATTCGAACCAGGAATGTGCCTGGCCGTTCATCCGCCACGCCGGGCCTCAACCCGGTAGCGATTTCGGGCACTCAGTACTAGACCCAAACCAAGCACTTCGGGGTGCTGTTTGAGGGAATTTATCTGAAA
>CAZAWR010000118.1:0-28687 GCA_964488865.1 uncultured Polyangiaceae bacterium | reverse complement strand
CCCAGATCGGCGACGGCGACGGCGACGGATTGATTCTTCTGCCGAGCACATCTAGGAACTAGGAAGAGGAACACGGAATGCGAATGCGAACACCAGCGTGTCGCGGAGGGTGGTCACGACGCCTAGGGTTTGGAGCCCATTCTACCTTCCGTGTTCGCATTCCTGTTCCTAGTTCCTAGTTTCTATGACCTCGGTTTCGCCACGGCTCAACGTGATTCAGCATAGATCACGTCATCGGGCCAGCTCCCGAGCTGGCGAGGATGTTGCAAGGATTGCCCCCAAGAACATGGGACCGTCGAAGCCTCCAACCGGTGGATCCCCATGAGCCACAGGAACCAACCATCCGCCCCGTGCCCCTGCCGACAGCCTCTGTCGCGACGCGCTCTGCTCTCGTGGGCAGCAGCTTCGGCCACTCTCTGCACAACTCGCATCGCAGGGGCTGAACGCGTACCCCCCAGAACCCAAGCCCGCCTCATCGCCAAGATCGCCCAGTACGATCGCACCCTCGTCGCCCGCCAGGGCACACGCATCGTGCTGCTCGTGCGCAGAGCCAACGATACGGCCGCCGTCGCCATCGTCGATGAGCTTGCCGCCGAGCTGGCAACCATCCAACACATCGCGGGCGGTGAGCATCAACGATTCGTCCTCGACTTCGATTCCCCGGAAGCTCTTCGACTGTCCGTTCAACGCCGCAACGCTGCCATCGTCTTTCTCGCGGAGCTGGGGGAAGACGTTGCAGCCACCGCCCGCGCCCTCAAGGACCTGACCGTCCTGTCCACGGCCCCCACAGGCGCAGATGCGGAACGCGGATCCGTCGTCGGCTTCGATGTCGTGTCCGGCCGCGTCCAGCTCGTCGTGAATCTACCCCGGGCCAAAGACCAACATGTCGACTTTCGTCCCGAGTTCCTGCGACTCGCAAGGGTGATTCGATGAAGCCATGGTGCCAATTCGTCGTCGCGGGTCTCCTCTCGACCGTCGTCACGTCCGCAGGGGCCGAGGGAACAGAAGAGCTCGAAACCCTGCTGCAGGACCCTCTCGTCTCCACTGCCTCCGGCTCCGCAAGCGAAGCCAGCGTCGCCCCCGCGACCACCGTATCCATCACCGCCCAGGAGCTGCGAGAACACGGCATCCGCACTCTCGACGAAGCCATCGACTTTCTCTCCATGGGGATGAACACGGAACCCAACATGCACGGCGTCGAGGTTGGAGCCCGTGGTGTCGCCATCAACGCGGACTACGGCAACCACGTCCTTCTCATGCTCAACGGCCTCGCGCTGAACGAACCGTGGAACGGAACTGCGTACTTCGAGCGCGGGGCGGGCGTCCCTCTCGAGATGATCGATCGGATCGAGGTGATGATGGGCCCAGCCTCCGTGCTGTACGGCTCCAACGCCATGCTCGGCGTCGTCAACGTGGTCACGAAGCGCGCCAAGGATTATGCGGGCCTACGCTTCATCGTGCAGGGTGAGCTGTCCGCGCCTCTGGGCGAGGGGTACCGCCTTCGCAGCCCCACCGAGAAGGGCTACCTGTCCGACCTCGGCAAGGGCCACCGCTTCGCCGCCGGCTTCGGCAAGAGCTCCACCTGGATGGGCGAGCCTCTCGACGTGACCTGGCAGCTCGAGTGGTATCGGTTCGACGGAGCGTCCATCGAGTTCGCCGAGCAAGACTATGGTCTGGATTCAGTCACGGGCGAGCCCAAGCGCTTCGGTCCAGGTCCAGGGACGGGAGTCTGGGGCGGGAAGGCAACGCGCAGCTGGTACGCGGAAGCTCCCGTGAGCTATGCCCGTGTCGTCTGGGGGGAGTTCACCTTGTCCCTTCGCGCGGGTTGGTACGAGCGAGCCGCTCCCTACTCGGACGCCCTCGTGCGCTACTTTGGGGACTTCGACCCGGGTGGATCCTACGAAAAGGACACCTTCTTCGACGCGGAGCTGCAGTGGGAAAAGCGGTTGTCGCGCTCCCTGGGGGTGTCCGCAAGGGCCTATGCGCAAGGCAATCGGTATCAGTGGTTCGTGCAGTCGTCCGCCCCGGAGGATTGTAAGAGTTGGCAGACGGAGTGCTCGCACGACCTGGAGGGCATCGGCCAACGTCTCGGCGCGGAGATGAAGACCGTGTTCGCTTGGCACGACCCCTGGCGCATGAACACGATGCTGGGGGTTACCGGTCAGCTTCGCCACGTCGACGCGCGAGCCATCGTCCGTTCCCCCTCGGGGGACTCCGCGCCCATCGGGCCGCTGCACACGGACGACGTGCAAGGCGCGGTGTATTGGGAACACACGGCCCGGCCTGCGAGCTGGCTCGACGCAAATGTTGGGGCTCGCCTCGACGGAGACGAGCGCTTCGGGACCGCCGTTTCCCCGCGCGCTGCCGCGGCGGCGAGCGTGTGGGGCGGAGCGACCCTCCGGACGATCTACGCCCAGGCCTTCCGGGCTCCGACCCCCTACGAGGTGACCTACTACGACCCCATCGGCCAGATCCCCGCACCGGACCTCTCCGCGGAGACGACCCGCAGCATCGAGACGAGCTTTGAACAACGATTCGGACCGCACCGCGTCTTCTTTGGCGCATTCCGCACCTGGTGGGACGACATGGTCGTTGCCGAAACCCTCACGGAGGAAGAAGTCGCCGCCCAGGTTGGAGCCGGCATCATCGAGCCCTCCGTGACCGACGTGATCCAGTACCGCAACCAAGGCCACATCGACAGCACGGGCTTCCATATGGCAAGCCGTCTTGTGACCCTGGACTCCCGCCTGCGCTTCGATGCGTCCCTGACGAGCGCCTTGACGCGCGTTCACAGCGAGGATGGCGTCGGAGCGCCGACTGTGACGCCCCGGTTCTTCGGCAACGCGCGGGTTGCGTTCGATCTCGGGGAATGGCTGCCCACGGTCGGTTTGGCGGCCAAAGTGCGGGCCCGGCGTCTTGCCGATCGCTACTACGACGGTGGCTTCGACCCAGCCCCAACCGTGCCCGCCTCGGTCGACCTGCGCTTGTCCCTCTCGGGAGGTCTTCCCTGGGTCGCAGGAATGTACTACCGGACCTCCGCCACGTGGTCGTCGGCCCGGACCGCACCCTACGTCATCGGTCCCTCGCAATACGCCTCGGAAGAAAATGCGAAGGCCTACTTGCAGCCCGTGGACCAGCTCCGTGGGTTCGCGGAGCTCGAATACCGTCTCCCCCTATGACGGGATTTCCACTTCGGGACCCACCTCCGTCGAGAGGGTCAGGGCCTTCCCATCCATCTCTTCCAGTGCGGTGTCGGGCAGCTGCGGTTCCGGCAGTTGACCGGGGAGGGGAACGATCCCCGTGGCGCGGTTTCGTCCCGTGTGCTTCGAATGATACAGAGCCCGATCCGCGATCTGAATCAACTTTTCCAGGTCCACCGCAGGCGTGTCCGGGTGCCATGGGAACGGCGCCCACCCTACGGAGCACGTGATGGATAGCTCCGTCTTCGCCAGCGTGTAACGCTCCCCCGCCACCGCATGCAGAACCCGTCGAGCAATCACCGACGCCTCGCTTCGCTCCGCATCCCGCGCCACGATCAGGAACTCTTCGCCCCCCCATCGAAGCACGAAGTCCGACACGCGCACGGCGCTCAGCAATCGCCTGGCCGTGACTTGAAGAGCCTCGTCGCCCGCATCGTGCCCGTGGGTGTCGTTCACGCGTTTGAAGTGATCGATGTCCACGATCAGAATGATCACGTCTCGATTTCGACGAGCCTCCGCGACGGTTCGGGGTGCCGCGCTGTGTCTTCGCGCCGATCGTGCAGCTTCCTGCCGGACCATCTCCGTGAAGAACCTGCGATTGCGCAGCCCCGTGAGGGGGTCGGTGAGGGAAACCTCTTGCAGCTCCTTGTACGCTTCGGACAATTGTTCTTCCCGGTCCACGATCGTCCCCGCCATCCTGTTGAACGCAGAGGCGAGCTCTCCCATCTCGTCGCCCGATCGCACACGAACATGGGGCAACCGGCCTGCGTGGAGCTCGCGAATCCCGTCGAGCACCTCGCGCAAAGGCGACCCCACGAGCAGGCGAAACAGGATCAGGAGCACCGAGGCCAGCACCGCCCCAATGCCGACGGATCCGAGCAGGATTTGCCGCCTGGCCCGTGCTGCGGATTGGTTCTCCTCCGCGAGCGAGAACTCCAGGCGAACCGTCCCGATCCTGCCTGTCGGATTGGAAATGGGCCGAACGACCACCACCCGATCTGGGAGAACCTCCGTCGACGGACCGAGACTGGGAGCTGGCGCGCTGCCTTGACCTAGGAGCGGGGAGGAACCGTCCGCCCAGACGGAGAGCTCCAGCGCATCGGTTCTGCCTCGGAAGTGGCTCGCATGGGTTTGAAGGCTCTCCTCGTCCCGAAAGTCGACGGCGGGCGCGATGGACGCCGCGAAGAGGTCCGTGAAGGCCACGGCAGCAGCGAGTTTGGATTCGACGAAGTGCCCTCGCGTCATCTCCGCGAACGCCCCGCCCAATCCGAGGGCGGCGGCGGCGATAACGAGCACAATGCCCATCGTGAGCTTGGTCCCAAGCTTGAACCACGCGCGAGCAGGCTGAAATGCGGTGGCCTCAGGCATGACGCGCATTCTACTACGCCTCATCAGGATTGCGCACCTGCGCGATTCAGCCTCTGACGACCCAATCAAACTTCGGCTTCACCGAGTCACAATCCCCCGGGCAGAGCCGGGGGCTTTGCGGCCGCTGGCCCCTCAAGGGAGCCCGCGCGCGGCCTACGCATACACGCTCCCTATCCGGTTCCGGTCGTGCGCGTGCGCGTTCGGCGTGTTCGTGTCCGCTCCGAGATCCGCTCGGAGACCTTTGTTCGCGCACGCGAACGTGAACGAACACGGCCCGTGCGGGAGCCGTCAAACCTTGAGAACCTCACCGGCAAAGCCGGGGATTCACCCCTGGTCAATCGTGGTCGGCGTTCGCCGGCAAGCCCTCCCGTTGACCCTTGCTCGGCACGCCGGTTCGGCACGCTGCCTTGGCACCCTCTACCCCGCCGGCTCGTCCTCCGGCTCCATCTCGAACAGGAGCGCTTGCCGCAGGCCCATGAAGGCCTCGATCCGGTCTCGGGCAGACGGGGGCAGCGACACGAATCGCACGCCCATTCCGACCGTTTTGCCTCCGTCGTCGATCAGCACCCAGACCACTTCGGACTCTGCCTTCACCCTGGTCTTCAGCAGCTGCAGGTCGACCGTGATGCGCGCACCGACCTGCAGCGCCACGTCGGACTCGATGAAGAGGCCACCGGCGGAGATGTCTCGCGTCGTTCCGCTGTAGAAGTTGTTGGCGGACGCGAAGTCAACGACCACGGAGAGGTGAAGCCGCGGGTGAACGCGTCGCTCGGGGCCTCCCGGCTTGGGTCGGGAGTCCACGGGGGGTCGAGGGGCGCGCGCCGGCGCAGCGGTGGGCATGGGGAGCGGCGGAGGCGCGGGGCGGTCACCGGGAAGGGGCGGCGGACCGGGCCTTTCCTGCTGCGTAGGAAGCGGCGGGGGCAGGCGTTGGGGGGGGCGATCGTCGGCGCTCATGACTTCGAGCGTAGCATCGATCGTGCCTTGGGCAGGGTCGGGCTCCAGGACGTCTGGCGCGGGGCATGCAACCCTGACGCAAGATGCGGACACGAGCTCGAGCCGATCGCCGGCTCGGCAGAATCCCAAGGGCGCGCGAGGATGGCACGCCGCTTCCGAGGGATGGTACAGTGGCGAGGAACAACGCGCGGAAGGCAAGGAGCAAACGTGACGACCGATAGCCGACGAGCGATCTGGGTGGGTCCTTCGGAGGGCTCGCAAGCGGCGGGCCTACTGCAGCTCCTCCGCAGCGACGGGGTGGTCCTCGAGACGGTCGAAAGCCCGCAGGAGCTCGCACGCGCGATCGAGCGGGCGGTGCCTCGCGCGGTGCTGTTGAGCCCGGATCTGGACAACCAGGGCGAGACTTGTCTCACGGTACGGGCGCAAGCCCGGTGGGCGATGATTCCGGTGCTGTGGGTACGTAACGAGCTCGACGATCTCGCGTTCGGCGACGCCTTCGGAGCCGGGGGAGACGACGTCGTGGCATCCGGAAACAGTACGGGCCTGGTGCGCCGCCTGCTCATTTTGCCGGACGCGATCGGCCGCGACGCGGCCACGGGCCGCGGGGTTGCGTTGCTTGGGGACGCGGATGACAACCGGCGGGTGGTCCTCGCCAGGCTGCTCCGTAATGCGGGGTTCAATGTCTCGTTCGCGGTGACCACAGGAGATGTCGACGAGCGGGTGCGGTCGGAGGCACCCCGGCTGGTCGTGGTCGCGCGCGATTTGCCCGGGGGAGACACGGTGACATCTCTGGTGCAGTGGCGGGCAGAAGGAGGCAAAGAGCCGTGGGTGGTGGCTACGGCGCCCAAGGACCTTCGCGACGTTTCGGAAGCGCTGAGGGGAACCGAGGGCGCGTGGGTATGGGACGTTTACGCTCCGCCCGAGAATGTGCTGTACGCCGCGAACGAAGCGTTGCGGGGGTCCTTCGCCGAGCAGCGTCAGAGCCCACGGATGCTCTACGGAACCAAGGTTGGCTTCCGGGTGGCGGGCCGAGACCGGGACGACGAGGGGTTCATGTACAACGTGAGCGGCGAGGGCCTCTTCATCCGCACGCTGGCTCCGCCGCTGACGGGTGACGATGTGTGGCTCGAGTTCGTCCCGCCGCGGTCCGATCGTCGGGTGAGGCTGGAAGCGAGCGTGGTGTGGCGGCGGGTGTTCGGCCAAGGGCAAGACGCGACGGTGCCTCCGGGTTTCGGCGTGCGCATCACGGACGGGTCGAAGGCGGACCGCAAGCGATACCGTGAAGGGTACCAATCGCTGGCGCAGCAGCTCGCGGGAATCAGGTTCTCGGAGTTGCCCTCTTCCACGGAGGGATAATCACATGGGTTTCTTGCGGGCGCGGGGTGGGGCGGGGGCCAACCCGTAGAGCTTGATCTTGGTCACGAGGGTCCGCAGGGGGACCCCAATCAGGTCGGCCGCCTGGTTGCGGACCCCGCCGGTCGCGTCGAGCGCCTCCTGGATACGCTGCATCTCGAGCTCGCGGACTTCTTCGTACAGGTTTCGGAACTTCCCGTCAGGCCGGCCTCCGACCCCAGGGTGGGAAGGGCTCGGAGGCGGAGGCGGAGGCGACTCGTGCTTGCGGCCGAGCAACCACGGCGCCGCCTTCGCAGCCACCGACGCAGGCAAGTCGCACGAGTCGATGTTGTCCCCCTGCGTGGTCGCCGTGACGAAGTCGAGCGTGTTCCTGAGCTCACGCACGTTGCCCGGCCAGTCGTGGAGCGAAAGGCGCGCCATCGCATCAGCCGAGAGCTGGAGCAACTCGCGGCCTTCCCGTCTGCACCCTTCGGACAAGAACGCCCGAGCGAGCACAGGCAAGTCCAGAGGCCGATCGCGCAACGGTGGAACGGTGACCATCGCCGCGTTGAGACGGAAGTAGAGATCTTGGCGGAACCGTCCTGCTCGAATCTCGTCCTCCAGGGACCGATTGGTTGCGGCCACGACCCGAACGTTCGCGATGCGCTCCCGCAGTGACCCCACCCGACAGTAGCGTTTGGTTTCCAAGACGCGCAGCAGCTCTGCCTGGGTGCGCGGGGAACACTCGCCCACCTCGTCGAGGAACACGGTGCCGCCGTTGGCCTCCTCGAAGAGCCCCGGCTTGGTCGCGACAGCACCGGTGAAGGCCCCTTTCTCGTGGCCGAAGAGCTCGCTCTCAAGAAGGGTTTCCGACATCGCCGCGCAGTTGACGGACACCATCCGAGCCTCGCAGCGCTTGGACCAGGCGTGCACCGCCTGCGCCACGATCTCCTTGCCTGACCCCGTCTCCCCCGCAATGAGGACCGGGATCTCGCTGCCCGCGATCCGCCGCACCAGCTCGAACAGACTCCGCATCAGCGGATCGGCGGCCACGATGCTCTTGCCCCCCAACTGCAACGTGTGACCCACCTCCGCGATCGACACGACGTGCCCCGCCTCGGCGTGCCGCGCGGCAGCACGCACCCCCGCGAGTAGGGCGTCCGGGTCGATGCCGTCGTTCGGGCAGCGAGCCACGGCGCCTGACGCGTGAGCAACGACCCCCATCGCAGCCGTTTGCACGCGCTGCGCCGGGATCATCGCCGCGCCCTCCGTCTCCGGGAACAGCACCCAGATCTCCTTGTGCCCATCCCACGCCACGACGTCCACCACCCGCACCGCGCGAGACACGGCCCGCAGCAGGGCGGCTTCTTCCTCGGGCCCACCGGGAGTCGCGCGAATGAGCAGAAAGGCAAACGGACGACGGTAACGCAGGAACCGCTCGCTCTCCTCGACCAGGCGCTGACGCATCTGGACCGCCGTGAGGGGCGGCCGATCCTTGGTCCGGTTGTACTGGCCGTGCAGACCGATCGCCACGTCACCGAGGCGGAGCGTGTCGCCGGGGCGGACGGACCGCCTCTCGCGGATCGGCTCGTCGTTGAGGAGGGTTTCCCCGGCGATGGGCGTCACGAAGGTGCCCATCTCGGTGGTCTCGAGCAGGGCGTGGCTGGGCTCGAGAGAGCCGTCGGCGATCCGAATCCCTGCGGACTCGGCGCTCCCGATGACGTTCGTGCCGAAGCCGGCGAGGGGGACGAGTCGGGTGGACCCTTCTCCCAGCACGAGCAGGTAGGGTCCGTGGGAGGGGTCCGAGGGCATCACGCGCCAACCCCCGCGTCTCTGGGACAGCTTGTCATGGCGGGCTCAATCTTCTTCGATTCTGCGACGGTTGGGAATATCCTATCCTTCTGTCCGGGAGGCAATGATGGCGGAGGATTCGACGCGGCACGATGCGGATGGGCTGGAAGAGGCCCTGCCGGAGGAGGAAGAGGCGACCGGGGCCATTCGCATCACCGAGGTGCAGCCCGTGAACCCCGCGCTGTTGCAGCGGGATCGGGCCACGCTCACCGTGCTCACGGGCCCCGAGACCGGCCGCGTCATCGGTCTGGACAAGGAAATCGTATTCGGCCGAACGAAGGAGGCGGGCGTCCTCATTGACGACACCAGCGTGAGCCGAACCCACGCCCGAATCACGCCGAAGGGGGCCCTGCGGTGGCTCATCGAGGACTTGAAGTCGAGAAACGGCACCTTCGTCAACGGCTATGCAGTCCGCTCCCAGCAGCTCTCCGACGGAGACCAGATCCAGCTCGGCGCCTCCGTCCGGTTCCGTTTCGCCCTGTCGAACGTGGAAGAAGAAGGCGTGCTGCGCCGGATGTACGAGGCGAGCGTGCGCGACGGGCTCACGGGGGCCTTTAACCGCAAGCACTTCAACGAGCGCATGGAGACGGAGATTTCATATGCTGTGCGCCACGGCACCGAGCTGGCCCTCATCATGTTCGACATCGACCACTTCAAGCGCGTCAACGATGAGTATGGCCACCTCGCGGGGGACAAGGTGCTCACCAAGCTCACGGCGGTGATTCACCACACGGTGCGAGCGGAGGACATCTTCGCACGCTACGGAGGGGAGGAGTTCGCGGTGATCGCTCGCGGGATTCACCTGGAGGGCGCGGTCGCCTTGGGCGAGCGGATCCGGGGCATCGCGGAGCGCGTCGTCATCCCCTTCGAGGGCCTTTCCTTGAGCATCACCGTGAGCGTTGGCGTGGCCGTGCTGTCGGCCCTGGAGAGCAAGACGGCGCATGCGCTGATCTCCGGGGCGGACGCCTCCCTCTACAAGGCCAAACAAGGGGGAAGAAATCGCGTCGTGGGCCCCTGACCGCGGAACCTCTGCCCGGCACATCTATACTGAATCACGTTGAGCCGTGGCGAAACCGAGGTCATAGAAACTAGGAACTAGGAACAGGAATGCGAACACGGAAGGTAGAATGGGCTCCAAACCCTAGGCGTCGTGACCACCCTCCGCGACACGCTGGTGTTCGCATTCGCATTCCGTGTTCCTCTTCCTAGTTCCTAGTTTTCTGCACGGATCAATGTGATTCTGTTTAGTTGATGGCTGGCATCCGTCCATCGGCCGCAACCGCCCACCGAACCCGCGAATGGACCAAAGGTTGCAGACGTAACGCGCATGGCCTCCTGGTCCCCTCCCCCCGAGTTCGATGGGTACCGCATCGTGCGGACGCTCGGGCGCGGAGGCATGGGGGAAGTCTTCCTCGCCGTGGATTCCCTGCTCGACCGCCGCGTCGCCATCAAGGTCATCTCCGCCGCCGAGCCCGACCCCACAGCCCGAGAGCGCTTCCTCGTGGAGGCCCGGGCCATCGCCCGGCTTCAGCATCCGAACGTCGTGTCCATCTACCGCGTCGGGCAGGTGGACGGCATCCCCTACCTGGTGTCGGAGTTCGTCGATGGGCAGAGCCTCAACAACCTGACGAAGCCGGTGCCTTGGCAACGGGTGCTCGCCATCGCCATGGACATCGCCCGAGCCTTGGCGGCGGCGCACCAACGGGGCGTGCTGCATCGAGACATCAAGCCCGCGAACGTGATGACCACACCGGACGGCGAGGCGAAGCTTCTGGACTTCGGCATCGCCAAGCTCCTCGACCCACACGACGGCGGCGCCCAAGGCAGCTCGGAGTCGCGCGCAGCCGGGTCGTCTTTGTCCCCTTCGGTCGCCTTGGCCGATGCGCCCACGGGCTCGATCCCCTGTGAAGCCCCAGGCATTCGGGTCGATGAGGCGTCGCGGCTGACAGCCGTGGGATTCGTCGTGGGGACGCCTGCGTACATGGCGCCGGAGATCCGCCGTGGCGAGCCAGCGACCTTCCGATCCGACGTCTACTCCCTGGGCGTGCTCTTGTACGAGCTGTGCGCCGGCTGTCTTCCCGTGGCAGGCTCGCCGTCGGGTCTGCGACAGGGGGCTAACGAGGTGGATGGGGCGTTCGCTGCCGTGGTGGAGAGGTGCCTGCATCCGGACCCCTCCGCGCGCTATGCCTCGGGCAACGAGGTCCGAAGCGCCCTGGCTCAGCTGACCCCTGAGGCGCGCGTGGGGACGATCCCCGAGGGCAATCCCTATCCGGGGCTCCGTTCCTTCGACACGGACCGGGCCGGGCTGTACTTCGGGCGCGACTCGGAGGTTCGCGACGTGCTGGAGCGGCTGGCCTCGGAAGGGTTCGTGGTGGTGGCGGGAGACTCCGGGGTTGGCAAGTCGTCGCTCTGCCGAGCAGGACTGCTGCCCCGTGTCCAGCGTTGGTTCGGTACGGAACGGGTCTGGCAGAGCGCCACGGTGGTGCCGGGCAGCTCTCCGTGTCGCAGCCTCGCCGTTTCCCTGGGGCAAGCGCTGGGCGAGGATGTCGACGCGATGGAGCACCTGATTCGAGAAGACCCCGGAGATCTGGGGAGGGTCGTGCGGTCCCGTCTCGCAGGTACGCTGGGTCTCGTGGTCTTCGTCGACCAGCTCGAGGAGTTGGTCACGCTGGGCGAGAGCGCAGAGGCAGCAGCGTGCGCCACCGCCCTGCACTGGTTGTCGGCGACGCGCGACTGCGTTCGGGTGCTCGCCTCGGCGCGGAGCGACTTCCTTGGCCGTCTCACGTCCCTGCCCGCGCTGGGCAACCAGCTGGGGCCGGCGCTCTACTTCCTGCGACCTCTCACCAAGGAGAGGCTACGGGAGGCGGTGGAGGCCCCGGCACGAGCCAAGGGGGTCGGGTTCGGGGCGGAGTGGATGGTGGAGGAGCTGGTACAGAGTGCGGCCGAAGCCGGGGGCGGGCTGCCCCTGCTCCAGTTCGCGCTCTCCGAGCTGTGGGCGGCGAAACCTGCTCATGACACCGTCATTTCCGAGAAGACCTACCGGGACATTGGGGGCGCGCGCGGCGCGCTGGCGCGACACGCCGACCATGTGCTCGCGTCCATGAGCATGGAGCTTCGGCAGACGGCCAAGCGCCTCTTGCGCGAGCTCGTCACCGGCCACCAGACGAGGGCTCGCCGTTCGGACGCGGAACTTGGGACCCAAGATCCCACCGCGAGAGCCACCCTCGACGCGCTGGTCGCCGGCCGGCTGGTCGTGGCTTGCGAGTCCCCGGACGGCACGACCTATGAGCTGGCCCACGACGCTCTTCTCCGAAGCTGGGCGACTCTTGCGCACCTCGTGGCCTCCGACGCGGAAGCCCGCGTCGTGCGGGAAAGACTCCGGCTGGCCGCCGCGGAGTGGAAGCGGCTCGGCCAGGCCCGCGGGACACTGTGGACCCGAAAGCAACTCCGGGAAGCCGACCTCGTGGACCCAAGAGAACTCGGGGAGGACGAGAGGCGCTTCCTCCGGGCTTCGAAGACGCAGCGACGACTGTGGACCGGAGGTGCGATCAGCGCGATGCTCGCGGTGGTGGGGGCTGTTGCCGTGGCCCACGGAGCCACGGTTCACGCCCAGAACAAGAGACACGACGCAGCGGTGGACCACGAGCTCGGGCGAGCCCACGGCAAGCTCCAAGAGGCCCACGCTGTGTCGCGCGAAGCCCAGGACGCCGAGCGCCACGCGTTCGAGGCGTTCGACCGGGAAAACCAGGACGCCGAATTGGCGTGGTCCGCCGCCAGGGAGAAGCGCTCGCGCGTGGACGCCTTCCTGGACGAAGCCGAGCGGTGCGCTGAGTCCGCCGTCTTGCTCGACGGGACCCGACACGACACGCGGCAGGCGCTGGCGGCCATCCTTGTTGCCCGCGCCGCACAGGCGGAAGCGAGGCACGATGACCAGAGCACGGAGCGCGCGCTCGCCCGCGCCGCGCTGTACGACGAGGAGAACCGATACGTGGCGGACTTTCGGAGGCCGAGCCCGGTCGCCATCGCGTCCGTCCCCGTCGGCGCCACCGTCGCCCTGGAGCGATTCAGCGGGCAAGGCTACGTGACCCTTCCCTCGGCGCAGGATCTCCCGCCCGGCAGCTACCGCGCAACGTTGGAGCTTCCGGGGCACGCCACCACCCGGATGCCGTTCCTCGTCCGGAGCGGAGAGGCCCTGGACCTGAGGGTTCCTTTGGTGCCGGCGTCGAGGGTTCCGCAGGGCTTCGAGTACGTTGCGCCCGGGGTGGGGTGGTACGGCAGCGGCGCGGCGGAGGATTTGCGGAAGGACTTCTTCCATACCGCTCCCATCCACCCCGTGCACGTTCCGGGCTTCTTCATCGCACGCCACGAGACGACCCACAGGCAATGGTTGGACTACGTTCGGTTGCTTCCCGCGCACGCGCGGGCCGCCGGGCTCCCCATCGTGAAGGGCGGGGGGTTTCAGGGCGCTATCGAAGTGCGTGAGAGTTCGGACGGAACGTTTGTGCTGACGCTCGGGTTGGGCAGTCGTCAGCCCCGTGCCCGAGAAGGGGAGAGGCTGCTTGTCGATGGGAGGGACAAGGATGGCATCGATTGGCTGTCGATGCCGGTCACCGGGATCTCCGCGCGGGACGCCATCGGGTACACCGCTTGGCTGGACCGAACCGGGCGCGTTCCCGGAGCTCGCCTTTGCACGGAGATCGAGTGGGAGCGCGCGGCCCGTGGAGCGGACCGGCGTGCCTACCCTCACGGCCACTCTCTGCGGCCCACGGACGCGAACATCGATGCCACGTACGGCAAGACGGCAGAAGGCATGGCACCCGATGTCGTCGGCTCCCATCCGGCATCCCGCAGCCCATTGATGGTGGACGACATGGCGGGCAACGTCTGGGAGTGGACGAGACATGCCACGCGTCCGGGTCAGTTCGTGGCGCGGGGCGGCAGCTTCAACTACACCGCACAGGTCGCGCGGGTCGAGAACCGCGAAATCCCCGAAGCGGGCTTTCGAGACGTGTCCGTGGGACTGCGGGTGTGTGCTTCGAGCCAAGACAGCGCGCTGAACCGGCACGCCGATCCCGAACCTTCGCGGGTTATCCCCTAGAACTCCGCGGATTCGCGTGGATCACCTCCTGGCTCTCGCGTTGCATGCATCCCAGGTGAGGTCGTCATGTTCAAGTCTCCCCTGCTTGCTCTCTCGCTGTTCGTGCCCGCGTTCCTGTCCGGCTGCCTTGCCGACGATGGGTCGAGGGAACCACCGACGGCATCCGCCCAATCGGCTGTGGTCTACTTGGAGTCGGGCACGATCCTGAACGTCACCGGCTTCCTCCAGCAGGTCACGGGGCGCGGCCTCAACGGGACCGACCTGAACGGCCGGATCCTCGAAGGGTCCCACGTCGCGCATGTCGTCCTGGGCTCGGCTTCGTGGCAGGGCACACCGATGAGCGCCGTCTCCTTGGAGGAAAGCGCCTTGCGAGGCCGCGCGGGCAACAAGCTCCTCGCCAACGCCAACTTCGTCGGCGTGGACTTCGACGCCTGGACAGACCGGGGAGAGAAGGTGCGACTGCACGTTGAGAACGCGAGGCGGTGGCTCCAGCCGGGGATGGTCGACACGTTCCTCCACACGGTCACGTACGAGACGACGGAAGGGAGCCTCCCGCTCTGCGGCACCGATGCCGCCGGCAACGAAGTCGAAGCCATTGCCCTGAACGGACGGTGGGACTACCGAGAAGGAGTGCAAGGAGGGGGTAGCTGGGTGGACGATCCGCAAACCTTCACCTTCGCCTGCATGGGGCACGTGGCCGCCAAGTGCGTCGAGATGGGCTATAAGCCGTGGCGCAAGGCCGTGGTGTGCCAGATCGGAGACGGCTGCCACCGCGAACCCATCGGACACCTTCATCAAGCCTGCACACGCCTGCTGCGTGGCGACTACTGCGGTGACGGGGTGGCTCACACGACGGACGGCATGGCAGTGAACGTGTACGACGGATACGGGATCCGAATCGATAGCGAGGCGTGGGACATCGAAGCGGAGTGGTCGGCGGACGGCGCGATTTGCCTGGAGCGGACGCGCTTGCAGGATGCCGGGGATCTCCCCTGCGCTGCTTCCCTCGTGCGCCCCAACTGCGGCGACCCATCGCGGTTCGTGGCGGGCACGGATCTCATCTCCGAAGTTCCTTGAACCCCAAGAAGTTGTCTCGACTCAGCCCGAGCCGGTTGGGTCAGAGCCTCCCCCAAACCCAGACAATCCCCCGATTCACGCCGGAACGCACGACGGTGCGACAGAGACGCGAGGACGTGGCAGCGTCATACGCACCCGCACGCCTCGAGCCTCGCGATGGTTCCATTCCACGGATCCGCCGTGTTCGCGCATGACTTGCAGCATGACGGATGTGCCAAGGCCCGTACCGTCGTGCTTCGTCGTGAAGAAGGGGTCGCACAGACGACGGGCCTGATCGGGTTGCAAGCCGGGGCCGTCATCATCGACGACAATGACGAACTGATCGGGTTGTTCTTCCACGTGCAGCCACACGTTGCCATCCGGCGGTGCAGCATCGATGGCGTTGGACAGGGCGTGTGCGACCGCTTGGGCGACGGCCGGACCGAGGTGCGGCACGGTCCCGACGCCGGAAACATCCGCGTGGATGCGAACAGTCTTGTCCTGCGCACGCCGTCGAACAAACAGCAGAGCGGTGCCCAGCGTATCGGCGAGGTCCTCATCCCAATGGGCCTTCCGGTCCCGGCGCGCAAGCACAAGGACTCTCGAGAGGTACTCCTTCATGACGCGAGCCGCGGCTAGGGTGTCGCGCGTCGCAGCGTCAAGGAACGAGCGGTCCAGGGCGCCGAGCGGCCTGCCATCGTCAAGCATCTCCGCAACGAGTGCGCTGTTGGACAGAATGACGGAGAGCGGGTCGGCCATCTCGTGGGCCACCGAGGCCACGAGGGAGCCCAACAACGCCATCCGGCTGGCGTGCTGCATGCGAAGCTCGGCGTCGCGCTGCGCCCGGCCGCGACGCTTCAACTCTTCCGTGACCTCCAACAGCTTGCGCAGTCGATCGGGCAGCACGGCCAGGTCGAACGGCTTTGCCAGGACATCCCCCACACCTTCCGCCATGAACGCGGCGGGGACATCGACCGCGGAGTCGCTCGTGAGCAAGAGAACCTGAGCGTGGGGCTGTCGGGATCGAATCTCACGCAATGTCTCGAACCCCACCGAGACAACCATGTCGCTGGCGATGACCAGAAGATGCACAGGCGCCTCCCGGACAGCGGCGAGCGCAGCCTCGAGGGCCGTCGCCACGACCACGTCCCCGACCCGTCTCATGAAGGGCGGGACGACGAGGAGGACCTCGGCGTCAGCGTCCACGAGCAGCAGCCTGGGGCGCTCACCCATGCCTGCTCCATGTGCCGCCTGGCGCAGTCGCCTCGGGCGAGCTGAAGTCCCGCGTGGAAGTCGGATTGTCGTCCCCCTCCTCGATTGTGCAGTCCAGGCTCCCGAGACGGACCGAAGCCCCCGAGCCGACACGGACAGGTTGGGTTCCAACCCGCTCGCCGTCGACGAAGGTGCCGTTTCTGCTCCCGAGGTCCTGGACATACGTCTCGCCGTCGCGGTTCGTGAAGGAAGCGTGCACCCTCGAGATCGACGGGTGGGTCATGAGAATCGTGCAGTAGTCACTTCGCCCGACCACGCATTCCTCGCCGCGCAAGGCGAACCGGGAGGACTGAAATACGATCTGTCTAGGCTTGCTTCCCATGGTCATCCCCGTTCCTCGTCGCCGCCGAAGCGGATCGTAGCATCCGGGGCGAAAAGCGCGAACACAGGCGATCGCGTCATGGCTTGTCCCCTCTTCCTCCGACCAGGGTCCGCACGGTTTCCTGATCGGGATCGTCAGACGCCACGGGGCGGTCGGAGGTGTCGTGGCGCCCCGCCGGGTCGGTTTCGTCGATGAAGCACCCGACGTCGCCGATGCGAACGCCATCCCCCACCTGGAGAGGCACGGGGTTCGAGCCAATGCGGCTCCCGTTGAGAAACGTCCCGTTCTTGCTTCCCATGTCCTGGATGAACATCGCGCCAGCGCGCTGGGTAATGGAGGCATGGACCCGGGAAACCGACGGGTCTGAAATCGACGCGGTGCAATAGCTACTTCGACCGATGATGGTCTCGGTCCCGCGGAGGGTTATGGAGCTGGTCTTGAAACGGAGAGACGGGGTCTTGTCCGACATGCGGCACCTCGACCTTGGCAGGGCGGTTGGAGGCAGTGAATGCAACATCCGATCCTCTCGCCGCTGCCCCGGCAGCCTTGATTCGAGAAGGTGAGATGCGGTACTCTTGAAAGCCGGTGGGGAAGGAGCAGTGGGGCACATGAACAACGAAAAGCGCGACTCGATGTCCGGCACCAGCTGGGTGCTCGTCGTCGACGACGAGGATGGTGTGCGACGGATCGTCAGTCGACTCCTCCAGAAGATGGGGTTGCTGGTGGAGGAAGCGGCCTCCGGGTTGGAGGCGGCTGCGGCGTTGACCAAGCGAGACTACGCGGCCATCGTCAGCGACATCTCGATGCCGGGCATGGATGGCCTCGCCCTGCTTCGGGAAGTGCGGCAGCACGACCATGACGTACCCGTCATCCTGGTGACGGGCAAGCCCACCTTCGAATCGGCCGTGCAGGCGATCGAGTACGGGGCGTTCCACTACTTCGTCAAGCCCTTCGACAACGACGAGTTCAGGAGCGTGGTGTCGCGCGCCGTCCAGTTCGGACGCATTGCGCGAGCAAAGCGCCAAGCCATGGAGGTGCTCGGCAAGGGCCCCCAGCCGCCCGGCGACCTGGCGGGACTTGCCTCCAGCTTCGAGCGGGCTCTCGACCACCTGTGGATGGCGTTCCAACCGATCATCCGTGCAAAGGGCGACCACGAGGTCTACGGGTTCGAGGCCTTGATGCGCAGCGACGAGCCCGCCCTCCCCCACCCGGGAGCGATGCTCGATGCGGCGGAGCGCCTGCAAAGGCTGCCCGAGCTGGGACGACTCGTCCGTCAACGCTCGGCCCAACCGTGCGCGGAGCAGGCACCAGACGTGGCGCTGTTCGTGAACCTCCATCCCGAGGACCTGCTCGACCCTGAGCTCGACAACGACAACGCTCCCCTCACTGCGATGGCCAACCGCGTGATCCTCGAGATCACCGAACGGGCATCCCTCGCAAACCTGGATGACGTGCGCACGAGGTTGGGCCACCTTCGGGCCCGTGGGTTTCGGATCGCCGTGGATGATCTCGGGGCGGGATACGCTGGGCTCACGAGCCTGGCGACCCTCCAGCCGGAAATCGTGAAGGTGGACATGTCCCTGATTCGCGGCATCGACGCGGACTCGACACGGCAGCGCCTCGTGGCCTCGATCACGCGGGCGTGCCAGGAGATGGGAATCCTCGTCGTCGCAGAAGGTATCGAGACGGTCCAAGAGAGAGACACAGTGGTCGAACTGGGATGCGATCTGCTCCAAGGGTACCGCTTCGCGCGCCCCGGTCGTCCGTTCCCCCAGCACGTGTGGTAGCTCCCTACGCTCCGAGAATCTTCGCCACCCGCTCCTGCAGGTCCTTGAGCTTGAACGGCTTCGTCAGGTAGTGGCGCGCCCCCGACTGAATCCCCTCGATCACGTCACGGGGCGTCGTCCGCGCGGTGAGGAAAATGATCGGCACACGAGCCCACTTCGACGCCTTCGCCAGGCGAGCCACCGAGAACCCATCGACACCGGGGAGCATCACGTCGCAAATCACGAGATCCGGCACGGGATCTCGCTCGACACGTTCAACCGCCGTCGTGCCGTCCGCCACCGTCTCGACGTCGTAGCTCTCATGGAGGGCCCGATGCAGCAGCGCCCTCACGCTCTCGTCGTCCTCGATGATGAGGATGCTTCGTCTGGGTTGCGTCACGAGGTACGAGCGTAGCCCCGGCCGCGCCACAAGCAAGTGCCGTCCACCCGCCCGCGACGGGACCGAACCGACGACGCGTGCGTTCTCCAGGGTTCTTCGCGCTCGACTCCCGGCCCGAGCGGAGTACCTGTAAGGAGCTTCGGGAGCATGAGGGGTCTACGAATCCGTTTCCCAAGGGCTCCGCGGCAACTATCCTAAGAGGATGACCGGCTCGAAGAAGGCCACCGACCCGCCCACCGTGCACCGCGACGACGAGGACGACTCGATGACGATCATCACCGATCGGTCCCTCATTTCGTGGCCCGTCGCATCACCGGACCGCGAGTCCTGCGATGTGTTGACCGTGGTCGCAGGACCCGAACGGGGGCGGAGTTTCAACTTGACCGAGACGCACTACCGTGTCGGGCGGGGCGCAGCGTGCGAGATCCGGGTCGAAGACGACAGCATGAGCCGCGTACATGCATTGCTGTCCCGAGGAGCGAATGGCGAGTGGGTCCTGGAGGACGCGGGAGCGCGGAACGGCACCTTCGTGGGTGGCCGGCAGGTGACGCGCTCGACCCTCGAGCAAGGAGACGTGATTCAGCTTGGATTCCGAACGGCCTTTCGGTTCGCCAAGCTTCCGACCTCGCAGGCGGCGCTGGTCAGGGAGCTGTACGAATCGTCGGTGAGAGACCCCCTGACGGGTGTGAGCAACCGTCGGCACTTCGACGAGCGTCTGCGCGCCGCCGTGTCCTTCGGCGTCCGGCACAAGACTGACTTGGTGCTGCTGATGCTCGATCTGGACCACTTCAAGCGCGTGAACGACACGCTGGGACACCCGGCGGGAGACCAAGTGCTGAAGTCTGTCTCGCGGGTGGCACGCGGAGCGATCCGAACGGAGGACGTGCTGGGGCGCTATGGCGGCGAGGAATTCACCGTGCTTGCCCCCGGGATCGACGTGAAGGGCGGCGCGGCGCTCGGTGAGCGGCTGCGCGCGCTGGTCGAGGGGACGAGCGTGCCGTGGGAGGGGAAGGCCGTGCGGGTGACGGTCAGCATCGGCGTGGCGACGCTCGCGACGAGCGGGCGAACACCGGACGCACAACGGCTCCTCCGGGATGCGGACGCGTGCCTGTACCAGGCGAAGGCGCAAGGTCGCAACCGGGTGGTCGCACCGCTCTAGGACAACAAGGGCTCACCGCCGCGGTGACGCGGGCGGCGGGATGGACAGGGGGCGCTTCGGCAACACCATTCGCACCCGCACCCCCCCACCGACACGGTTGGCCCACTCGACCGAACCGCAGTGCTCGAGCATGACTTGCCGCATCACGGCCGTACCGAGCCCCGTCCCCGTGTCCTTGGTGGTGAAGAACGCGTCCGCGAACCGATCCGTCACCCCGGGGCTCAAGCCTTTACCGTCGTCGTCCACGAGCACCACCACGTGGTCCGGAAGACCCTGGACCGCCACCCACACGTTGCCATGCTCCTCGACGGCGTCGATCCCGTTGCTGAGGGCGTTGACGATGGCCTGGGCGATGGAGGTTGCATCGTGCGGCACATACCAGCCGGAAACGACGTCGGCATGGACCGTGACCTGCTTGTCGCGAGCGCGGCGTTGGATGAACAGCAAGGAGGTCTTGATCGTGTCCGCGAGGTCCATGTCTTTGTGGGAACCGCGATTGCAGCGCGCGAAGCCCAGGATGCGGGACAGGTAGTCCTTGATGGTGTTGGCGGAAGCCAGCGTGTCTCTCGTGGCGGTGTCGAGAAAGGAGCGGTCGTCGGGAGAGCTCGGCCCGCCTTCGTCGAGCATCTCGGTCAAGAGAGCCGCGTTCGAGAGAACGACGGAGAGGGGGTTGGCAACCTCGTGGGCCACCGTGGCGACGAGCGTTCCCAGCAGAGCCATGCGCTCCGCGTGCTGCATTCTTGCGTCGGCTTCGCGCTGGGTGCGCGCCCGGCGCTGCATCTCCGCCATGACCTCCAGAAGCTTGGCAACACGATCCGGAAACGTTGCGACATCGAAGGGTTTGGCAAGGGTGTCCGCAATCCCCTCCGCCAAAAACTCGGTCGGCACCTGCCCCCCCCCTGGGTCTTGCAGAAGAAGGACCTGCGCGTAGGGCTGCCCGCTGCGTATCTCACGCACGAGGCGGATGCCGTCGTCGTTCGCCATGCCGCTCCCGATGACGAGAACATGGATCGGCTCGCCCCTGGCGATAGCGAGGGCACGCTCTGCGTCGTCGGCTACGAAGGTCACACCGACCCGCTGCATGAACCGCGGCAAGACGAGCAGGATCTCGCTGTCACGGTCGTATAGTAGAAGGCTCGGCCGGTCTGTCATCGTTGAGCGTTCGGTTTTCGGGAAGATAGCATTTCAGGGGAGGGATGGGGAAGGTCGCCACCGGAAGCACTTGCCCATCCCCTGTTCCCAGCTCCGCATTCACCAGCTTGGCCTCGGCTCCGGGTGATCCTGTTGGCTTGGAGGGCCTACTCCCCAAGGCCCGGCAGGAAGATGTGAAACGCTGACCCCTCCGTCGGCTGGCTCGTCGCTTTCATTTCCCCCCCGCAGTGTTTCACGATGCCATAGGCAACGGAGAGACCGAGGCCGGGGCCCTTGCCGATGTCCTTCGTGGTGAAGAACGGTTCGAAGACCCTCTCCAGTGTGCAAGCCTCCATCCCGGTGCCCGTGTCCGAAAGCGTCAGGCGAACGAATCTGCCCGGCCGGTGGTGGATGGCGGCGTCGGCCATCTCGTGAGCTGTCGCCTCGGCCACCTCCAAGGTGAGCCGGCCCCCGTGAGGCATCGCCTCCACAGCGTTCAGGCCCATTCCGGCGACAACCTCCAAGAGACGCGACGAGTCGAGACGAACCGAAGGAAGGTCGGCAGCCACCCGTGACTCGAGCGAGATGTTCTCCGGGATCAACCGACGCAATACCTCCGACGCGCGTTCCGCAAACGCGCTGGGGGAGACGACCTCGAGCTCGAGCTCGCGCTTTCGCGCGAAAGCCAGAAGCTGCTGCGTGAGGAAGCGGGCCCGCGTGGCGGCTCCCAGGATCTCCCGCACGTCCTCGCGGTGCGGGGCATCGTCGGCCGAGTCCTCGAGCATGAAGCTCGCGTTGCCGTGGATGACGGCGAGCAGGTTGTTGAATTCGTGGGCGACGCCCGAGGCAAGCAGAGACACCGCTTCGAGCCGCATGGCCTGCTCCAACGACTGCCGGTTCGCCTCTTCGCTGCGGTCCAGCTCCCGCTCGGTGACGATGATGCGCGCGAACGCATGCATCTGCGCGAGGAACTCGGCGTGGCCGAAAGGCCGCGTGATGTACCCGTCCGCGCAGTCCTGCAATGCCGCCACACGGTCGCCCGGCTCCGTCTTCACACCCGTCACCATCACCACCAGCGTGCGCTCCAGACCGGCGGTCTGACGAATTCGATTGCAGACCTCGATCCCATCCATACCGGGCATGTCGACGTCCAGCAGGATCAGGTCCGGCTTTTCTGCGAGCGCGAGTCTCAGGGCCTCGGCCCCGCTCGTCGCCTCCAACGCGTCGTGCCCCCCCTTCCTCACGAGCCGCACCGTCGTGAAGACGAGATCAGGGTCATCGTCGACGACCAACACGCGAATGCGGGGCTGGACGCGGGTCGGCATGCTCAGGTTCCTCCCTCGTCCCCCGGATTCGTCAGCTCCGTGAACACCGGTATGTTCACAAGGATCCAGTCGAAGAAGGGGGCCACCGCTCGGAAAGCATACGGGGGAAGCTCCGCTCGCAGCACATCGAGCAATGTTGCCAGGTTCGCGGGCCAGAAGGCCACCTGGAACCCGTGCGCGCGATAGGTGCGGAACACCCACAGAATCGTGTCCACAAGAGGCGAGCCTCCAACCGAAGCTGATCCAAGCCGCCCTCCGCCTCCGTCGCATCCGGTGCGGGACGTCCAACTCCGCCACGATCACCGCACATTCATTCCCCTCCACGGCCACGATCCCCTCAGCGCAACGGCGCTACCGACGAGCCGTTTGATTCAAGGGCAAGTATAGTCTGGCGATGCCGCCCAATCAACGTGGGTAGTCCGTCCGCGCTTCCGCAAGAAGCGCTTGGTGAACTGGCAATCGGGAGCTCGGGCGACAGAATGCGCCAGGCTTTGGGCAAACCGCGTCTCCGTCACTTTGCGGGCGCTGTTCACGTGCGGGACACGCTCGTGTCAACGTGCTCATTTCTTGCTCTCGTTCTCGCCGTGTGGTCTTGCTTCGCCCATGGGGCACGCCCTCCACCACCTGGACGCACTGGCAGACATCCCCTCGCTTCCGGAGGACGCGCGGCGCGGCGCTTGGCGCCAGGCCCTCGCTGAGCTCGCTTCCCAGGCTGCAGATCGCATTCCCGTCCCGCTCGAGGGAATGAACGCTCCTCACATCGAAGAATCCGTTCGATGGGCCCTGTCCCAGGGCCTCGTCGATGACCTCGGGTGGCTGTCGCCCGAGCACGGCGCAGCCGCCCTCTACGAGCTCGCCGGAGCGTTGCGCCCGGGCGAAGAGCGACGCGAACTCGGTCGTCGTGTGCTGGAGGAGCTGATGCAGGGAAACGCGGCCACCTTCGTCGCGTTGGCCCAACGGCTGTCGGTGGGCTCGCGCCGGGGGCTGAGCGGTCCGGGCATCCGTCCTCGCGTGGGTTTGGTCCTCGACTTGCCGGTGGGGTTCGCCACCGGGGCCGAGGGCCTCGCCCTGTCGCTGCTCACCCGGCCAGACCTGGAGCGAACCTGGGCGGTGGATCCGTCAACAGGCTCGCTGCCCTCGCGTCGGCTGGCGGCGCGCTTGCTGGAGAGCGCTGCTTGCGAGGCGTTGCGGCGCTCGACGGACCGGCTGGGTTCGGTTGTCTCGCTCTTCGAACGGCCTGACGTACAAGTCACGTGGAACCGGCTGCTGTCCGACCGCGAGCCCTTGGTTTGGCGGCACGTGGCCTCCGCCCGCGGGCTGCTGTCTCGGCAGATTCCCATGCTGGAGGGCGAAATCGCCCGCGACCTCGCCGACGACCTGACGCCCACGGAGTGGCGCCGGGCGGCTGCTTCCTCGGCGGCAGCCGTGGCCGTCGATCCCGAGAGCGCCTTGGAGCGCTGTAGGTCGATTCTCTCCGGTCGCGTGTTCCAACAGGACCCCGGCGTGGCCGGGGCCATGGTCCTGGGGCTGTCGAGGGCGGTGGACGCGGAGCCGGACGCAGCGGACACCCTACTCGAACAGCTTGTCCAGACCGGCGGGCTGGACGCCATCGAAGCGCTCGTGCAGCTACGTCAGGAGCACGCGCAGGCAAACGTGGGCGCTCGGGCCGTCCCCTCGGCTCGTGAACGGCTTGCGAACGGCTCGTTCGACCCGTCGGGGGACGACGGCCGCGCGGCGCTCATCCGATGGCTCGGTCGGGAGCTGGAGTCGGCTGAGACCTTCACACTTCGGGCTCGCTCCAGGATCGCCGTCTCCGCGTTCGTGAGCGACGGAGCCGCCGCGGCCCACCTCAAGGCGCTGGAATGCCTCGCAGAGGTCGATGTTCTGCTGGACAAGCTTGAAACGACCGCGCTCGCGTCATCCGAGGGACGGCACGATTCGTTTCTCATCTTGCGTGAACTGGATCATGCTTTGCTCGAGCGTTCCACCCTTCCGGACTTGCTGGCGCTCGGGGCCCACCCGCAGGCAGCCCTCGCCCGTCTCGACACCCAGCTCGATCGCCTCGCGGACTGGCTGCTGCAAGCGGAGCAGTGCCGCTCTCCCCACCACGGCGAGGTCACCCACTTCACGCTTCACTTGCACACGCTACGGGCCATGCTCCATCTCGTCGATGCGAACCCAATCGGGGCCGCTGCGTCCTCGGCAGGCCGAAGAGGCCGGAAGCTGCGGACGGCGCGGCTGCTCCTGGACCGGGTATCCCGAGACGCTCCGTCGCCCCTGCGGCGTGTGCTCGCAGCATCGGCGGCGAGGGCCTGTGACGCGCTTCTGCGGGAGGAGATTGGCGAGCTGTCAGACATCCTGATCATCGTGGCAGAACGAGTTCGCGACGAGGTCGACCTGACAACGATGGCCGAAGCGGCGATGGATCCGGCGGTCGTTGCGGGACTGCAGGGCTACTGCCGGTTCCTTCGCGGGAGCAAGCAGACACCCGCTGGAGGTTCCTTGGGGCCGCTGGAGGCACTCGACGAGGTCGTTCGAGGCCTGCCGGTGCTTGGATCGCCGCGGGTCGACGCGTTGCGGGGCGCAACCCTGGCGTACTCATCCTCCGTGTCCGCCCTGCTCTCGGCCCGGTGCCTTGCGCAAGTCGCGGGCGAAGGCGGAACCGCGCCGAGTGTCCCTTCGCTGGCCGACGCGTCGGCCTGGCTCGCGAGGCTCGCCGCTGGGGCGCGAAGGCGCTTGGACGAGCAGGATGTCCGGGCGCCGGTCTGTGGCGCAGCCCTGCAACAAGTCGACGCGGGCGTCGAGCATGCCTTGCGGGGCGATCGGTCGCCCTTGCGAGAGGCCGTCATCGACGCCCTCGTGGCCCTGCGCAGCGAGCTTCCGCTGGGTCTGGCAAACGCAGTGGATCAAGCCCTGGGAAGGCTCCTCGACCTGCCGGCGGAAATGCAAGAAGAGGCTCCGTTCGAGCTTACCCGGCCAAGAGCTCCCACCGCCCTCGTCTTGCCGGCGTGGATGCCCCCGAACCGCGTCATCGGTGGGTTCTACGTCCGTCGCCTGCTGGGTTCCGGCGGCGTCGGCTCGGTCTTCGTCGTCTGCCGGGTGGAGGACCGCAGCCGGCGCCATCCCTCCCAGTTCGCGATGAAGGTGCCCGAATACGGTCCCGACGTAGCCCACACGCTCTCGGAGACCGAGTTCCTCGACATGTTCCGCGGGGAGGCGGGGGCTCTCTTGAGCGTTCCGGAACACCCGAACCTGGCGCGCTTCGTCACGTTCGACGTCGGCGCACGGCCCAAACCCATCCTGGTCATGGAGCTGGTGGAAGGGCCAACCCTGCAACGCCTCATTCAGACTCGCGTGCTCAGGATGAGCCAAGCGCTCACGATCCTGGATGGCGTCGCCGCGGGCCTGGAAGCCATGCATGCCATCGGGCTGGGACACCTCGACGTCAAACCCGGGAATGTGATTCTCAGGGCTTCCGAGTCGCGTGTCGCCTCACCGGACCTCGATGTGCACGTCCCGCGTACGTCGCGCGCGCCGTCGGACGACGACGCCACTCCCGTGCTGGTAGACTTCGGACTGGCGGGGCGGAAGATCCGGCCGGGTTGCGCCACAGCAGCGTACGGAGCGCCGGAAATCTGGGGCTATTCGATCCACGGCGTCGACCCGGCTCCCATGCCCGCAGATGTCTACGCCTTCGCCTGCATGGCGTACGAAACGCTCACGGGCGAGGAGTTGTTTCGCGACGCGAACCATCTCGCCGTCATCGTGAGTCACGTCGAGCACGACGGCAACCCGGCGGGGCTGCAGAGGCTGTGGAGCACCCCGGAGCTGGCCGGGCTCGGGAACGTCTTGAGCTGGGGACTGCGCAGGGACCCGCGAATGCGCTGCTCGATCTCCGAGCTGCGGCGGGGGATCGCCCAGCTCGGGCTCGAGCGATGGCCGTGGCCCGTGCCATGAGCGACCGAGAAGCCGCGCGAGCGTGCGGAGCCGATTCGGTGTGTTCCCTGCTGGCGGATGAGTGACGCCCCTCCGAGAGCGAGGGGCCAGCGTCTTCTGCGGCCCTCGCAAGTCCTCGCGCCGTCGGCTACGATTCTTGGTAGCCATGTCATCTTCGTATCGTGGGAAGGTGCGCTCCTTCGGCGCCACGGATATCGGTCGCGTCCGCCTGGTCAACCAGGACGCGTACCTTTGTGATGACTTGCTCCAGCTCTACGTGGTGGCAGACGGCATGGGGGGTCACGCTGCGGGGGAGGTGGCCAGCCGTGAGGCCGTGGACACGGTTCACGGAATGATCAAGCGCGGACTCGAAGCCATGGGGAGCAGACTCGCCGGCGGCATCACTGCGGCGAGCGCGAAGGCGGCGTGCCGGCTGATGGAAGCCGCCGTACAAGCGGCCACGTACATCGTCTTCGCCATGGCAGAGCTCGACAAGGACATGGCTGGTATGGGGACCACAATGTCAGTCCTGCTTGTGCTCGACGACCACGCTGTGATTGGCCAAGTTGGGGACAGCCGGGTGTACCAACTCCGGCAGGGTCAGGCGGTTCAGCTCACGGAGGACCACACGCTGGTCGCCTGGCAGGTCAAGCAGGGGCTCATCACTCCCGAGCAGGCAAGGCGCTCCCCGCACCGCAACATCATCACGCGCGCCGTGGGGGATCGAGACAATGTGCAGGTTGACACGGGGTTGATCGAGCTGGTGCCCGGTGACCGATTTCTCCTCTGCTCGGATGGCCTTCACGGGTACCTTCATCTGTCAGAGTTGCCGGCATTCTGCGCGGGCGACGGCTCGGAAGTGGTTCAGAGCCTGATCCGGGCAGCGAACGGCCGGGGAGGGAAGGACAACATCACAGCGGTATTGGTCGACGTGCTCCACTAGACCCAAATCAAGCACTTTGCGCTGTTTTGGGTCTAGGTTTCTCTATGGGGGCCTTCGCAAAGCCCCCTCGCCGCGCTCAAGGCGGCTCACCCCAAAACGCCTCGCCTTCAGCTCGGATAGCCCCAAACCCAAGCACTGTTCTTCGAACAGCGCTTGATTTGGGACTAGACCCACATCAAGCGCTCCGCACTGCTTTGGGTCTGGGTTTTTCTATGGGGGCTTTCGCAATGCTCGACGATTGCATTCGGCGCCCTCGCCCCTTGCATTCGTCGTGCCTCCGGATTTGGGCAAGGCCGCGATCGTTGCGCCTTCGCTCCGGAGCCGTGTACCCTCCGGCGACACTCTTGACGATGAGGAACAAACGCATGACCGCAAGTCGGATCTTCCGATCCACCATCGCCTCCGCAACCGCGGCAGTCCTGGCGCTCGCCGTGTCCGCATGCTGCAAGAGCGGCACGGACGGCCAAGGGTGCCCGTCATCGTACAAGGAGTTGTCCGCGGAACAGCAGGCGGGTCGAGCTGCTTGCGAGTGCAGCCCAGGGACGCCAGCAGGGTCCGTCTGGGGAACGGACATCTACACAACGGACTCGTCCCTCTGCGGGGCCGCCATCCACGCAGGAGTGATCACGACGGCAGGTGGACCGATCACCGTTCGCGGAGCGTCGGGTTGCCCCGCGTACGTTGCCAGCGAGAGAAACGGCGTCTCGGCCGGAGCATGGGACGCGTACGAGTCCAGCTTCTTCTTCCCGGGCAAAGGCACGGGGACCTGTTCGGCGGCCCCCTCATCGAACACTTGCCCGAACGCGTTCAAGGACATCCCTGGGCTGAGCGCGACCACCACCATCACTTGCACCTGTGATTCCGCTCGGATGAACGGTTCCGTGTGGGGCACGGACATCTACACGCAGGACTCGTCCATCTGCCGCGCGGCGGTGCACGCTGGCGCAATCGCCGTGGGCGGGGGTTCGATCACCGCAAAGGCTGCGGCTGGGTGCAAGAGTTACGGGGGGACCACGCGCGGCGGCGTGCAGTCGAGCGACTGGGGTGAATACGACGCCAGCTTCTACTTCCCGAGCAAGGGCACGGGGACTTGCCCGTAGCGAGGAGCGCGTGCACGCCGTCTTCACGCCTCGCACGCTGAGCCAGAGGGTCCGAGACTTCGTGGCCGAGCGGCGCGCGTTCCCCTGGTTCAGCCTTGGGCTCGCGCCAGCGTTCGTGGAGAACCTCGAAGGGGCCGAGGTCGGGGACCTCGTCTTGCTCAGCTATACGTTCGGCGTGCTCCCGATCGCCGGGCCCCTGCAGCGGGCCCTTCCCGTCACCCAGCACGCGATCGTGGAGGCGAGCCCGGCTCCCAGAGTGACCGGCGCAGGGCAGGTCCAGCCGCGCGCGCAGTGGCATCGCGTCGCCAGCTGGCTCGGGTTTCGCGAAGTGTCCTTCCCGGAGGACATCCCTTTTGCCAGCCGTTTTCGCGTAACTTCCTGGAGCGACCACCCCCGCGACATCGTGCATGCCCGCGTTCGACAGGCCATGCTGGCGACCACCGAGACGTCCCTCGCCTGGTCTCAGGGACGGGT
>CAZAWR010000117.1:0-28723 GCA_964488865.1 uncultured Polyangiaceae bacterium | reverse complement strand
TCGGATAGCCCCAAACCCAAGCACGTTCTTCGAACAGTGCTTGATTTGGGCCTAGACCGAGTTGGTGGAGGATTCGACCGTGATGATGGTGGGGAATGCGGGCGGAACGAAAGGCTACTTCTGCTTCCAGCCGACCCAGGTCGCGAAGGGGAGGCCTTCCCCGGGGCGGGTTTCGATGCGCGCGCCGTCGGAGCTCACCACGGCCTCGCCGATGATCTCCCATGCGCCTTCGTGCACGTCCTCGCCGTCCCACGCGGATGTCGCAGCGCCCCCCAGACCGTACAGGTCGACCACGGTGCCTGCCGCCAGCCCCGCGTCGTTGGGGAACGAGACGTGAACCGCATCCTTCGCGTCGGGCTTCACTTCCATCTCGGGGGCGAACACCGCGAGGTCCTCGGGTGCGTTCGATGGGTCGATGAAGCAGGGCCAGCCCAACCCCGTGGCATCCCATCGACGGAGCCGCAGGTCCTCGTAGGCGAAGTCGAAGAGCCAGAGCCCGTCCGGGACCACGGTCATCGACATGCCATCGGGAGCCGCTACCTCATGCGCATCGGTCTCGGCGCCAAGGGGCTCGCGCGTGCAAGCGGGGACCGAGACCAGACGGTCGGGACCAGGGGTCGTGATCGCACCCCCCGCGGTCACGTCCACGGGGCAGTACAACGGCGTCACGGCGAGGTCGTCCGCCCTGAGGTGGTACGATACCGACTCGAGGCAAGCACTGCCGCCTGGCATGTCGACCTTGAACGTGCCTGCGGAGCTCGACTTCGTCGGGGGCAGGCACTTGGCGATCCCGCCTTCCTGGTAGATGCAGAGGACAAGACCAACGCCCGCGAACGCGGCGTCACTCTCGTCGACCACCGAACCCGTCACCGACGAGACGTCGGTGCAAGGGCCAGCTTCCTGGCCGACGTCCAAAGTCGTTTCGGAGGGCGCGTCGGTCTGGACGTCGTCTTGCACGACATCCTGGCCTGCGTCGGGTGAACCGTTGTTGCTGTCGGCCTCGTCGCTGCCACAAGCGGCCACAAGCAGGCCGCAAGCGACCAAGGAGGCAATGCCAACGCGCGATGTCATGACGAACCTCCTACTGGTTGTTGGCCTGGGCGATGGCGACGAAGTCCATCCAGGAAGTCGCGGTCTCGGACTGCTCGTGCGTGAGCTTCATGTCTTCCATGCGGATGGCGGCGGCCCATGGGATGGCGGAGAACATGGAGCTGGTGTAGATGACGCGCGTACCGGCGGTGTTGTCGACGTCGGCGAGGCGGTAGCCGCCGTCGCAACCGTATTGGTTTACCTTGCTGTTGGCGTAGGCGTTGGTGGCGGGGTTGCCCGGGGTGGAGCCATCGCCCCAGACGTAGATGAGCTCCGCGTTGAGGTTGTGAAGCTGATCCTCGAGCCCGCCCGCGGGGCAGACAGAGTTGTCCATGAAGTCCTTGCAGGCCGAGCACCATCCGGCGCCGACGATGAGAAACACCGTCTTGATCTCGGGGTTGTCGCACCTGAACTGGGCGAGGTCCAGGCCCACTTCCTCGCCGCCGAAGTACGCGCCTGGCCATGCCATGGGGGGCACTGTGCCAGGCTGCGGGCTCGAGGCGCCGTCTTCTGGTCCCATGAAGTGATAGGGCGCGTCGGGATACTCACAGGACATGCCCGTGGGCTTGGGCATGTCGACGAATCCGGGGGCGACGAGATCGGAGGTGGTCAGGCCGTCTTCGATGCACCAGGTTGTTCCGTTGGGAACAGGGGTGGTCACGAACTCTTCGTCGATCTCGACCTCCTGGAACTCGACGTCGTCGAGGGTGACGCTGAAGGTGTCACCGTAATCGCCGCCGAGGGCGGTGATGGTGTACGTGCCTCCCGCGATGGGCATGAAGGTCTTTTCACAGCTCGTCTGAAGATTCGACTTGGAGCATTCCGTGTTGAGGATCATGCAGACGGCGCAGGTCTTGTAGCTCGTCTCGATGCTGTCGAGGGTGTAGGTTCCGGGGACGAGCGGGGCACCGTAGGACTCCCAGACTTCGACGCGCAGGGCTTCGAAGGGCGAGGTGTCGCCGGTGAATCCGGTGTAGGCCCAGACCTTTTCCCCGCCCTCCTCGAAGAGCAACTCGGCGCGGGTCGAGGTGGCCTCGAAGCCTTCGCCGTCGCAGGTCAAGGGCTCGGTCGTGTCCGGCTCCACATCGGGCCCTGCGTCCTCGACGCCGCCGGTGCCGCCTGTTGCGCCGGTGCCGCCCGTTGCGCCCGTGCCGCCCGTTGCGCCCGTGCCGCCTGTTGCGCCCGTGCCGCCGGTGCCTCCTGTAGCGCCTGTTCCGCCCGTTGCACCGGTCCCGCCCATGCCCCCCATTCCTCCGGTACCGCCGACGCCTGCGTCGCTGCCCGAGGCGGGGTCTTCGTCGTCATCGCCGCCGCATCCTGTGGCTACGACGCCGGCCGTCATGAGAACGAGGGGAAGAGAATAAAGAAACGATCGGTGAGCGCGCATGCGATGACTCCTGATGAAGCGGAAACGAGACAAGCTCTCGTTCGGTTCGCTGAACCGTAGCTGCCGCGCTCGTCTTCGTCCAGGTTGGCTGATGCAAATTCGCAACCGGTTCGGTCAGATTCGTCCGAGGAAACAAGCATTTTCGCGTGTCGTCGAACGAGCGTTGCGCCGAGGGCGAGCGTTGCTCCGATCCATGCTAGGCTACCGATTGCTTGGACGGCAGCACGCCAACATGAGGTTTCATGCCGAAGGTTCAGAAGACGCTCACGCTGCGGATGGGGGCATCCCCCGGAGCGGGCACCCCGGAGAGCACTCTGGAACGACACCTGGACGTGAAGGACTTGTCTCGGCTTCTGGCGGAAGGCTGGAAGATGGTGCAGACGTCGCCTCCTGACGAGGAAGGCAACGCGACCATCCTGCTCGAGCGCGACGAGCCCTGAGGCTCAGGTGGGTGAGCAAGCGCGCCGGTCCTTCGGTGCGGCTTGTGTTTCGGGCTGGCTTCGGGTCCCTGCGGCCAGCAAGCCGTAGCCGAGAATGGAGAGCGCAGCGGTCACGGCCGCGGCATGGAACAGCGTGGCTCCGCCGTGATGCTCGAACACAGACCCTCCGACGACGCTGGCGACGGCCGCTCCGAGTCCTGTGCAGGACAGCGCGATCGATTGCAGGGTGGTTCGGGTGCGCTCGTCCGCTCGCGCCTGGATGAAGGCCACCAAGCTGAGGTACCAGAGTCCGAAGGTGACCCCGTGCAGGGTCTGCAGGGCCAGCACTCCCCCTGCGGACGTCACGTGCGCCATGCCCATCCACCGGCCCAGGGCGGCCACGCCGCACAAGGTCAAGAGAGTCTCGGTTCGCGCGAGTCCCAGGATGCGGGGGGCCAGCAACAGCACCACGATCTCGGCGAGGATGCCGACGGCCCACCCGGCGCCCACATAGCCGTCACCCAGTCCCAGAGCCTCCATGTGAAGACCGAAGTACACGTCGTAGGTGGCGTGCCCGGCGTAGTAGACCGCGCTCGTCGCCAGGAACGCGAGGACCGCGGGGCGATGCAGGATGTGACCCACGTCGGTCGCGACGCCTCGCTGGGGGAGGATGGCCGGGGCGCGCAGGGGAACCGTGGCTGCTGTGGCGAACAGGTACACGGCGGCTGTGGCGAGGGTGAGCATGACGGGATGGCTGGAGGCTCCGAGCCATCCGAGCGCGGCGACGAACAGCCCGAAGCCCAGGGAGCCGAAGACGCGGATGCGGCTGAATTGTCGGCTGCGTCCGCCGAGGGCGTCGACGCTGGCGGCGTCGGCGAGGGAGGTGAGCGGGGAGCGGAACAGGGAGAACAGCGCGATGGCCGCGATGCTCGCGATGAACCCGAGGTTCGGCAGCATCAGCAGGATGGTGATGGCGCTGCCCGCTGCGGCGATGCGCAGCAAGGGCAGGCGGGCGCGCAGGGTGTCCGCTGCGAGACCCCAGATCGGGGGGATGAGGACGTTGGCGACCGGAACGACCATCATGACCCAGCCGATCTGGCTGGGGTCGAGTCCACGCTTGCCGAGCAGCAAGGGAAGGAAAGGGAAGAAGGCGCCGAGGGCGCCGAAGCTCAGGAAGTAGAACAGCTGCAGGGGCAGCAGAGAAGATCGAAGGGGTGGGGACAAGACGGGGGGTAACAAGCACGAGAAGGCAAGCAACGCAAGCCGCTCGGACGATTCTTTCAGGACACCGTGGAAGTGGCGGCACAGCCACGGCACGACGAGCGGGGCGGGCGGGGGACGGATGCGGGCGGGGGGATCGAGTCGGGGGGTAGGAGGCCGCGGATGCCCAGCTCGAGCTTGTCCAGGTCGATGTCGGTGTTGCAGCACGGCCCCTGGGGCCGGTCGTTCAGCACGCCGATGACGGGCATGGGGAAGACGTCTTGGATGCCGCTGACCAGGTCGCGTTCGCACGCCACGGCGAGCACGGCGCGGGGCCGCAACTCCATGATGACCTTTCGGGCGAGCGTGCCTCCGGGCACGACGGCGATGTGGATGCCGTAGTACTCGGCGAGGCGGGCGAGGCTGCCGATGGGGCACATGCCGCAACGGCGGCAGTTCTCGATGCGATGGGTGATTCTGTGGTGGCAGCGGTCGAGCTGGAGGCAGTGGGGGAGCAGTAGCAGGAGTTGGCTAGGAAGGACCTGAATGTGCCTCCCGCGGACGATGTGGTTGGAGATCTCGATGAAGGAGCGTTCGACGCGTTCCCGTTCGATGTCGAAGACGCGTCCGAGCAGGACCACGGGGCGGAAGACGAGGTTGATGGCCCACCAGGCGAAGGTGCGCGCGATCTGCACGGGGGGACGCACGCCGAGGGTGGCGAGCACCATGCCCACGGTGCCGAGGCCCAGCGCGGCCACCCCGGCTCCGATGACGATGGCCGCCAGCACGGGCAGGGCGAAATGGAGCTGTCCGAGGCCCGGTGCGGAGATGCGCCACAGCACCAGCCCCGCGGTTGCAGCCAGCACCCACGCCAGGGCAGCCAGCCCAAAGAAGAGGCGCTTCCTGGGCTGTCTCGAGGCCCGCGAAGACATGATGCCACCTTCTACCCGTCTTCCGTGTGGGGCCGCAACAAGTGCAAGCGGGATTCTCTCCGGAGGCACGGGACGGCTCCGCGCATACCCTGCGTGCGAAGGACTTGCGTGGTGTGAAGCGCCGGTTCTGACTGAGAAGTTCGCGGATCGGGACTGCGAAAGCTACACTCGCGCAGAAGATCGCGATGCAACCGACCACGCTCCACCGGACGGCGTCCGACGCCGTGACTCGGTCCGGCACGTTCCTGCTGGAAGGGGGGGCTCTCGGTTCGTCGTGGTGTCTGCGTGTGGCGGCGTTCGGCGCCTTTCTCGGGGCGGTCGTGGGGGCGCTGGGGCAGGCGGCCATCCTGGCTGCTGGGTCCCCGGCCATGGCGCAGTCCCTCGAGCCATCCCTCTGGCACCGCTTGGTAGGCGTGTCCGTGACGTCGCTGGCTTATGGGGCGGTGGGTCTCGTGCTTGGCCTGGTGAGCGCCGCATGGGTGCGGCATCCGTTGGGGCGGTGGCTGGCCGTGGGATGGGTTACGAGCGCGTTTTCGCTTCTGTTCGCTGCGAACCTGGTGAGCACGGTCGTGCGGATCCTCTCGGGCACACACGTGACCCTGGGCGTTCTGACGTTTCTGATGAGCAGCCCCGAGCACCTTGCGCAAGGCGCGCTTGGGGGGCACGCATGGTCGATCCGAGGGATGGTGGTAACGGTTCTTCTGTTCACCGTGCTGACGGCGATGCGGACGAGGGGGCTCTTGCGAGCGCCTGGGGCGCCTCGGCTTCGCGTCGTCACGTTCACGGTAGCTGTGCTGCTCGTGAGCCTCGGCACGGCAGCCGGGTCCGCCCAAGCGATGCTGGACGCAAGGGTGTTTGCGTCGACCGCGGAGCTTGCGTTCGCGCGGTCGGTGCAGCGGTCCTCAGGCCTCCACGACGTGGCGCACACGGTAGGGGTGGACCATGCCCCGCGACCGGACTCCGGGCCCGCAAGGGTGGTGGAGGGGCTCTGGGAACAGGCCTTGGACGGCGGGGCGCGACCCAACGTCTTGATCGTGATGCTCGAGTCCGTGCCCCATCGGCACTTGGGGTACGAGGGCTATCGACGGGGCGTGACGCCGAACCTCGACGAGCTTGCCAAGAACGGGCTGCGGGTGCGCAGAACCTGGGCGACTGCGACGCACTCGAACTATGCGCAGATGGCTGTGCTGTCCTCGCTGCTGCCGCGAAGACGGCATCACCTCGACATGTACCAGGACCTCGACTACCCGCGGTTCCTGCAGCACGACCTGCTGACCCGATTGGGCTACGTCACCGCCACGGTGTCGAGTCAGGATGAGACGTGGCAGGGGATGCGTCGTTTTCAGGACACGGGAACGCCGACGCACTATTGGCACGCGCCCGACCATCCGGGGCCGCACCTGGACATCGGCAGCGAGCGAGTGGTGCCCGACGAGATCACGGTCGCGCAAGTCAAGCAGTGGCTGGAGCATCACCAGGATGGGCCCTGGGGGTTGTACGTGAATCTGCAGGCCACGCACTTCCCGTACAGACTGCTGGGTCACGTCCCGCGCCGTTTTCGGCCCGACGAGCCGAACCCGCGGACGTTCTCGTACTTGGGGTATCCTGCGTCGGATCGGGAAGTGGTCCTGAACCGCTACGACAACGCCCTGGCGTACGTCGACGCGCAGATTGGGCGGCTGAGGAACCACCTGCTCTCGACGGGGCAATACGAGGACACGCTGTGGGTGATCACGTCGGACCATGGCGAGATGTTTCACGAGCACGGGATGGTGACGCACGGCAAGACGCTGTACGAGAGTGAGACCCGCGTCCCGTTGATCTTTCATTGGCCGAAGCGCATCGAACCTGGGGACCGATGGGAGCAGGCGTCGCATCTGGACGTGATGCCGACGGTGTCGGAGCTTCTCGGGGTGCCTTCCCACCCTTCGTACCAGGGGCGGAGCTTGCTCGGGCCTGTTGTGAAGGAGCGGCCAGCGGTGTTCATGACCATCCAGGGGATTCGGTCCATGGACGGTGTGGTCTGCTACCCATGGAAGCTGGTCTATGACGGCACGGGTGGGGAAGCGCACCTGTACCATCTGGGTCGCGATCCCGGAGAGAAGGTGAACCTCGTGGCGAAGGAGGCGCGGGTGGCCGGCGCGATGGCGTCGCTGCTGCAGATGCAGATCGACGCGCAGGTGGGGTACCACGAGCAGAGGGAGCGAATGGATGCCGAGTTTCAGCCTCGGCTTGGGAAGTGTCCTGGATGGTTGTGAGGGAGGGGCGCCCATGACGCCCGTCATGGCCGGATTGCCCGCTCCGTCCGACGATGCCCCCCATGAAGAAGACGCATCGACTCGCATGGGCTCTTGCTGCCACGACCACGCTGCTTGCAGGCCCAGCCGACGCCCAGGACCCCCCGCCCGTTCCCAAGTACTCGCTGCCGTGGGGGATGAGGCCGGCCATTGCCAGCAGCATCCTTCGCAGTGACACGGCGGTCGCGTCCTTCGACGACGGCAGCACGATCGCGTCGACGTTGCTGGGCGGTTACGCGTTCGTGCCGGGGGAGGTGGGCGTGTACGCGCGGGGTGTGCTCGTGCGTACGTCGGTGGATGGGGGCGATGCGGCGGGGGCGTTTGGCAACCCGCTGGTGTTCGCGCTGTACACGCCGAAGGTTGGGGAGAGCCTTCGGTTGGCGGCCTTCGGCGGTGTGGCATTTCCCTTCGGCCAGGGGGGAGGCAACGCCCCTGACCTCGAGAAGCGGGCTGCGGTGGCGTCGGGCGTGCCGGCGCGGTCGTCGATGGACAACGCGCTCTTCGCGGTGAACGACGTGGTGCCGACGGTGGGGCTCGGCGTGGCGCACATCTCCGGCGGGCTGACGTTGCAGGCGGAGGCGACCGTGCTGCAGCTGATGCGGACGCGAGGCGAGGACGTGCAGAAGGACTCTTCGAAGACGAACTTCACGAGCGGGCTGCATGCCGGCTACTTCCTCGGCGACGTGGTGTCGCTGGGGGTCGAGCTTCGGTACCAGCGGTGGCTGTCGACGCCGTCGTTCGTGAGCGAGGACCTTGGCAACCGGGACCAGTTGACGTTTGCGGTGGGGCCACGGGCGAGCTTCCGTGTGGGGGAGTCGATCGTGATGCGACCTGGGGTTTCGTTTGCGATGCCGCTGGACGACCCGATGAAGGAAGCGGGGTATCGGGTATTTCAGGTGGACGTGCCGGTCGCGTTTTGACGTCCCAGCCTCTGCCAGGGCGAGCGAAGTCGGGCTGAGACCACGTCGGTCTGCGGGGGGGGCCGAATGCGGGTAGACTGGCAGGTTCAGTCTTCTGCCTCGAGCAGGGGTTGACGAACGTGCCTCCCAGGGTCCAGAAGCCGGGGGAGGCGGAAGGCGCATCGAGAGCAAGAGAGAACCGGCATGGCAGACATGAACCAAGCGTTTTCCGCGACGGGCTCCTGGATCGTACCGCAACAAGCCCAGTTTCTCGTGGATCTGGAGCATGCTCAGGGGGAAGAGCAGGCGGTCGTTCGAGCGGTTCGGCGTCTTGGGCTCTCGGTCATGGTCGATGATGCGTCGTTGATTCGTGCGGGCACGTGGGTGGACAAAGCCACGCTTCGCACGGAGCGGGGGCCCTTGGCGCTTCGGTTTCTGCAAGTGCAGACCCGCAAGCCTGACGCGCTGGGCACGGTGCTCGAGCTTCGGACGGACGACCCGCGGTCGGTGGCGGCGTTGTGGTCGTACCTGTACGAGCAGCGTCAATTGCTGGCCGGGGAGGCGTTCGTTGGGGAGGTGCGCAACTACGAGGAGCTGCGCGTTCCGCGTCGGGGCAAGTTGGACCGGGCGACGTGGGAGGAGCGCTCGGCGTGGCTGCAGGAGGTGTTTGGGCAGGAGTTTCCGGCGCTGCTGGGAACGCGGCTCGACCCCGTGGAGGTCGAGGGCAACATCGAGAACTTCATCGGGTCGGTGGAGATTCCGGTGGGACTTGCCGGGCCGATGATGTTTCACGGCCGCTATGCGAACGGGATGATCCTGGCGCCCATGGCGACGTCTGAGGGCGCGCTGGTGGCGTCGACGAACCGGGGTGCGCGGGCGGTGACGGTGGCGGGCGGCGTGACCACGCACGTCATCCATCAACGAATGATTCGAGGTCCCGTGTTCGTGGCGGACCGGCTCGAGTCCGCGTTGCGGTTGCAGGCCTGGATTGCCGACCACGAGGCGGACATTCGCGGGCAGGTGAGCCAGGTGGGGCGCCACGCGACGCTCGTGCAGCTGGACCCGGTGCTCATCGGACGCAACTTGCACCTTCGCTTCGTCTTCGAGACGGGTGACGCGGCCGGCCAGAACATGTCGACGCTGGCGACGTGGCGAGCGTGTCAGTGGATCCGGGCGCAGATCGCGTATCTTCCCGACATCCGGATCGACAACTTCTTCGTCGAGGCCAACACGAGCGGGGACAAGAAGGCGACCGCGCTGAGCTACGTCATGGGGCGGGGCTTTCGGGTGACGGCGGAGGCGTTGCTGCCGCCGATCGCGTTGAGCCGGTTGCGGGTCGATGCGGACTCGTTGCTTCGGCTGCACGACGCGGGCATCACGGGCTCGGTGTACGCTGGGATGATGGGGATGAACGCGAACTTCGCCAACGTGGTCGCGGCGCTGTTCGTGGCGACGGGGCAGGACATCGCGTCGGTGCACGAGTCGGCGGTGGGGCAGTTCCACCTGGAGCGATGCAAGGACGGGGTGAGGGCGTACTTGATGCTGCCGAATCTCGTGGTGGGGTCGGTGGGGGGTGGGACGCGGCTTCCGGGGCAGCGGGAGTGCTTGCAGATCGTGGGGGCCTATGGGCGGGCGAAGGCGGCGCGCCTGGCGGAGATCATTGCCGGCTACTGTTTGGCGCTGGACTTGTCCACGCTGTCCGCGATCGCGGCGGGGCACTTCGCGACGGCGCACGAGAGCCTGGGGCGGAGTCATCGGCAAGCGGAACGCCTCGACCCCACCCTGCTTCCGGAGTTGTGCAGCCGTGCCGTTCGCAAGTGGCTCCGTCTCGAGCCCAAGGACGAGCTGACCATCCATGCGGTGAAGCCCTTCGCGGGGGCGACGGAGGACAGCGTGATGGGCACGCTGGACCAGTCCGGGAGCGCGCGCCACGGCGTGTTCGAGGCCTCCTGGACGATGACCGGGACCACCGGGAAGTCGCGCTTCCTGGTGAAATCGAAGCCTACGGATCACGAGGTCATCCGCATGATGCGCGGGATGGCGATGCTCTGTGGAGAGCCGCTGGCTTCGATGTACGAAGTTCACCAGTACCGTCTGGGGTTCCGCAACTGTCACATCCGCGAGCTGGAGATGGCGCAGCTCGACGACCCCCGGTTCACGTCGATCACGCCAGAGTTTCTGGCCGTATGGCGCGACGACACGCATGCCGCGTACCTGATCGTGATGGAGTACCTCGAGAACGTCTCGCACTTGAACTCGGTGAAGCAGCCGCAGATCTGGAAGCCCGAGCACATTGGCGCGGCGTTGCGGGACATCGCGCGATTTCACTCGATGTACCTGGGCCGCGAAGAGGAGCTCAAGCAGGTGGAGTGGCTCGACATCCCCACGGCGCCTACGATGCAAGAGATGGCGTCGCTGTGGGAGGCCGTCCTGCACCACAATGCGAAGCAGTTCCCTGCGGTGTTCACCCCTTCTCGGGTGGCGCTGCTGTCAAAGGGGATCCAGCGGATGGCTGTGCTGTGGCGTGAGATCGAGGCGTCGCCCCGAACGCTCATTCACAACGACTTCAACTTGCGCAACGTTTGCCTGCGCCGGACGGGCAACGACTTCCGCTTGTGCGCGTACGACTGGGAGCTGGCCACGGTGCACTTGCCCCAGCGCGACGTCTGCGAGTTTCTCTCGTTCGTGCTGCCCCCGGGCACGCCCCGCGCCGTTCGACTCGGCTATGTCGACGGCTACAGGCACGCGCTGGAGGAGTGCACGAAGAAGTCCTTCGATGCGGCCAGCTTCGTGCGCGGGTTCGACCTCGCGAGCTTCGACTACGCCATCAATCGTCTTGCGCTCCTGACGATCGCGCAGGGGCTGAACGTGTATGAGTTCCTCCCGCGCGTGCTTCACAGCCATCTCGAGTACTTGGACGGCTGCTCGCTCTGAAGCAGTCGCCAGCTGTCTTCAGGTCAGGGACTTCCGAAACAGCGCATACGTGTGCTGCCACGCCATGGTGGTCCGGCGAGAGGATGCCTCGCTTCGGTTGCCGTGTTGGAGGAGTGCCCCCACACCGGAATCGAAGCCAGCGCTCACGGCAGTGACGTAGCACTCGTGCAGCAGGGCAAGGGACACGCCTCTTCCTTGATGCGACGGCAACACGACCAGCGTCTTGATAACGAACTGCTCCGCTTCGTCGACGAACCCGATGACGAATCCGATCTCTCCGTCTTTGGGGTGGCAGGCGAAGTGGCAACCGAGGGCTCTACGCTTGCGAGCTTGCGTCACGTACAGCATGCGGAACAGCGGCTCCGGGATGGGCTCGAACAAATGGTTGCGGGCGAAGCCGGCCACACTCAAGCGGTAGAGAGCAGGAATCTCCCCGTCGAGCCCGGCGCCCGTGTCGACCGCGCGGTAGGTGTAGCCCGCCTCGAGGGACTCGCGATGAGCTGGCTCGAGCTTGTCGCGGAGGGAGGCGAGGTCGTTCATTCGCTCGCTGTGATAGCGCTGCTCCTCTTCGAATCCTGCGGCTTGGAACATCTTCGGGTAGGCAGGCGGGTTCACGGGCTCCCAGGAGTAGACTCGGTCGTCCGTTCCCCCGACGCGGAACCGGTAGGGGAACCACGTGTTGAAGTGGATGGGGCCGTGGGCGGTTCGCACGCCGTTGTTCCTCAACCACGACTCGGCGGTCGTGAGCAGGACCGCGGCGGCCTCATCGTCACGCGTGTCGACCTCGAAGAAGCCCACCGTGCCTCGCGAGGCGTCCGTGGCCGAGACCGAAGCGCCGATGCGGCCAACGATCCGGTCCCCACGCCGTGCGATCCAGAACTCGCGCGGGGCGGGCAAGGGCAAGGTCAGGAACAGCGCGTCGGCATCCCGGGAAAGGAGGCCTGTGCGGTACGGGTCCTGGCGGAGGGTTTGTGGGGCCTCGCAGAAGGCGGTCACGAACCCCTTGGGATCGGCTCCCGACATGGTGTCGATGCGGGCCGGGTTCATGACAGGATCTTCACCTCACCGGCGCCGCCGTCCACGCGGACGCGGTCGCCGGTCTGCAGCTTGCGCATGAGCCCGCCCGAGATACCCACGACGGCCGGCAGCCCAAGCTCACGCGCCACGACGGCGGAATGGGACAGGAGGCTCCCCCGCTCGATCAGCAGGGCGGAGCAGGAAGGATAGAGGGGAACCCAACCGGGGTCGGTCCGCTCGGTGACGAGGATCTCGCCATTGAGGCCTTCCGCATCTTTCATTTCCCGCACAACGCGCACGGTCCCTTCGATCACGCCCGGGCAGCAGGGGATGCCGATGAGCACGGAGGGGTCATCGGATTCGTGTTTGCCTCGAAGCAGGTCGGTGGCGTTGAGGACGTGGACGTAGGGCAAGGCTGCGCCGACGGCGCCGTAGGTCAGGAAGCGGTCAGGCAGGCCGGGGCCGCGCCGGTAGGCTTCGAACTCGCGCTTGCGGGCCTCGACGAGCTCGAGGAAGGCGAGGGAGCTGGGCCTTCCCTCGATGAAGCCGAAGATCTCGTCGACGGTGAGAAAGAAGATGTCGTGAGGGTCTCGCAGCACGCCGAGGCGAACGAAGCGGTCGCCCATCTCGCGGAACAGGTGGCGCACGATGCCGAAGACCTTGGTTCGCGCGAAGCGCAGGTTTTCGCGGTTGCGAACGGCCTTGCGAGCCTGCCGCACGACCCAGAAGTAGGCGAGGCGCTTGGGGCCTCCGAGGCGCGTGCGCACGGTGTCTTCGGCTTGCTTGCGGATGCCGCGCTCGCGTTCTTCCATGGCTTCGATCGAGTAGGCCTTCATACGCACGTAGCTGGCCACGGCTTGGACTGCGAAGCTGGGGTCGTCGTGAAGGTCGGGCTCCTCGAGCTTGAGCTCGTTGACGCAGCGGAAGCCGTAGCGGTCGAGGAACTGCTCGAAGTCGCGACGGAGGTCGGGGGCCTTGCCCTGGAGCAGCTGTGACCAGACCTCGGCGGCGGGGGTAGTGAGCAAGAAGGAACGGATGTCCGCAGGTCCCTCGTCCACCTTGCGCGCGATACGCATGAGGGACTTGGTCGGCTCGGTGCTCTCGAGGTCCCCTTCGCCGCACAGCAGGTCGTTGTGCAAGCTGGTGGTCTCGGGGCTTTCCCCGATCCAGGAGCCGGTGAGCTTCTTGAGCAGCCCAAAGGAAACCATCGTGAAGTAGTCGTTGATGATCGGCGCTTGCCAGCGGCGCAGGAGCTGGTCCTCCAAGTGCTGGTAGTGGGCTGCGAGTGCGACGAGACCCATCTTGTCCGTGCGCTTGCCGCGGGCGTCGTCGTACACGCCCTGGAAGTGCTCTTGGAACTCCTTGACGATGGAGTCGATGCGCCCGAATCGGTAGAGCGTGAAGGCGGCGAGCTTGGCCCTGTGGCCGAGGGAGTATCGCGGCGGGTGCTTCATGAACTCGAAGAGTCCTGTGAGCTCGGGACGAAGACCGTCCTTGACCCCCATCATCGTCTCCATGAACGCCTTGTTGTCGGCCACTCCCGGGAACATCATCAGCAGGCGGTACCAGTTGATGAGGTTGTAGTAGACGCGACCGCGGATGAGCCCGAGCATGTTGCGGAACATGGCCTCGCGCGCGTCGACCTCCTCTTCGGGCACACCCATGACCTCGCAGAACTGGATGTACACCTGCCGGTAGGCGGAGGACGCGAAGCTGAAGGTGAGGGGCGTGGTCACGCCGCAATAGCTTTCGACGATGTTGGAATTGTCCCAGAGGGTGGCTTCGTCGCCGGTCACGGTGGGGTCGAAGTAGGCGTCCGGCGGCAAGGTGGTGATCGGGCGGGACTGCAGCAGGAAGAGGTGCTGGCCTTCGAAGGCCCACTCGATGTCCTGGGGGCTTCCCATGTGCTTTTCGCACTCCAGGCACAGCTCCGCCACGGACTTCCGCTGGTCCTGGGTGAGGCTCGGCTCCGTGCGTTGGGGCTCGGGCACGGGCTCGCATCGGGTACCGCCCTCGTCGCTGCGTCGAAGGGCTTCTTCCTTGTTCGCAATCACCTCGGAGGACGTGGCGAGCGAGGCTCGGTCGATCTCGAAGTGGTCGGCGTCGAGCTCTCCGCTCACGAGTCCCTCCCCGAGGCCGATCACCGCGCTGACGAGCAAGTGCTTGCGGTCGAGGGGATCGATGGGGTTGCGAGAGAAGGCGACGCCGGCGCGGTCCGCGTCGACCATCACTTGCACCACGACGCCCATGCGGACATCCAGGTTACCGACCCCACGCATGGTCCTGTAGCTCACGACCCGTGCGGACCAAGCGCTGGCCCAGCAGCGTCGGATGGCGCGCAGGACGGCGTCCGGGCCGGTCTGGTAGAGAAAGGTGGCGTACTGGCCGGCGAAGGAGTTGTCCTTGGAGTCCTCGTCGAGGCCGCTGGAGCGGACGGCGAGTGCGTGGTCGGAGAAGGGGGAGACCGCCAGGGCGCCGAGGATGTCCTGCTCGAGGCCGGGGGGCAGGGATGCATCGACGAAAGCCTGTTCGACCTCTTTTTCGAAGGCGTCGAGGTCCTTTCGGTCTCCGGGGGTGGGAGCGAGGTGATTGTGCTCGAGGAACCGGCCGAGGGCGTCCTGATCGAGGCAGAACCAGGGGGGAACCTGGAGACCGAGCTTGGAGAGGCGCGCGAGCTGCGCGGCCTTGCCTCCGGCTCGCTCGAGCCGATCGGGGGAGTCGTCGGGGAACAGACAAGACTTCATGATGGCCATCCAGCGTAGTGTCGAATCGTGTGAGCCCACAGGTGGGCAACGAGGGACAGGGTCGCGATCGCTTCGACGACTTTGTATTTGCGAGGAGCGAAGTAGATGAGGGACACGCTTGCGAGTACGAGGGCGCTGGCAGGCCAGAGCAGGAGGTGCAAGCCGACCTGATGGGCGCCCCAGGCTGCGAGGGCGCAGGTGCAGAGCAGGAAGAAGGTGGTCGCGATGCGCCCGTGGTGGACGAGATACGTGTCGAGGATGCGAGGTGCGTCGGGGTCGAGCTTTCGACAGATCTCGTACGTGAAGAAGGAGCCAAGGGCGGCGGAGGCGGCGTACCAGGTGTGGGGGTCGTTCCACATCTCTGGGCGCGCGAGGGTGGTGCAGAACGCGACGAGGGGGAGCATGACGACCTGGTGGGTGACGGCGTAGAGGATCGGGATCTTGGACAACGAGGCGCCGACGTAAAACTCCTTGAACATCAGCCACAAGAACGCAGTGGAGACGAGGTAGAGCAGGGCGGCCGGAAGGCCTGCGTACAGGTAGGCCACGGCGACGTAGGCGAGCATGAGCAGGACGCCGGCGTGAATCACCTTGTGGACCGTTTCGACCTTCAGCAGGCCGCGGGGCAGGGGACGTTCCGGATGCGCCACGCGGTCCTTGTCGTAGTCCTTGTACTCATCCATCAGGCGTAGCAGTCCGAGGAAGAGCAGGAGGCCAACGACGCCAAGGGCGAGCGCCGGCCATGACATGGGCCCACCCTTGGCGAGCAGTCCCGTGGTGGTAATGCCGCCGGCGAGCAGCAGGTACACCGGGATCGGGAAGCGCTCCTTGATGTACGTCAACCAGGCAGCCATGGTGCTCCCTTTCGAAGCGTGCTGCGTCGATCGATCCGCGCCCGGTGGCGCCGATCTCGCAGGATTTTGCAGGAAATGAGCCTGTCCATGCACCGGAATCGCGCCCGGATCAGGTTGGCGTGCGCACGAAGGTCCTCGCCCACGAGGTACGTCGTTCCCGGGGATGCGCGGTGGACGAACGCGCGGCTGTGGCCGATCGCGCTGTATACCGACTGCTCGAGGCGGAAGTCCTCGGCGGGCTGGCCGGACCGACCTGCGTACCACCAAGCGCCGTCACGGACCTCGATCCGATCGCCCATGTCATGCCAGACGTTGCCGTCGTCATCCAACCGCTTGTGCTGGCGGTTCTCCTCGTCATTGCCGACGTACATGCGGCAGACGTGCGGGCCTGTGATCCAGACGGTGTCGGGTTCTACTCTTGCGCGGACGGCATCGATCGGCTTGCCCACGCAGAGGACTTGGTGCAGGCCGCGGTTGCGGCTGGCGGTCACGGCTTCCCGGGCGTCGATGAGGGCGACGGGCTCGGCTTCGGAGCTGCCGTAGACGTGGAGGAAGTGGGCGTCGGGCCACTTGCGAAAGGCCTTTTCGAACAGCGCTGCGTCGGTGAGGGCTCCGCCCACGTGGATGGAGCGCAGGCTTCGCAGTCGTGGGCCGCGCAGGATGCGAGCGAGGAAGGCAGGTCCGCAGGCGACCGTGCGGGGTTGCAGGCCGACCGGCAGGTGATCGATCGCGCGCAGGTGTCTGCCGGTCCACCTGGGTGGGACGACGACGGAGGGGCGACCGGAGGCGAGGTTGGCCAGCACGAAGTTGGCGAAGATGCAGAGGTCCGCGCCACGCTCGCCCTCCAAACCAAGAGATTTTGTGTAGACCTCGTGTTGCTGGATGAGGTAGCCCTGCTGGCGGACGACGCCTTTGGGCAGGCCGGTGGTGCCCGAGGTGAAAGCGATGAGGGCGGGAGCGTCGGGGTCGGCGTCGTGCACACGCAGCTCGTGGGAGGGGGAGTGGGAGACGCTGGAAGCGGCGCGCCAGGAGGAAATGGCGCGTACGGCTGGCACGCGGGCTCCCCACACCTTTCCCAAGGTGCCGGCGATGAATAGGGAGGGGCGCATGGTTCGGACCACGCGGTCGATCTCGCGTACGGGTAGCCAAGGTTCGACGGCGACCACGGTGGCCCCTAAGGCGAACGCGGCGAGGACGATGGCGTACAGGCGGGGGCCGGGCAGTTCGACCACGAGGACGCTCGAGCCTGGTGTCACGCCGGCGTCGAGGAGAACCCCCTGCGCGCGACCTGCGAGGGCCAGCAAGTCCCCGAACGTGAGCGGGCTCTCACCGGGGATCCAAAGGGCGAATGCCTTGGGCTGAAGCCGTGCTTGATGGAGGAACAGGTCGACGCAGTTCATGAGAATCCCGGATCGGGCCTTACCCCGACCGGCCATGGTGACCCGAAGTGGACGGAGGCTAGCTTGGCTGGCCGGAGCGGCCGTGCGCAGTGACCCGAAGTGAATGGAGGCTAGCTTGGCTGGCCGGAGTCCACGGAGGACCAAGAGCACGGACGGACGTCAGTCCGGCCGCGCGCATTGACCAGCACTTGCATGGATTCGGAACATCGGCAATCGTCCCCGACCGGTCCGAGCAAATCGCAGCCATGGGGTTCCCTCGCATCAGCATTCGCAAGACGGCTCTGGCAGCTCTCGCTGTCCTGGTGGCGGTGGCGGCGATCGGTCAGGGGCTTCGGAGCTGTGCCGAGGAACAGCGAGAACATGCTTTCCGTGAGCGTCGAGCCCCCCTGGCCGCGTCGCTTTCGAAGCACCGCGCCCTGCTCGCCCGGGCCTCGGCCCTTCAGCCGAGCTTCCGGGAGATGACCACGGAGATCGCGCCATCGCGCTGCCGAGAGATCCTGGCGCTCGCGCGCGCGCGCTACGAGCCGAGGGACCCGTTCGCGGTCGATGGAGTCTGTCCCGAGGTACTCGGTCCTCGTCGTCTCGATCTTTGCGAGGGGGCCCGGGTCTTTGCCGAGGTCGGCGGAGGGGAAACGCAGCTCGCTCGTCCCGTCGGCTTGACCCTTCAGTCGCGCAAGCTGGTGGGCACCCGAGACGCCGAGCGTATCGAGGTGGTCACGCTTCTGCTCTCTACCGAGCACAGGTTGCTCGAAGTGCACCAGCTCACGTTCGAGGGGGCATCCATGGACGGGGCGCCTTCACTCTGGCTGGTTCGGTCGGACGGAGAAGACGGTCTTTTGGAGCGCAGGGACGCCGGAGGCGTGACGGACGTAGGTGCGACCACGCCAGACGGTGCGGTTCGGTTGCATCGACGCGCGAAGGGGAAGGGGGAGGTGACAGAGCGGATGCGGGGGGCAGGACCCGAGGGTTGGTCGAAGGCGCAGCTGTGGCCTACCCTTGGTGTTTGGTTCGAGACGACCGATGGGTTGGCTTGTGACCCGCCGACGTGGTCGGAGCTGCGGGTCGAGCGACGTGGCGAGGCCGAGTCTTGCACGCGCGTGACGGTTCACGAAGGGAGCGCGTCGCGGTCGTGGTCGAGAGGGAAGGGATGCGAGGCAGGAGAGCCTTGAGGGAATCGTGGCGGGCTACGTCCAGGCTGACCGAAGGACGATCTTGAACTGCCGGTCCCGACGGTCGTCGGCCCAGGTGTACAGGGCGATGGAGTCGAGCACAACGGGTTGCTGGTGGAAGTCGAGGCGTTGGGCCCAGCGCAAGCCGGTGGAACGCTGCTCCTCGCTGGCGCGTCGGGAGGGACGGGCGATCGTGATGTGCGCTTTGGGCGGACGGTTTTCACGCCGGGCGCCAGCGGCGTCGCAGATGGCGTCGCGGCACTGGCCGATGGCTTGCTCGATGGCGGTCCGGGCTTGAACCAGCTCGACGGAGAGGGCGGAATAGCGATGGGGCGCGCCCATCGGAACGACCTGCCCGAGGGTGGCGGTGGTGGGCGGCAGGTCCCAGCGAAGCGCGTCCCAGCCCGCGTGTGCCTGGCCTTCCTCGACGGGTCCAAGGAAGGCGACCGTGAGATGCAGGTCGTCGGGATGGAAGCGTCGAAGCCCGTCCGGCGGGGTGGGCACGACCTTGTCGAACCAACCCTCTGAGACGATGGGGATCCCGACGAACCAGTTGGGGGCGAAGCTGGGTGGGGGCATGGGATGCGGGTCTGGAAAAGGCAGGCTCCTTGAGGATGCCATCGAAGCACAGGGGGCCGATTTCTGTCAAAAGGGGGGGGCGGGGGGCACGAGATCGGGGCGTGCCAGGGTCGGTCCTTTCGGCTATGTTCCGGCCATGAGAAGCTTTGTTGCTTGGGTGCTGGTCGGCTTGGTTGCGATGTCGGTCGGTTGCAAGAAGGATGAGGGGAAGAAGACGGAAGAGGCGCCAGCAACCGCTTCTGCCAACGTGGAAGCCTCGGGGGTCGTATCCCGCGCGCCGCAGTGCCAGAAGCTGTGCTTGGTGGTGGGCAAGTGCGCCCACAAGGATGGCAAGTGCTTCGCTGACTCCGAGGCGTCCTGTCGCGCGGCTGTGGCGTGCAAGGCGGCCGGGCTGTGCATGCCGAAAGATGGTCTCTGCGCTGCCCTCTCCAATGCCGACTGCGAGAAGTCGGACTTCTGCGCGACGAAGGGCAACTGCGTGGCGGTGGACGGCAAGTGTGAGAACGCGAGCAAGCCGTCCGGATCGGCGAGTGCCGCCCCGGCCGTGAGTAAGTAGACGTCGCTCCGCTACCACGCAGCCGTTCGCCAACCTCTCGACCGCATGGTGGCGAGGCCACGGCTGGGCACATTGTCGTGTCTTCGCCGCCTGGCCCCGTTACCATGCCGGCATGCAGGTGTTCGATCTTCTCACGCGGCTTCGCAAGGTTTCGCCAGCGGCTGCCCGTGTGCTCTTGACCCGCCTCGTCCCTCGCATCATCCCCCTGTCCGGAGGCATGGGTGTGCGTGTGGAGGAGTGGTCGGCCGCTCGCTGTGTGCTCGTGCTCCCGTTCAAGCGCAAGAATCGTAACCATATCGGCAGCATGTACTTCGGTGCGCAGATGACCCTGGCGGACCTGGCCGTGGGGCTCTTGCTGTTTCAGCACTTTCCCATGGACGCCTACGGAGGCGTCATCAAGCGTGTCGAGGCGGATTTTCGCGCCAAGGGAAAGGGAGAGCTTCGTTGCGTCGCCGAGCTTTCCAAGGACTGCGGGGAAGCGCTGGATGGCGCTCGGTGGAACGAGAGTGGCAAGGCCGAGGCGTGGATTCCGATGCAGCTCGTCGATCCCTCGGGCAAGACCGTGACCGAGGTCAGGACGCTGGTGGCCATCAAGCGGTTCGGGCAGGCCGAACCGCGCACCTGAAGCAGCAGTGCGTCAGTCCGGGCGTGGAACAGCCCGGCGCACTTTGCCCAGCCTGAACACGCATGCCACACTACGTCGATGGGTCGCAGCAAGCGCAAGAAGGCGGCCCTGGCGACGCTGGCTGTCGTGGTCACGTGCGCGGGGCTTTGGGTTGGAATCCACAGGATTCCGTGGCTCGGGCCGTGGCTCGCGGACACCGCGCGGGCTGTTGTCGGACCGACCGCGGTCGCGCGCGTGGAGGACGTTGTCTACGGTGTCGAGGACCGGGTGAAACGGGCCTGGTGGGGTGACAAGGAGCCCGAGCCCCTGTGGGAGGTGCCCGAAGCCGTGGCTTCCCCATGCCCGTCCCGGGCCACGCCTGCTGCTGTGGTCCAGGATGTGCCTCTCGTCGTGTTCCAGCCCGCTGCGGTGGGACCGCTTCTGTCTGGCTTCTCTGCCCCCGGAGACGGCACGTGGACTGCCCTGCCTTCTCGATGGCAGGACGAACCCCCGCGCATGTTCAAGACCTCCCTGCACCCGGATCGAAAGCGTCCTTGGACCGCGGTGGCCGTCGTGGCTCTGGACCTGCGACGCATCGACGTTCACTTGCTGGCTGGCGTGTACGTGCCGGAGGCCACGGAGCCGGGCGCTCGTGGGGCCCGTCGTCCCGCGCTCATCCCCGCCGAGCACCAGCAAGACCTCATCGCCGCGTTCAACGGAGGCTTCAAGACCATCCATGGTCGCCTCGGCATGCACGTGGACGGGATCACGCTCATCGCGCCGCAGCCCCAGGGCTGTACGGTGGGCAAGCTCGCGGACGGTCGGATCGACATCGGGACGTGGGATCCTCGCTTCGCGGGTTCCGAAGGCCTCGTGTGGTGGCGTCAGGCGCCGACCTGTTTGGTGGAGCACGGGGCGTTCGGTCGTGGCGTGCTCGTGGACGACAACGTGAACTGGGGGACGTCCGTGCATGGGGGCACCTTCATCCGTCGATCCGCCGTAGGGATCGATGCGGACGGGGGCGTACTGTACGTGGGCATGGGCGATGCTGTCTCCGCCCGGTTGATGGCGATGGCGATGAAGCACGCGGGGGCGCATCACGTGGCGCAGCTCGACGTCAACTGGACGTTGCCGAAGTTTCTCACCTATGCGCCTCGGGGGGCGGACCCGGAGCGGTTGGAGCCCACGCCGTTGTACGAAGGCTTGCAGCACACGCGGGACGAGTACGTGCGGGAGCCTTCCCCTCGGGACTTCTTCTACGTGATGCGTCGGGCTCTGTGACCCGGGCAGGAGTACCTAGCGCGCCTTTCCCTTGGCTCGACAGCGTCGAGTCAAGCTCACGGTACGGCCATGCCAAGCGAGCGCTCGTATCAGGGCACGGCGTTGTCGCGCCGCCACGGGTGCGGACGTGTACCGGCCAGAGCATGCCTGGTTCCATCGGTTGTTCGCTCTGAGGGCGTGATACCATCGCCTGGATGATTCGCCTCGCGTCCCTCCTCGTCGTGTCCTGTGCTTGCTGTGCTTGTGCGAAGCCGTCGGTGGAGGAGGCGCCGAAGGCACCCGTGCCCTCGTCCACGGGTGAGCCAACTCCTGCGGTCATCCCAGCGCCGCCGCAGCAAGATGCAGCCGTCGTGGCGCCTGTCGCGCCCGTCGCGCCACCTCCCGCGCTCGTCTGCCCGGAGGACATGGTCGATGTGGCCACCGCGTGCGTCGACCGCTACGAGGCGCCGAATGAGAAGGGGGCGCGCCCGCTGATGATGCAGTCCGCCAACGACGCCGAGGCGTGGTGCAAGGAGCGGGGCAAGCGGCTGTGCAACGAGGACGAGTGGGTTCGGGCGTGCGAGGGCCCCCAGCGTTTGCCGTTCCCGTACGGCCCCACGTACCAGGAGGGGGTGTGCAACGACGACAAGACCTGGAAGGCGGTGAACTGGGGGCGGCTCGGGCGGTGGCCGGACGAGGTAGCGCGGGCTGAGGTCCAGCGGCTCGATCAGTCGGAGGCGAGCGGTACGCGGGAGGGCTGTCGGTCTGCCGAGGGGGTGTACGATCTGACGGGGAACGCGGGGGAGTGGGTGCTGCGTACGCGCGACAACCCGACCAACTACAGCCATGTGGTGAAGGGCTGCTACTGGGGGAAGTGCTTCCGTCCTCCCCACACGCCGACGTGTGAGTACGTGAACTACGGTCACGAAGCGGGGTTCCGGAGCTACGAGTTCAGCTTCCGCTGCTGCAACGACCGCGCATCGCGGTAGCTTGTTGCTGGTGTGTTGACCGCAGATTCCGCAGAGGGGTTGCAGATGGCTTTGGTTCCTTCGGCGGAGGAACGTGTCGCCGCGGCCCCTGGCGCTTGCCGAGTACCTTGTCCGTCGAGTACAACTCGAGGTTAGCGTGGGACGGTGTGTCCTGCAGCGGGAAGGATGTGACCATGCGCGTTCCCTCTTCGGTGGGGTGGTTTCTGGGGATGGCCCTCGCGGTTCCGGCGTGTGGGGGAGAGGACCTCGAGTGCGGGCCCAGCACGGTGGAGAAGGATGGTCAGTGCGTGCCGCGTATCACATCCTGCGAGCCGGGAACGGTGGCCGACGGGGCCGAGTGTGTCTCCGTCTGCGGCAAGGACCAGAGGTGGGACGGAACCCAGTGCGTGGCTTCCATCACCTGTGGACCGGGTACCCAACTCCAGAATGGACAGTGCCTGGCGGTCTGCGAAGCCAACGAGTACTGGGACGGGAAGACCTGTGTGGGAGTCCCGGAGTGCGGGACGGGGACGACGTTCGACGAGGTGTCGGGGGAGTGTGAGCCTGACTCGGAGGCGTGCGCACCTGGGAGCTCCTGGGTGGACGGGCAGTGCGTGCCGGACCTCGCGTGCGGTCCGGGCACTCACGCGGACAACGGCGCCTGCGTGCCCGACGGCCTTCCCGTCGCTGACGTCCCTGAGTCCCCTGACCCTGAGGGAACCGCCGAGTTCACCCTTCCGGACGAGGGAAAGACCGTGATCCTGGGGGGCGTGGTCGACGAGCCCCAGAGCGTGGTCTACGCGGACTGGGACGTGTTCTCCTTCCACGCCGAGGCCGGCACGTACCTGCAAGTGGAAGCCTATTCCGCGGGCGCGCTGCGACCGGCGTTCATGATTCTGTCCCAGGACGCCCATGCGGACGGTGCTCCGGTCTACGCGCGTCATGCCATCGACCAGGATGGCCTGCGAACGCGCCGGGAAGTCTATCTTCCGTTCACGGGGACGTACGAGCTGCGCGTCACGGACCGCGAACACCTGCTCTCGAGCCTGTTCTCGAGCGTCGGCTCCGTACCGGTTGGTGGGAGTGAGTTTGGCTACGCGGTCGAGGTCCAGAACCTGGGGGTTCCCACGCCCAAGCCCATTGCCTCTCTCCCTGCAACCGAGAAGGGCGACTTCGGCGATGGGTCTCTGTACTTCTATTCGCTGCCGGGGCTCACGGCGTCGGACATCGTGGGCGCTACATCCCGTGGGGTCGTTCCGCCGGACACGGCCAGCGACGTTTTTCGGGCCGTGATGGCGGTGGATGCGGGGGGCTCTTCCCACGAGCGGGTGGCGGTTCAGACGTCGGGGGTCACGGAGGTGCTGGTTCGCGGCGGGGGAACGCCCATGATCGTGCAGGATCACTTCCTGCGGCTGGGCGACCGTGACACCTTCGAGCTCGACATGTTCGCGGTGGAGGAGGTGGACTGCACGACGGGAGGGTGTGAGACGGGTTCGATCGGGGCCGGAGCTCACGAGCTTTTGCGTTGGGACTTGGCGGAGGGGGACTTCTTGACGGTGGGAGCCTACATGCAGACGGGCGAAGAGCTGGTTCGCGCGTCGGTGCTCGACCGGCAGTTGGGGTTTGCGGTGGAGGACAGTTGGGTCAGCCCCTGGGACGTGGGGGTTGGGTACGTGTACGCGGAGGAGGCGGGGCCTGCGTACTTGTGGCTTCGGGAGGTGGAAGGCCACGCGGTGTCGTCGTATTCGGTCGACGCGCGCATCGTGGCTACGCCCTTGGTGGCAGCGGGCCAAGACTACACGAACCTGCAGGTGCACGAGATGCCGCCGTACACGCTGCGGGACGCGGGGATTTCGCACATCGTGGCCGAGCCGGGGCAGGTGGTGTTTTTCAGTGGCTTCGCGACCCATCCCGACGGCGCCTGGCAGGCTCCCCAGGAGTTGCTCATGACGCCTCGCTTGGAGCCGTTGGGGCCGGTCATCGACACGGGGGCGTGGAACTTTCCCGAGGGCTTTGTGACGCCGCTGTTCGCCTTCGTGAAAGAGGAAGGGCACTACCTTCACTACGTGTTCGACGGCAGTTCGAGTTTCGCAGGGGGGACCTACGACACGCGCCTGACCGTCAGGAATACGTTTGCGCTTGGGGCGCCGCTGCCTGGCACCCCGTTGTCGGTGAGCAATCACACGCTGGGGCAGGGGATGGCGCTCTACACGTTCGAGGGCAAGGAGAGGCAATTCGTCGAGATTACGGTGACTCCCACGCTGGTGAGCGGCATGGTGCCGGACCTGTGGGTGTTCAACTTCGGTCGGGCGGAGTTCGTATACGTTTCCTACCGGTGGATTGCGGACATGACCTCCCCGCGCCTCGGGTTGATTCACCGCGAAACGGGGACCTCCAGCGATGCGGTCAAGGTTGGGTACCAGTCGCCCTACGAGGGTACGACGGTGTTGTTGGTGCAGACGGCAGAGGGCTCGGGCGGCTTGACGGACGTCTTCGGGCTGAAGGTGGAAGTGCCGAACCCGCCGGGAAACGACACGTGTGCACAGGCGGGGCCCATCACCCTCGACGCGAACAAGGAAGCCTCCTTCAGCTGGAACATGGCGAGCGCGACGAACACGGTCACGTATTCCGGGTGCAACAGCTACCCCGCGGACGGGCCGGACACGTTCTTCAGTGTGCAGTTGAGCGAAGGGGACACCGTGGAGGTCGAGATGGAGGCAGAAACCTTCAGCGCAGCGCTGTACCTGTTCACGGACTGCGCGAGCGTGAAGACGACCTGTCGTGCCGGGGCGGAGAGCGGCACGCCGCGCCGCATCGTGTACACCGTTCCGGCCGGGGGCGGTGGCAAGTACATCATCGGGGCGGACTCCCACGGCCAGGCCGGGTGGTTCGACATGCACGTGAAGGTCACGGAAAGCTGAAGAGTGGAGGAACCCATGGTCCATCGAATCTCGACTGCGCTGTCCGTGACGCTCTTCCTGTCGTTCTTCTCCGCCGGGTGCGGGGGCGACGACCTGTCCTGCGGTCCGGGGGCTGACAAGTACGGCGACCGGTGTGTGGCGAAGATCTCGTCCTGTGCGTCGGGGACGACGCTGGTGGACGGGGTCTGCGTGCCAGCGTGTGCTGCGAACGAGGTCTGGTCCGGGACCTCCTGCGTAACGGATCGCCAGTGCCAGGAGGGGACCAAGCTGGTGAACGGCGCATGCGTGCCAGCGTGCGATGGAGAAGCGTACTGGGACGGACAGGTCTGCGCCAAGGTTCCGCGATGTGCGCTCGGTACGGTGTTCGACGAGCAGGCGGGGGAGTGTGTCCCCAACGAGCTCGTCTGCGGGGAAGGAACGCACTTCGACGGGGAGCATTGCGTGCCTGACACGTCGGAGTGCGGACCTGGCACGCACCTGCAGGGAGCCGAGTGTGTGCCTGATACTTTGCCACCTCCGGATGTGGAGGAGTCGGACGACCCGGTGGGGGCGGTCTTCGACGTGCCTGACGCCGGACAATCCCTGACACTGGGCGGGATCGTGGGGACTCCCACTGATCAGGACGGGGACGGCTACGTGGACCCGGACTACGATCGATTCACGTTCACCGCGACCCGGGGTACATGGCTGCGTGTGCATGCCACATCGGAGGGGGCGGCCCATCCGGCCTTCGCGCTGGTCTCGGAGCAGGACGATGGCGAGGGGGTTCCCCTGTACGCCCGGTACGCCGTGAACCCGTCGGGGGTGGACACGGAGCGCGAGTTCTATCTGCCCCGGGACGGCTCGTACACGCTGGTGGTGTCAGACTACGCGCACGTGACGGCGGACCTGTTCGGTTGGGTGACGTTGCCGGTGGGAGGCGATGCTTTCAGCTACTTCGTCACGGTGGAGAACCTCGGGGACCCCGCGCCCACGTCTGTCTCCTCCTTGCCCGCGGTGAAGTACGGGTCGATGGCCCAGGGGGCATTGTCCTTTTACCAGCTCGAGGACCTGCAGGTTCACGACGCGCGGGTGATTCGGAACTTGGGCCAGCCTTCCGGCCAGCCAGGCAACGACGTGTTCGCGGCCCTGATGCTCTTCGGTCCCAGTGGAGCGCTGGTTCGGGAAAACCTCGCCTATGCCACGGACGCTGACGCCACCCTTCTCTTTGCAGCAACGGCGGCGGGAGATCACAGCGTCGTGGTCGACCACCTGCTGGCCATTGGGCCAGGGGTGGCGTACGAGATGCGCGCGGAAGAGGTGACGACCGTGGATTGCGGGACTTCGAGCTGTGCGACAGGAAGTCTCGACGCCGGGACGAGCAAGCTGCTGTCTTGGGACGTCGTGGAAGGCACGGTGTTTGCCGCGGGGGTCGAGGTTCCCGATACGGCGACAGCGACGTTGCGGATGCAGATGATGGACGAGGGGCTGGTGGCGCTGGGCGATCCGACTTCGGCGAGCAAGTACGGGGCGGGCAAGCTGCGCAGGTTCTTCGAGGAAGACCAGCGAGTCTATCTGCTCCTGCACGGTGATCAGGGGGCGGAGATTCCCTCCTACGCGCTCGACGTGGATGCGCCGGTGGCCAATTCGCTCGTGTCGGGGACCGTGCACGGCGGGCTCCCCGTCCATGAGATGCCGGCGGTGTATTCGTCGGCGGGCTTCGGGCGGCTGACCGCCGCGGCGGGCCAGGTGATCTTGTCGACTGGGTTTTCCACCGCGTGGCCCGCTTGGACCAACCCCGTGGAGGCCTATCTCACGACGACGTTCGAGGCAATCCCGGGGATGCTGGACGCGACGGCCCCTGCGTTCCCGAGCGCTGGGATGGAACCCTTGATGGCTTACGTGCCAGTTTCCGGGACGAGGTTGTACCAGGTCACGGACGGGGCTTCTGGGGACATTGTCGGGGCGATCTACGACACGACGTTTCACGCGTTGACACCGGTGGGGCTCGGAACGGTGTTGCCCGGGAGCTCGGCGCAGCGGATGGCGCAAACGGTGGGAGGTTCCGGGTACACGGTATTCGCGTTCGAGGCCGGGAGTGGACAGACGGCTGCCATTTCGGTGGCGCCTCAGGGTCCTGGGATCCATGCGGACATTTGGGTCGCGACCCCCGGGGGGCCGCAGTACGCGTCGGGTTCGTATTCGTGGCAGTCCGACGAGGCGTCCTCGGGGCTCGGCGTCGTTGCGAGGCAGTCCGCTTCCGGTGCGGGAGAAGCGGTGTCCGCGTCCCACGAGGTGGCCTACGACGGAGTGCACTTGGTGTTCGTTCGACACCTTGGAGCGGGTGCTCCCACGGATTCGTTCGACCTCGAGGTGAGCGTATCGAACTGAGGCGGCGCTTTGGTTTGGGAATTCTTGCGGCAGCCGGATGGGTCGTCGCGGGGCTGGGGTGTGGCGGTGGACCAGGCGGGCTGACTCCGATGGCTCGCGCACAGGGCGATGCCGACTCTGGTCGGTCCGACCCCGGTGTGCTGGCCGACCGGTGCGAGGCGGGGGAACTCCTCGCGTGCCCGAAGCTGTGCTACGCCGGGCGAGCGAGTGCGTGCACGAGGCTGGGGCGAGCGGGGGTCGAGGGACCGGGGCCGGACCCGAAGGAGACGGCGCGCTGGTTGGGTCGGGGATGTGACCTGGGGGACCCGGAGGCTTGTTATCTGCTCGCCAGCTTTGGGCAATTGATCCCAGGCGCGGGCGTCGCGCCGGGTGACGTGGGCTCCCTATTGCGGCGTTCGTGCCAGGCGGGGCATGGGCCCGCTTGTTTGGGCTTGGGGCTTGCGGTGGAGGAGGGGGGCGATGCGGCGGGGGCTGCGGATTGGTTCGCGAGGGGATGCGACCGCGAGGTGGCGCGGGCGTGCTTCAACCTTGGAGCGATGGTGCATCACGGGGCGGGCGTGCCCGTGGACCTCGGCCATGGCGCGGCTCTTTACGAGCGAGCCTGCGAGCTAGGGGAGCCCGTGGCGTGTTCGGATTTATCGGTGATGCTGCGGGAAGGGCGGGGCGTAGCCGTGGACGACAGGCGTGCGGTGTTGCTGGCGGACCGAGCGTGTCGCGCGGGGGTTGCCGCGGCATGCTTCAATCTCGGCCTGCACGAAGAGGAGGGGAGGGGCGTAGGAGCGAGCGCGGAGCGAGCGGCCGTGTTGTACGAGCGAGCGTGTGACATGGGCGAGCCGAGGGGATGCAGCAACCTCGGGCTCTTGCACGAGCTGGGGCGCGGTGTCCCCGTGAGCAAGGGCAAAGCGGCGGTCCTCTACGAGCGAGCGTGCGAGGGGGGAATTGCGGCGGCGTGCGCCAACTTGGGAGGACTGTTGCAGACGGGGGACGGCGTGGCCGTGGACCAGAAGCGCGCGAGAGTACTGTACGGGCGCGCTTGCGAGGCGGGGGTAGTCGAGGCTTGTGGGGCGCGCTAGACCCAAATCAAGCGCTCCGCGCTGCTTTGGGTCTAGGTCTTTCTAAGGGGG
>CAZAWR010000116.1:15943-29041 GCA_964488865.1 uncultured Polyangiaceae bacterium | reverse complement strand
AAGGCGAGGCGTTTTGGGGTGAGCCGCGGTGAGCGCGGCGAGGGGGCTTTTCGAAGCCCCCTTTGAAAAACCTAGGCCCAAAGCAGCGCGGAGCGCTTGATTTGGGGCTAGTGAAGCTAGCCTCCGTCCACTTCGGTTCGCCCTACCCGGGCTTCCCCCTCTCCAGCCTGTCCGCGAGGCGGATCGCTTCGAGCAATGATCCCGCCTCCGCTTTGCCCTTGCCCGCGATGTCGTACGCGGTGCCGTGATCCACACTCGTGCGCACGATCGAAAGCCCCGCGGTCACGTTCACCGCTCGACCGAAGAACCGTAGCTTCATCGGGATCGTCCCCTGGTCGTGGTACATCGCGACCACGCCGTCGTACGCCCCGCCCATGGCGATTCGGAAGGCGGCCTCCGCGGGACTCGGGCCATCCACCACGGCCCCCATGCCTTGCTCGAGGGCCCAAGACCTCGCAGCCTCGACCGCCGGCGCGATGATCGTCGCCTCCTCCTGACCGATCAGTCCGCCCTCTCCGGCGTGGGGGTTGAGGGCGGAGACGAGCACGCGGGGGGGACGGCAGCCCAGCCGCGAAAGCAAGCGGATCGTCTCGAGAGTGGCGTGAAGAACCGTCTCGACCGAGAGGTGGGATGCCACGTCGCGCAGGGGCAGGTGTGTCGTCACCAGCGACACAGCGAAGCCGTCGGCGACGAAGACCATCACGGGGATTCCCGCCCCAAGCCGGCGTGCGATGTGCTCGGTGTGGCCCATGAAGACCTCGGCCCCTGGGGCCCCACAGTGAGCGATCACGTCCTTGGAAACAGGCCCGGTGACGATGGCCGCAGCGTCTCCTCGCTTCGCCAGGTCCGTGGCGTGATCGACCCAGGACAGCTGCGCGACGCCGCCCGCGGACGTGGGCTTGCCGGGCACCCGGTCCGCCTCCGACAGCGGCGCGACGGTCTCCAGGATGGGGATGCGATGCGCCAGCGGCAGCGCGCTGGCGGAGCGACCGATCAACGCGTCGGCGTCGAGCCCGAGCGTCTCGGCCGCAGCGAGCAACGCGCCCCGATCGCCCAGGATCCGGCAGTCCATTCCACGACGCCGTGCTTCACGCACGGCGACCACCGCGATCTCGGGCCCCACCCCGGACGGGCATCCCATGGTCACGACGATGGGTCCTGTTGGCTGGCTGGCTTGCATGTCGATCACCCCGTGCGGGTTCCCCCCACCGTGATACCCGCAATCTTTACGCTGGGACAGCCCACGCCCACGGGCACGGACTGACCTTCCTTGCCGCACGTCCAGATGCCATCGGACACCTTGAAGTCGTGGCCGACGTGCGTGACCCGCCGGAGGACCTCGGGTCCGTTGCCGACGAGGTTGACATCGGTCAGGGGCGCAGTGATTTGACCGTCCTCGATGAGATAGCTCTCGGTGAGGGAGAAGACGAAGTCACCGTTGGAGATGTCGACCTGCCCGCCGCCGAAGCACTTGGCGTAGATCCCACGGGAGACACCGCGCACGATGTCGAGGGGGTCATCCTGGCCGCCGAGCAGGTACGTGTTGGTCATGCGCGGAATCGGGTGGGAGGCGAAGCTCTCCCGCCGTCCGTTGCCGGTGGGCTCGATGCCATCGAGGCGCGCGCTGTGCCGGTCGTGCATGTAACCGCAGAGCGTGCCCGCCTCGATGAGCGTCACACGGTGAGGGATCACGCCTTCGTCGTCGACGTTGATGGACCCGCGACCGCGATTGAGCGTGGCGTCGTCGACGACGGTGCACAGGTCGCTGGCGACCTTTTCGCCGATGCGGTCGGCGTAGCGGCTCGTTTTTTTTCTGATGAAGTCGGCCTCGAGGCCGTGGCCGACGGCTTCGTGAAGGAGGATACCGCTATCACCGGGGGCGAGGACGACATCCATTTCGCCGGCGGGGGCGGGGCGAGCGTCGAGCAGGGTGATGGCTTGGCGCGCGGCTCTTTCTGCGTGGGCGTCGATGGGGTTGAGGTCGAAGTAGGAGAGGTCGGTTCGGCCACCGCCGCCGCTCGAGCCGAGCCTTCGCTTGCCGCCCTGCTCGGAGACGGTGCGGATGCCGAATCGGATCATGGGCTGGACGTCGCGGACGAAGGAGCCGGAGCTGGAGGCGACGAGGATGGCTCGGATGGCCTCGGTGAGACCGGCGTCGGCCTTGATGATGCGGGGGTCGACGCGAAGGGCTACGTCACAAGCTCTTGCGAGGAGCTCGCGCTTGGCGGCGGCGGGTTCGTCCAGCCCGCCGGGACCGGGGTCGTAGCGATGGGGCAGGCACAGAGGCTCGAGGGGTTGCGGGGTGTGGGGCGAGGCATCCCGGGCGATCTGACCTGCGACGTGGGCGACGCGGAGCATCTTCTCCTCGGACAGGTCCTGGGTGTAGGCGTAGCCGGTGGCATCTCCGATCTGGACACGGACACCCAGGCCGAGGGAGACGGACTTGGACGCGGACTTGAGGATACCTTCCTCGAAGGAGTAGGAGCCGATGGCGCGGTACTCGAAGAACAGGTCCGCGTGGTCTCCCCCGTGGCGGAGGGCGGCGTGAAGCAAACGAGTGCAGACGTGCTCATCGATCGGTTGAGGTCCTCCCGGAAAGAACGGGGCGTGGTAGGACGTGGCGCACATGGTGAAGAGGCAATGTAGCCCGAGCAGGGCTGTCGTGGCACCTGCGCGGGGAGAATGAGGTAAGCGAGTGAGATTGGACGCTTGGATGACGGCGCTTCACGCGGTGGGGCTGCTATTGTGGGTGGGTTCGCTGGTGTCGGCGTTCGTGGCCGCAAGTGTCACGTCATCCGATGACACTACACGTAAGCTCATTGCCACGCGCGTCTACCGCTGGGTTGCACAGCCCGGTTTCTGGCTGGCCTTCACGTTCGGCGCGATTCGGCTGGGCATGGACTGGCATCACTACCTGGTCGCCACTCACTTCATGCACGCGAAGCTAGTGCTGGCGCTTGTGGCCATCGTGGCCCATCATTTCGTTGGAGCACGCATAAGGTCCTCCGCCTCTGCTCGTGCTTTCCACACCCCAGCGACGACGTCTGCCGTTGTGTTGTTTGGGGTCTCTTGCTTGGCCGCGGTCATCATCGTGGTCGTTCGGCCCATGTGACGGCATGCGTCATGGCCCTTGGATGACGCACCAACACGAAGGGCCAGCACTTTCCTTGACGGGTCCGCGAAGGAACCCGTAGATTTCCATGAATAACCGCGCCGCGCGCATTTCGCGTCCGCGGTCCGCTCCGGAGTCCACGCCACCGTGCCCATCGACCGAGAAAAGGTCCTCCAGGCTGCCCAGAAGTTCGTCGAGAAGAAGCGCCTCGACCGGGCCATCGTCGAGTACCAGAGAATCGTTCAGGAGGATCCCAACGACGCGCGAACGCTGCTGAAGATCGGCGATCTTCAGGCGCGAACGCAGGCCTTCGAGGCGGCGATCGCCACCTACGAGAGGGTGGCACGGCACTACGCGTCGCAGGGTTTTTCGGTCAAGGCGATCGCGGTCTACAAGCAGATCCGCGAGATCATCCGCAAGCACGTGCCTCACCTGGCGGAGCAGTACGGACACATCATTCCGAAGCTCGCTCAGCTCTACCAGGACCTCGGACTGACGGGCGATGCGCTTTCGGCCTACGACGAGTACGCGTCTCACTTGCAGCGCACGGGTCGTGATCGGGAGGCCATCGACATCTTCCACAAGATCGTCGAGATCAACGGCAACAACCCGCTCACGAGGTTGCGCCTTGCGGAAGCTTTGTTGCGGCAGGAGGAGTCGGACGAGGCGCTGAATCAATTCTCGATGGCGTCGGAGATTCTGCTGGGGATGGGGCGCAGCGATGACGCGCTGAAGGTCATCGAGAGGATGTTCTTTCAGAAGCCCGATCCGGCGCTGGCGCGGCGAGCGGCGGAGATTTATCTCGACCGAGGCCGTGATGAAGACGGCATGCAGGCGCTCGCGAAATTGCAGATCTGTTTCCAGGCGGACAACCGGGACCTCAAGACGCTAGCGTTGCTGTCGCGTGCATTCGGGGCGATCGGACAGGCGCCGAAGGGCATCGAGGTGCGCAAGGAGCTTGCGCGGATCGCCCGGGACAAGGGTGAATTTGCCATCGCGAAGGAGGCCGCGCGGACGTTGATGGCCGAGGCGCCGAACGACGACGCGGTGCAGACGCTGGCCCGGTCCATTTTGGCTGCGGAGCGTGCGTCCGCTTACCCTGGGGCGAGAAGCGATCCACCCCCCTCCGTCCAGGTGCCGGTCACTTCGTCCGAGGACGCCGTCATCGAGGTCTCGGAGGAATTCGTCGACATCCCGGACATGACAAGCGTCGAGTTGGAGCTCGAGCCGAGCCATGCGGAGGAGGGGAATCTCGAAGTCAGCGCGGCGCACCAGGAGGACTTCGGCCTGGACGAGAGCTTCGAAGAGTTGGACCCGATGACGGACACCGAGATCGGTGTGCTACCGGAAATGGACGAGGGGCCGCGATCGATGCGGTCGGTGTACGTTCCCGAGAGTCTCCAAGCTGTGGAGGATTTCGGGACGGAGCAGCCCTTCGACGCGGCAGCGCATGCCCGAGAGGTCCTGTCGAACGCCAGCGCGTTCCGTACTCACCAGCTCTACGACAAGGCCCTCGAGACGCTGCGCATTGGCCTCGAGGTCAACCCCGAAGCGTTCGACCTGCGCTTCGCGCTCAAGGAGATGTTGATCGAGTCCGGAGACTTCGGGGGCGCCTGTGACGAGCTCATGATCATCGCCGGTATGTACCTCGAAGCGCAGGACGTGCAGTCGGGAGCGCAGTTTCTGTCCGAGGTCCTGGCTCTCGACGGAAGGCACGAGCCCGCGCGAGATCTGCTGAGCCAGCTTGGGTACGACGTCTCCGCGCTGCTCAGCAACACGGGCCAGATGCGCGCGGCTGCCGAGCACGATCCGTACGCCGCGGTCGACGGCTTGCCCGACTACGAATCCTACGGCGCGCACCCTGCAGGCTATGAGCGGACCGAACCTCTCCCGTCCTACGACCTGGAGGAGATCAACCCTTCGTACGCCATGTCTTCGGTCCCTGCTGCGGAGCGGGCTGATTACGCGGCGCTGCTGACGGCAGACGATCCTTTCGCGGCGGTGGACGGGGCGCGGCTGCTGGCTGAATCGGGAGGGATCGACGAGCCCTTTGGGCAGGGAGATCCTCTTCCGAGCTTCCCGCTGTCAGAGGAAGGTCGCGTTCCCGAGTCGTTTGACGATCTGGACATGAGCTTCGGGACGTCCGAGCACGTGATGGTCACGGGGGGGGCGCCGGAGTCGGGGCACGAGGACTACGCTGATTTCGGCGCTGCGGAGCCGGAGTTCCTTGCGGACGAAGGGGTCGAGGAGGTGCCGTCCGGGCGTGGGGTCGAGACGGGTGAAGTGGCGGTGGCGCCGCTGGCGGGGACGCGAGGTTTCCGGGGTGGGGATTCGTTGGAGGATGCTCTCGAGGAAGCCGAGTTCTTCGCGTCGCGGGGGTTGTTCGAGGACGCCATGGGGGTTCTGGAGGAACAGGGGCAGCGTTTTCCGAACCATCCGCTGTTGGTGGAGCGCATGCGAGAGATCGCGGAGGCGATGGCCGCTGCGGGGGGCAGTGGGGAGCATGCGGTTCCGCTGGCGCCCCATCTCGAGGTGGTGGAGGACAACGCGTTCGACATCGCGGCTTCGCTCGATGCGTTGGACAGCAATCTGCTTCCGCAGCAGCCGGAGGCTTCGGATGGGTTCGGCAAGGCCGTGGATGTCGAGGAGGTCTTCGCCAAGTTCAAGGAGGGGGTGAAGGCGCAGGTCTCTGAGAGCGACAGCCAGACTCACTACGATCTGGGGATGGCGTACAAGGAGATGGGGCTGCTGACGGACGCGGTGGCGGAGTTCGCGATGGCCGCGCGGGATCCGAAGCGGGAGTGCGTGTGCTGGTCGATGATCGGGATCGTTCGCACCGAGATCGGGGATTCGGACGGCGCGATCGAGGCGTTCATCCGCGGCCTTCACGCGGAGCACAAGACCGTGGAGCAAGAGCTCTCGTTGTACTTCGAGCTGGGAGCCATCTACCAGTCGAGGGACAATCCGCAGGAGGCCCTGTACTACTTCGAGAAGGTGATGCGTCGGGACCCCAACTTCCGGGACGTGGCGAAGCGCGTCCGAACGTTGCAGCCAACGTCGGAGCCCTCACGCTTGAAGGCGTCCGGGGGTGTGGACGACTTCGATCAAGCGTTCGACGACCTATTCGGCACGAGCAAGCTGTCTCGTTGACCCGGAGGCGCCAGCGTGCGTGCGTGACAGGTTGGGATGCGCTACGCTGGGGCCTAAGTGTTCAACGTGCGCGGGTTTGCTGATCGAACGAAGGTGCTGCTGCTGGCAGCGGTGCTTTCGTTTGTGGTGACGTCGTGCGGGGGGTACGTGGCTCGGGGGCGTCGTCTCTACCACGAGGGGCGTTACATCGAATCGGCAGAGGTGCTGCAGCGGCACGAGCAGGACTTGAGCGCAGAGCCGCCGAAGCGCCAAGCGGAGTACGCCACCTACCGGGGCCTGTCGATGCTCGTACTGGGCAACTACCCGGAGGCCCACCGCTGGATGCTCCAAGCGTACACGATCGAGCAAAGGCATCCGGGCACGATGCAGCCCACGTGGCGACGGGATCTGGACCAAGGGTGGCGCCAGCTGCAAACGCACATGCAGGTCCAGCCGCAGTGGCTGGTCGTTCGACCGCCGCCGCCTTGAGCGTTTTTCATTAGGGGGCTTTCGCAAAGCCCCCTCGCCGCGCTCACCGCGGATCGCACGAGCACGAGCAAGATCGGGGAATTTGCGGACGGGGAATTGCTAGCGGTGGACGCCGGGGAGCCTGTGGGGGTTCACTCCTTGGCGTCGCCGCGGGCGAAGATGGAGGCGACGAAGTTGAGGACGTCGGTCGCGCTGACTTCGTTGTAACCGAAGTACTTGATGAGACGATCCTTGATCGTGTCGATCTTGTCCTGGGTATCCTTGTCGATGACGGCGGCGACGAGGGTCTTGAGCTTGATGGAGTCCTTCTGATCCTCGAAGAGCTTGCGCTCGAGGGCGGTGCGGAGCCGCTCGTTCATGTGCCACTCGAAGCGCTTGCCTTCCACGGCAAGGGCACCGATGTAGTTCATGATCTCTCGGCGGAAGTCCTCCTTGCGGTTCTCGGGGATGGCGATCTTCTCCTCGATGGATCGCATGAGACGCTCGTCGGGCTCGTCGTCCTGTCCGGTGTAACGGTTCCTGACCTTCTCCTTGAGGGTGAAGGCCTTGACGTTATCGATGTAGTTGGCGGCGAGCTTGGCGATGGCGTCTTCGTCCGCGCTGATGGCCCGCTGCACCTCGTTCTTGACGATGTCCTCGTACTCGAGCTTGACGATGCCGATGGCCTCTGCGAAGCGCTTGCGCTGTTCGTCGTTGCTGATGAGGGAATGGTGCCGCAGGCCCTTCTCGAGCTCGTTGAGCACCATGAAGGGATTGATGGTTCCCTCCCCGGCGTCGTTGACGAGAGCGTTGGAGATCTTGTCCTGCACGTACCGGGGGCTGATTCCTTCCATGCCCTCGCGCTTGGACTCTTTGCGAAGCTCCTTGACGTTGTCCTGGGTGTAGCCGGGCAGGACCTTGCCGTCGTACAGCTTGAGCTTCTGGACGAGGGCGAGCGAGTGCTTCTTGGGGTCCTCGAGGCGGGTGAGCACGGCCCACATGGCGGCGACCTCGAGGGTGTGGGGAGCGACGTGCTTGCCGCGGACCTTCTCGCTGGAGAAGTCCTTTTCGTAGATGCGGATCTCCTCGGACAGGCGCGTGATGTAAGGGATGTCGATCTTGATGGTCCGGTCCCGGAGGGCTTCCATGAACTCGTTGTTGAGCAGCTTCTTGTACTCGGCCTCGTTCGTGTGACCGATGATGACCTCGTCGATGTCGGTCTGGGCGAACTTCTTGGGCTTGATCTTGTGCTCCTGGGAGGCGCCGAGCAGGTCGTAGAGGAAGGCGACGTCGAGCTTGAGGACCTCGACGAACTCGACGATTCCGCGATTGGCGATGTTGAATTCGCCGTCGAAGTTGAAGGCGCGGGGGTCGCTGTCGGAGCCGTACTCGGCGATCTTGCGGTAGTTGATGTCGCCCGTGAGCTCGGTGGAGTCCTGGTTCTTCTCGTCCTTGGGCTGGAAGGTGCCGATGCCGATGCGGTCCTGCTCGCTCATGACCATGCGGTGCACGCAGATGTGCTTGCTGATCATCTGAGACCAGTCGCCGTCGTAGGCCTTCATCAGGCTGCGGAACAGGAAGCGACAAGCGGGATCGAGGTCACCGTCGACGCGAACGCGGAACTGGTCATTGGACAGGCCGAGGTCTTCGATGACCTTCTCGCGCCACTGCTGGGGGATGAGGCGCAGGGGTTCCTCGTGCATGGGACACTCCATGGCGTCCTCTTGCGTGGAGAGCCCGAGCTCGCGCAGGTTGGTCCACCGGAAGGTGTAGAGGGCGCCTTCGGGGGTGCGGGTGTACTGCTCGAGGCCCTTCTTGATGAGCCGGACGATGGTGGACTTGGACGAGCCGACGGGGCCGTGCAAGAGGATGACACGCTTTTCGGGGCCATAGCCCTGGGCGGCCGCCTTGAAGACGTGGACCAGGCGCATCAGGGGGATGTCGAGCCCGTAGATGGCATCGGCCTCATTGTTCGCCTCGTCGCGGAAGAAGTTGTAGCGCACGAGCTTCTTCTTGTTGTCGATGTACTCCTCGGTCCCGTGGCTGATGATCATGTCGTAGGCGCGCTGGAACGCGTTGCGGGTGACCTGAGGTCTCTCGCGCACGAGCTGGAGGTAGTCCTCGAACGAACCTTCCCAGTACAGATCTCGATACAGATCGTAGTTCTGCATCTTCGCGATCGCGTCGACCATGCTCATCTTGATGTCGCCCATCGTTGCCTGTCCTCGTTGGTCGGAGGTTGGTCTCTTCGAATGTGCCCGCGCCGAGCTTGCGACGATCGACCGTGCCGGCTCGTCCGCCAGGATGGGGCGCAAGCATACCAGGTTGGCGGCGCAAGGGAGGCATACGTCGACCGTCCGACGATTTGGTCGGTCAGAGAAGTCCCGGGAAGCGCCTGGAGGGGAAAACCGGCTAGAAGAGCGCGCGGATTTCGACGGGTTCCAGCTTCTTGGCCTGGAGCACGTGATTGACGGCGCGCAGCAAGCGGGTCTTCTGGGGCCCCGTGAGGGACTTGCCGTTGATGGCCGCCGCCATCGCGGGCCGGGTCACAGGCCGTCCCGTGCGCGGCTTCACGCGGTTCTTCTTCATCTCCTCGGGCATCCCATCCTCGCTCCGGCGCGCGGTGCGCTCCTTAAGTCGGATGGTGCGGTCCTCGGGACGCAGCCGCTCGATCTTCTTGGAGGCAGCCAGGATGCGGCGGGGATCGATCTTCTTCTCGTTGAGAAAGTCGCTGAACTTCGAAGCCATGCGGTGCTCTGTAGCCAAATCGGTCCCCGAACGCCAGCCCCTCGTGTCCAAATCCAACGCCCACCGCCCAATCGAACCCCACTTCACCGCCAGCCGTTGTAGCCTCCGGCCCATGAGCCCCCACGGTATCACCGGCCTGCTCGACGAGGCCGTCGCTGCCATCCGCAACCGCCGCCCCCAGCCACCGCTCGTCGGTGTGGTGCTCGGCTCAGGCCTGGGCGCCTTCGGCGACACGCTCGAAGACCCGACCCGCATTCCCTACGCGGACATCCCGAAGATGCCCATGTCGCGCGTGGTGGGCCATGCGGGCGTCCTGTCCCTCGGCCAGGTGGACCACGTGGAGGTCGCCTGCATGCAGGGACGCGTTCACCTGTACGAGGGTCACGAGTCCGAACGGGTGGTCTTCGGCGTCCGCATGCTCGCCCGTCTCGGCTGCAAAGCCGTGCTGATCACCAACGCCGCTGGCGGCGTGCACCCGTCCCTGCACCCCGGGGACCTGATGCTCATCATCGACCACATCAACATGACCGGCCGCAACCCCCTCGTGGGCCCCAACGTCGAAGCCCTGGGCACGCGCTTTCCCGACATGACCGAGGCCTACGACCGAGGACTCTGCGAGATCGCGCGCAAGGCAGCGAGGCTCGAGGGACTCACACTGCACGAAGGCGTCTACCAGGCCAACCTCGGACCCACCTACGAGACGCCCGCCGAGATCCGCATGGCCCGCGCCCTCGGCGCCGACGCCGTCGGCATGAGCACCGTCCCCGAGATCATCGCCCTACGCCACATGCGCGTGCGCGCCGCCGCCATTTCTTGCATTACCAACCTGGCCGCCGGGATCTCTCCCCAGCCGCTCGATCACAAGGAAGTCGAAGAGGTCGCCAACCGCACCCGCGCCGACTTCGTGCGCCTCATCCGACGGTGGGTCACCCTCACAGCCCAGGAGGTCTCGTCGTGAACCGCCCCGCCATCGACTGGGATGCCTTGGTCGATGCCGCCAAGGAAGTCAGAGGCAATGCCTACGCCCCCTACTCCAACTTCGGCGTGGGCGCTGCCGTCCTGACCGGTTCAGGTCGCATCTTCACCGGATGCAACGTCGAGAACGCATCCTTCGGCCTGTGCATCTGCGCCGAACGGGTCGCCATCGGCACCATGATCGCGAACGGCGAGAGGGAAATCCGCGCCATCGCCGTCGTGACCGGGGCCCCCACGCCCACCCCGCCTTGCGGCATGTGCCGCCAGGTCCTCGCAGAGTTCGCACAGGACGTCCCCGTCTACCTGGCATCCACCACGCCCGGAACCATGGCTCGGGCCACCTCCCTGTCCAAACTCCTTCCCGATGCGTTCCGGGGCGACATGCTGCCCCCACGCGACGGAGGTGGCTCCTGAACGACCTGGTCGTGTCCCGTGCTCACATCGTGACGTGTGACTCGCAGCGACGCATCCTTCGTGGTGATGTCGTGGTGCGCAACGGGCGCATTCTCGCCGTGGGCCCGGACGCACGACGCCGCGCGCGGCCCGATTCCGAAGTCATCGACGCGGAAGGCTGCGCGCTGGTTCCTGGCCTCGTACAGACCCACGTGCACCTGTGCCAAACGCTGATGCGCGGGATGGCAGAGGACCTTCCCTTGCTCACGTGGCTCCGGCAACGCGTCTGGCCGCTCGAGGCGGCACACGATGCGGACAGCTTGCGAGCGAGCGCCGAGCTCGCCTTGGCGGAGCTTGTCCGTGGCGGGACCACCACCTTGCTCGACATGGGGACCACCCACGGCCACGACGTGCTGTTCGACGCTTGCGTTCGGTTCGGGGTGAGAGCGTACGGGGGCAAGGCGATGATGGACCGCGGGCAAGGCGTCCCGCGCAAGCTGCGTGAAGGGACGAAGGCGAGCCTGGCCGAGAGCGACCAACTGTGCGCCACGTGGGACGGCGCGGCCAACGGGCGCATCCGCTACGCGTACGCTCCCCGGTTCATCCTTTCGTGCAGCGAGCGCCTCATCCGGGAGACGGTCGACCGCATGAGTGCGGGCTTCTTCCTGCACGTGCATGCGGCAGAGCACGCGGAGGAGCGCAGCGCGGTTCGAGCCATTCACGGGGCCGACGATGTCGACGTCTTGAGCCGATGGGGGGCGCGGGGACCCCGCTGCGTGCTGGTGCACGGCGTGCAACTCACGAACCGGCAGGTCCGCTCGATCGCCGCCGCCGACACGCACGTGGTGCACTGCCCGAGCGCGAACCTGAAGCTCGGGTCGGGGATTGCCCCGGTGGGCGATCTGGTGCGAGCAGGGGCCGCGGTGGGCCTGGGCTCGGACGGGGCCGCGTGCAACAACAACCTCGATGCCTGGATGGAGATGCGCCAGGCAGGACTTCTCGCCAAGCTCCGTGACGGCCCGGGGTCCTTCTCGTCACAGCAAGCGCTCGACCTTTGCACGATCGGCGGCGCTCGGGTTCTCAACCTGGAGCACGAGATAGGGTCCATCGAGGTGGGCAAACGCGCCGACTTTCTGATCGTGTCCTTGCGCTCGATCCAGCAAGCCCCGGTCGTGAATGTGGTGGATGCGCTCGTGTTTGCCACCGGCTCGCAACACGTGCGAGACGTGATGGCCGACGGCAAGTGGCTCGTACGCAACGGAGAGCTTCAAGGGTGGGACCCGGAGAAGATCCGGGCCGAGGCGGAAGCGCAGGCCGAGCTGCTCAGAAAACGGGCAGGACTGCAGTAGTCCCGGCGCACCGTCACTCGAGACCGCGCGTCTCCACTTCTTCGATCTGCAACAGGACCGCGGCGAGCGCGTTCTTCGCCCGATCGAGCGACGCCTTGTCGTGGTCCCATTTCGTCTGGTTCTTCTTCCCGCGGTCCAGCTCTGCGGCGAGGGATGCCTCTGCATGCTCGAGCTTCTCGAGTGTGGCGCCAAGCTTCGCCTCCAAGTCAGACGACTTCTCGGACAGCTCGCGCTTCGCATCCACCAAGGCGTCCCGGTCCATGATCATCTTCGCGAGGCTCGACTCGAGATCCCGGATGCGTGTGTCGCGCTCCTTCTTCTCGCCTTCCACCTCGTCGATCCTCGCACGCGCGGCCCGCAGGTCGTCCTCGAGCCCACCAATCCGCTCGTCCTTCTCGCGAACCCGCGACTCCAGGTCCCCGATCTTCCCGTCCCGGTCCCGGACCTGCGACTCGAGCTCTCCGATCCGGGCGTCCCGGTCTCCCAAGCGCGACTCGAGGTCGCCAACGTTCGACTTGAACTCCGCGATCCGGCCATCCCGGTCCGACACCTGCGCCTCGAGCTCCGACACGCGTGTCGACAGGCCGCTCTTGTCCGTTTCGAGTCCCGTGATTCGGCCATCCCGGTCCGACACTTGCGCCTCGAGCTCCGACACGCGTGTCGACAGGCCGCTCTTGTCCGTTTCGAGTCCCGCGATCTGGCCGTCCCGATCCGACACCTGCGTCTCGAGCTCCGACACCCGCGTCGACAGGCCGCTCTTGTCCGACTCGAGTCCCGCGATCCGACCGTCCCGGTCCGACACCTGCGTCTCGAGCTCCGATACCCGCGTCGACAAACCGCTCTTGTCCGTTTCGAGTCCCGCGATCCGACCGTCCCGGTCCGACACCTGCGTTTCGAGCTCCGACACGCGCGTCGACAAACCGC
>CAZAWR010000116.1:0-15843 GCA_964488865.1 uncultured Polyangiaceae bacterium | reverse complement strand
GAGCTCCGACACGCGCGTCGACAAACCGCTCTTGTCTGTTTCGAGTCCCGCGATCTGGCCGTCCCGGTCCGACACCTGCGTTTCGAGCTCCGACACGCGCGTCGACAAACCGCTCTTGTCCGTTTCGAGTCCCGCGATCTGGCCGTCCCGGTCCGACACCTGCGCTTCGAGCTCCGACACGCGCGTCGACAAACCGCTCTTGTCTGTTTCGAGTCCCGCGATCCGGCGGTCCCGGTCCGACACCTGCGTCTCGAGCTCCGACACGCGCAACGACAGACCGCTCTTGTCCGACTCGAGCCCCGCGATCCGACCGTCCCGATCCGACACCTGCGTATCGAGGTCCGACACGCGCGCGACCAGACCGTCCTTCTCGCCCTGGAGGTCGACGATGACCTTGTCAGCCTCCAGCCGTTGTTTGTCGAGCACGGAGGCATGTTCGGCTTCGAGCGACTTGCGCTGCTCTTCGAGCTCGCGGCCCCTTCGGGCCTCTGCCTCGACGAGCCGGGAGTCGCGCTCTTCGACCTGCTTTTTGCTCGCGTCGAGCTGCGCTTGCAGGTCGGTGTTCTTCTGGCGCTCCTCACTGTTCTCGACGGTGAAGCGATCGATCGACATGCGCAGGTCGAGGGCCTGCTTCTCGAACTCCAGGAGCTTGTCCTGGGAGTCAGCCTTCTCGCGCTCGAAGGCCAGACTGACGTCCCTGGCATCGAGCAGGTCCTTTTCCTTTTGCGACATCTGGTCGCGCAGGGCGAGGATCTCCTTGTCCTTTTTGTTGAGCGCCTCGCGCAAGTCGAGGAACTCCCTGCTCGAGACGGCGCCACCGCGGGCGGGGGCGGTCGAGGTGCGCGTCTTGAGCTCCTCGATCTGATGTTGCAAGCGCTCGACTTCGGCCGAGGCTCCGGCACCGGCCTTGACCTGTCCCTCGAGGCGACGCGTCTCCGAGCGGGTGGAGCTCAGCTCTTGCTCGAGCTTGACCACCTCGTCGCGGTAGCGATCGAGCTCCTTGCGCAGACGGTCGAACTCCTCGGGGTCGATCTCGGGCAGCGAAGGGATCGTGGCGGGGCGAACCTCTGCGGGTTCCTCGGACTTGGAAGGCTTCGGGGGCGCTTCCGTGGGCGAGGCGTCCACGAGCGGAGCCTCCTGCATCGGGGGAGGTGGCTGCGATCCGTCCAGCAACCGATCGAACGCAGCATCGGCGAACTCGTCGACGTCGAGGTCTCGGACTTCCATCTTGCTCGGCGCTCGAGAAGACGGGCGCCGTGCGTGCTGGACCGGCGCTGCGGGCACGGCTGGCGCCGGAGAGCCGAGAGGTGACTTCGCCCCGTGCCCCTCCAGGAGGTCCATGGAAGGTCGGTCCATCATCACGGTGTGAAGGTCGTCGTCATCGTTTTCTTCGAAGGCGATGTCGTCATCGATGATGATGGCGTCCTCGAGCGAGGAAGGTCCGCCACCCGGGGCGATTTCGACGAAGCGCTGGACGCGCTGGAGCAAGTCGGCGAAGGCGATCGGCTTGTGGACGTAGTCCTCGGCTCTCGTCCTGAGGCGACGGTGCTGCTCGAACGTCTCCTCGCTCGACTCGCTGGACATGATGATGAGCGGGATGTCCTTGAGCCCCGGGTCCTTCTTGAGCTTGTTGCAGACGGAGAACCCGTTCATGCGGGGCAACTCGATGGACAGCAGGATGAGGTCGGGCCGGTCACCCGCGGCCATCTGCAACCCCACGTTGCCGTCATCGACGACCTGCAGTTCACAGCCAAGTGCCTGGAACTCTGCGGTCAGCTCGTTGGCGAACGCGCTATCACTCTCAAAGACGAGAACCTTCGTGGCCATTCAGGGCTCCTGAGCTGGTTGGGGCAACCCTACATGGGCGGTTGCCACACCAGGGGGGCCCCAGGATATCGATCCGCCTCGAGACCTGTCAAAGATCGCCACGATCGGACGTTCGTTTTGGGGACCGTCGGCACAAGGAACCGCGCTCAGCCGCCAGATTCCGCGTCACCGGCGTCATCCGAGCCCGGCTCCTCACCGACACCTACATCCCCCTCGACTCCGACGTCGGCGGGTGCGTCCGGCCCACCGTCCTGGGTGTCGGCGTCGGCGCACCCCGCGACGGTCGGGTCGATCTCGCACGCGGTCAGCCACGACGTGTCGTGAAACAGGTCGAAGGAGCAACCCGCGAGGCAGGGAGCCACGAGCAAGGACAGGGAGATCGCCAGTCGTCTCATCAGAAGGTCGTCCGGACGTGCATGTGGGAAGGCGACAGGACCAGGGCGGTCGTGGGTTTGCCTTCGTTACCGGCAAGGATCAAGCCCACGCCGGTGCCGATGCCGACGGCCGCCCCCACCCACATTCCGAGGGCAAGGCCGTCCCACCGTCGTACCGCGTCCGCGCGGTCTGGGTCGCATTCGATGCTTTGCGCGCAGGCGGCGGCGGACTCAGCGGCAAGGTCGTCTGCCTTGGCGTAGGCCAGGTACCCTCCAACACCGAGGACGGCCCCCGCACCCAACGCGATCCACGCGACCGTGGGGACGCCATCCGATTCGGCCTGGTCGACGTCGGCAGGCGAGGGGGAGGTTTCCGACGGCGTGGAGGTTGCGGCAGGGGAAGAGCTTCGCCAATCGCGTACGCGGAGCGTCTCGCTCTGTCCTTCGCCGAGGGATACCAAACGGTCGAGTCGGACTTCCCCGTCGACCTTGACGAGGACTTGGTGCGTGCCGGGATCGAGGCGAACCTCGTGTCCGGACGGCAGGTCCGCGTACACGGACTGGTCGATGAGGACGACGAGAGGGCCTACGCCCTTGGGAGCTTCGACCCGAACGCGAGGGACGCGGGCGCGCATGCGCTCGATTTCGGGACCGACCATCTCGAGGACCTCGTTGCTGCCTGTGGAGGGGGCGAGGTCCCGGGCCCGCTCGTAGCTCTCCAGAGACTTCGCGAGTTGGCCGAGCTTCTCCTGGCAGACGGCGATGTGGAAGCGGACGCCCGCGGTCTCCTTGATGCCGACCACGCGCTCGAGCTTCTCCAACGCCTCGGCCCAGCGCATGTGGGTCTGATCGACCTCGGCCGCCTCGAACAACCGCTTGGCCGCGGCCAGGTCCGAAGCGCTCGCAGCGCGACCGTCGGAGGCGTAGCCCCCAGCGACGAGGATCGCTGCCATCACCAGCATCAAGCGGCGCATCCGTGTTCGAGCCAATCGTCTTTCCCTGATCATCATCGACAACGCTGGGTGGTGTTCGGCGTCGTCAGCTCGACGCTGCTGCAGATGCCGTCACCGTGGTTGCACGCAAACAGCGTCCCGGTCTGTCCGCAGGGGCGGAGTTGCTTGAAGCTCTTGACCACCACGGGCCCGCACGTGTTGTCGAACCCGCTCGGCACCTTGCACGTGTATCCGTAGGTCCTGAAGAGGGGATTGCCACAGGTGGAGCACAAGGCGTACGACCGGCAGTCCTTGCACGTCGCCGTAGAAGCCAACGTGTCATTGAACTCCTTCGCCTCCGCCTTGTCGCAGTCGTAGTCGAAGCTGCCGTCGCCCCGGTGCTCCTGGAACCACCCTGTCTGCCCGGGTCGGGCCGCAAGGCTCAGGTCATAGCAGTCGTCCATGTTCCGCACGTAGTCCTTGCCGTTGACGTCCTTCGGCGCTGTGTTCTCGCATCCCATCGTCATCGACGCCGGGTCCCCATACGTATCCTGGTCGAGGTCGCGATACCAGGGGACACAGCTTACGCCGGTCGCACAGGTCACTCCCTGACAAAGACACACGCCCGTCGCACAGTCCATCGGCTCCGGACAGGCCGTGTTGCAGCACCGCTTCTGGCTCACCGTCTGCTCGCAATACCCGCTGGAGCACTCGTAGGCCTGCTGGCAAACCGAGGCGTCGGGCATCTTCGCGTGGCACGTGCTCCCCTGGCAGTACGCGCTGTCGATGCAGGCGTCGTGGCCCGAACAACTGGCGAGGCAAGCCCCCACGACGGACTCACAGTCGTACAGCTCACAGTCCTTCTGGGATTCCTCGCAACCGCCCGCGCCGTTGCACATCAGCACCACCTCCGCGTTCTCCGTCGCGTGGCAGGTGGAAGGCCCGCACGGTTGGGACGCATCCGGGAAGAGGCACGCTCGGTGGCCGTCGCACGCACCCGCGCACAGGGAGTTGGACCCTGCGCACTCCAGGGCGGGGTCCGTTTCCTCCGGGATCGGCGAACACACGCCCTCCTGACCGCTCACTGCACAGGTCTCACAGGTTCCGTCGCAGGCGTCGTCGCAACAGACTCCGTCCGCACAGTGCTCCGACGTGCACATCGCGTCGACATCGCAGGACTCACCGAGCCCATGCTTCCCTAGACACGCATCCCCGTCGCAATAGAAGCCGGGGGCACAGGCTTCGGGGCCCTCGGTGCACGACACGAGGCACCCAGCACCTTCGCACACGAAGGGCGAGCAAGAGTCCGTTTGTGACCGGCATTCGCCAGCCCCATCGCATCGTGGCGTGAGCACGTCGAGCCCGTTGGCGTGGCAGGCAGCATCGTCGCACACGTCGCCATTCGGGTAGCTGCAGTTGCCAACGCCATCGCAGGCGCCCGAGCACGGCTCGCCCGTTTGCCCGCACGCCTCGCCAGGGTTCTGTCCCTCGACAACCGGAGTGCATTGCCCCGCTTTGCCTGGTGCTCGGCAAGTCCAGCACGGCTCGCACTGGGTCTCGCAGCAAACCCCTTCCGTGCAAACGTCGCTCTCGCATTCGTCGTCCGCCAGGCAGGCTTCCCCCGCCAGAAGCTTGCCCGTTTCGGAGCCATCGACTTCGGCAGCCACGTCGCCCTGACCATCCTCCCAGGCTTCCGTCACAATATCCGCCGACGTGTCTTCCGCTATGTCTGCCGCCGTATCCGCCGACGCATCACCCGATGCGTCCAGAGCGGCATCGGGTGTCGTCCCGACGTCGCCAGAGGATCGGAAGTCGTCCCCCCCACATCCGGACGGCAAGGAAGCCAGAGCGACGAGCACGAGCGAGAAGCGAGACCGCAGCATGGACACCACCCTTGGGCAAGAAGGCGCTGGTCTGAGTTTGCCGTCGCGAACGCAACGGGTCAACGCGACAGGGGGCTCAACGGAACCCTTTCTCCTTTCGCCATCGCTCGATGCGGTCCAGTTCGTTCGAACACATGCCCAGGAGCCGGCCCACGAGCGCGTCCAAGTCACGCTGCTCGAAGTCGTCGATTCCCTTGTTTCTCACCCCAAGTTTCCGACCCAGCGCGTCGAGCGCGGCGGCGTCCTCGGCACACAGGGCGGGAGCGGGAAGCGATCGCAGGTGCGAGATTTTCACCTGAGGCATGCCTTGGCGCGCGTCGCGATGACGCATGTAGTGGACCCAGCGCAGAGGCCACGCGTTGAGGTAGGCCAGCAAGGCTCCCACGGGCCAGCCTTCGAACCCGTAGCCCGCCAGCACCGAGTTACGGAACGCCACGCCGTCCGCCAGTGCTGCGATCGGGTAGCGGGCGGTCTGCCGGATCAGCACGCCAACCCGCGCGAAATCATCCACGCCCCGCAACCGGCCCTGTACCCCCGTCCCATCCAAGTGCAAGCGCGGCGGCAGCGCCTCGAAGGGACGAACGTCGGCCCCTTCCCGGATCGGGACGGTAAACGGATGGGACGGGACCGAGGTCTGCCGCAAGCGAGGAGCATCCTCCTTGGTCGACTGGAAGCCCCGTTCGCCGAAGGCTGCCGCGGGTACCGTCGGCCAGCGCCCCATTCGGTCCAGCAGGTGCAACGACCAATCCTCCAGGTCGCCTCGGTGCACCGGCCAGTGCCCGGCGCCGCCGCCCTCCCTCGGCTCGGACCGTCGCGTCGACAGCAACGCCATCGCCGGCTGGAACACTCCATCGAAGGCATGCCCCCCGAACTCGGGCAGGGACCCATCCACTTCGCAGAGCGCATCATGCACGCGGCGAACCGGCACGTAGCCGTCAAGGTCCGACATGGACGTCGGGACGACGAGACCGAGGCGGCCACCGGGTCTGAGCAGCGATGCGCACCGGTGCACGAAGAGTCCGTGCAACGTGCGGTAGCCACGAAAGGCGTCGCTGACGTGCAAGTAGTATCCACGAAGGGCAGTCGAGAGTGGCTGGGCCGCGCGTCCGGCGAAGGCAACCCATGGGGGGTTGCCCACAAACGCATCGAACCCCCCCGAGGGTCCCGCGAACACTTCGGGAAACTCGAGAGGCCAGTGGAATGGCGCGAACGCGTCACCGTCCGCGGTCGGCTCCCGCACCATGACCGGCGCATCCTCCCACTGCACGGTCTGTCGGCTCGCAGGAACCTTCACCGCGAGGAAGGTTCGCACGCACCCGTCGGCCACCTGTCGCATGCGCTCGACGGAGGGGCGCAGACGATGGCTTCCCGCCAGCCTCGCGGCGGTGTGGGCGCGGCTCACGGCGCGTGCCCTGGGCATCCAGGTGAGCGTACGCAGTCGCCGGTCGGGTTCCCTGGCACCGATCGGTCCCGTCCACGGGCCGATGCCGAGCAGAGCATCCCCCTGCCGCAGGTTCGGCGAGACCTTCGGCAAGGAGCCATGCGGTCCGGCTGCGACGAGCCGCAGGCTCAGCCGGGCAAGCTCGACGGCAGTGGGATCGATGTCCACGCCGTACAGGCAAGTGGAGGCAACCTTCCAGCGCGCCTCGCGAACCGCCAGGCCGTCGACCGGTCCGTTCTCCGTACCGTTCTCCGCACCGTTCTCCGCGGACAACACAGCGTCTGCGAGTTGCCTGCAGGCTTCCGTCAGGAAGGCCCCGGTCCCCATCGCTGGGTCGCACACCCGAAGCGAGAGGATCCCGTTCGCGTCCCCAGCCACGGGCCCAAGCAGCGGCGCGAGGGCGCCCCGCACCACCTCCTGCACGACGTCCGGCGGCGTGTAATGCGCGCCCGCGCGACGTCGGGCCAAGCTCGGCTGAAGCACCGCCGTGCCCACCGACAGGGGGACACAGCGTCGGCGCCCGCGGATGGCTTCGACCAATTCCTCGAAGCTACCGGCCGCAACGACCCTGCGAAGGACCGCCGGAGAAGGCTTCACCCCAAGCTCGGCGAGGAAGGCACCCCGGGCCTCGGGATCGACGCCCACCACCGCATCGAGGTCCACGACCACCCGCCCGATTCCCCATCTCATGGACCGCCCGCGGCAGCGGATGAGATCGAAGCCGATCAACCGCTCGTACAGCGCGGCGACTTGTTCCACCTCCAGGTCCTCGCTCCCCGCCACCGCCACCAAGATGCGAAGCACCTCGTGAATGGCCTTGTCCGACAACCCCAGAGGCTCTCGACCGTCGGTCCGCTCCTTCGCGAACGCACCCAGCCACGTGGGGTCGAACAAGGCGGACTCCCACGATTCCAGCCCACCGCGGCGCCCCCCGGCGAGCGCCTCCGAGAGCCGCAGCAATCGTCGCCAGGCTCCACGACAAGCGCGCCTGCGCGCGAGAGGAGTCAGGGCGAGAACCCCGTCGTAGGCGGGGTCCCCCAGGGGCAGCAGTCCCCTCGCCTCCGCATGGAGGACGAGCGCCGCGCGAAGCACGACTGTCACCATGCCGAGGCGCGCCGACGTGAGCCAGCCGTCGTCCACGTCCTCGAACAGCGGGAGTTGCCGCATGGAGGGGGTGCTGCGCACGTCACGGCCCAGGATGAAGAGCGCCTCGACGGCCCGGTCACCGAGTGCGGTCGCGGGGGGCTTGGGTTGGGAGCGGGGCATGGGTCTGACTAGCGGGAAGTCTGGCTCGGCGCCGTGCATAGCGCGTTCGCCCCCCCCGCTGCCAGGCAACGATTCGCAATTCGCCGTTTCCCGGGATATTTTCACGGTTTTTGGCCGACCACCGGAGCCGGGTCGAGGGGCAGTTTTTCTGGATTTTTTTTGCTAGGCTGTCGGATCGATGACGCGCACGCGCTTGATCCCTTCGCTTGCCCTTGCCAGCTGCCTTCTCACTGCCTGTAGCTCCGACCCGACGTCGGAGCCCGCCGGCAAGCCGGATGCTGGTGTCGACGACAGCGCCGCGCCGCCGGCCCATGACCCCGTCTGCAGCGCGGATGGTTGGTGCTGGACGTCACCCTTGCCGCAAGGAAACGGACTGCGAGCTGTATGGGGCGCGTCGGGCTCCGACCTCTGGGCGGCTGGGGAGTCGGGCGTCATGCTTCGGCGTGTCGACGGCAAGTGGATGCCCTACCCATCAGCCACGAGCGGAGAGATTCGCGCGCTGTGGGGCACAGGGCCAAACGACGTGTGGGGAGCAGGCACAGACACGGTCCGCTGGGATGGCCAGGCCTGGTCGAAGGTCGCCGGCGCGCCGGCCGATCTGCTCAGCCTCGACGGCACCGGCCCTCAGGACGTTTGGGTTACGAGCAGCGACGGGACGGTGCACCGTTTCGACGGGTCCACGTGGGCACCGATGACGCCCCCGGTGAAGTCCGTGTTTCGAGACCTGTGGGTGGGTACTGGAAGCGATGTGTGGGTGGTGGGGGACGAAGGGGCGTGCGTGCACTGGGATGGCGCGAGTTGGAAGAGCACGCCCGAGCTTGCCTCGCGTCACTTCGTGGGTGTGTGGGGCGCCGATGCGGCCAACGTGTGGGCGATCAGCAACGGGGCGACGGGAGCCTCGGAGCGCACGCGGGTCCACCACTGGGACGGCACCGCGTGGAAGGTGGTGTTCGACGCGGAGCCGCAAGAGCACCTGGGGGAGATCGCGGGCACGAGCGCGCAGGACGTGTGGGTGGTGGGAGCGAACGGGCTCGGCTTCCACTGGGACGGCGCAGCCTGGAGCCGGCACGACACTGGCACCACGCGCATGCTCGAGGGCCTGTGGGCCTCGGGGGAGGGCGGCTACTGGGCGGTGGGTGCGGTGGGCGCCATCGTAGCGAGGGAGGACGGTGCGTGGAAGCGAGCCTCTTTCGGGGGCGAGACGTGGATGAACGACCTGTGGGTGACCGGACCGAACGATGTCTGGGCCGTGGGCCAAGAGGGTGTGGTCGCGCACTTCGACGGCGCGAGCTTTCAGGTCGTCGACACGGGGGACGCGGTGCGACTGGCAAGCCTGTGGGCTTCGAGCGCACAGGACGTATGGGCCGTGGGGGCATCGGGAACCGTGCTTCGAAAGGGCGAGGAGGGGTGGAGCCGGTTGCCTGTCGGGACGGCGCGCGACCTGCTCGCGGTGGCGGGTTGCGCACCGGACGACGTCTGGTTGGGGGGCGTACAAGGGACGCTACTTCACTGGAATGGGACGGAGTGGCAGCCGCATGAGGGCGCTGTGACGGGTTCGGTGCAATCGCTCTGGTGTGGAGGCGCCGGAGATGTGTGGGCGGGCGGTCAGGGAGGACTGCTCGCGCATTGGGATGGGACGAAATGGAACGCTTCGTCGTCTCCCTCGACAGCAGACGTGGTGAACCTCTGGGGCAGCGGACCGGAAGACGTGTGGGCCGCTACCGCCGTCGAAGTGCTGCACTGGGACGGGGGAGCGTGGACGGTGGTCGCGCTCGAGGGCGGGTCCTTCACCAGCGTCTGGGGACGAGCAGCGAACGACGTGTGGGTGGCCGGCCCGGGCGGCAAGCTCGCGCACTGGGACGGAACCGCGTGGACGGCGTCGAACCCAGGCACGCACAGCGACCTGTTGTCGGTGGGAGGGAGCGGCGCAGGGGATCTGTGGGTGCTGACGTCGTTCGGCGGGGTGCTTCGCAAGGGGCCCTAGTGCTGCGTGCCCGAAGCCCTATCTGGATAAGGCCCGGCTACGACAATGGCCGGAGGAATGACATCAACTAGGAACTGAGAACACGGAACACGGAACAGAGAACTAGGAACGCGCAGAGCCAGGTCGGCCAACCTCCGCACCAACCTTCTGTGCCTTCTGCGTCTTCTGTGGTTCTCCGCAGTGTGATCCGAGGCTGCCTCACCGGTCACGCGGGGGTTCGTCGTCGTGAAGGAACTTCACGCGAATCCCGGCGTCGGGCGGCGGCTCGGGACGCCGCCTTCGCGCTCGCAGCACCGCGGGAACCACGAAGATGGCCAGAAGGATGCCGGCAACGACCAGCCACTCACCGGAGGAACCGCACACGGCTCGTTCCCTAGCACGTTGCCGCCCGGTTGGCGTATCTTGCGTCGACTTCGAACCTCCCGCAGCTCATGACGTCCCTGTACCTGCGACGCGCGCATGACTCTGATCGAGCGATCGGGCCGCTCACGCCCGACGAGGTTCTGGAGGCGAGCCTTTCGGCGGAGGACTGTCTTTCGCTTCGTGCGACGGACCCGTTCGTGCCGGTAGGCAAGGACCTGGATCGCAACGACCGGCTGCGGGAGGCGTTGTTGGAGGCGTTTCCGAGCTCGCGGGCGCTTCGGTACGGACGAATGCGGTTGGCGCTGTTCGTGAGCCTGGTGCCTGTGCTGTTGCTGGCGCTGATGGACGCGGAGATGCTTCGTGCGGGACGGGAAGGGGCCATGGCCGCGCTGGCGGTGGATGGTTTGTCTGCGCTGGTGGTGGCGGTGGACCTCGCGCGCCCGTTTCCCCGTCACCCGCACGTGACGGCGGCCGCGTTCGGTGCAGCTGCGATGCGGTTCGTCCACCTGGCGACGCTGCGCTGCCTGGATTCGTCGAGCCTCTTGATGCTGGGGTTCGCGCTGCTCGCGGCCGCAGGGTCGGTGGCGGTGCTGCTTGCGGCACCCTCCCCTCGCGCGATGGCAGATCACGTCCGCGCGGCGCTGGCGATGGCCCCGCCGACGATCCTCCCGCCGCGGACAGCCCCCGGGTTCTTCCGGTACATCATCTACGCCATCTCCGCGGCCGGGCTGCTGCCGGTCGTGCTCTGGCTTCTGCGGTCCTACGAGACGTCTCTCGAGCTGCAGCTCGCCGTGTTCGCGGGGTTCGCGGTGGTGGTTCCCTACGTCGGGAGGGTGGTCGTGGGTCGAGAGCCGCCGGTGCACCGGGACATGGTGGCGGGCGCCCTGGGCATCCCGCTCGCTTCCTATCACGCGGACACACGCGTGACCCTGCACGCCTTGGCGAGAGCAACGGCCATGGGAATCAGCTGCCTGGTTCTCTCGTTCGCGCTGGTCAGGGGTTGCCAGAGCGCCGTGGAAGCCGTGGCGGCGGCGCAGCAGTGCGTGGCCCCGGAGCCCACCCCACTGCATCGGCTGCTCGACGCGCAGCGCCTCGAGGCGGGTGGCCCGGCGTCGACGAGGGCGCCGTCGTGGCTGCTCTTGACGGTGCTGGTGGTGCCGATCGCGGAGGAGCTGGTGTACCGCGGGCTGGTCCAGCACGCCCTGCGACGAAGGCTGAAGCGTCGTGTGGCGATCGGGCTTTCGGCGACGTTGTTTGGGCTGGCGCACGTGGTGGTGTTTCCGATGTCGGTGTACCAGACGGTGCTGCTGGGGTTGAGCTTCGGGGTGGCCTACGAGCGGGCGGGGATCGTGGCGAGCATCCTGACGCACATGCTGTGGAACCTGTGGCTGTCGATGTGATTGGCCGTTGCGGTTCGGCGGAGATGGACGCAGATTGCGCGGACCTCATGGTGACCACCATCCGCCCCGTGGTTTTCGGGCTCGGCTCGAATCTCGGCGATCGCATCGGCAGCGTGATCTCTGGCGCGTCCATGATGGCGCGGTGGGCGGGGGCCGAGGAGGCGCGGCTCTCCCCGCTGTACGAGACGTTGCCCGTGGGCGGACCGCCGCAGGGGGACTTCATCAACGCGGCGCTCACGTTCCGAACAAACCTGCCGGCCCGCACCTTGCTCATGCTGGCGCTCGCCGTGGAACAGCGGCATGGGCGCGTGCGGGTGGAGCGGTTCGGGCCGCGCACGCTCGACATCGACGTGCTCTGGGTCGGAGGAGAGATCGTGGAGGAGCCTGGCTTGCAGGTGCCGCACCCGAGGCTGGTGGAGCGGGCGTTCGCGTTGCGTCCGATGCTCGACCTGGTGCCGGAGGCTGTGGACCCTCGGACGGGAAGGCCCTTCGAGGAAGCGATGCGCCTGCTTTCCCTGAGCGGGTTGCGGGTGCTCGACGGAGTACCCTCGGGGTCGGCGCCCAATGTTCACTCCGAGGCGGCGGCGATCGGGTCCGTTTGATATCGACGACCGGTCCGTTTGATATCGTCGGGGCGCCAAGGTGGACGCGATCGACATCGCCACTACCCATGCTAGGGTCAAACCATGTCCGGGCAAGACGCCGAGTCCCTCACCATCACGATCCTCAAAGAGATTCGTGACGAAATCCGCAAGACCAACGATCGCGTCGAGCAGACCAACGAGAGGCTCGACCAGACCAACCAGAGGTTGGCCGGCCTAGAGCGGCGTCACACCGAGTCCGAGGTTCGACTGGCAACGGAGATCATCAGCGTAGCAGCCGCGGTTCGCGACTTGAGCGACCTTCTGCGCGCCGACCGCACGCTGCGGGCGAAGGTCGACGAGCATGACCAGCGAATCCATGCCCTGGAGCGCAAGGTCGGGTAGAGCCACGCAGGTCCGCAGTCGGAGTACCAGTCTTCAAGCCGGTCGACATGTTTCGTGCGGAGCAAGGCGCGCGAGCGACCGTCCGTTTGTTATCGACGACCGGTCCAAATGGGGTCGCTCCACAGGGTCGCCGGCGGTGGTACGCTGCAGCCCATGCGCCTTCGCCCCCCACCTACCACGCCCATGGCCCCTCGATGGATCGTCGTCCTCGCGGCACTCGGCACGCTCGGAATCCCAGCGTGCGGGAGCGACGAGGATAGCAGCGCAGGACCGGGGTCGACCGGCGGGGGCGGCAGTGGAGGCACCACAACCGACGCCTCCCAAGACGCCCCCACCGACACGATCTTCTTGCCAGACCAATCGCAGGACGGTGAAGAAGGCTGTCCAGGTGGCTGCCCCGAGGGCCAGGTCTGCTCCCACGGCACGTGCGTGTCCCAGACCGATTGCACGACCAACGACGACTGCCTGTTCGACACGTACTGCGAGCCGGGGGTCGGGTGCGTGCCCTGGGGAACGCCTCCAGGCTCCGCCACTTATGACCCGTCGTGCATCTACGCCACCCCCCCAGGCAACTTCGCCCCGTCGATGAAGTGCGAGTTCACCACGCCCCCCGCCGGGGACCTCTTCCCGCAACACGTCGACGTCCAGGCCACTCCCATCGTCGTCAACTTCAACAAGCCTGCTTCTGCAGGCCCTCCCAGCATCGTCGCGCCCTTCGCCGTGATCATCCCCTCGAGCTGGAGCGGGTCCCAGGGCGTCCTGCGGGTGTTGCGAGGGACCGATTGCTCGCTCGAGGCCAACCTCGGCGGCACAGACCTCGACGGAAACGGGATCGTGGACTGGATCAAATCGTCGACCTCCGTGGCCGCGGGCGACCTGGACCTCGACGGCGTGGCGGAGATCGTCGCCTACGGATGCGAGTGGGCGACGGACCCGGGCTACGGCCCTTGTCCGTCCGAAACCACCCTTGCGTTCACGCGCAAAGCTGGGACGTGGTCGCTTCTGTGGAAAGCGAAGACGAGCCTATCGGGACCCGTGTTCTCGTCCGCCTACGGGTCGAGTTGGGCGGGCCCGTCGATCCACGACCTCGATGACGACGGCAAGCCCGAGGTCATCCGCGAGGGCTACGTGATCTCGGCCGAAGGCGTGCTGCTTTCGGACGTGCCCGCGGGGTACGAGACGTATCTGTACGGGGGATCGCTCTCGTTTGGGCTCAACCCGGTGCTCGCCAACCTCGACGACGACGACGCGGTCGAGATGACCAACGGACGGTTTGTGTGGGAGTGGTCGGGGGGCGCGTGGGTGCAGGAACCGACGTTCCCGGGGGCGAGCGCGTCGGCGGTTGGGTTCGCCGCCGTCGCGGACTTTGGCGCCTACGGGGCTTCGTTGCCGGCGGGCAGTCCCGAGATCGCAGTGGTGCAGGGATCGAGCGTGGTCATCCACGCGATGGATGGGACGGTCGCCTACGGACCGGTGGCGGTGCCCGGGTCGGGGGGAGGCAACCCCACGGTGGCGGACTACGACGGCGACGGGATGCCCGAGGTCGGCGTGGCGGGGCTCGACTTCTACTCGGTCTTCGACCCGGACTGCGCGGCGACCCCGCGAGCCGGAGGCACATGCGAGACAGGGGCCCAGTGCGACGACGCCGCGGGGGTGGCAGGCCCCTGCCCTGCAGGCGTGCTCTGGTCGCGAAAGACGCAGGACCATTCGTCGCAGCTCACCGGTTCGTCCGTGTTCGACTTCGAGGCGGACGGCAACGCCGAGGCCATCTACGCGGACGAGTGCTTCGCGCGCGTGTACCGCGGCACGGACGGGGAGGTGCTCTTCAGCCAGTACACTTCGAGCTGCACGTGGTACGAGAACCCAGTCGTCGCGGACGTCGACGGCAACTTCCGGGCGGACCTGGTCGTGCCCTCGAACCGTGCGTGCTCGGACGGCGTGAGCGGCATCAACTGCGCGGGGTCCTTGGATGCGCAGGGTGTGGACAAGCAGTTCGCCGGGCTGCGCTGCCAGGAGGCGGAAGACTGCGTGTCGGGCGTGTGCACGGCGGGGTTCTGCCGGTGCGCCACGACGGCCGAGTGCTGCGCGGCGCAGGACGAGACGCTGTGCGGGGACGCTGGGTTCAAGTGCGCCGTACCGCCGGAGTCGGTGGGCGGCGACAACACGTGCAGGGCATCGCACCCGCGAGGGCTTTCGGGTATCCGCGTCTACTCCGACGCCCGGGACCGGTGGGTGCGCTCCCGCACGATCTGGAACCAGCACGCCTACGCCGTTACGCACGTCAACGAGGATGGGACGGTGCCGAAGACGTCGGACTGGGCGAAGAACTGGGAGACGCCGGGTCTGAACAACTTCCGGCAGAACGTGCCGGGCACGGCCGATGGAAAGCTCACGGCGGATCTGACCGCGGGCGCTTCGGAGACCTTCGTGTGTGGTGGGACGAAGGCGACGTTGAGCGCGCCGATCTGCAACCGGGGCGCCGATGCGATCGGGGACGGCGTGATGGTGGCGTTCTACGATGGCGCGGAGCTGATCTGCACGGCCCAGACGACCACGGCCCTGCAGCCCGGTGAATGCGAGACGGTATCGTGCACGTGGGACACGCCGCCGACGACCCAGGGAGGGAGCAAGGACGTGCGGGTGGTCGTCGACGATGACGGGTACCTCACGGAGTGCCACGAAGGGAACAACGAAGGCGTGGTGTACGGGGTGTTCTGCGCTCCGCCTCGGTGAACGCCTCCGCAGCGCGGTGCGGGGATGCCCCGTGGATACAATCCACAGCATCGGCGACCGAGCCCGACTGTCCGACCGGGTCAACCCCGCGTGGGCCGCCTGCTGCTTGCCCACGCACCGAAGCACGTCGTCCACCCCCGGTGTGCAGCGAAACACCTCGATCAGCGCGGGATGCCGCGCCATCGCCCCCAGCACCGACTGCGCCTTGACTCTTCGTCCGGCCTGCTCGCGCGAAGGGACGAACCACACGTCCACGGACTGCAGCTCCGAGCTCACCTCGTGCTCGGTGTCCACCGTGCCTGCTTCCGCCAGGCACGCGGCCAGCACTCTCTTTGCAAACTGGTCGAAGCGTGTCCGCATGCCCTCTGGTTCGGACACGCGGCGGGGTTGGTTGCGTGAAATCGTCCTACCGAAAGAGAAGCTCAGCTTCCGAACACGTCCTCGAGGCAGCTCGCGGACACCACGCGCTCGGCCCACGCGTCGAGCCGCGCCTCGGGAGCCATCTGGACACGCTCACGAACCCAAGCCGGAAGCTCGGGGAAACGGGCAGCAAGCACGTGAAGCAGCAACTCTCGCTTCCCTTCCCGGAGCCCGAGCGCCTTGCCCTCGTCGAGCCCGAGCGCCTTGCCCTCGTCGAGCCCGAGCGCCTTGCCC
>CAZAWR010000115.1:0-29196 GCA_964488865.1 uncultured Polyangiaceae bacterium | reverse complement strand
GAAAGGGCAGGGGTAGGGGCAGGGGATCAGAACCCGGACTTGCGCAATGCACCCACCGAAATGGGTTCGTGTCCGGTGTGGTCGATGGACGGACGTCGACCATCAACTGTGCTCGATTTGAGGCGAATCCGTCACGAGGCGATGCGCTGCAGCTGCTCCTCGGCCACCGCCATCTCGCCCGACAACGACAGCGCCGTCGCTTTCCTGCCTTCCTTGGCCTTCTTGAGGAACGACCGCAGGTACTGCTCCCCGTCCCCCTGCCGTCCCGCGCGCATGCAGAGCATTCCGAGTACGAATCGGCCATACCCCTGACCACACGGAGCTTCCTCGAGCCGCTCCACCAGCTCGTTCAGATCCTCCACGGCTTGCCCACTCTCGAGCCGGATCAGCGCCAGGTGCGCGTCGTACAACGGCCGGTCCGTGGTTCCCCATCGCACCGCGCGCCGCAACGCCCCCTCGGCCTCGTCGAGACGCCCCGCCAGGTACAGCACGCTGCCCAGTGTCCACAGGTGGAAGGCGCGACGACGCGCCGGGGCGCTTCTTGCCGCAAGGCGCAGGTGATCCACCGCAGTGTCCACGTCCCCGAGGGCCACGAGCGCGCGGGCCGCGTCCTGACGACACACGTCCGGGAGCGTGTCCAGCTCGAGCATCTGCTCCGCAATCTCGAGAGCCCTCGAGAAGTCCTGGCGCTCGAAGTGCGCCAGGTACAGCTGGCGCAGCAGCATCGACTGGGTCGTGCGGTCCAGCGGCGCCCGTGTCGACAACCCCATGCGCGCGTACTTCGCCCGGGCCGTCGCGGTCCTCGCCGCCATGGCCCGCTGCAGCAAGGCCTCCGGCGAGGAGTCCAGAACGTCCGGTCGATCGCGCTTCATGGATCTAGCGTAGCAAGGCCTGCACAAACGTCCAGAAAACCACATTAATCCCGTGCTTGCGCCCCCGCTCCCCGCGAGTAGACTGCCCGCCGTGGCCCCCGCCCGCTTCCCCATGCTTCTCGCCGTCTCCCTGCTCGGCCTGCCCCTGGCGGGTTGCCGCTACGCCACCGAGCGGGACTGCGAGCGCATCATCGACCGCATCGTCGAGCTCGAGCTCAAAGAGCAGGGAATCACCGACCTCTCCCTCGTCGAGCGACGCAAGACGGAAACCCGCGCCAAGAAACGCGACGAGCTGCTCGGCGGGTGCGTGGGCAAACGGATCAGCAAGTCTGCCATGACCTGCATCGAAAACGCGGAGTTCTCGAAGGACATCACAGAAAAGTGCCTGCGGTAGAGGCTCGGCTCGCAAGGCCGAATCGACCCGACCTACGAGCGGCTCTCACCACCACCCGCACCGCCCGGCGTCGAATGAAACCCAGTGACCCTGTCGCGGGCCACGCTCGCGCCCCATAACGGATCCATCGAGATGGTTCACCCCCGACCCGTACCCAGCCTGCGCAGCCCACACCTTGTCGCCGCGCTCGTCACCCTGCTGTCGCTCGCGACTGCCTCGAGCGCCCACGCCTCCGACGTTGCAGACCGGTTCACCGCCGCGCTCGAGAAAGGCCCCATGTACGCAGCCCTCGCCGCGTTGCTCGGTGGCCTGCTCACCAGCCTCACCCCCTGCGTCTATCCGATGATTGCGGTGACGGTCAGCGTGTTCGGCGCACGCCAGTCCAAGTCCCGTCGGGAAGCGATGCTTCTGTCCACGGTGTTCGTGCTCGGCATCGCCGCCATGTTCACACCGATGGGCCTCGTCGCAGGCCTCACGGGCAGCCTCTTCGGCTCCGCCCTGTCCAATCGATGGGTCATCGCCGGTATCGCCATCGTGTTCCTCGCGCTGTCCGGGTCCATGTTCGGCCTGTTCGAGTTCATGCTCCCCTCCAAGCTCACCAACAAGCTCGCGACCATGGGCGGTGTGGGCTACGGCGGGGCATTCGTCCTCGGGCTCATCAGCGGCGTGGTCGCCGCCCCGTGCACCGGCCCGGTGCTCACCGGCATCCTGCTTTGGATCGGCAAGACCCAGGACCCCTGGCTCGGCGCAGGCGCCCTGTTCGCGTTCTCCCTCGGCCTCGGCGTCCCCTTCTGGCTCGTCGGCACCTTCGCCGTACGCTTGCCCAAGAGCGGCAAATGGATGATCGCCATCAAGTCGTTCTTCGGCATCGTGCTCGCCGTCGTGGCGCTCTACCTCGTGAAGAACGCCTTCCCGCAAGTCGTGGCCGCGCTGCCCTCGAACAGCATCGTGCCCCTCGTGGCCGGTGGCCTCGCCGTGGTCGGCATCGCGATGGGCGCCATCCACTTGAACTTCGACGAAGGACGCGCTCGCTCCGTGCGCAAGGCCATCGGTCTGGTGCTCTCCATCGCGGGGCTCGTGGTTGCCATCACCTGGCTCGAGAAACCCAAGGACGACGTGGGCGACGGCACCGCCCTCGCGGCCGATCCCACCAAGGCGATCGACTGGAAGCACGACGAGCAGCAAGCGCTCGCGGCGGCGAAGGCAGAGAACAAGCCCCTGATGATCGACTTCACGGCGGACTGGTGCAGCGCGTGCAAACGGTTGGCGCGCGAAACCTTCGCAGAGAAGAGCGTGCGCAACGAGCTGGATCGATTCGTCCTGCTCAAGCTCGACGCGACCAACGACGACGACCCGAAGGTGATCGACGTACAGAAGCGCTATCGGGTGGTGGGCTTGCCCACGGTGATTCTCCTGGGCACGGACGGCACCGAGGTGAAGCGCTTCACGGACTTCGTGCCACCGTCGGAGTTCTTACCCGCGTTGAAGCAGGTGAAGTGACCGGGCGGCCGGCCGAGCCGTTGCCCTCACCCCAGACGTTTGCGGATCAGGTCGTTGACCGACGTGGCTGCTTCTCTCCGCAACGGGCTACGAGTGATCACCCGGCTGCGCCGGTATCCATGGCGGGCGCATTCGACCCCAGCCACGCTTCACTCAATGCGAAGTCTTGGTCGAGCGCGGAGGCCAGCAACGCCAGCATGACCGGGTAGAGGGGCGGAACGCCCGCCGTTTGGGAGCTTCGTAGGGCAGCGCCGACGAGCCCCCGGACATGCTTTCCGACGAAATCCCTGCGGGCACGAAGGATCGCGGGCAAGTCGACGGCGCCCCCCAACACCAGCTCGTCGAGGTGCACCAGGAACGCGAGCTCGTTGAGCAGGTGGTCCTGCTGATCCAAGTTGTGCAGCGTCAGCTTTGCGCCGAAGAGACGGTAGAGACGCTCGTGCTCGTGAATGGTCCTCGGCGCCGGTGCACGCCGGTTGTAGTGGCTGGCCTGAAGCACCACCTTGGGCGTGGGCAATCCGACCTCGAAGCACGCGAGGTACGAGGACTCGTGCTCGTCGGCCGACCAGTCCACCAACCCCCCCCCCGGCGCCTCGACCCCAAACCGGTCGGAGAGCTCCCGCAGCGTGGTGGCGAACTCTTCGCTGCGCAACCACGCATGTTGCTCGGCGGTCGGCTTGTCGAAGACGGCGAGGACGAACCCGTACAAGGCGAGGCGCACGGGGGCCAGCTCCGTCAACTGCGCGTCTTTCACCTCAACTTGCGGTTTGGAGCACATGCCACACCGTGAAAAACTTGAGACCGTCTCGGTCGCTCCGTGCGCCGTCCCAGAGGGCGAAGGACACCGGGTAGCCGTCGGGTTGGTTGGGCGTGACAAGGGTGAGCGTCCAGGCCCCCGCGTCGTAGGAGGCGCGGTGTTCGAGCTTCGCCCCCGGCATGGGAGTCACCGTGGTCCGCCCGGTCGCGGTCAGCACCGCCCCCCCCCGCGAGGCGTTCCAGTGATACAGGGTCACGGGCTCCTTGGCAGCGCCCATGATCAGGGAAGGAAACGCCGGACCGTTCCAGCGGTCCGGAATCATGATCGCCGCCGCGTCCCCGAAGGCGTCCGGATGGCTCGTGGGCCGTCGGTACAGGTGCTTTGGCTCCCCCCCGCCGTCTCCCGCTTTCGCCTCCGGCGCGACAGGGGCGTTGGACGTAGCGTCCTGCCAGTGCAAACGAAAAGCGATCTGGTCGCCGCAACGAATCGCCTGGACCGTACACTTGGGGGGATCCCCAGCCGGTGTCGGCTCGCTCGGGTAGACGCGTGGCGTTCGACTGAACGATAGCGCGGTCGGTACCGCGGTGGACCATGCCGGGCTCGCCGGATCGAGCAGCGACGTGGACGCCGCAGACGACGAGGCCACGCGAATGCGCAAGGCTTCCGCCGGCTGCACTACGCCCGTGGGTTGTGGGTTCGACACCGGTCCGGGGGGCGGTGCCGCGGGGGCTGCGGGGGCTGCCGGGGCCGCGGGCTGCCCGGCGCCCTCGCTCGCGAAACCGACCACGAAGAACACAACGGCGAGCCACGGGCCCAACCGACGATACGTGCAAGGCCTCATTGCTTCCCCCGGATCTGCGCCAGCTTGAAGGTGGGCTCGTTCTTCCAAGGGTCCAACCCCGGCGTCTTCGGGTCCACAATGCGATATCGCACATCGGCGTCGCGACCGATGAGCAGATCGAGGATCTCACTTCTTCCGCCCGCTTGCACGCGCTGGAGTTCCTGCTCGAGCTTGTGCATCACCGGTCCCACGCGGGGGCCAAACAGGTACTCGAGGTACTTCATCGGAATCCGCGGGTCGTCCAGGATGCTCTTGCCGTAGTTGCCGGACCGGGGAGGATTGAAGGGAGGTACGTAGTAGACGTTGGGTCCCGTACCCCGATCCGGAAAGAGTCCCAGCGCGACCTGGTGCTTGACGACGAGCTTGTGAACCGGAGACTTCGGGTCGTCGAGGATACCCACGAAGCGAAGCCGCCCGGGGCACTGGGCCGCACAAGCGTTGACCTTCCCCTTCTCCAGCCGCGGATAACAGAAGATGCACTTCTCACTCACCCCCCGCACTTCGTTGAAGTAAATCTTCTTGTAGGGGCAGGCTGCGATGCAGTGCCTGTATCCGCGACAACGCGTTGGGTCCACCAGCACGATGCCATCCTCTTCCCGCTTGTAGATGGCTTTTCGCGTACACGCCTCGACACACGCCGGATGCGTGCAATGGTTGCAGATGCGGGGCACATAGAAGAAGTAGGGTTCGGAACGCTCCAGATCCCCCTGGTCCTCGTCCCAGTTGGGCCCCCAGCGCAAAGACCGATCGTCGGGCTGAGCGTTTCTTTTGCTCCCTTTGAAGAGGCGATTCTCGTAGTCGTACTCCCAGGCCTTGCCGTAGTCCTCCGAGGAAGGCAGGGGCGAGGGCGTGAGCTGGCCGGCCGCGTCAAACCCGCCGTGAGGCTCCAGCTTGTCGAAGGAACGCGGATACCCCGCTCCGGGCCGCGTCTCCACGTTGTTCCAGTACATGTACCCCATGCCATCCTGGTCCGTCCATTGCTTCTTGCACGCAAGCGAGCACGTGTGGCACCCGAGGCACTTGTTGAGATCCATGACCATCGCGTACTGGTGCACAGACATGGTCAACCTTGCTCCTGGTTCGGCGGCACTCCGTCGTACTTCTCGATCTCGACCCGGATGTCACGGTTGTTGCCCGTAGGCCCCCAGTAGTTCAGCTTGAAATGCAGCTGGCCGTAGTCTCCCGCGAGCTGGGTAGGCTTGATCTTCACGTAGGTCATGCTCTGCCACCCACCCTCTCCGAACCCGAGGAACTTCTCCCATCCGTGGTACATCGTAATGCGCCCCGCCCTCTCCCCCGGAAGGACCTTGCAGATACACACCGTCGAACCGATCTGATTGCGAATCCGCACCCAGTCACCGTCGGCGATGCCACGGGTCTCCGCGTCCTTGGGCGCGATGTACACGAGCGGCACGCCACGCTGAAGCCGAAGCATGTACCGGTTGTCGCGCCACGTGGAGTGGATCGACCAGCGCCCGTGCGGCGTGTTCCAGAACAACGGGTACTTCTTCTCGTCCTCCTCGACGGGGTCCTTGTGCACGGGCAGCGCTTCACCCAGCTCCAAGAACCAAGGATGGTCGATGTAGAACTGCTGCCTTCCGGCGTAGGTCCGCCAGGGCTTCTTCTTCTCCACGTGATGCTTGAATGGCGTGTAGGCAACGCCCGGCTCGATGTCACTCGTCCAGATGTGCGGGTCCGTCGCAACGAAACGCTGAGGGCCGTCCTTCAGCTTCGCGTACGTCATGCCCTTCGTTTCCACCGAATGCGACAGAATGAAGTCGCACGCAGCCTCATCACTCGCGAGCTTCCCCCCATCCGACCAGGTATCGTAGAGCTTGGTGAAGTCACGGGTCCAACCGAGCTTGCCATACGCTTCCTGGTCGTCGACGAAGGGCGCCAATCCCCGCTTCGCCGCGACCTGTTGGATCTTCTTCGCCAACGCCGCGAACACGTCCCAGTCCGTCTTGCTCTCGAAGAGCGGCTCCAGCGCCTTGCCGAAGGGGTGCATGAAGCTGTGGCAATCGGTGCTGTTGAGATCGGTCTTCTCGTAATAGCTCGACGCGGGAAGCACCACGTCGCTGTACAGGGCAGTCGTGTCCATCCGGAAGTTGATGTCGACGATGAGGTCGAGTTTCTTCCAGAGCGAGTTGATGATGAGCTCGTTGCCTTTTGCCTGGTTCAGGTAGTTGGCGCGCCAGATGATCATCGCGCGGGGCTGGCGGGGCGCTTTCTCGAGGTCCTTGATTGCCTTCTCGTTGCCCCAGTCGTTCTTGGGCCACAGAGGCATCCACCCCTTGGCCACCGACTCCCGGATCCAGCTTTCGATCGGGCGGCCGCCATGAAGGCCCGGGTCCACGTTCGACGAGTGGACGTAGGTCCAGAGCGTGGTGTTCTGAAAGCGCTGCATTTTCGGGCCGCGCGGGAAAGCCAGTTCCAAGAAGCCGTGCTCCGGCCAGATCCGTTCCTGCCCCACGTAGTGATTGAACCCGCCGCCGTTCTTGCCCACATCGCCCGTCAGCGCGACGAGCAGGATCATCGCCCGGTTCATGAGGTCGTTGTGGAACCAGTGGTTGGTGCCCGCCCCGTGGATGATCATCGCAGGACGGCGCGTCCCCAGGTCCCTCGCCATGGCTTCGATGTCGGTAGTTCTCAATCCGGTGACGGCCGACACGCGATCGACGCCGTAGTCTTGGAGTGACTTCTTGAGCCGATCGAAAACGGTGGACACCGAGACTTGGTTGCCCTGGGCGTCCTTGACGTCGTATCGCCCCTCGAGGGCTGCGTCGATGCCGTCGAGGGCAATCGTGGCGTTTTCTGACTTACCTCGTAGTCCTTGGCACCCCGGCGCCGGCACGGGCCGTGACGACTTGCGGTCCCAAAGATAGAGCACGTCGTCGCGTCCTCCTTGGCGCATGTCCGATTCACGGAGGAAACGACCGTTGTCTTCACGCACCAGCATCGGCATGTCGGTCTGCTCGAGGACGTAGGGCCGATCGATCCAACCGTTCTCGATGAGCAGTCGTGCCAGCCCCAGCGCGAGCATGGCGTCCGTGCCGGGCGCGATCGACAGGTAGTGGTCCGCGTGGGTCGAGGAGGGGTTGTAATCGGGGCTGACGACGCAGAGCTTGCCGCCGCGGTATCGGGCTTCGTAGGCGAAGTGCGCGTCGGGAATGCGGGTGGCGGAGATGTTGGCTCCCCAGAGGATGGTGTACTTGGCGTTGAACCAATCCGCGCATTCGCACGCTTCGGTCTGCACGCCCCAGGTGATCGGCTCGCCCGGAGGCAGGTCGCAGTACCACTCGTAGAAGCTGAGGAACACGCCGCCCAAGAAGTGGCAGAGGCGCGAGCCGGCGCTGAAGCTGACCGGGCTCATGGCGGGGATGACAGAGAAGAACGCGTTCGTGTCCGGACCGTGGTCGTAGATGTTGTCGAGGAGCTTGTTCGCGATGTAGTCGAGCGCCTCGTCCCAGGTCACACGCTCCCACAGCCCCGTTCCACGCTCGACGGGATCCCCGGAGCGCAGGCCCTTTCGCATGAGCGGAAACTTCACACGCTGAGCTCCGTAGACGTACTCCACGAAGCACGCGCCCTTGTTGCAACCGCGAGGGTTGTAGTCCGGCAGATCCTCGTTGATTCGTGGATAGTCCGACGCTTGCTCCTCACGCAGCATCACGCCGTCTTTGACGTACACCACCCAGGAGCAGCCCCCCGTGCAGTTCGCGGAGTGCGTGGATCGAACCACCTTGTCCCAGGTGAATTGCTCACGATACAGGCTCTCCCATCCCCGGTAAGGGTAGGACTTGAGCGGATCGAACGCTGCGACGTCGAGCTTTCCCCCCACGACATGCGCTTCCTTTTTGCCGCACCCGGACAGAAATGCCGCCAGCCCGGGCGCCGCCGCCAGCAGCCCCGCGCCTCCCAGCAACCCCAGCACCGCGCGTCGAGATGGCTTGTTGTCGTTCGTCATGCGTCCTCGAATTCAACGTTGGCTGACCGCTCGGGGCCCGAGCGATCGCACGAAAGCCACCAGATCCCGCACTTCTTGGTCGGACAACCCGGAACCGTCGGGCTGTTGGAACGCGGGCATCGCGGTGTCCTGACGGCCATTGACGAGGGTATTGGCCAGGAATGCGTCCGTTGCCCGCGACAAGAACACCGGGTTCGCGAGCGCTGGGCCCAAACGTCCTTGCCCGGCGTTGCCGTGGCACGCGCTGCACTGCTGAATGAACAACTGGGCGCCGCGAGCCGGTTGCCCCGCGGAGAGGTTGTCCGGCGCCGGGCGCAAGGACTGCCCGGGCCGGCCATCGCCTGCCGCCAAGTAGCTCACAATCGCATCCACCTGGGCATCCGAAAGGCCGCCTCCCGTCGCATCCCACCCCGGCATCAACGTGCCGGGACGGCCCTTGGCGACCGCGGCCCGCATGAACGCCGTGTCCGCCATCGCCCGGAGCCCTGGCCCGCGAACCGCCGGCGTGAACTGGTCGAAGAAGGCATACCACCGGCCGTGCGTCCCCTCGCCGTGGCACGTCTTGCAGTGCTGTGCGTACAGGTCCGCGCCTTTCATCGTGGGAACATTGCGCGCGGTGTGCCACTCGGCCACCTTGTCACGCGCGATGTAGTCGTGGGGAAGAGCGCGCCCCTGCAGGCTCAACATGTACACCGTCAAGGCATCAGTCTCCGCCGGAGTCAGCCGCGGAGGGGGCATCTGACTGCCCACCACAATGCGCTGTGGGTCGTCGAAGTGCTGCGAGATCCAGCTCGCCAGCGTGGGCTCGCCCCGCACGTTGACCATGGGCAGCACGTGCGTGGTCTTCCACCCGATGCCGTCCAGCGCGGGACCGAGTTGCCCGCCGCGCCCGCCAAGCTTGTGGCAACTCTGGCAGCCACGCTCCACGAAAAGACGGCGCCCCAGCGCTAGCTTCGGTGCGTGCTGCTGCATCAGGGGCGAGTCCACCCCATGACACATCCCGCAGCTCGATTGGGTGAGCCCCGCGGGAAGAAGCGGGTAGTCCCAATGGACCCCCACCGCTTTGGCTTCCGTGAGGTTGGTGGCCGCCCCCTGGCCCCGATGACACGTCGTACAGCCGTACTCCGCGACAGGGTGGTGGTCGAGCGTTTGCGCGCTGTGGGTGCGGAACGGCTGATCCGCATTCGCCATCGCGGGGTTGTCCAGACCCACATGGCATGCGACGCAACGGTCGACGGTGCCAAGCTGCGGCAGGTCGACCTGCCGAAGGTCCACCGCAAAGTCCCGGGCCAGCTGTTGCTGTTTCGGGTCGCTCGACCCTTCGAGCATTGACACGTAGCGCCGCTGGATTCCGCGCCATGGGGTCAGGAAGTTCTCCTGAACCATGGCGTAGATCAGGAGTGCGATCGAAGCACCGGACGCCAGCAGCAGCACCCATGACACGGTGCGCTCCCGTGTCCGCGGGGTTGCGGCACCGGTGTGGCGATTGAGGTCCTCACTCATGCGAGCAGCTCCCGGCGTAATGCGGTGTTCGCTCCAGAAACTGGTGTTGTCAGTGCTTGGGCCATTCGCTTTGACTCCAGAAGAAGTCCCAGTTCGGTCCTCGATGGATGGTCCCGATCCACGTCAGGACGATGAACCCGAGGAGGACCGCCGAGACGAGGGAGAGGGCTGCCATGCGCGTGGAACGGGTCTTGCGCAGCACCCCGAAGGACCACGCGGCGAAGGCCGCGGTCATGATGGTTCCCGCATTGACAGCGATGATCCAGAGCTGGTGAATGTCGGGGAACCAGTTTCTCAACCATCCGTATCGAATCACGAGAACCTCGACGACGACGGTGACCACGAATCCCAACAGGGCGGACAGGACGAAGACACGGGTGCCGAGCTTGCCGCTGAACCACACGCCCCCGGGTTCGCGCTCGCGGTCAAGGAAGGGGATGAACGCGAGACCCACCATGGCCAAGCCCGGCAGCGCCACGCCTCCCATGAAGGCGGAGTAGCTGACGAGCTCCTGCACGCCCAGGAAGTACCACGGCGCCTTGGCGGGGTTCTCGGGGATCGCGGCGTTCGCCATCTCCTTGAGGGGTGCGTCGGAGAGGACAGCGAGCAGCAAGCAGATCATCACCACGACCATGCTCACCGCGACCTCGGCACGAAGCGCGTTCGGATAGGCCGGCACCGTGTTCTCCGGTCCCCGACCCACCCAGGGTGTCCGGCCCTTCACCAACGCCATGAGCCCGTAGGTCTTCGTGCTGCCCTTGGGAAACGCGTCACGGTGGGGATTCTCCGGTCCTTCGGACAGCTCCCCCCTCGCCCGGAGCTGCTCGTCGGTGGGCCTGGCAAGGCCCCCGTCCTTTCGAATCCGCCAGAAGTGCAGCGCAACGAACGCGACCGTGGCGAGCGGGAGCACCATCACGTGCAACAAATAGAAGCGCACGAGCGCGGGCTGGCCCACCTCGTTGGCCCCCAGCAACAGCGTCTTGGAGAGCCCGCCGATGTCGGCGTACTGCGTGACCCCGAGCGCATCGGTCAACTCGCGCGGGGAGGCGGCGATGTTCGCGCCGATCGTGGCCGCCCAGAACGCGAGCTGGTCCCACGGCAACAGGTAGCCCGTGAAGCTCAGTCCCAGGGTCATGGCCAAGAGCCCGAGCCCAACCACCCAGTTGAACTCCCGCGGCTTCTTGTAGCTCGCGGTCAAGAAGACCCGCAGGCCGTGTGCCATCACCGCAATCACCATCACATGAGCCGACCAGCGATGCACGTTGCGGATGAACCGGCCCGTGGGCACCACGTAGTGAATGTCCTTCACCGACGCGTACGCCCCCTCCACCGAAGGCGTGTAGTACACCATCAGCAGGATGCCGGTCACGGTGGCCACGAGGAACGCCGCCAGCGCCGCCACGCCCAGCCCCATCGTCGCCGCGAACCGAAGGCTCCGAACGTGGATCCGGGTCGAATGCACGTGCATCCAAAGGTTTCCGAACACCTTGAGCATGCGCGCGCGGTCGCTCGTCGCAGCGCCCGTGCGGAACGTCGCGTTGTGCGCCAGAACCGGGAGCCGGCGCAGGTTCTGGACGAACGTCCCGCCCTCGTCGTCCGCCAGCTTGCCCGGTGTACTCTCGTCGGGTCCCACGATCGAGCCTGACATGCTTCCTCCGTCCTCAACCGAGCTTGAGCCTGGTTCCCGCGGCGACCGTCCGGTCGGTGTGTACGATCAGCTGGCCGTCGGGCGCCTGGGTCATTTCGAACCAGGGCAAAGCTGCCCCCGCGGGCCCCTGGACCAGACCACCGTCCTTGGTGAAACGGCTCCCGTGACAAGGACAATCGAATCCGTTGGGGGTCGGCGCAACCAGACACCCCAGGTGCGTGCACACCGCCGATATGGCGAAGAACCCGTCCGCGTGGTGCACGATGAACAAGCTCTTGCCCGGCACCGGGATCGGCGCGTCGCCCTCCGGGAAGTCGCCCGGCGGTCCGATCTTGGCCGAGGCCGACTGCCCGGGCATCACCCCGGGCTTCGGCATGCGCGCGATACCGATGCCCGCAAACACCATCGTCCCCGCCGTCGTGGCCGTGGCCGCCGTCGATAGGAAGTCCCGTCGCCCCACGACCGCACCGCCTTTGGCCGCACTCCTCTTCTCATCCGTCATCGCCACGTCTCCCCGAACGAGAACCGTTCCATCGTGATCGCCCCGGTCGGACAACGCATCGCGCAGTTCGCGCAACGGATGCACACCGTCTCGTCCTTGATGATCGCCGAGTGCTCCTTGATATCGCTGCCCTCGCCAAAGCACGCCTCCGCAAGCTCCGCGAACCCTTCGAACGACGCAAGGCTGTCGGCCGGAACCAGCTTCAGGCATAGCGTCGGGCACACATCCACGCAGCCACCGCAAAGCACGCACTTGGCCCCGTCGAAAATCGTGTTGACCCCACAGTCGAAGCATCGCCCTGCCTCGCACTGGGCCTCGATCGCTCCGTACCCCTTCTCCACCAAGGCGTCGGGGTCCTTCAGCCGCTCTTCGACCGACGCCACGGGGATCGCCGCACGAGGCCGCTTTTCATAATCCCTTTCGCGACGGTACCCCTCGATCGGAACGTGCATCTGCGTCGCGGTAATCTCGAGCTGCGCGCCCGTGAGGAAGTGAAAAACGGAGCGCGCGGCCTTCTTGCCGCTCGCGATGGCGTCGATCATCAAGCGCGGCCCGTGCGCCACATCACCCGCGGCAAACACCTTGGGGTTCGTCGTGGCAAGGGTCGAAGCGTCGAGCCGCATGATGCCCCGCTCGTTGATCTCCACCCCTGCCTCCGCCGGAACGAACCGAAGATCCGCCGTCTGCCCTACGGCGAGGATGACCGTGTCCGCCTCCAGCACGACCCGATCGTTGTCGTCAAAGATCGGGCTGAACCGCCCCGCCTCGTCGAACACCTGCAACACGCGCTTGAGCTCTACGCCGATGACCTTTCCATCGTCATTGCGCAGGATGCGGTTCGGGCCCAGCCGGTGATGCCGTGCGATGCCCTCCTCGTCGCCTTCGTGCACCTCGACGTCATCCGCGGGCATTTCCTCCCGGCTCTCGAGACATGCCAGGTGGACCTGGGCGACGTCACGAAGTCGGGCCGCGGACCTGGCCGTGTCGAAGTAGGACTGGCGAAGGGAGGTTCGGGCGACGTCGTAGGCCACGTTGCCGCCGCCGATGACCACGACGCGCTTACCCAGCGTGGGGGGGGAGCCGAGCGCGACGTCTCGCAGGAAGTCGACCCCCCCGAGCACGCCTGGGCCGAGCACGCCTTCCATCTTCAGTTCCCGGGAACGTTTCGCGCCGACCGCGATGACGATCGCGGCGAAGTCCTTCGTGAGGGCGTCGAAGGAGATGTCCTTGCCCACCTCGGTGTTGCATCGGATCTCGACGCCCATGGACTCGATGAGCTTGACCTCGGCGGCGATGAGGTCGCGGGGCAGACGGTAGGCGGGGACGCCGTAGTAGAGCATTCCGGCGGGTGTCGGCTCGATCTCGAAGACGACCGAGCGCACGCCGAGCAGCGCGAGATCGTGAGCACAGGACAAGCCGCCCGGGCCTGCCCCTACGATCGCGACCGGACCTGCCAGTGGCTTGCGCCAGGAGGGTGACGTCACCATCTCCTGGAGGTGCACGATCTCGTCGAGCGCGTCGCAGAGGGCGGAACCGGCGACGTCGAGGTAGCGGAAACGAAACTGCTCCACGCCCAATTCCTCGAGCAAACGCTCTGGCCCGTGCCGCTCCGTGGCCACGCGCTTCAGGGCGCGAATGGCGATGGGTTGGTCCAAGTCGCCGCGACGGCACGCTACTTCGCAGGGAGCGCCGCAGATGCGCCCGCAAATGCTCGCGAAGGGGTTGGGGCCGCGGGCGATCAGATACGCGCGGCGGTAGTCTCCCTCCGCAATGGCGCGAACGTACCCTCGCGCATCTGTATGCACGGGACACGCATGCTGGCACTTGATCTGTTCGCGCCAGTAGTCGATGTCCGCGAGTCGGACGTAGTAATTGTCCTCGCGCTCCTGCACGGCCCCCCCCTTTGATGAGGAAATGTCACTCTTTCACGGGAATGAGGGGATGGCCATGACGGGCGTCATGGACGGCGTGGGCCTCTCTGAACGGAAGAACGGCAGTCACCACAAAGGAAGCGTTGCAGCAAGTGAAGGAGCGAAGCCTCAGTTCCCCACGTAGATCGGAGCCTCGATCCCCGCGGCGATCTCGAGACGGAACCGGTCGTCGTCGAGGGCGCGCTCGGCGCTCGCGGCTGCAAAGAATCCGACCGAGCGTCCGCGGGTGACGGAGCCGAACATCACGTCGCCGACCCAGATGCGCAGCTCCCCCACGGGGCCATGGCTCGTTCCGTGATGGAACCACCCAGCCCCGAGGCCGACGGCGGGGTTCCAGTCGAGGTCGTTGGTGAACAGCCAGAAGCGCTGGGTCAGTCGGTTGCCGACGGTTCCGATCCCGGGGTACCAGCGAAAGGCGGGCACGGTGGAGAGCTGGAAGTTGGTCTTGGGCTCGAGGTCGGTGCCGGATTGATTGCAGAAGCGCGGGTCACACGAGCTGAAGACGAGGGGAAACTCCCAGGCCATGCCGGCGTGCGAGGCATCCTCGTCGAAGCGCAGCGTGAACTCGGGCAGCAGCGCGGAACCGACCCGTGCGAGAGAGGGGCCCACCTCGCTCCAGTCTCCGGAACCGCTTGCGGCGCATGGAGACGCGAAGGCAAGCGTGGCCGTGAGGGCACAGACGAACGAAGCAGCTGAAATGCAGTGCATGAGGTCGGCCTTCAGGCTGGCTCCGTTCGGCTCGTCGACCAAGTAGGGCAATCCCGAGGGCCGCACCGCGAGGCAAGGTGTGCAGGAGGGAGGCTTGTCGTCGATCACGGTGCGAGGGGTCAAGGCAGCGCGCACGTTGCTTTATCGGCGTCGGCAGGTCAATGCGCTTGATCCCTCCCTGCTGCGCCTCACTTCAACGCAACCGCACAAGGAACCCATGTCGGGTACTCAGCCAAGCACGGAAACACCTGTCCCGCCACGGACGCCAAGTAGCATTCCTTGATCTCGGGCGGGACGGGCTCCCCATCGTCCAGCTCCATGTCCACCACACGCCCTTCGGCGTCGAGCACGAAGCTGTAGGCGACAAACATGTCCTTGACGTTGGAGCAGATCAATTCGCAGCTTTCTTCGGCAGCATCGCGAATGCTCTCCAACTCTTTCCGTGCCACCGATCCGGTGCAGACCGGCGAATCAGGGGCCACCTCCGTGGGGCCATCGCCCGTGGTCGCGTCCGAAGCGTCGGAACCATCGGAGCTACCGCTGTCGGAGACGTCGAGCACGCTGGCGTCACCTCCGCCCCACGCGGTGGTGGTGCCACCACAGGAGGCCGCGAGGACGGCGGCAGCAAACGCGACGGCCGTCGTGGTGCGCGGATAGAAGACCTCGGTTCGAAGGGACTGGTTGGCAGCTCCGTGAACAGCCTTGGCAAGGCGTGCGAACGCGAGGGTAACGCTCGCGGCGCGGACGCTTCCCGTCTTCAGGAGGTCTTCGACCTGCCCCGGCCGCGGATCCTTCGCGTGGGCCGCGGCCTCCCCCAGTAGGGAGATCCACAGCGCGTTGTGAATGGCGATGTGCCGACGACCCTCTTCAGCAAGGGAGCGGTGGGCGGCCCCGAGCCGACCGAGCTTACCGCCCACGGCGAGCGTTCCAAGGACTTCGTAGGCGTACGCGGTCAGCTGCTGTTGTCCCATCACCTGACGTTTCAGCAGGTAGAAGGCCTCGGCGAAGCGTCGCGCGGCCGGCTCCTCGGGCCAGAAGTGCCAGACGTGGGGGCCGCCCAAGAGCTGATTTCGACGACGGAGTCGCTCGAAAAGATCGGTGCCTTCGAGCGCCTCGACCTGGAAGGGATCGAGAAGGCCGCCCTCGATGTCCCGCAGGGCCTGGACCTCGGCCTCGATGGAAGCAAGCGTGGACTCCGGGTGAACGAGCAAGACGTTGAGATGGAAGGAGATATTGTGACGCGTGAGGTTGCGCACCGCCAGCTCGTTGGCCTCCGGAGTGGCGCCCCTCCCCAACGCCGCGAGGCCCTCGGGGGTGTTCGACTCCACGCCCAGCAAACAGCGAACCACACCCAGCCGCACCAGCGATTCCACCACCTGCTGCGTGGCGACGTCCGCTCGCAGCATGAGGCTGACGGCTCGGCTGCCAACCCGTCGTCGGGCCAAGGCTTCACGAAGCTCGACCAACACGGCTTGCGCCTGCTCGGGGTCCCTGGGCAAGTGATTCTCGTCCACGAAGTGGAAGTAGCGCACGCCCTTGTCGTGGTAGAGCCTCGCCATCTCGTCGGCCACGTGATCGACGGGGCGCCTTCGCATCCCTCCCACGCCGGCGCTGGAAGCAGCCTGGGTCGACAACCCTCTCGCCCGGGCCTCTCGCATGGCCTCGCGACGGAGTCCGGCGAGACCGCAGTATCGACACCCACCCCAGCAGCCGCGCACCGCAGATAGCTTGGCAGAAGGGACGCCGGCATAGAGGCGGAGATCATCGCGTTCCGGGGCCATGAGCATGCCTGCTCGGTCGTCCACGGGTGCAGGGGCGCCATCCCCGTCTCTCGTCGTGAGCCCGGGCACAGACGCGAGGGTCTCACCGCGAGACAGAGCCTCTGCGAGCTGAACGATCGGAATCTCCCCATCGTGCCGCACGACGCTGTCGAGACCGTCGACGGTGCGCAGGAGTCGATCGCGGGCGAGGGTGGCGTAGGCGCCGCCGCAGGTGACGTGGCCGCGGTACCCGAGCGCTCGAACGCGGTGCAGAAACGCAAGGACATCGATCGCGGCATGGCCGGAAGGGATGGCCAAGCCCAGGAGCGGGGCAGGTGCGGCGACCGCACGACGAGCGGCCTCCTCGAGGTCTCCGCATCCGCGAAAGGTGACCACGCGGGGCCGATGCCCTGCCTGGCGAAGTGCGGCGGCGAGATAGGCGAGTCCCAGGCTCTCGTCACCGTCGGGGAGGGTGGCAACCAGCACGACGTCCATGGGTCATGGTCGCACAGGGAGCCCGATTCACAAACGACGAGTCCCATCAAGAAATCACGCAACCGATTCGCTCGGTGTCCGAAGGAGGGGAGAGACACTTCAAGAGAAAGGACACGGCCATGGAAAATGCCTGGCCGATTCGGTTCGCTCTGCACCTGAACCCGGGATTCTTCACGCCTCATTTCGTCATGATCGCGGCTCAAGGGGCCTTCGTCCTCGCCGCGTCCCACCTGCAGCTCCCTGGTGTCACTCTCCTGGCATCCATGGTGCTCCTAGCGGTCGGAGTCATGCCGCCTCATCGCATCATCGTCGAGGGCGACACCGTCAAGGTCCGGCACTGGCTCTGGACCTGGCGAATGAAGCGCGCCGACATCACGGAAGTGGATTGGGAGGAGAAGGAGCGCTATCTCACGGGAGGTCACGCGCAGGGTTCGGGCCTGCTCGCTCTTCGGTGCGCGCCCTTGCCCTCCGACGCCGCTGCGACCCCCCGCTGCTCCTGTTCGGTGAGGAGTCGACCCTGAAGCAAGTCGAAGAAGCGCTTGGAGCCCATACCAGCGGCGTCTAGCGCCGTTCGCGAAGCTCGGTCACGATCTCGGCCTGAATCGAACCCGGCATGCCACGCAGTGCGGGAAAGAGGACGGCCTCTTCCATCGCCAGGTGGGCGTGGAACTCTTGCTCCAGATCGACCGCAACCACAGCGAGCTCCGACTTCAGCGCTGCAGCGTCGGGCCGCACACGCAGCGCCTCCGTGAGTCGCAAGAGCGACTGCAGCTTCGGGCCGTGTTCGACATGCTGATCGCGCATCGTCTGCAAGGCGTGATCGATCTCGGGCGACGCGCCCTGGAGGCGGGGCAAGATGCTCTCGTCCTCGTCGGCCACGTGCAAAGGCAGGGCCTCGGAGAAGTACCGATGGACCTGCACGCACGCTTCCGCGACCTCGTGGCCCCGGAGATCCTGCCGCTCGGCCACCGCCACAGCCAGGGCGGCGAACTTCCGAATTCTCTCGTGGCACGCGAGCAGAAGGTCGACCAGGTCTCCCTCCCCGGTGCCGCTTCGCTTTCCGATCGTGATCAGCATGGCAAGACTCACTCCCACTCGATCGTGCCCGGCGGCTTGGTCGTCACGTCCAGCACCAATCCCGAAACGCCCGAAAGTGACAGAATCGCGTCCCGAATCTCGTCCACCAACTCCGTGGGCAGCCACGCCGGCCGCGCCGTCATCGCACGCTCGCTGAGCACCGGACGCACGATCACCAACTCCTTGCCGCGACCGTCGATCGACATCGGAAGCAGCACCGTCGGACACTGCCAAATGGTCCGCATCAGGCGGTGCCGCTCGAGCGCGCGCATGACGATGTCGTCCGCCTCACGCAACAGGTCCAGCCGCTGGCGCGTGAGCGTGGCCGCCACGGGTCGGGCCTCCGAAGCGCCGCGCCCCGTCAGGTCGAACACGCAGCGGTTGACCCCGGGGACATGACGGTAGATCTGCACGGCCACGCGCGTGAGCGTCTCGTGGTCCGCGTCACCCCACAACAGCACCGGCTGCTCGTAGGCGCGCACGTCGGCCTTCACGCCCACGGACTTCACCGGCAAGAGCAACCCGTGCAAACCATCCGCCCGCACCAGCTCGTCGATCAGCGGCTGGGCCTTCGCACCGTCGTGACCGGCGGGCAGGCTGCCGTCGGAGCAGAGCACGCGAACGCCGAGGCCTGGCCCTGGGAAAGGATGCCGCCACACGAGCGACGGGTCCACGCCGAGCTGCTCTCCGAGCTCACGGACCTCGACCTTGTAGAGCTCGCGGATCGGCTCGATCACACGTCCTTCGGCGATCATCTTCTCGACGAGGGGCACGCGGTTGTGGTGGGTCTTGATGGTGTCGGCGCGCTTGGTTCCGCCGGTCTCGATCGTGTCGGGATAGATCGTGCCCTGGCCGAGGAGCATGCCAGACAGGTTGAGCCGAGCGGCCTCGGACTCGAAGACCTCGAGGAAGGTATTGCCGATGATGCGGCGTTTCTTCTCGGGGTCGAGGGCGCCGGCAAGCGCAGAGAGGAAGCGCTCGGACGCATCGATGAAGTGCAGGTTCTTGGCGATGCCCAGGCGTTCGAACTCGGCAATGACGTTGGAAGACTCGTCCTTGCGCATCATGCCGTTGTCAACGTGAAGCAGGTGGAGGTGGTCGGGACCGAGGGCCTTGCCGAGGAGGCTGGCGCACACGGTGGAGTCGACGCCACCGGAGGCGAGGAGGAAGACCCCCTTGTCGCCGACGGTGTGGCGAATCGCCTCGATTTGCTCGTCGACGTAACGGTCCATGGTCCAGGTGGGCTTGCAGCCGCAAATGCGCAGGGCAAAGGCCGCGAGCATCTCGTTGCCGTGCACGGTGTCGTCCACCTCGGGGTGGTACTGGAAGCCATAACGCTCGAGGCCATCGTGGGCGATCGCGGCGTTGTGGTGGATGGCGCCGTCGGGGTCGACGGAGACACCGATCTCGCGGAATCCGTCGGGCAACACGGTCACGGAGTCACCGTGGCTCATCCAGACGACCTGGTCCCGGGGCAGACCGTCGAACAGGTCGCAGTCGGCGGTGACGCGCAGGGTGGCGGGTCCGTACTCGCGGGCGGTGTGCTCAATGGTGCCGCCGTAGTGCCGGGCGATTTCCTGATGTCCGTAGCAGAGGCCGAGGATCGGGATGGGCAGTGCGAGCAAGGCGGGATCGTATCCGCCTTCGTCGCCATGGGAGGCGAGAGCCGGGCTGCCGGAGAGGATGATGCCGCGGTAGGCCTGGAAGGCGGCGGCAGGGGTCTCCGGGTCGAGGATCTCCGCCAGCACGTGCAAGCGTCGGATCTTGGTGGCGATCAGGTGGGCGTACTGCCCACCGAAGTCGACGACGGCGATCTTGTCGTGGTGCATGGGCCTCTCCGAGCGGGTGTGGGCGGGGGATAGCACGGAGACGCGAAAAGAGGCGGTCTTTCGTTGCGTGTGGCGGCGTCGCAGGCATACTCGCCGACCATGTTGCTCCTGGATGGAAAAGTTGCGCTGGTGACGGGCGGGGGACGCGGGGTCGGGCGTGCGGTGGCGTTCGCGATGGCAGGGCAAGGCGCGCGGGTCGTGGTCAACGACACGGGCTGTGAGGTGGATGGGTCGGGCTACGACGAAGGTCCCGCCGACGCTGTCGTGGAGGAAATCCGCGCGGCCGCGGGCAAGGCTGTGGCGAACCACGACGACATCGCAACCGCGGAGGGAGCCAAGGCGGCCGTGCAGACCGCCATCGACGCCTACGGAGACCTAGACGTCCTGGTGTGCAGTGCGGGGATCGCGCGGGACAAGACGTTGCTGAAGATGGATGAGGCGTCGTGGGACCAGGTCGTGGGAGTGGGGCTCAAGGGCACGTTCTTGACGATGCAGGCGGCCGCCCGGCAGATGGTGTCGCTGGGCCACGGCGGTCGGATCGTGGTGATGACGGGCCTTCCGGGATACCTGGGCAACTTCGCGCAGGCGAACGTGGCAGCGGCGTGCGGCGGCGTGCACGGCCTGATGCGGACGGCTTCGATCGAGTGGCAGAAGCACAAGATCTCGGTCAACGCGGTGGCCCCCTTGGCCAAGACGCGCATGACCGAAGCGCTTCCCCTGTTGCAGGGCTTCGACAACTTGACCCCGGAGCACGTGGCCCCCGCGGTGCTCGCGCTCGCCAGCGATCTGTGCGGAGACCGCACGGGGTACGTGGTGGCGGCGACAGGGGCTCGCATGTACGCATTCCGCTTCGTCGAGAGCGCGGGCAAGTTCAAGGACGAGGAGGCGGGGTTGTTCACGCCCGAAGAGGTGGACGAACACTGGTACGCGATCACGAAGGTGTGAGGCGCGCTTGCCTTCCACCCCGGTTCCCTCCACCCTTCCATCATGCTCTCCAGCTCCCGGGAACGCCTACGGTGGCTCGTGGATCTTCATGGACGCCGTCACGTGGTCGATGCCTCCTGGCCCGGCTTCTCCAACTGGATCGCGGTCGATGGGCAGAGGGTCGAGCGGTGGCGGTGGCCTGGCAACAACGTGTATACGTGGCGCAGTTTCCAGCTCGCCGGCTCGCCGGCCAAGATCGTCCGGCGCCGCACGGGGGTGCTGAGCTACGGGTTCGAGCTGCAAGTCGACGCCGCAGGGGTTCACGTGCAGGAGGTGGACCCGGCGTTGTTGTGATGACGCGCCCCCCTTCGAGACAGGCTCGAGCCCTGAAGCCCCGACGCAGCTTACCGTCCGCAAGGCTGCGGACTTGCGTCCGCACCCGTTGACGCTGAAGCCTGCGAATGTGCGGCATTTCTGTCTGGCATTGGGATTGCTCTCCTCCGGGTCACACTACCATCCGCAGGAGACAACATGCTTGTTCGCAAGACCTATGTCATGACGGTTGCCCTCGCTTCGCTCACCCTGACCCTCGGCTCCATCGCCCACGCGGAAGACGGCGCCATTGGCGTCGACGGCGCGGTCGTGTTGCCCATCGGTGACTGGTCCGACATCTCGGGCTTGGGGATCGGCGCGCTCCTTGCGGGGCACTACGACCTTTCCCCGGAGTTCGCCGTGACGGGCCGCGTCGGCTACATTCATCACCTGTCCAAGTCGGTGGGCGGAAGCGACTTCAGCACCTACGAGATTCCGGTACTGGGCGGCATCAAGTATCGCCTCGGCGACCCCGGCGAGGGCATGTACCTCGGCGCGGAAGCGGGGCTCGTGAGTCTCGGCGCGAGAGCCGAAGTGGAGAATCCTTTCACCGGAGAGAGCGAGTCCGTCTCTGACTCCGACATCGAGATAGGGTTGACCGCGGGCGTGGGCTACGAGACCGGTGACTTCGATTTCCGTGGGCAAGTGTTCTTCCCGAGCCTCGATCACATCGACGACCTCATCGGAATCATGGGCACCGTGGGATATCGGTTCTCGCGGTTCTGATCGCGGTGGGGAACCATGCGCACGTCTGCGCGCAAATTTGCGAGCACGAGGGCGGTACAAATCCGCGGTCACGGGGACAATCAGGTTGCTTCGTCAGTGGAACGTCGCGGTGAAGGTCACGTTCGGAGAAAACACGGAGGCCTTCGCGGAGCCTGAGTAGATGGTCTCGAACGTGTCGCCCGAGGCCGTGGGCTGGCGAAAGGTGACGTCCTCGTGGTCCACGCGAAGCCAGTTGAGCGAGAGCATGCCGCCGATGCTCCACTCCTTGCCGACCCATCCTTCCCATCCCGCGCCGATCGTGTAGCCCACGCCGCTCATGATGACGTCGGACTCCCCCGAGGAGGTCGACCGATGGCTGTAGCCGAAGTCCGCGGCACCGACGGCGGCCATGAGATGCAACCCCTCGTCGGGCATGGGATAGACGTCCGTGAAGAGCTGGACCATCGAGACCATGGCATCACCCGCCGTCTCGCGCTCCTGGCCCCCTGCCTCCACCGTAGGGTCGCTCCCAGCGATTCCTACGAGACGTCCACCGATCACGAAGCCGTCGACCGGTGTGCCGCCCAGGCCAAAGTCGAAGGCCACACCGCTCGACGAGATGTCGAAGTTCTCGCCTTCGTCGGGCTTGACCGTCACCGCCAGGGAGCCGAAGCCGATGCCCATCCGCACATAGAAGCCATCGTGACGATAGATCCCCTTCTCGGGAGGCGGGGGTGGCACGTTCGGCGGGGGCGGGGGCGCGCCGTAACCGTAGTAGCCAGGCGTGCCGTAGCCATACCCCGGAGGGGGCGGGTACCCCGGAGGGGGCGGGTAGCCCGGTTGAGCGTAGCCTGGCTGTCCATATCCGGGTTGGCCGTAGCCTGGCTGTCCATATCCGGGCTGTCCGTAGCCGGGTTGCCCCGGCTGAGGCTGCGCCGGTTGTGGAGGCGCGGGCGGCGGCGGAGGGAGGTCCGAAGGAGGGCCGTCCGGTTGATCGGGAAGAGGAGGAGGCTCCTCCGCGGGCTGTGCCGACGCCACCCCTGGCAGGCCAGCCACACCGAACGACGCCGCGAAGGTCCACAGCGCCACCTGTCGTCGCATCTTGCTCATCACCTCTCCTCGGGCCAGGGCAACAGCAGCTTGCCTGGGTTGAAAATTCCCTGCGGGTCGAGAAGGTCCTTCACCTTTCGCATCAGCGACAGGAACCCGGGGTCGATCTTGGGCAGCAGCTCGCGCAGTGCCCATGATGGGGTCTTGTACATGATGAACCCCCGGTCCGTCATCGCCCGCAACAGGTCGAGGTTCACACGCTTGACCAGCGCCACCTCCTGCGCGTTCTTGCGGTCGAACGTGCAAAGGAACCGCAAGACCCCGTAGTGCCCTTCCTTCATCGAGCGGGACACGATGGCCGGGGCGACCCCGTGCTTGACCATGATCTCGACGCCGGCATGAGCCGCCTCGTCGAACCGCGACAGAGGCCCGTAGGTGCCGACCCAGGTCAGGCCGCCCCCTGGGTGGTCCGTGAGGAAGTCGAGGTCCGTGGGGAAGGACGAGAACTTGTCCATGGCCGGGTTCAGCGTCACGAGCGTCTCGATGTCGAGCGGCTGCTCGTACTGCTCCCCCTCCGCACGCAGCCCCGCGAGCACGTCGCTGAGCATCTGCCGCTTGAGCACGAGTTGCTCGGGCGTCTCTGCCGTGAGGTCGACGTAGAGGAAGAACTGCGGCTCGCCGTCGTCGGGGACGGGGTGGGGCCGCTGGACGCCAAGCATCATCTTGCCGGTGGGCCACGAGAGCCCGCCGATGTCGTCGCAGAACTCCATGCGGCTGAGGCGTCGCATGGCCTCGAAGGTGCCGCGCGTGGAGTAGGCAAGCACGAACAGGCGTGCGGTGAGCGGGTGCTTGTGGGCGAGGTGGAACCCGACCTTGGTGACGAGGCCCGTGGTGCCTTGCCACCCCACGAAGAGGCCCGAAAGATCGGGCAGCGGGCTTCGCGCGAAGGGGATGTCCGACAGCGCCCACGCACCGGTTCGCGCCACCGACCCGTCGGCGAGCACCACCTCGAATCCCGACACGGACTGGCCCATCGCGCCGTACTTGAGGGACCGGTTGTGCAAGCCGTCGAGGCAGCAGTTCGCGAGCACCGAGGACCGCCGGGGGCCGAGGGAGAACCCGAAGGTCAGGGGCAAGCCTTGCACGTCAAGGTGGTCCTTGAGCTGTTGCTGCGTGACGCCTGGCTCGATCACGACCACGCGGTCCTCGGCGAACACCTGGAGGATGCGGTTCATGCGACGGAAGTCGACGACGATGGAGCGCGGTGTGGGGACGGCGAGGCCGCCCACGTTGGTACCGGCCACGCGGGGCGTGATGGGCGTGCGGGTCTCGGCGGCCACGCGGACGATGGCTTGCACCTCCTCCAGGGAGGTGGGAAGCACCACGAGGGCGGGGAGCACGGGCTCGATTTCGCTGAAGTCGTCGTCGTAGGTCGCGAGGGTGGAGGGGTCCGCGATGACTTTGTCCGGGCCCAGTAGGTGTTCGAGTCGCTGCTTCATGCGCTGGCTCCGGGGTGCGGGGGAGGGAGGGCCGGTGGCGAGGGGGCCACGGGGAGGGCGGAAGGCGGCTTGACCTTCTTGATCATGATGGGGAGCAACCCGAGCAGGGCGAAGGGGTTGCCGCGGATGCCGATGCGGCCTTCGAGCACGGCGATGACGGCGGCGATGGTGCTTCCGGAGCCTGCGACCAGGGCGATCATCTCCTCCATGGACCCGAGGATGCGGGCGCGGGTCTTGGGGGCAAATCCTTTGGAGATGCGGATGCCCTCGGGGGCGAAGGTGAGGGTGATGGCCATGCGGCCGGCCTGGACACCGAAGGCGCCGCGCATGCGGCTGGCCTTTCGCGCGAGCCTTGGGTGGGTCAGCTGTTTTCGGAGAAACCCCGCGAGCAGCAACCCGAGAAGGTTCATGTGCTCGGCTTGATCGATCGACACCTTGTCATCCACGAGGTCGCCTCCGGCTTTCTGGCTCGAGCGGCGACTGTAGGGTCAAACGGCCCGGGTGTCACGGGGAGCCAAGACAGGAAGGAGCCCGCCGGGTTCGCGGACGCGTGCCGCGATACGAGGGAAACGATGGGCAGGCACGGGACAGAATCACGTGGACGGAGCGCAGGTTGAACGGGTGAGCTGGGGACCGGGAACCGGGAAATCTGAACCGACAAATCGATTCGAGTGAATTGAGGCACTACGAGGACTTCGACACCCGGCACTGCGCGGCAGGTGAGAGGAGCATCAAGTAGTAGCTCGCGGGCACGCAGACCCCGGACGAGCAAGCGGCGTTGCGGCCGCATTCGTCGTCTTGGGCGCAACTGTCGCCTGGGGCTCGAAGGGCCACGCACGTTCCAAGGGTCTTGTCGCACCGGCCTTCGCAGGAGACCTTGTCCCACGCGCACGCGTCGCCGGGCTGACCGAGGGGCTCGCACACGTTGAGCCAGCAGTCGGTCCCCGCCACGCAGCTTGCCTCACTCGAGAAGGTTTCGGCGCACGCGCCCCCGGGCAGGCCGATGGTCTCGCAACGCGCAGTCGCCGGGTTGCAGTACAGCCCTTCGTAGGGGTCACATTCCCATGCTTCGAGCTCCGCGAGCGGGTCGCAAGCGGCGCCCTCGTGCTTGGCGTAGTGGACGGCCACGCACCTGGCATCGCCGTCGTGGTCCATGCAGTAGGCCTGACCATCCGAGGGCGAGGCGCAATCCAGGGTCGTCCGGCAAACTCCCCCGGGCGCCACCGTGCCGAGGATTGCCCCTGCGCAACCGGCTCGGTCCAGGTTGACGAGGTTCGACGGGGGCGAACACTCCGAAACCAGTTGCTTCATCGCCGCGATGCATCGGTCCCCAGCTTCGGGGTCGATCGTCACACACTGGACCGCCCCCAAGAAGGCTGAAGTCATCTCGTCCATGCACGTCGCTGTGTCGAACGTGAGATTGTCCCCCTTGCAGCACCCGGCGGCCCCTTCGCAAACGGTCTGGGCGTAGCTCTTCACGAAGGGCTCTAACGTGGGCGGGACGGCACAGACGGGCACAGACGGGAGGTCTTCCTCCCCTGGCCCCGCGTCCGGCGACGAAACGACGGGGTCGCTGTCCTCACCGGGATCGGCGGGGGCAGCGGGTGGATCGGGGTTGGCTGGCTCAGCACCCGCCGGGTCCGACTGCGCCTCCTGCGCCTCGCTGGTTCCACCGCAACCCACGGCCACGGGCAGCAAGGCAAGAGAGAGAGAAACCAAGACCCACGAAGAAGAAAAGCGCGACATAGGATCACCTCGACAATCGAAGAAGCAGAATGAACAGCGTCGATATGATCGGTCGTACGGATCGCTCGAGCGAACCTTCCTCGTTCAGGTTCGCGTGCTCGAGCACGTGCGCGAACGCGGTCTCCGAGCGGATCTCGGAGCGAGCACGAACACGCCGAACGCGCACGACCGGATGGAATGTGACGCTCGCGTCGCCCGCAAATCGCGCACGCCTCACGGATTCTCGTGGCGGCCCCAAAACCGTGCCGCGCCCTATCGCCTTCGGTGGCGCGGCTTCCCCCATGTGATTAGACTCGGCGGCCACTTCGGCACAGGCAACATCACCAACGATCAGGAGGCCCATGTTCAAGGACCATCCCCGGGGGCTCATCGTGGCGTTCTTCGCCAACATGGGCGAGCGGTTCGGCTTCTACACGATGATGGCCATCCTCGTGCTGTTCCTCCAGGCCAAGTTCGGCCTGGCAGCGGACGACGCAGGATTCGTCTACAGCATCTTCTACTTTCTGATCTACGCGCTGGCCCTACTCGGTGGCTTCATCGCGGACCGGACGCAGAACTACAAGGGCACGATATTCATCGGCATCGTCATCATGCTGCTGGGCTATGCGCTTCTCGCCGTGCCGGGTCTGGGGCTGCCTCCGGTGCTCGCAGGGCTGTTCGTCATTGCCCTGGGCAACGGCCTGTTCAAGGGCAACCTGCAAGCCCTGGTGGGACAGATGTACGACGACCCCAAGTATCAGAAGCTGCGGGACTCGGCGTTCAGCATCTTCTACATGGGCATCAACATCGGCGCCGTGTTCGCCCCCAACGCGGCGCGCAGCGTGCGCACTTGGTACCTGGAGTCCCACGGGCTGGGCTACGACGCGGACCTTCCCTCCCTGTGCCACCAACACCTTCGTGGCGAGCTTGCCGACACCACCCCCCTGCAGCAACTCGCTGACAAGGTGACGGGGGCTCCCGTCCCCGACCTCCACGCATTCGCCAACGACTACCTCGGCGTGTTCTCCACCGGATACAACTACGCGTTCGGCATCGCGGCGGGCGCCATGATCATTTCCCTGATCGCCTACGGCGCCTTCCGCGGCATGCTCCCCGACCGGCGATCCCAAGCCCAGCAGGATGGCGCCGCCGTCACCATGCCGTGGCCCGAGGAAAAGAAACGCCTCGGTGCTCTCGGGTTGGTGTTCGTCGTGGTCATCTTCTTCTGGATGTCCTTCCACCAGAACGGACTGACCCTCACCTACTTCGCACGCGACTACACCGTCAAAGTCGTCGAGCCGCTGACCTACGTTCTCTTCGACATCCGCGGCCTGCTGCTCGCTGGCGCCATCATCGTCGGCCTCATGCTCGCCGCACGACGATCCTCAACCCCCGCCCAGCGCGGCGGCGGCGCCCTGCTCATCCTCGGCGGGCTCGGCCTCGGCTACTGGCTTTACGCCTCCTTCGCCGGCCAGCCGAAAGCCATCGAAGCGGAAACCTTCCAACAGTTCAACCCCTTCTTCGTCGTGTTCCTCACCCCCGTCGTCGTGGGCTTCTTCGCCTGGCTCCGCTCCCGGGGCCAAGAGCCGTCGACCCCGCGCAAGATCGGAATCGGCATGATCCTGGCCTCCGTGGGCTTCATCATCATGGTCGTCGGCTCCATGCACTTGCTGTCCCCCCTCGAGCTCGCCGGCCAACCCTCCCCCGACCGCATCTCCCCCTACTGGCTCATGTCCACGTACCTCGTGCTCACCGTCGCCGAGCTCTTCCTCAGCCCCATGGGCATCTCCTTCGTCTCCAAGGTGGCTCCCCCACGCTTCCAGGGACTCATGCAAGGCGGCTGGCTCGGCGCCACCGCGCTGGGCAACCAGCTGCTGTTCGTGGGCAGCTCCATGTGGATCCGCCTCGATGTCTGGCAGGTCTGGCTCATCTTCGTCGTCTGCTGCATCGTGTCGGCCACCTTCATCTTCGTGATCCTCAAACGACTCGAAGCAGCCACCTCGGGTTCCTGACCCGCAGCCAGACACCTCCCTCCGCCAGCGGTCACTTCGATCACGTCGACCAAGGACCCGCCGAGGTAGCGGCCTCGGTGTTCGCAGAATTCGCCGCGTGGGCGCGTCACGGAACAGGAAGTCAGCCTGTTGGCCTCTGACGCGCGAGAGCACGCCGAGACCGACGAGGCGGCTGATGGCGCGCTGGGCGGGTCCTGCGCGCGAGCCGAGGTGGAAGCCTAAGGGGCCTCCAAAGAAGGAGCGGTTACATGCTTCAGCATGCGATCTCGTCGCGCCTCGACGGGACGGCGCAGCGCCGCCATCTGGAGCACTCTCTTCTTTGTCGGCCCCTATCGCGGAGGAGGTGGGCGAACTCGGACGGGCGGCGCTGGTGGTCCTTCGCCGCTCACCGGGAGATCCTGGATCTGCTCGGCGTGCCGGATCGTTTCCTCCAAGGCGGGATCGTGGTTCGGCGCAGAGGAGAAGTCCGCCACACTGTAGGCTCGAGTGACATGGGCGTTTTCGAGGACGTCACCTTGAAGGACGGGACGGACCCCTGTTTCGGACAACACAATGAACGTGAGCGTGTAGGGGCCGTTTTCTCCGGCTTCGTGGAAAGCGAGGCCGAAGAACCGCAGCTGCAGCATGTGGGTTCCCGATGGCAACTCGCCGGCCTTCTGCGCCCAAGCAACCATCGTGTCGTTCTCGGAGACGAGGCCACCCTGCAGGTGAAAACGGGCCGGTCGAGAAACCTGCACTTCCGCCTCAAGAATGAGATGGCCCTCCTCCAAGCGATCGAAGAACTTGCCCGTCAACCTCGCTCCCGGACTCCCGTAGCGAAAAGCAGTCACGACGAAGCGCGTGCGACCATCGGCAAGAACCGCCTTCACCTCGACGTGCAGCTGACCGACCAGCGCGTCCCGTGGATACGCCTCGATATCGACTTTCGCCGTATGCAGCAGATCGGACGCTGCGGCGTCTCCTTCCAGTCCGTCGTCTCGAAACGGTAGGTCTCCCATCGCTCCCTCTGGGGCGCGGTCGGTGGGGATCAGCCGGACGAGCTGAGCGGTGATGCGAGCGGGTAGGCGCTGGCGCGTCTTGAGGTTCACGACCTCCGCCGTCACGATGGGAGCCTCTCCATCTTGG
>CAZAWR010000114.1:0-29432 GCA_964488865.1 uncultured Polyangiaceae bacterium | reverse complement strand
GGAAAGGGCAGGGGTAGGGGCAGGGGATCAGAACCCGGGCTTGCGCAATGCACCCGTTTTCGTTGGCCGCGTTGACGACGGCGTCCACCGACTCCCGCGTCAGGTCCCCGCGACACACCGCGATCGTTCGGCCACCGATCTCTTGCTCGAGACGACGTTCCGACATCGCGAGCCAAGCTAGCACAGCGCTACAAGCGCCGGCAGATTCCCAGCCCGTCGTTGCTGCCGGGAAGAATGCCCGGGGCACATACGCCTTCGGGGCCGCAATCCTGCTCGCTGCAGCAAAGACGCACGCACGCGCCCGCGACGCACGACAAGCCGCGCTCACAGTTCTTCCCAGCCGGCGGATTGCACGGAGCACAAGCGGGCACCTCTCCGGTCGGTGCGCACTCGTACTTCAGCTGGCCGAGATCCGCATTGACGACGCACTGCTTCTCACCGCACGGGGCGCCCTCCTTCAGCGGATTGCAGTAGGCGGAGGAAGACACGCACGCCCCGGCGGACGGCGTTGGAAACGTCGGCGGCGTGCAGACAAGGCCCTTGCACTGACACTCGCCCAGCGATTGCGCTTGGAGCACGCACATCCAGTCCCAGATGTCATCGCAGCAGTGCGGCAAGTCCTCGCACAGGTACTGCGCGCAGAGGCCGCACGCCGGTGCTGGCGCGCTGGAAGGCTGGCAGTGCTCGAAGTCCGGACAGGTCGAGCCACCCGTGCCGCCGGTCCCGGTGCCGCCGGTCCCACCGGTCTGTGTACCTCCCGTGCCACCCGTCTCAGAGGCGCCCGTTCCGCCCGTCTGGGCAGTGCCTCCGCTTCCGCCTTGCGCTCCCGCGGCGCCGCCGGTCGCGCTTCCGCCCATGCCGCCCGAACTCCCGGCCTGCCCCCCGGTGGCGGCGTCCCCCGTACTGGCGTCGGCTCCCGACCCCGACGACGTGAAGCTGCCGCCCCCGCAAGCCCCGAGACTCATCCCGACAAGGACCGATCCGAGAACCGCTTTCCAGGCCGACGTGCGCATGGGGTCCATCGTACGAGGCACAGCGCATGAACGCAACGAGGCGTCCCGGGGCGGGTGCATTGCGCCGGCCCGGGTTTCTGACCCTTGCCCTTTCCCCTGCCCCTTCCCTTTCCCGACGCGCCGGCAAGGGTGGGGCTAGCCAGGCTGGTTGCGTTGTGTCTTACGGGGAGCGCGGGTCTTGAGGTTCTGCACCATGCGGCTCAGCATGCGGACGGTGGCGAATAGCTGCTGGCGTCCCAACGCGGCTGTTGGAGCGTCGGCCACACCAAGCGCTGTGCTTGTGCTTCCCAGCAAAGGGCATCGCCATGGGTCATTTCAGCGGGCCAAGTTCTCGGCACTTCGGGCAGGGGAAAGGGCAAGGGTAGGGGCAGGGGACCAGAACCCGGGCCGGCGCAATGCACCCTCCCGGGGCATCTCGATCCCGCGAGATTGCGCTTGGCATTCGCCGCCGGTCTTCGTCATGTCTTGACGCCGCCGCGCCACGCGTCCCAGATCCCCTCTGCCCTTTCACCCGCGAGGTCGCCTTGGTCCCGCTGCTGCCCGAGCCCCGACTGCTGCACGACGGCTCCGACGTCGTTCTCAATGGCACGTGTTATCGCCTGAAGCTGCTCGCTGGCGACGACACTCGCTTGTTCGTCCCGTCGCGACCTGACGAGCTGGCGGGGGGAGACGCTCTGCGTTTCGATGCCGCGCTCGGCGTGCTGCACGAGCTGGCGCAGGTTGTCACCGAGATCAACGAGCGGTTGCTCGATCCCCTCGACGGTCACACCAACCGCTGCGTGCAGGCGCTGTTGACGGCGCCGGAGGTATCTGCCTCGTTCAAGGACGCGTTGCGCCCGTGGGCGTTCGCGCTGTTCAAGCACGGCTCCAACGTGCACGGGGAGCGGGGCAGCGTATTCGTGCCGCCCGCGTCGCGGGAGGTGTTCTTGCGAGAGATCCAGGCCATGCCGGCCCAGGGTCGCGGGCAGCTGCGTTGGCGTGACTTCCTGGATCACGTCTTCGACCCGGCGCCACTCGTCACGCAGGGGTTCTACCTCTTCGACCGGCCGGAGGACCGCATGCGGTTCGAAGAGCTGCTGGGGCCTGAATACACGGCCCTGCGACGGAAGATCGGCCGCCTGTTCGAGGAGGCTGTGTGGGAAAGCAATGCCATTCCAGCACAGCAGTGGAAGCGCTTCGACACCCTCAGTCAGGAGGCGTTCACCCGACAGCGGGACCTGCTCGAACCCGCACTCGCCAACGCCGACTCCGAGGTGCGGTCCATGACCACACGGGTCCGCATCCGGTGCTACGAGGGCGGCGCGTTCCGCTTCCTCATTCGCCCCTACTCCTATGAATTCGCGCCCGAGCTCGACCGATGCGCGACGCTGCTCGATCGTGCCCGCGCGGAGTTGCCACCGCGCGCCATGGAGCTGCGCGAGGTGTTGGCCGACCTCGCGGACTGGTGCCGAGCGCGCACGGACGCTCCTTCCTGGGGGGAAGCACTGCCCAGCTGGGTTGCTGCATCCGACCCCGCCTGCTTGCTCGACGTCAACCTCACCGCCGAGGAAAAGGTCTCGCGTCTCGGCGCCAAGGGCGGGCTGCAGCTCGCGGTGACGGCGATCGAGGTCGTTCCCGACGCCCTTCGTCCCATCCTTCGCATGCTGCAGAAGCCGGGGGACGGTCCGGAGCTCAACGTCGTTTGGCTCAAGCACCTGCTCGTCGGAGGGGGCGCCAGCAACGCCATCATGGCGGGCGAGAAGCTCCCCGACCCGGACGGACGCTCTCGCTACAAGGTGATGACTTTCACCAACGCGGTGCGGTCGTCGATGGTGGAGAGCAACGCACAGCTCATTGCCGCGGCGACGAGCTTTGGGCTCGAGGACATTCCGCGTCTCGCGGACGCCGCGAACCTGCTGGTGTTGTTGCACGAGGTCGGCCACACCCTCGGCGACTTCGCGGAATATCTCGGTGACCTGGGCGCCAGCGTGGAGGAGACGAACGCCGAGGCCAGCGTCCTGTACCTCGCGCGCAGGATGGCCCCGGATTCGCTGGTCGATCTGATCGGCCTGACCGCGTGCTGGACTCCCGTGCTGCGAACCCTGCAGGGTCCTGCCGAGGCTCACAGCCACTCCGACATCATTCTCTTCGACGAAGTCCTACGAGCTGGAGGCGTCGCGTGCGGGGAGCGAGACGGGGCGGCCATCGTGGTCCCCGGGTCGCCGGAGGAGGCTGTGCGTGCGGCGTTCGCGCTCGCGCTACGGATGCGGTTGTGGGAGCTCGGGGTACCATCGGCCCGGCAGCCAGCGTGGCTGGAGCCGTTCGACGCGTCAGACGAGGCGCAGGACGCGCGCATCCTGCAGCGTGCGCGGGAAGCGGTGCAGTCGCTGGAGGAAGAGGGTCGGCAGGCGTGGCGAGAGGAAGTCCTCGCCGAATGTCGGGCTTTCTTCGCGCCTGCTCGGCTCGAACAGCTCGCGCAACCCCTGCACCGCGTCATCGACCGATTGCCTCGCTTCCAGCCGCAGACGGTCATCCCCACGGACGATCGCTTCCGCCTGGTTCTCTCCGTCCCTTGACGTCGACGCCGAACGTCTCGCGTCGCGGTCGCGCAACACGGTCACACGTGCCCATTCGTCACAATTTTTCGCTGCATTTGGGGCACTCCGATCTTGCCTGGTAGGTTCGCCGCGACTACATAGGCGAGTGTTCGCGATGGGGGCGATCGCGGCCCAGCAGGAAAGCAGTCGACAACATCTCGAATCTAGCAGGAGGCCTTCATGGCGAGGAAGATCACGGAAGAGTGCATCAACTGCGGCGCGTGCGAGCCCGAGTGCCCCAACGAGGCGATCACGGCCGGTGACGACATCTACGTCATCGAAGCGGACAAGTGCGACGAGTGCGAGGGCAAGGACACCGTCGGTTGTGTCGAGGTGTGCCCGGTCGCCGACGAGGCGATCGTCAAGGCCTGATCTCCTCCCCTCCCTCGGTCATTTCGCGACGCGAACGGGGTGACGTTTCCACCCTCTCGTTCGTGTTGTTCCTTCCCTTCTACAGACCCGTGGTACGCTGCGAGCGTGTCACCGTTGTGTTTTGCCTTTCGCCTTCGTGACGTGAATTCCCTGGTGCCGGGAGCATCCATGGTCGCACTCGTCGTTCTGCTGCCGTCGTGCGTGGAGACGAGCGGGTCGGCGTGGATGCGGGAGCCGTTGACGGCGGAGGATGACCCACCGCCGATGGTCACTGAGCCGAGGAGCAAGGGCAGCGGCACGAGAAAAGACACGCGCACGCAGACGATCGGGGCGCCGGAGGAGCGGAGGGAGCGGGCCGACGGCGAGCCGGGGTCGAGCGGAGCGCGCGTGGCAGGCCGGCTGATCGGCGTGTTCCGCAACACGTACTATTCGTTCCCGAACGAAGCGGAATACAGCGGGGCAAAGGCCACGGTATTCGACGCGAGCTGCAAGCCAATCGCGGAGGTGCCGAAGGCATTCCATGACAAGCTGTGCGTGCAGGGAAGCGGACGGCTCGCCTCCGCGCGCACGGTGAGCTTTGCGAAGCGAGACTGCGCATGCGCTTCCGTCTGCCCCCGCTCGGGCCAGAAGATCTGCTACGAGGCGTTGAGCCCGACGCAGTTCCCGTTCGGCCGCGGGGCGCTCGGCAAGCCGATCACGCCGTTTCGCACGATCGCGGTGGACGACAAGGTGATCCCGCTTGGCACCGCCGTGTTCATTCCCGCCTACGTGTCCCAGCCGATGCCCGACGGGACCCTTCACGACGGCTGCTTCCGGGCCGAAGACCGCGGCTTGAAGGTGGTGGGACACAGCGTCGACGTGTTCACGGGAGGCGAAGCGGACACGCAGGAGTGGAACCAGCTGGTGCCCACGGGACAGGGGGTCGAGATCTACGCGGACCACCCGCACTGCGACGCGCTGATGGCGGGGCGAGGGAAGTGAGGTTCTGCGTCGTCCGGTAGGGAGAGGAGCACGCACGGACGGCGGCGATCAGAAGCCGTATTGGATTTCGTACGCCGCGCAGACGTTGCTCGCAGGTTGATCGACGCGCATGAAGACGGTGGCATCCTTCGCGGAGCCGGAGCATGAGGGCTGGAGGCTAACCGCGCCTCCCGAAGCGCAACACCCCTGGCGTCCGGAGGGCGAGGCCGCCGCGAGACCTTCCTCGCACACAACGCTCGTGGAGCCCGACTTGCACTGGGCGAACACGCAGATTCGCAGGTCAGGCAGGTCCACGGAGGCCTTCGGAGCGGGCTCGCAGGCTCCGAGGATTTTGTCCTTGCCCTCGAATCGATACCAGTCCGTGTCGGAGTCGAAGGCGGCGATTGCGGACACGGTCTTCGTCTGGCAGACCTCGACGTCGCCGAGCGTGGTCGCCGCGGCCTCCGTCTCGTTCGGCTCGTTGACTGGGTCTGGGCACATGGGCGCGTCCGGGCCTGCGTCCGGGCTCGCACCGGCCGAGCCCGAAGCCCCCGATGATCCTGCCGCGCCCGATGATCCTGCCGCGCCCGCCTGGCCTGCCGCGCCCGCCTGGCCTGCCTGGCCTGCCGCTCCGCCTTGTCCTGCCGCCGCGTCCGCCCCCGCCATGCCGCCCTGGCCGGAAGCCCCCGATCCGGCGGCCCCGGCGAACGCATCGACACCCGCTTCCTTCCCGGCGTCGATACTCGTTCCCCCGGCACCGGGCGAGTCCATGTTCGCGAACTCATCTTCGCTGCACCCGGCAACGACCACCCACGGAACCAAGACCCAAGCTAGCAAGAACCGATGGCGTGACATGCACACCTCCTTTCTCGTCCAGCTTGGATCCGGGAGCCCAACCGGCGTTAGCGGTGCTTTTCGACGCGCCTGCCGGGATGCGACACCCCCGTCGCTCAGCGCCCCTCCGACCCAGGCTTCTTGCCCGAGCCTTCCTCGTCCTTCCCCACGTGCGGCGCCAAACAAAACTCCTGCCACCGTCGTCGCAGCGGTGTGCTGCTTCGAAGCTCCGGCACCATCGCTGCCGCCATCGACACTCCGGCCACGAAGGCCGCCGCAGCCCGCGCATCGGGCGGAAGCATTGTCCCCTCGCGCTCGGCCAGACGGCCCAAGCTCCCCAGCAAGCTGTTTGCCCGGTCGCGAGCTCGCACGATCGGGTCGCATGAGAACGCCGCCCGGGGGTCCGGAGAGCTGGGGAACAGAAGCGAAAACGCGGCTTGGGACGACTGCGCGAAACGCACGGGAACGTCGAGCGCCTCCACGAGCCCGGGCGCAGCGGCAATGCGCTCGGACAGACGGGCTACGGCCTCCTCCGCCAGAGCCGCCACGAGCGCCTCGAGAGAGTCAAAGTATCCGTATACGGTTGCCCGACCGAGCTCCGCGTGGGCGGCGACTCGCTCCACGCTGAACGCCGCCCAACCATCCTTTTCCGCAACTTCCCACGCCGACGCCAGGATGTCTCGGCGACGTTGTTCTCGTTCTCGGGCCCGGCGCTCGTCGATCCCCATGATGCTGTTTCGAATCGGACTCCGTATGGCACCCGCGGTCAAGGCCGCGGTCGCATTTCCCACGGTTTCCTACTCCCTGTATGGGTTCTTCTTCTCGATCTCCGGTGGGGCCTTCGGGACCACTTCGACGTTCGACGTCGGAGCATGCGGGTGCTTCTTCGGCGGCGGCCGCGCGGGCAACGGCGGCGCGACAACGGAGGACGCCGCGGGCACTGCGCGGGGCTCCCCGGGGAGCCCGTCCACAGCGCCAGACGCGGGGGCAGCAACCACCGTCGGGCCGGTCACGGCAACCTCTGCCACGTCGGGGGATCCGGGCGCGGTCGTCCCGCTGCCCGGGATCCGAAGCCGCGTGGCCCACCATGCCGCCACCCCCACCGCGACCACGCTCGTCCCGACGAGCGCCGCGGTCAGCAGCCGCGATCGGCGCCCGCGCGACACCGTCCCCCCGTTCGCGGAGCCTTCGCCGTTTGCGCCGGTGCCCCTTTCCCGCGCGACGTAATCGTATCCCGATGCGGATACTTCATGGACCCTGGCGCGGACCCGAGCCAGGTCGGTCCCCATCAGCCGCTGCACGACCTCCGCCACCTCGCCGTGGCTCGCCAACCACCCAGTGTCCCTCGCCATGCGTTCGATGACATCGCGCATCTCACGCGCCGAGCCGTACCGCTCCCGAACGTCCGACGCGCAAGCACGCATCACGATCTCCTCGAGTTGCGGCGCCACAGCCACACCCGACGACGACGGCGGAGGAAGCCCGTCGTCCAGGATATGACGAATCAACTGCGACTCGTCTGCGCCGGACCACGGCTCCAAGCCCGTCAACGCAATCCACATCGTCACGCCGAGCGAGTACACGTCGAACGACGGCCCGCAGGGCGCTCTGCGAAGGTGCTCGGGAGGAACGTACATCAGCTTGCCGAGGAAGTGAGCCTCCTCCGTCGACACGGAAGAGATGGCGCTCTTCGCGACGCCGAAGTCGGCCACGCGGGCGACCCCATCGGTACCCACCAGAACGTTTTGCAGGCTCACGTCCCGGTGCAGGATACCGAGGCCGCGGCCTTCGACATCCTTCGCTTCGTGGGCGGCCTGCAGCCCCGCGAGGGCATCCAAGATGACGCGCATCACCACGGGGGCCGCCAAGGTGCCTCCCTTGAGCACAGACCGATCCACGAGGCTCTCGAGGGTCCCCCCTTCCACGAAGTCGAAGACGAGGAAGTATCCGCGCGCATCGCGGCCCACTTGGTGAATGCCTACCACGTTCGCGTGGTGGAGCTTGCTGGCGGCCTGCGCCTCGTGGAGAAATCGCCGCGAAGCCTCCTCGAGCGAGAGCAGGTGCGCGTGCATCCTCTTGATGACGACGAGTCGCTCGAACCCCCCGGCCCCCACGGCCCAGGCGAGATGCACGGTGCCCATTCCTCCCCGTCCAAGCTCGAACAGCTCGCGGTACCCCGGCGGCTCGCTCACCAGAAGGCTCCTTGCATCGTCAAGAAGCCCGCCTCGCCCGTCCACGCCACCCCTGGCCGCGCCGCCCCGTCCCAGTTCGTCCCTTGCCACGCAACCACCGCCGTCACCGTCCCCGCCAGCACCGTCACCCCCATCAAGAGGTCCGTCCGCCGAATCCGCCCTTCTACGTCGTCCACATCCTCACGCGTGGGGCGTTCGGACAGCGCACCCTTGGAGCGTAGCGTGTCGACACCGGACCAAGTCGTCGCCAGGACGAGTACCCCCGTCACCGCCACACCGCCGAAGACCCATGACGGGGACAGCCCACCGGCGGAGACTGGCGGGGCCTCGGACACGGTTTGCGACTCGCCTTCAGCCGATACGGACGAACGGCCGCCCTCGTCCAGGTCGATCGCGACGTCGTACGCCGTCCCCGCGTCCAGCCGCAGCGCCTCGACCTTCGACTCCCCGGACGGCCTCACGGCGCGAAACGTGCGCAAACCTGGAAGAACGAGCCGATCGAGCCCGGTCAATGCCTCACCGTCGAGCGTCACTTCGCAAGGCATGGGCCTGCACGACGCTCGCAGCGACGCGAGGTGCCTTGCCGCCTCGGCCTTCGCCCGGCCCGCCTCGGCCCTCTGCTCCTCCGTGGCGCCAGCACGCGCCAGGATGCGCTCCGCCACGCTCGCCGAGATCAAGTGCGCCCCTCCCTTCCTCGCAGAGGCCAACGCGTTCATCAACACCTCGACATTGGGGACGGCGTCATCCGCTGCCATGAACGCACGCGCCGCAGGTTCGAACTCACCGCGCTCGAAGTGCGCCACTCCGGCGTCGAACTGCGCCGCGGCGCGGTCCCGCTCCTCTGCCAACGCGAGGCAAGGGTCACCGAACAGAGCCCATACCGTTCCAGCCATCGCCACGGCACAGGCCTTGCGCGAATAGAAACCGGAGGAACGACAGCCAAGCATGCGGTAGGGTCATACCATGTTCCGTCGCCTCGTTCTGCCTCTGCTACCCGTGTGCCTCAGCGGCTGCGGTTGGGTCGTGGGAGACCTCCCCGAGCCCTACGAGGCAAACGCGCATGATGCGGCGGCCGACACGTCGGCGACCGATCTCGGGGACGTCGACGGTCAGTCTGATGCCTTGGAAGACGGACATCTCGAGGGCGAGACGGAGGCAGACCCGGACGCGGAAGCGGATGCGCCCGCGGATACCGATGTGGCCCCTGACGGATGCGATCCGTGTGATTGCGACGACGACGGGTACCTGGCCGAAGCCTGTCAAGGAGACGACTGCGGCGACAACGACGGGCGAGTCCACCCCGGCCAGGAGAAGTACTTCGACACGGCGTCGCCGACGGTGGGTTTCGACTATGACTGCTCGACGAAGACGGAGCGAGACCCGGCACTCAACGTCGCGGTGCAGTGTGCCGGGTTGAGCGTGATCGCTTGCGAGCAGGTTTCGCAGGGGTTCATCGGCGCGGTGCCTGCCTGTGGCGTGCTCGGCGATTGGGGGACCTGTCGTACCCAGGGGCTGGCGTGCGAGCCGGACGTCTACGAGCAGCGCCGCATGCGATGCCACTGAGGGGAACGGGACCCCTCCGGGCACTCGACAGCGCCCGCGAGGTGCCTCGACGCCCGTCATGGTGAGGCAGCCACGATCAGCGGGGGGTTCACGCCAGAGTGTTGGAACGGGACAAGGTGCTCAGCGTCCCGAAGACGTTCGCCACTTGTCGGGACAACCGGGGTCTGGTCGCATCGACGCCAGGCCATCCCGGGCTCGTCGTCGACAACGAGCGCGTGACCACCCCAAACCGGGTCTTGAGAAGCGGGATGGGTTGCATGGGTGTCCGTTGTTCGAGAATCCGTAGACCGAAGCTTCACTGCGCCACGCTCAATCCCTTAGCCCACGACGTTCCAGCGTCACAGACGTTTGTTTCCGACGGGGCCGTCGGCCCCAAGGCCCTTCTTGCCAGTTGATCCAGGAGCCCTTCTCGTCTTACAAGCGTCGCCATGACTACACCGCGAGAGACTCTCCCCGAACCGTTTCGCTCCCAGATCGAAGCTGCGGCCCTCGAGTTCGCGGCCACGGTCGTGAGGGCGTTCGAGCAGAGCATCATCGCGGCGTCGGAGGACCTTGCCCCGCCGGCCGAGCGCAAGCCCGCCACAGCGCTCGAGAAGCGCATCGAAGCCCTGCTGGGGCAGGCGCGTACGGGCATGGACGCGGAGCAGGTCCATGACCAGGTGGGCGGCCCTTTGACGACGGTTCTGTCGACTTTGCAGCAGATGGTCGTTCGCGGCCGGGTGGCCCGTCGCGGAAACGCGAACGGGAGCCGCTACTACCTGCGGTAGCTTGGGATCGCCGGGCCGCGTCTGTGACCCGTTTTTTGTGTGGTTCGGGACACGCGTGGTAGGCAGTTCCCATGCGTGGACTCCCTCTTCCGTTCCGGGCGCGACCGATGCCGGGGCTGCTGCTCGTCTTGGCCCTCGCCGGTTCCGGGTGCGGCGTATATCAGGCCGGCGTTCGAACCGGCCCCGCCCAAGCCTTGCCCCCTGTCGATCCCGCCCAGGTGCAGCTTTTCGGCGGCGACGACCCCACCCTCGTGGGACAGGAAGTGGGGTATGTCGTGGGCGTTAGCGATCTCGACGAGCAGGGGCTCGCGCTGCAGCGCTTGCGAGGTGCCGCGGCGAAGCTCGGCGCGGACGCAATCGTGGACCTTCGTTTCGAGGTCCTACAGTCGAGCAGCGTGGTGGCGCGCGGCCGTGCGATGCGACGCGCCCCGGTCGCGCCCATGCCGGTAGCACCCACCGCGGCTCCGGCGGGGCCCGCGCCCGCCCCAGCCGAGGAGGTGATGCCATGAGGCCCACCGCGATAGCAGGAATGCTCGCCGCCGCGCTGCTAGCCATGACGGGGATCGGCTGCGGTCACACGGGTTTCGTGCCCCTCTCGGAGCCGGCGCCCGCGGCGTCTCCAGCCCAACCCTTGCCAATCTACGCCGCGCGGGACATCGGCCGCCCGTACCGCGTGCTCGGCTACGTCTTCCGCTCCACCGAAGGCCACAAGTCCGGCCTGGAGCGAGTAGACGACATGATGTACGTGATGAGCCACGCCTCCGAGGAGATTCAAGAGATGCGTCGTGAGGCACTTGCGAGGGGCGCGGACGCGGTGGTCGGGTTCGAGATGTTCCCCTCGTTGAGCGGATTCGGACAACCCGTGGGGTTCTCCGTGGGCGGGCTCGCGGTGAAGTTCCTCGACGCGCCGGCCGAGCCACCGGCGATCGCTCCCACGCCAAGTGTTCCTCCAGAGGCACCTGCCGAGCCGCCGGCAATCGCTCCCACGCCTGCCGATCCGCCAGAAGCGCCTGCCGAGGCGCCCCCTACCCTGCCCTGACATATATCCGTATAGGGATATAACGACGGTGCCGCCCCAAGCCATTCGAGACGGCGTCCCGATCTGACAGGCTCAGACGCGGCGGTGCCGCGCACACGCTGGACTCGACGGTGTCGAGTCGCTACGTCGGCGGAGTTGTACCGATCCGGGCGTGACTTTGCTTCACGCGCGCTGCCAACCTCCGCACCAACCCCCATCCCCTTCTGTGCTCTCTGCGTCCTCTGTGGTTCTCCGGGCTCGTACTCGTCGGTCCTCTCCGTGACCGACGGCGCGCCCTACTCCGTCGCCACTTGCACCGTTCGGCGTTGCTCCCACATGCCTCTGCCCGTCCGCATCACCAGCCCCGGCTTCGGCGCGAAGAGTAGGTCACCCTCCGCAATCTCCTTCGGAACCATCGTGTCCAGTCCCAGCTTCCCCGTGCATCGAAGCGCCATCACCGTAGGCCCCGACTTCTCGTCCGACGAGCCGGGCACGTCCGTCTCCACCGTGACCTCCTCGCACGCGATCGCCGCTTCCGCAACGCCTCCACACGGCACGGCCGTACCTTCCTCCCCGTACGGCGGAAGCTCCGCACACGTCGCATCCTGCCTGTCGAGCAGGGCCCGCAACCAGACACCATCGAACACGGCCTTCCCGCTCCACGTGAACCGGCGCTTGCCCCTTCGATGACTGATGTCGCGATCCCCCGCCGCGTAGCGACCGGGACTCGGTCCAAACGTCGATGTGTAGTCGACCGTCAGGGAGAGCTTCGTCTCACCGCCGGGGCCAATGTGCAACGCAAACACCGCGCGATCCCTCCCGCTCGCGAACGATTGCGAACAACCGTCCTCGGCGTCGTGCTCGTGCCGGAACACGTAGTCCCCGGCGAGTGGCATGGGCATGGCTCCCTCGTCGGAAGGCCCCGCACCTCGCGCCTCGACCGTGACGGGCGTCGCAGTCTTTGGCCCGGCCGCGGGCTGTGCGCACGCTCCCAGGCAAGAGCAGCCCACGACGACCCACCAACGACCCGGCACGATCATGACAGAAGCCTACCGGGGCCGCCACGACAAGTCAAAGCGTGTCCCGCGCGCGAGCGCTGCTATCCTCCGCCCCAACGCCATGACCCAAGAGACCCAACGCCAATGCGGAACCGTCCGCGTCCACCCCCGCGGCTTCGGCTTCCTCGTGCTGGACGACGACACCTCGGTCTCCGCGTTCATTCCTCCGCCAGACCTCAACCCGCTGCTCGAGGGCGACGTCGTCGAAGCCGATGTGGCCGTGGCCGACGACGGACGCGCGTCCGCGTCCCGGCTGCGCCTCCTCGAACGATCTCGATCGCTCGTGTTCGGCAAGATCGTCGCCCACCGAGGGGTGCCCCACGTGCAGGTGGACCGGGAGGTCGCCAACCGCGATTGGCCCCTCGCGCCCGACCCTGCCGTCCCCCCACCGGGGTCGTACGTGGTGGCGCGCGTGGCGGGCGACCTGGTCGAGTTCGATCACGTCCTCGATCCGGCCGCCGACCCGACCCTCGAGCGCATCATCGTCCGGCACGAGCTTCCCACGGTCTTCCCACCGGAAGCGCTTGCCCAGGCGACTCGCGTCGGGTCCGTCCCGGACCACGACGAGCCCCGCAGGGACTTTCGCGAGGTCCCGACCATCACCATCGACGCCCCGACCTCGCGCGATCTCGACGATGCGATCTCGGCTCTCCCCGCGGACGCCGACGGCGCGCTTCGCTTGCTCGTGAGCATCGCCGACGTGTCGGCCTGGGTCACACCCGGCTCGTCGCTCGACGACGAGGCGTATCGACGGGCCACCAGCGTATACCTGCCCGACCGCGTGCTGCCGATGCTGCCCCCGACCCTGAGCGAGGACAGGCTGAGCCTGCTGCCCGGGAAAGATCGGGCATGCCTGTCCGTGGAGATGCGGATCACGCCCGAGGGGGACGTGACCTCCGTCGACGTGTACCGCAGCCTGATTCGTTCGCGCGCGCGGTTGAGCTACGAGGAAGCCGCCGCGTTCCTCGACGACGGGACCCTGCCTGAGGGCGGCGCGGATCTTCGCGAGATGCTTGGGTGGTGCCGTACCGCGTCCGCGCGACTGGCGATGGCGAGGGCGCGTCGCGGAGGCGTCAACCTGCCGCGGGAAGAGGCGCGCGTGGGCATCGACAAGAACACCGGGCTTGCGACTGTTCTTTCTCCCTACGAGATGAACTCCGCGCACGAGATGATCGAGCGATTCATGGTGGCGGCGAACGAAGCGGTGGCCCGGTGGCTCGTGGACCGCGGCGTGCCTGCGCCATTTCGCGTGCACGACCAGCCGGGCACTGAGTCGGTCCGGCGGCTTGACGCGATGGCCGTCAACTTCGGCTTCCACCCCGGATTCGGCAGCAGCCTGTCGCCGCTCGCCCTGGCAGCCTTCGAGCGACAGATTCGCACAGCGCCCACGGCCCCCGCGATCCTCGCCGCCGTGGGAAAGATCCTCGGCCGGGCCCGCTACACCGTGCACCCGTCGTTGCACTTCGGCCTCGCCACCGACCGCTACCTGCACTTCACGTCGCCGATTCGACGGTATTCGGACCTGCTCGTGCACCGGGCGGTGACGGACTACCTTGACGGCGGCAGGCCTTTGGACCCGCGCCCCGCGTCCCTCGAGGCCCGGTGCCAAGACCTGAACGAGCGCAGCGGGCGCGCCGCGAGGGCCGAGGTACAGGCCCGCCAAGCGGTGAGCGCACGATACATGCGGTCGAGGATCGGGGAAGAACTCGACGCGAACGTGGTGGGCGTGCTGCCCCTCGGGCTGCGTGTGCAGGTCCGTGGCTCGCTCGTCGTGGGCTGGCTGGCGGCGGACACGTTGCCCGACGGTCCCTACTCGATGAAGGCTGGGACACAAGAGTTGGTGGGGAAGACGCGACGGTACGGGGTAGGCACGCCGGTGCGGGTGCGAGTCGACCAGGCGGACGAAGTGCAGGGATCCGTAGAGTTCTCGGCGTGCTAGACCGCAGCGCGGAGCGCTTGATTTGGGGCTAAACGACGCCAGTCAGACCGACGAGCTGCAGGGCTCGGCCACGCTCTCCAGGTGCGGCCCAGCAGCGATCGCCTGCTCGAACGCCAAGATCTCCTCCTCGGAGGCCGGCACCTCGAGCACACCCACTGCGTCGTCCTCCAACTCGAACTTCTCCACCACATAGAAGAGCTGATCCGCGCGGACGCACAGCACCACCACGGTGTCATCATCCGCGGCGAGGGCGCAACGGATGGAATCATGGTGTCCCTGGCCCGACACCTCGACCTTGCTCACCTCGTCGACGACGATCACGGGACAGGCCCCGATGTCTTGCTCAACCCACCGACACGCGTTCACGAACGCCGCATCCACGAACGAGAACGAGCAGTAGGTGGTGTGGCCAGGAACCTCCTGCCCTGTCGTGGGGCGCGCCAGGGGAAGGACATCACCCGTGGAGAGGCGATGCAGGTCGTACGAGCGCCGACCCAGCTCATCCTCAGAAGCCTTCTGGAAGAAGCCTCCCACGCGAACGCCGCGGCGCTCGAGCAGTTCGACGACTCGGGTTGCGTGGGTGGACTTTCCGGTCCCGCGGGCTCCGACGATGGCTGCCCAACGTGCCATGAATACCTCGATTGCTGGTTGGCACGGATGGTCTACTGGATTCCTCGTGGCGTGGCCACCCTTCATGACCCGGGCCGGGGGAAGCGTCAGTCGCCGGGTTGGGAGCCAGCCCTCATCAGGGACTCGGTCTTCTGAATGAGCTCGAGAAGCTCCAGCTCCTCGGGTCGTTCTCGGTCCATGGAACCCTGCGCGATCGCACGGGCCTTCTCGATCGTCCAGACCTTCGCGTGCTGGCTCTGGCGAAGGTTCTCCGCCAGCGCCGCCGCCGCCACCGCCCGGCGGAACCCCGCCGAGGACGCCTCGAACGACGAGCGAACCACGTCCGCGCTCATCCCAAGCTCCGTCTCGCTCGCGTCGCCGCCCCCCGGCTGCTTCCACCGAATCCGTACCGTCGCCCACTTCGACTTGGGGACGCGGACCTTCACCTCGTACAGCGCGGTGACGGAGTGTCCCGCCCCGATCTCGCCCGCGTCCACCTTGTCGTTGCGGAAGTCCTCGTTCGCGACGTGGCGGTTCTCGTAGCCCAGCAATCGATACTGCTCCACGAGCTTGGGATCGAACTCCACTTGCACCTTCACGTCCTGCGCAATGACCTGGAGCGTCCCCATCAGCTGCTCGCCGAACACCCGCTTCGCCTGGGAAATCGTGTCGATGTAGTAGTAGTTGCCGTTGCCCTTGTCCGCGAGTTGCTCCATCTCGTGGTCCTTGTAATTGCCCATCCCGAACCCGATCGTGGACAGCGTGATGCCGTCGGCCGCGTACTTCGCGATCGAGGAGAGCATGTCGCCGTGAGCGGTCGCTCCCACGTTGGCGTCGCCGTCAGAGCAAACGATCACGCGATTGACCCCGGACTTGGCGTTCTGCGTGGCGAGCCTGTAGGCCAGTTCCAGCCCCGAGGACATGGCGGTCGACCCGCCCGCGGACAGCCCCTCGATCGCCTCGTGAATCGAGGCCCGCTGCGACATTGCCGTCGGCGCCAGCACCTCGCGCACCGACCCCGCGTAGGTGCTCAACGCCACCGTGTCCCCTTGGTGCAGCTGATCCACCAAGAAGCGAAGGCTTCGCTTGACGAGCCCGAGCTTGTCGTCGCTGTGCATCGAGCCCGAGGTGTCGACGAGGAACGTGAGGTGAACGGGCTCGCGTTCCTTCGCGTGCACGCTCTTGCCCTGGATCCCGATCTTGAGAACGGTCTTGTCGGCGTCGAAGGGGGAAGGGGAAGCCTCGAGGTCCACGCGGAAGGCGCCGTCCTCGGGCTGCGGGTAGTCGTACCGGAAGTAGTTGACGAACTCCTCGAGGCGCACGGACTCGGGCGGGGGCAACGCGCCCTCGCGCAGCTTGCGACGAGCGATCGTGTAGGAGGCGGTGTCGACGTCGATGGCGAAGGTGGAGAGGGCGTCTTTGCTCGCGATCATCCAGGGGCGCACGCCGTGGTCGACGTATTGCTCCGAGTTGGGGCGCTGCGCGAATCCGCTTTCGTCCTTGGCGGCGCGCGACTTCATCGCAGGGCTCGCCGCGACCGCGGTGGCCACAGGGGCCGGAAGGCCGGGCGCCTCGGACAACGGCACCGAAGAAGAAGCCACCGCCTCCGGACTGTCTGCCCGACCGCAGCCGGCAGCCAGCACGCACAACCCCGCCATCGTCATCCACAGGCCCGCGCAACGCATCGTCGTTCTCCTTGTGAACTGGTTGGGGTCTTGGACGGCGGGGGTGCGAAGGGCTTGGGTCGGTTGCCATCCGCGTCGCACCCAGCTAGATTCCTCGGTCATGACGGTCCTTCGCCCGCTCCTCGGGGTTGCCTCTTTCGCGCTCCTGTTCGGTTGCAGCAGCAATGACAACCCGTTGCTCACGGACGTGGCGAAGCAATACGGGAAGTCCTACTGCTCGAAGCTCGAGGTCTGTATGGGCTCCGACGACTTCAAGCAGGCCTACCCGGGAGGGCAGGACGACTGCGCGATGCGCACGTTCCGGATCCATGGCACGGACGAGCGGAGCCTTTGCGCGCAGGAGGATTGGGACGAGTGCACGGGGGATCTGGAGAAGACCACGTGCGTGGAGTCCGATGCGGGGGTGTCGCGGCCGAAAATCCCGGACACCTGCCAAGGGTGCTGAGGCGAATCAGTACCAGACCGCCCCAAACCCGAGCGAGGCGAAGGTCGCGTTTCGATCGATCTGGGGGAGGAAGGTGACCGAGATCTGGAAGCTCGGCTCCAGGCCGTCCTGGTCGGCGCTGATGGAGCCCATGTCCACGTGCGCCTGCACGCCGAGGTAGTTGAAGCTGCTGATGGAATCGAGCTCGCTGGGATTCGCGTAGGTGTACGTCGGGCGCCAGTCGAGGCCGAACATCACGCCCCGCCACACGCCTTCGGAAACGAATTGACCTGACCCCACCTGACCGCCAAGGAACAGCGGCAGCATGACGACGGTGGCGGAGGACCACTTGGTTTCGCCCCCTTCTTGGGTGAGCGGCACCTTCATCTCGCCGTCCTGCAATTGGCCCACGTTGGTGACGTTGCGCGTACGGTGAGCGAACGCAACATAGCCGAGGTCGATGCCAGTCCCCATCCGGAAGGCCCAGATCGTGTCGCTCTCGGCCGGGTCCGGTATGGCCATCTGCATGAAGCCCATGTGGAACCCGAGCCCGCCGCCACCGCCGCCCGCGGGCGAGTCCCCCGTGAACGTCATCGTCTGCCCGTCGGGGTACTGTACGACGTAAGGGTGGTCCGAGCGGGCCATCATGCCGAGCACCTGGGCCTGCAGGTCCATCGTGAGAAGGGAGCCGCCGCGCTGGGACCAGTCCGCTGCCTTGGTCTTGGGCTTTGCCTGCCCCAAGCTCCAAGACTCCCCTCCCCCCTTCGCGTTCGGGAGGATCTGCCTGACTTGGTGCCAGGGAATCGTGTGCGCGGCGCCGTCGCGCGTGCGCAGGGTAACCGATTGTCCGCCAGCGAAGCCGAGCAGCGTCCCTTCCAGCACGGTTCCGTCGATGAGCACCACCCGATCCTCGCCAAGCACATGGGGCGGAGCTACCTGGGGAGGGGCAGCGGGTGGCGCCACGGGCGGAGTGGTGACGGGTTGCGCGGGCTGCGCGACGACTTGGGCTGCTGGGATGAGCGGGTCCGCGGCCGCCACGACCTTCGCCGAGGTCTCCGCGAGCGACGACTGCACGTGGACGCTCTGTTCGCCCGCGTGGGTCTGCACCACCAGGAGCAAGGACACACCGGAGGCGTCGTGGGCCTGCACATCGACACGCACGAGGCACGCTGCCCCGAGGCGGTTTCGCAAGGTGGCCACACCACCGGGGGCTGCGAGCGCCTGGCCGAGACTCGCGGGGTCGACGTCGCGGTATCCGCGCTCGAGCACGCGCTGCTTGAGGGCCTCGGCGGTCGCACGAAGGTGCGGGTCGACGGTGGCGTCACCGGTCATCGCCACGAGCACGACGGCCTGCTCGGGCGCGGTGACCGGCGCGGGCGCAGCGGCGGGCATCATGTGCTGGGCGCGAGCCATGACGGGCGCGAGCACGCTGCCCGCGAGGCAAGCAGCGAAAAGGAGCATGTTGCAGGCGCGATTCATCGGGGTTCCTTGGCAAGATGCCACCGGCATCGACCACGGCAGCCCCATTGAACTATGCGGGACTGTTCGCGCCGTCAAGCGCGCTACGCCAGGGCCAGGCCCCCGTCGACCACGATCATGTGCCCCGTGATGTAGTCGTTCTCCGCCAGAAACCGGACGGCACGGGCCACGTCACCGGGCTCGCCGAACCTCCGCAGGGCAATCCGATGGAGCAGGCGGGCTTGCTTGGGTGCGTCGTAGTCCTCCGGCAGCATCGCCGCCCCGGGCGCTACCGCGTTCACGCGCACCGAAGGGGCCAGAGCCAAGGCGAGACCTTTGACCGTGTGCAGCAGCGCCGCCTTCGACGTCGCATAGGGCACGAAGTTGCGCCAGGGCTTGAGGGCGCTCGTGCAGGCGATCGCGATCACGGTTCCGTGTGCGGAGCGGAGCGCGTCGGCCAGAGCGAGGGTCAGCACGTAGGGGGCAGTCGCGTTGAGCGCCATGGCCCGGTCCCAGTGTCCCTCGGTGAGGTCGGCGGGCTCCACGCGCTCGAAGTTTGCGGCGTTGTGAACGAGCACGGCCAACCGCCCCCCGGACGCGTCCTTCGCTCGATCCGCGAGCGTGTGGATCGCATCGCGGTCGGCCAAGTCCGCCTGCACAACCACAGCCTCGTGCCCTTCTGCTCGCACGCGATCCGCCACCTGCTGGGCGCCGCGCTCGTTGGTCCCGTAGTGCACGACCAGGTGACAGCCGGCCCTGGCAAGCTCTTGTGAGATCACGGCGCCGACGCGCGTGCCCCCTCCGGTCACGAGCGCCCACGTGTCTTGCAGGTCGACCTTCGGCATGACGTCGGAGGCTACTCGCCCCCTCGATGGCGGAACAGTGGGCACAAAATGACCACACGGTCATTTTTAGATTGACGGCTCCCGTTCGAGGATTCATCTTCCACCTCAATAGTGACCGGCTAGTCATTCCATGACCAAGCACCGCAAACCCGAAGCCTGGACCGCCGACATCCTCGAGGCCGCTTCCGAAATCGTGGACGCCGACGGGTACGCCAACCTCACCATGGACGCCGTGGCCACGCGCGTCGGCCTGTCGAAAGGTGGGATCTATCGCTTCTTCGCCTCCAAGCGCGACCTCGTCAGCGCGCTGCTCGATCGCGCCTACTTTCACTCCATGGACTTCGACGTCGACGAGGTCGTCGCCTGGAACCTGCCCATCGACGAGACGTTCGTGCGCGTGGTCATTGACAAGCCCACGGAGGACACGGCGCAGGCCGAACGCGAGGACCGGATCTGGTTGCAGATCATACCCCAGGCGTTGCGGGACCCGGAGCTGGCCGGCCGGTACCGCACGGTCACCTCGAGCTTCGAGACCAAGTGCCTGGCGCTCGCGAACAAGCTGCTCGAACGCGACGGCATCGAGCTCGACCCACCTTCCCGACGTGCGCTGCACGAAGCCGTGCAGATGGGCATCATCCTGCGGGACGGGCTCGCCGTGCGCACCACGGTCTCCACCGTGGCCGAGGCGGCCGAAGTGGGCCGTCGCTATGTCCGAATGACCCTCAAACACGTGCTGGGAGCCCGCCATGCCTGACGAACATCAAAGCCCATGGCTTCTTGTCCTGGCGCTTGTCGCCACCATCGGCTGCCAGGGAAACAGTGCCTCCCCTGCCGCCACGCCGGTCATGGTCGAGGTGCAGCACGTGGTCGAGACGGAACGGCAGGAGACGCGCTTGCTGAGCGGCGACGTGCAACCCTGGGAGGTCCTTCCTCTGTCCTTCAAGGTCGGCGGAAGGATCGCGCGCATCGCGGTCGAGGAAGGCGACAAGGTGAAGAAAGGGGCACCGATCGCGTCGCTGGAGGCCCGCGACTACGTGCTCACGCGGGACCTGGCCAGCGCTCAGCTCGACGCGCTTTCGCCGCATCTTCACCGGGCCGAGGCCCTGCATGCGGCCGCCGCCTTGCCCGCCGCCCAACTCGACGAGATCGAAGGCAAGGTGAGCGTGGCGCGAATCCAGCGTGCCCAGGCAGAAACCCAGCTCGCCTACGCCGCCCTTCAGGCGCCGATCGACGGGGTCATTGTCCGACGGCTCGCTTCGCCGGGACAGATGGCGGGGCCAAGCGCTCCCGTCGTCGTCCTCGCCTCGCTCGATCCCGCAAAGGTCGAGCTACCCGTGGCGCAGCGCGATCTCGCCCTCTTCCGTGAGGGCGACACGATCGCCATCACCTCGGTCGGGATGGAAGGGCCACTCACAGGCACTGTGCACAGCGTCGGCTACAGCGCGGACGAGAAGACCCGAACCTTCCCCGTGGTGCTGAAGGTGAAGAACCCGGACCTGCGCTTGCGGGCCGGGATGGTCGTGGAAGCGCGCGTGACGCTCGCGCGTCATCGCGGCGTGTTCGTCCCCCTGGAGGCGGTGCAGCGAGACCTCGAGGGACGCCCCGCGGTGCTCGTCGTGAGCCGAAAAGACCCGACGGCTAGAGCCACCCTGCGCCCGGTGCGCACGGGTTCCATCCTCGGCAACCAGATCCACGTGCTCGAAGGATTGTCGAACGGCGAAGACGTGATCGTTCGCGGGCTGGCCGCTGACGGCGACCCTGTGCTCGTGACCCCGCGCGAAGCGAAGGAGTCCCCGCGGTGAGCGCTTCATCTCCCCCTCCCTTCGAGAGGTTCAGCCTCCCAAGGTGGGCGGTGCGTCACCCCACGATGGTGCTGCTCGGCACGCTCATTTTCGTCGCCTGGGGTTTGTTCAACTACTTCTCGATGTCACGGCGCGAGGACCCGGAGATCAAGATCGCCACCGCGCTGGTGATTTCCATTTACCCCGGGGCCGGCGCAGAACGCGTCGAACAGCAGGTAACCCGCAAGCTCGAGGACGCCATCGAGTCCATGGACACGATCGACGAGATCAAGTCGACCTCGCGCGAGAACGTGTCCGTGATCTACGTGACGGTCCGCTACGACGCCGACACGGACATCGCGTGGCAGAAGCTACGCTCGAAGGTGAGCGAGGTGCGCGGCGATCTGCCCGCTACCGTGGTGGGCCCGGATGTCTGGGACAAGTTCGGCGACACGACGTCGCTCATCGTGACGCTTCAGGGCGCGGAGCCCGACAAGCTCGCGGATGTGGCGGAGGCCCTCAAGGATGAGATCCGCGTCGTTCCCTCGGTCGGCGACATACAGGTTCTCGGGAAGATACCGGAGGTGGTCTACGTCGAAGGCAACCGCGCGCAGCTGGCTCGCTACGGGCTAACGTCCTACCAGCTCGGGCAGGTGCTGAAAATGCAGAACCTTCGGGTCCCGGGAGGCTCCGTCCGCACCGCCGACCACACCTTCCGTGTCGAGCCGAGCGGGGCCTTCGATTCCGCCGCTCCCATCGCCAACGCGGTCGTCGACGTGTCCACCACGACGGGGCGTCCCGTGCACGTGCGCGACCTGTTCACCGTGCGTCGCACGACGCTCGACCCGCCTCGAACGAAGCTTTTGGCGGGCGGAGAGTCCGCGGTGGCCCTGGGGATCGTGATGAAGCGCGGGAACAACATCGTGAAGATGGGAGAGGAGGTTCGAGGTGCGTTGGCGGCCTTCGAGCCGCGCTTGCCCGCAGGCGTGAGGATGCAGGTGGTGCACGACTCACCTCGCCAGGTCGACGAGTTGGTCGACGACTTCATGCTGAACCTGGTCGAGGGCGTGTTCATCGTGATCGCGGCGATGGCCGCCTTCATGGGGTTGCGCGCCGCCGGCATCAGCGCGGCTGCCATACCCGTCTCGGTGTTGGTCGCGATGGCGCTCATGCCCGCGATGCGGGTCGACCTCGAGATGGTGAGCATCTCCGCGTTCATCGTCGCGCTTGGCATGCTCGTGGACAACAGCATCATCGTGGCCGACAACGTGGACATCAAGCTGCGGGCGGGCATGCCTCCCGAGGAGGCTGCCTGGCGTGGGACGCAGGAATTGCTGGGACCCATCGTGTCGGGCACGCTCGCGACGGTGGTGGCTTTCGCCCCCATGCTGCTTCTGTCCGCCGAGGTGGGCGCGTACGTGCGGAGCTTGCCGTTGGTCGTGAGCGTTTCGCTTCTGGGTAGCCTCGTGGCCTCCCTGACGCTGACCCCTTGGATGTGCATGGTCTTGCTTCGTGGCCGCCGGGCCGGCCCGGACAAGGTCAACGACGAAGTTGCGACGCCTTCCCGGCTCGCTCGCACCTATCGCGCCGTCATGACCCGTGCTCTGCGCCACCGCGCTCTCGTGGTGGTCCTCTCCGTCCTGACCCTCCTGGCTTCTGCGGGCCTGTTCCGCACCGCGGGTTTCTCCTTCTTCCCGGATGCCGACCGCGATCAGTTCACCATCGACGTGTGGCTCGAAGAGGGCGCCGCCCTCGACGCCACCGAGCGCGTTGCTCGCGCAGCCGAGCAGCAGATTCGCGCCGACCCGGAGGTCACCAGCACCCTCGTCCACGTCGGCACCGGCGGGCCCCGCTTCTACATCACGGTCATGCCGGAGTTCCAGAAGAGCAACTTCGCCCAGATCATGGTGAACACCAAGGCCCCAGAGACCACCCACCGCGTCATCGAGCGCTTCAACCACGCAGCGGTTTCCAGCTACCCTGGCGCGCGGGTGACCGCTCGCAAGCTCATCATGGGCATCCCCGTCGAGGCCCCGATCGAGCTGCGTGTGGTCGGCGACGATCTCCCCACGCTTCGCCGCATCGGCCACGACGTTCGCGACATCTTGCGAAAGACCCCCGGGGCAGACCAGGTCACCGACGACATCGGGCCCGACGTCCCTGCCCTCGGCGTGACAGTAAGCGAGGAGCACGCGACCCGGGTCGGCGTGTCCAACACGGACGTGGCCCTCGCATTTCTCGCCTCCTACGAGGGGCACGAGCTCACGCGGTTTCACGACGGCGAGGACGAGATTCCGGTGCTGCTGCGGCTTCGGGACGACGAGCGGGGCATGGGAGAGGACCTGGCGAGCTTGCCGGTGGCTTCCTCGGTGACGGGGGAGAAGGTGCCACTCGGGAGCATCGCCTCGATCGAGCCGCAGTGGGGCGCCGGGGTGGTGAAGCGGATCGACAACCGCCGCGTGCTGACGGTGCGAGCGCACAACCGGGACCGGCTGGCGGACGACGTGGTGCGGGATGCTGTCGCGCGGGTCGAATCGCTGAACCTGCCGCCTGGGTATCGCGTGGAGGTGGCGGGGGAGAAGGCCGAGATGGACAAGGCCTTTGGGGAGCTGTTGACGGTCTTCGGTCTCATCCTGGCGGGGCTGGTGATCATCCTCGTGCTTCAGCTCGGGACGTTGCGGAGAACGGCGGTGGTGCTGCTGTCGATCCCGCTGGCGCTGCTGGGCGTGGGGGTCGCGCTCGTGGTGGGCGGCTACTCGTTCAGCTTCATGGTGTTTCTCGGCGTGGTGTCGCTGGCGGGCATGGTCATCAAGAACGCCATCGTTTGGGTCGAGTTCGTGGAGCAAGCGCGGGAGCGGGGCGCGGCGCTGCACGAAGCCGTGATCGAGGCGGGGTTGGCGCGTCTCCGCCCCATCCTGCTGACGACGGTGACCACGGTGGGTGGACTGGTTCCTTTGGCGCTCTTCGGTGGGGTGCTGTTCGAGTCGATGGCGTGGTCGATGATTGCGGGGTTGAGCTGGGCGACGCTGCTCACGCTGGTGGTGATTCCGGTGTTCTACTCGCTGCTGTTGCCGGACAAGCAGAAGCGGGTCATGACGTCCGAGGACTTCGCGGGCGAGTCGGGCTGCGCGGCGACTGCCACGTAGGGAGAACCGCACCGGGTGGCGTTCAACGCTTCAGGGCCACATGGCTACCCCCACTTCGCGCCTGCGCGGGCGACAGCGACCCACCGCGCACAAGGTCAGTTCCATGCGCCTGACTCCTTGCCTCGGACGTCGTCGCGACGCGTGACGCTGACGAGGCTCATCCTGTCGAAGCGGACAGCCTCCTCAGGAAGCGTGCACCGGAAGAAGTCGGCTCGGCTGGTGGACAACTGACAAACGGCGATGGCCACGACGTGAACGTCCTCGAGGAAGAGGACCGTCGTGATGACATCCGGTTCGTGGTGAAAGGAGCCGTGCCAGAGGTGCTCTTCGGGCAGGTGGAACATCCTCGAGCGCAGCAGTCGGGCGTCCGTCAGCACGCGCTGCACGACGACGTTGACGACCCCTGCCACTTGGGGGTTCTTGCAGACGCGACCCACCCGCATGAACCCCACGCACGGCACGAGCTGGTCGTGGAAGCATTCGAAGACCTCGGCAATGTCGGCCGACTCGAGCATGCGGCGTCGCAGCTCGGCGACGGGTTTGGCCCAGGGTCGTTCGGGGTGGGAGAGGGACTTGTGTTTCTTGGATTGGAATTGATGGCTCATGCTCTCTATTCGGACACCGGCGGGATCGGTTGCGTGAAATCGACCTGCACGATCGGGGGGGTGGGCGAGGGCGGGGCCGCGGACAGCCCGCCCCCTTGACGCAGGAGCAGGGCCGCGCCATGCCCCGGCAATTCTTGGAGTGCCGTTTCGAGGAGCAACCCATGCTAGCGCGCGTCCGCAGTACCCTGTCTTCCCTTGCCTGGCTCGTTCTCTTGTCCCTGGGCTGCAGCAAGGACAACACGGTGGTGGCGGGGGCGGCGATTTGCGCTGCGGGCCAGTACAACTGTCGCGGAGACCTGCTCCAGGTCTGCAACGACGCGCGCACGGGATGGGACGACTTGCAGACGTGCGACCCCGGGACCTGCGTGCAAGGCGAGGCTGCTTGCCGCCAGCGCGAGGGAGGCGCGGGCTCGGGGGGCAGCGGCGGGACAGGAGCCGGCGGGACGGGAACCGGAGGAACGGGTGAAGTCGGCGGCAGCGGTGGCGGACAGACAGGGGGTACCGGCGGGACAGGCGGGGATCCCCTCGACGCCGGGGTCGAAGCCGAGGCCGACGCTCCTCCTGCGAACTACGCAACTCTGCCTGAGTTCTGCAACGCCTACGCGGCCGCGGAGTGCAACCCTCTGATGCAGGACACGTGTGAAGTCACCGAAGCGCAGTGCGAGGGCAAGCGCGCGCCGCTGTGCATGCAGAATGCTCCGACCGGCAAAGACTACCGGTCCTCGGCGTCGGGGCAGTGCGTTGCCACCGTGGCCGCCGCGTACGCCGATGCCACGGTCACGCACGACGAACTCCTCACCATCAGCAGAACGTGCGCCCTCGTGTTCCAAGTGGAGGGCGACGCGGGAGCGACCTGCTCGAAGCACTGGGACTGCGACCTCGACGACGGCTTGCGGTGCATCAAGAACAACCTGTTCCCGTGCGATCAGGCCAAGTGCCTGGAGCCCGTCTACGTCGACGCGGGGGAGGTCTGCTCGCACTACGGCAGCGTGTGCCCGGACGGACACGCTTGCACCGCGGAGGCGGGGACCTGCGTAGCCTGGTCGAAAAAGGGTGAGGCGTGCTCGGACGAGTGTTTCAACAGAATCCCCTGCGAGCCGCACTTCCAGTGCGTCGCGTACTCGTGTCAGGACAAGCTCGCAAACGGTTCGCCGTGCACGCAGGACCTCCAATGCGCGGGAGGGATTTGCGTACTCGACGTCATGGCATCGGACGCCGGAACAGCCTGCGCCGACGAACACGAGTACTGGACGGGCGACCCGGGTTGCGCGGCCTTCGGGAAGAACTGAGTCCGGGAAGAACACTGCGCCGAGCGACGTTTCCGTCGGGACACGGAATGCCATGAGCAAACCCGACCGAGGGAATCGCTGCATCCGGTGCGTCACTTGGGGCGCGGTTGCCTGGTCCTGTTCCGTTCCCCCGCCCGCGGCGCCGCAAGACATCCAGCCAACGAAGCCACCGCGCCCGGTGGTGACCTCGGTCTCGCAACCAAACCCCGCTCTGGCGCCGGAAGCTTCTGCCACACCCGTCCGGGTCTTCCCCCTGTTCGTCGCCTACCCGGGTCTCGCAGCCACCCTGCCCCGCTTCGCGATCGATGACGACCCCAGTCCTGTCGAACGCGTGGGGGCCATCGAGAAGGAGCTTGGGTTTTTAGGGTTCTTCGTGAAGCGCGACGACGTTCTCGGCAGCCCCTTCGGCGGCACGAAGGCGCGCAAGCTCGAGATGCTCCTCGGAGAGGCGAAGGCCAAGGGCGCCTGGGAAGTGCTGACCTTCGGTGGCGTCGGCTCGAACCACGCCCTCGCGACAGCCATTCACGCTCGAGCCTCAGGCCTGAGCGTGACGTTGCTCCTGCTTCCCGAACCCAACACGCCCCACGTGCGGGACAACTTGCTCGCCCTCGCGTCGCAGGGAGCCGCGCTGAGGATGACCGGCCCCGATCGGGTGGACTCCCTCGTGCTTGCGGCGGGTCGCGCCGACGCGCCTCCGAACCCGTACGTGATCGCCCCGGGGGGCACGTCCGCGACGGGGAACGTGGGCTGCGTCAACGCCGTGTTCGAGCTTGCAGGGCAGGTCGCCGATGGGGTGCTTCCCCGTCCCGACGTCATCTACGTTCCTGCCGGGACGATGGGGCTGGCCGCGGGGTTGGCGGTGGGCCTCGAGGCGCTCGGCTGGCACACCCAGGTGCGTGCGGTGCGCGTGTCGAGCACGCGGTACGTGAGCCCAGCGCGACTCGAGCGTCTCTTCGACCAGACCGCTGCGCTGCTGCGCGCGCGAGATTCGTCCTTCCCTGCGCTGCGGCTATCGAAGGACCGGGTCGTGATCGTGCACCATGCGGCCGGCCCCGGCTACGCGCTGCCTACGACGGCGGGTCGCGCGGCCGCGACGTGGTTCGGCGCGAGAACGGGACTCCCGCTCGATCTCACGTACACCGCGAAGGCCGCGGCCGGGATGTTGCGCGAAGCGCCGCAGTGGCGGGGCAAACACGTGATGTTCTGGAACACCTACGATGCGCGGCGCGTGGGCGCCGGTGACGCGACACCCGCGGACCTTCCCGAAGAGTTGCGAGGATGGTTCGTCGGTACGCGGTGAGGCCTGTACTTTCAGCCCCCCATTCTGCGATGATGCCTCGGGCCGCGTGGCTAGCGGTTGGGTATTCCCGTCGAGAATGCTTGTGCGCCATCTCGGGCGCGGGGGTGGTCGACATGGACATGATGTTCTGGGTGATGACGATCGGCGGCTTGGTGATCACGATCGTGGTGGTGGCAGGGGCCGGGTTCACGATGTACCGGGTGTTCGGCGGGCTGCACAAGACCGCCGCCGAGGAGACGCGCATCCTGCAGACAGGGATGCCGGCGCGCGCCCAGGTGATGCAGATCCAGATGGGTGGCATGACCGTGACCACCGGTGTGCACCGACGGCTTCAGGTGATCCTCACGCTGCAGGTGCAGCCTCCGAACGGGGCGCCCTACGTGACGCAGCTGCAGACACTCATCTCGGAGCTGAACATTCCTCAGATCCAGCCTGGCTCGATGTTGCAGGTGCGGATCGACCCGATGAACCCCCAGAAGCTTGCGATCGAAGGGTTTGGGGTGGCCCCAGGACCGATGCCGGGCGCCCCCCCCGGGTATCCGGCCCCCCAGCCAGGCATGCCCATGGCCGGCCAAGTCCCCCAGCCAGGCATGCCCCCGTACGGCGCCCCCATGGCGGCGGGTCAACCACCGCCGGGAGCGTTCGGGATGCCGGGCGTTGCTCCCGCAGCCTACGGCGTGTCCCCAGGCTTCACTCCCGCCGCTCCGGCGGCCGGGTTCAAGCTCCCTCTCGGCGCGAAGATCGGGCTCATCGTAGGCGGGCTCGGCGCTGTCGTAGGCATCGGCGTCGCGATCGTGGCCGTCGTGTGGACGATGGGCGTGGGCGGCCCGAGCGAGATCTGTCAGAAGACGGCGGATTGCTGCAAGAAGATGTCGAACTCCTCGCCCGCCTGCGACAACTACCTCAAGCAGACGGGCCCCATCGCGGACAAGGTCTGCACCGAGACGTGGGCGGCCTACCAGAAGACAGGGCAGTGCAAGTAGAACGGGATCCAAAGGGTCATGCACATCGGGATAAGACTTCGGATCTTTTCTTCCCAGCGGATCTGCATGACACCGAGATTTCTCGAGTGGATCCTGTCCGCGGGCTCAGAGCCCACGGCAAAACTGGGGAAGCCCGCCGTGGCGGGCTTCGCACGGTAGGCCTTGCCGAACCGTTTCATCGCGTCCTCCTGGTCCCATCTGGCCAGTTGCAGTTGGGATGACGAACCGCCTTCCACCTCCCCAACTGTGCTCACGTCGTGGCCGCGGATAGGGAGAACGAAGGTCCGTTTGGCGCCTCGTGCCATCCGGCGCCTTCACGACTTCGGATCTTGTCTTCCCAGCGGACCTGCATGACACCGAGATTTCTCGAGTGGATCCTGTCCGCGGGCTCAGAGCCCACGGCAAAACTGGGGAAGCCCGCCGTGGCGGGCTTCGCACGGTAGGCCTTGCCGAACCGTTTCATCGCGTCCTCCTGGTCCCATCTGGCCAGTTGCAGTTGGGATGACGAACCGCCTTCCACCTCCCCAACTGTGCTCACGTCGTGGCCGCGCAAAGCCCGCCCTTGCGGCGGGCTTCTCCCGCAGTTGCCGTGGGCTCTGAGCCCGCGGATAGGGAGAACGAAGGTCCGTCTTGCTGTCGTGTCAGTCAGCTACTATGTCCGCATCCGGATATCACGGCACCACCACCTTAAGCGAAGAAGCACCCTCCGCCCCATCCGGTGCCTTCACGCCTCCCGCCGCCTGGCCCCCGATCCCCTTGGCTCCCCCCGACCCCGGAACCAAACTCACCGTCCCGATCTCCGTCGGCGCCTGGCCGTGCAACACCAGCGCGTGGGATGGGCCCCCCGAGCCTCCGCTCCCGCTTCCTCCCCGGCCTCCGTTGCCTCCGGCTGCTCCCGCTCCGGCGTTCACCATCTCGGTGTGAACGGCCCCGCCCCCAATGTTGCCATTCTGCCCCGAACTCCCCGCTCCGCCATTCCCCCCGTCTCCCCCCTTTCCTCCCGCACTCGCGGTCA
>CAZAWR010000113.1:0-29495 GCA_964488865.1 uncultured Polyangiaceae bacterium | reverse complement strand
CGCAACACGCACGGCCTACCTCCGCACCACCCTTCTGTGCCTTCTGCGTCCTCTGACCAGGTCGCGGAGCGGCTGGCTGCGTTCTCGGTGACGTATGCCCTGTTCGCGCTCGACAGTGGCGACGACCCACATGCTGCTGCGGTGAAGCGGCTTCTGGTGCCTCAATGAGGTGTGTTGCCCCACGGAGCAAGGTTGACCCCCCGTGGGGGGGCTCGTACCCTTCGACCTGTCATGAAGAACCCAGCATGGCTCCTTCTGGCCCTCTCCGTGGGTGCTTGCGTGGCTGCCGTCCTTCTTTCGGCATGTGGCGACAGCACCGTGACGGAGAACGAACCTGGCGCCGACGCTGGGGCAGACGTTTCTGCCCCAGATGCCCAGGTCGAGGATGTCTTGCAGGACTCCGCCGGTGAGGATGGGAACGACGACCGGGGAGAAGAGGATGCGGAGGTAGGGCCGAAGCCCGTTGCGTGGTTCGAGGGGAGTTTTCGCTACTTGCCGGCCGTGGAAGCGGATCTCGTAGACTTCGTGGGGTCACTCGACCACCCGAACCTGGGAGGTTATGGCAAAGTCAGCACCCTTCGCGCTTCCAGGTTCGAGGCCATGCTGGACGCCTTGCTCGAAGCGGTGGAGTTGGCTCTCGTCGATGGGGCCTCGCCGGATTGGTGCGGAGTCTCGGCGCTGGCGCTGGATGCTGGGTATGACCTTCATCGCTTCCGGGACGCTGCGACGGGACGTTGGTTTCTGTACGGGGCCGATGGATCGGCGTACGGGCAAGCCTACTTCTTCGTCAATCCCGATGCCCGGCGCAATGTGGTTGTCGAATCCCCTCATGACCCTTACGACTGGGCTACGGGCAAGCAGGGTGCACGGGTCTTTTTGGGCCTTGGCGCCCGCGCATTCCTTCTCAACAAGGAACACCGATGCTCGGATCCGGATGCGACTCTCTGTGACGGGACGACGTCGGCTTGCGATGGAACCTACCGGGAGTCCGACGTGGCGCACCATACGGCCAACACCTTTCATCTCTTGCACAGACGCCTATCCGACCAAGACCCTTCCGCGCGTTTCGTCCAGTTGCACGGATTCCAAGGCTCTTCGACGGACATGGTCGAGGTGGGGGACGGCAGCAACAGCAAGAACGACCCCGCTTCCGTGGCACTGGTCTTCGCGTCGGCCTTGCGCAACCACGTCCCCGACCCTGCAGCGGTCTTTGCCTGTCAGGACCCGGACAACCCGCCGCCTTCGAAGCTGTGTGGCGGCACGAACGTGCAGGGCAGGGCCACGAATGACCCTTCCGTGGAGGCGTGCACGACCGGTACGACGCAGTCTTCGGGGCGGTTCCTTCACATCGAGCAAGCGAAGGGATTGCGTGAGGATGCCCCTTCGGAGGGATGGTTCTGGACGCAAGTTCGGGACGCCCTGCACGACACCTGGCCCGACTGCAGAGACGCAACGTGCGAAATCGGTCCTCCCCAGCCCAACCCGGCAGGTTGCACTTGTGGAGAGCCCTGTGGCGAATGACTACTCAGGCAAGACGCACGACAGCCGCGTGAAGTAGACGTGCTGCTCGAGCAGGCGGTCGTCCCGGAACAGCACACCCAGGTCCCCGTCGGGGCCGAACGACGCCATCGGGTAAATGCTGTGCCCCTCCGCTTTCGTGATGCGGACGTCCGGGGAGGCTGCCTCCAGGCTCGCCGTCACCATCTTGGCGTATAGCTCGTAGCCCGCGTTGCCATCGCGATCGTCCGAGAACAGCAAGAGGAGGCGATCGCCCAGCGCCATCAGCCACGGGTAGCGCGCCCGCGAAGGTGTGACGGCCAGCGGCGTTGCCGGCACCAGGATCGTTCCCTTTTCGTCCACCACGGCGCCGTAGATCGTGAACGGGGCCGAGGCGCTGTCGTACCAGGCGGCCACGTAGGCGTCTCCGTTCCACACGAGCATCGGGTACACGCCGCCTTCCCCCGGGGCAGTGAGGTCCACCCGCAGCCCCTGCGGCTGCATCTCCTGATCGAACGTCCAGAACTGGATCTGCCGGTCGATCGTACCCCCCGCCAGCCACACCATCCCCACGTTGTGGTCGCCCTTGGCGAGGAAAGGCGCCTCCAGGGGCCTGCCCACGTCTCCGACAAGCGTCTTCTCTTGCCCCACGAGCGTCCCATCCACCCTCACCCGCTGCCCCCAGATCGAGAACAACCCGTCCCGGTCGTCCTGCCACGCCACCACGAAGTGCGTCCCGTCGAACACCATCGTGGGGTAGACCGAGAAACCGTACCCGTTCGAGAGCCGAACGTCGGGGATCAGCTTGGTGCCGTAGGCATCCGTGAGGTTGAAGAAGATCTCGTAGTCCTGGAACCGGCGATCCATCCAAGCGACGCCGTACCGGTCCCCAGTCCAGACGAGGAACCCACCGTCCGCGTCCGCGTTCACCATCGTCAGCTGCTGCGGCGGATCGATGAGCTGTCCGTCGACGGATAGTCTCTGGAGAAACACGCGGGACTTGGCGTCCTCGGTGCCTCCGTAGGCGGCGAGGTAGCCTGCCCCGGAATCGCCGCTCCAGCCGAGACCCGTGGGCTGTGCAGGAGCGTGGCTCACCGACACGAGCACCTCGGCGCCTTCCGCAGGGGCGAACAACGCCCCGTCGTCCACGATCCCGTTGCAGTCGTTGTCCACGCCGTCACACACCTCCTGCCCACCGGGGAAGGCGAGCGGCGAGCTGTCGTCGCAGTCGTCACCGCATGCCCCTGGCTCCCCAGGGGCGAAGCCCGGCCGCGGTCCGTTGAAGTCGTCCCCATCCAGGTCGAAGCTCAACGGCTCGAACAGGCACTGTCCCGTCTCGGATACACACCGATCCCCGGTGCAGGGATCCCCGTCGTCACAGAGCACCTCTGGCTGGGGATCGCAGATTCCTTCGGGCAGACGGCACGCGACCGGGCGACAAAGGTCCTCCGCCCCAGGACACGGCCGACCCACGTCGCACGCGGGCTGCACCACCTCGACGTCCGGTTCCGCGTCCGAACCTGCATCTTGCTGCTTGCCCTCGAGGAGCCCCGTCCGGGCGCCACAGCCGGCCGTCATCACGACGAGGATGCCAAGGGCGCTGGCTTGTCGGATCACAGGCAGCCTCCGAGTCCGGCCACGTCGAGGGGCTCGCAGACTTGCCCGTCGGGGCACGTGGATGGGTCCGTCAAGGAGCAGACCCGCACGCACTGGTTGCCCGAGCCCGACACGACACAGACGAAACCAGCCGCACAATCGAGCGGGGACTCGCAAGGTTGCCCCTGGGTCTGGTAGCCCGCCGGCAGACAGTAGGCCCCGTACACCTCGGCCTCGCACGGGTCCGAGGGATAATCCACGTACGGATAGCAGGCCTCCAGCTCGGCACACCCCCCGGGCGGGGGCGCGAGCGGATCGCACTCGAACGCGAAGACCGGGGCCGCCGCGTCCGGGCACCCAGGGTCCACGTACTCCTCGAACGCGTCGTGCTCAGGCGAACCGTCCGCCTTCGCGTCCGGCTTGGCCGCGTCCTTGCCCCCGTCCCCAGCGTCCGGCAACAACACCTCCGTACCGTCGCCCGACGCGTCACCCGGTTGTGGATCGCTCGTGTACACGGTCCCGCCGCACCCCACGAGGATGGCAACGCTCCCGAGGGCGCGCGCGATGCTCTTTGGCGTCATGGTGGTGCCAGTGTGGCCCATGGTCGAGGACCACGCCAGGGACATGTGTTGCGCATGCGCTGTGCCCTGCTTCCGTGATATGCCACCCCCATGCGTTGGGTCACCAGCATCGTCCTGGGCGCGTGTGCGACCGCTGCCAGCTGTGATCGACGGCCCGAGGGTGTGCTGGTCGACAGGGCCCAGCCTCGCGCCACGGTCGCGACCTCCGACCGTGCGCCCGCCACGTTGCCGTCGGACGACGGGGCCAAGGCGCCCGCGCGATGCATGGTTTCGAGCCCCGACGAGCCTCCGCCCCCCGCGGCCCCCGCTGCGTCCTGTCCCGCCGACCCGGTGTTTGGAGGTGTCACGTTGAAGAAAGGTCAGGTCTCTTTCCCCGAGGCGCAGGGGTCTCCCACCATCGAAGTGGAGCTGGCGCGCTCCCCCCGCGAGAGGCAGCGCGGCTTGATGTTCCGCACGCACATGCCGGACAACGCAGGCATGCTCTTCGACTTTCCCGGTCACCCGGAGGTCCAGAGCTTCTGGATGCGCAACACCTGCATCCCCCTCGATATGCTTTTCATCCACGAGGACGGCTTCATCACGGGGATCCTCGAGAACGTGCCGACCCTCAACGAGGCGTCGCGCTCGATCCCATGCCCCGTCCGCTACGTGCTCGAGGTCAACGCCGGATGGACGAGAAAGAACGGCGTGCGAGCAGGGCAGTTCGTCAAGCTGCCCACCGGCGACTGAGCCGTCGCCGCGTTCCCACCCCGTCTCGAACTCGTCCGCTCCCTCACCACCTGCTATGACATGGCATGGTCCGAACGGCCCGCGTTGGCATCCTCCTGCTCGCTCTGCTCGCTCTGTCCGCCTGCTCCTCCGAACCCTCCTCCTCCTCGTGGCAGTGGGGCGTGCCCGACCCGGACGCGGGCGACGACACGGGCGACGATGCAGCCGACGACGGCTCCCCCGATGTCGTCGTGTCCGACAGCCCAGGTCAAGACGCGACCGACGTGAGCGTCGACGAGCCGGTCACCAACGAGCCATGGGTTCGGATCGACTTCCCCTCCCATGGCGAGCAGGTCCCGGACCCGGTCACCTTCCAGTTCTCGGGCGGCAATGGCGTGGTCTCCGTGTGGTTCGAGGTCGACGACTGGCCCTTGCAGCAAGCGCCGCTTCCGCTGCAACAGCAGGCGTTCACCTACGACTTCAGCACCGTCAACCAGGCGCGGCACGTCGTCCTGGAAGGGCGGGACGCCACCGGGGCCACCGTCGCGGTGGACGAACTCGACTTCACTCCCGTGCAATTGCCCTGCAGCGTCCCTGACCAGCCGGGGTTCAACCATTACGTGGTGGCGCTGATCAACGATGCCACGCGCTATCCGAAGGATGGCACCTACCCGTATTGCTGGGAGTCCCAGGGGAGCACATGCGGTGCGAACTGGGGCATGGTGCACGGAGGGTCCTACGTGGGCGACGCGCTCTTCCCTGGCGGGGAAGACTGCTTCTGCTCCGGGCACACCCTCGAGCTGTTCCTGTCCGCGTACCGCGCGTGGCAGCTGGAGGCAGGCGTGGACGAGACAGAACCGTTCCGCGTGGACGCCCACGAGCTACCGCTGTCCGAGCTCGATCCGTACGACCAGGGCACGTTCTACCAGTACTGGCAGGGGTTCGGGGTGACGTCGGATGCGAGCTCCGCCGACGCGTTCGAGACCTTTGGCATTGGGGCGAATTTGTACGAAGACAGCTGGGACGCCGCGCTACCGGGGGACTTCGTCAATCTCTCGCGGTCGACGGGGTCTGGCCACGCGGTCATCTTCATCAGCTGGGTTCTCGACAACGGGACCAAAGTCGGGCTTCGCTACTACGGATGCAACGGCTCGGGGCATTCCTGCCCGGATGCGGCCGACCCCGCCAACACCACAGGCAACAGTGGCCCGTCGTTCGTGACGGAGTACTTCGAAGGGCATGGCGGGACGGTGCTTCCCTCGTACCTGCACATTGGCAGGGCGCACGTGCCCACGGGGCAGTGACGGCAATCGTGACGGACAAGCCTGGAGTGCGCTCTGTTTGAACATCGTTGAGGGGGACTCGCGTCTCGTGCGACCATGGCGAGTTGGACCGAGAGCGCGGTGGCCGTGCCGCCGCAAGGAGCTTCCTCATGAGACGTTGCAAGGCATGGGTCGAGCGTGTTGTGGCGGTGGGCGGGCTTCTGCTGTTGGCCCCGCTCGGGTGCGGCAGCGACGACGAGGAGGGCGCCGCGGGCGGAGGGGACGGCAAGACGCCGTACGGTCCTCCCAGCAAGACGACCACGTTTCTCGTTCGTTCGGTGATGCCGGAGCAACCCGAGGCGGTGATGCCCGCAGCCTGGGTGGGGACCAAGCAGATCGGCGGAAAGACGTTTGACCGTCTGTTTGCCGGGTACGAGGAGAACGGCGAGCCGAAGGGCACGGAGGTCTGGGTCAACAAGGGACAGGACACGTACGAAGTAGGAGGCGCCACCGAGCACGAGGTCCTGACCGTGGAGTTCGACGAGCCGGTCGTGGTGAACATGAACCCGCCCGTGCGGCAGCCGCAGACGATCACGGCGTCGGGCATGGTGACGACGGTGGATGACCCCACGCCGAAGCCCGGGACAGGGACGCTGACGTACGAGCTTCTGACCACGTCGGCGAGTGTCGAGACGGACCTGGGCATGGTGCACGGGTGCAGCCACTACCAGGGACAAATGACGGTGGAAGGGGACGGGGTGCCCGACTTCATGAAGGCGCTGACGCTCGAGATCGAGGTATGGCACCATCCGAACCTCGGGTTCGTCGCGGGCAAGATGCCCGGGTTGGGAGCGGAGTTCGGGCTCGCGGGGAGCCGGGACTACGGCTCGGCCACGTCGGGCACGAACATCATCTCCGCGATGGACGTCCTGTCGGCCGACAACCGGAACTTCAAGCTCAATACCTTCGACGCGCACGGGGACTTCGACGCGGACAAGAACACGCACGCCAAGATGATGATCGAGCTGCGATGGCTGGACGAGGAGAAGGCGAAGACCTCGGACATGCCCTACGTCGAGACCGAGTTCGGCACGATCTTCGGGATCTATCCACACCAGCTCGTCGAGCTGCCGGTCACGTTCTTCCATCCACACGAGAACGGGAAGGGCTATCGGTACTGGATCGCGTACGTGGATCAGGCGGCAAAGAACGAGTCCGAGAACGGCATCGCCTACCACGTGTCCGCGTACTACGACTTCGATGAGCCGGTGCGGGTGACCTCGCGGATCGTGTATCAGCTTTACAAGCCGTGAGCCCGACGAGGGGTCAATACCTGTACACGCACGTCTTCGCAGTAGGTGTTCGGGGCGTCCTCTCCGAGCTTGCTGCAGGCTCCCTGCTCGGGACAGCATTTCGCGGTGGCCGCATCACACGACGCCGAGCCGCACCGGATCACGCCGGGCGTGCCCACGACGTCCGGCGGGGGAAGCGGCGAGGGCGACGCGGAGCCCGGCGCTACGGCCACCGAAGGCGCGCCCGAACCATTGCCGCCGTGTCGCTGGCATGCAGCGAACGCCACGACAACGGACATGGATCCCACGACCGAAACACGGACCAGCAGCGTGAACCACCGCATGGGTCCACAATGCCCCTCTTTGCGCTGTGCGGTCAACGCGCGACGACAGGTCAACCCTCAGCCAGGAGCTGTTCCCGGGTGACCTTCAGGCCGTCTTGCTGCTCGTGAGTCAGCTTCGGGTAGTGCAGTTCGAGCTTGCTCAGCCGGTTGACGATGATCTCGCTGACGGCCACGCGCGTGTACCACTTGTTGTCGGCGGGGACGACGTACCACGGCGCGTGCTTGGTGCTCGTGTGGCGGAGCATGTCCTCGTAGGCGTGCATGTACTTGTCCCAGAGCTTGCGCTCCCGGGCGTCGGCCGACGAGAACTTCCAGTTCTTGGTGGGGTCGTCGCAACGCTTGACGAAGCGCCTGAGCTGTTCTTTGTGGGAGACGTTGAGGAAGAACTTGATGGGGATGATGCCGTTGCGAGCGAGGTACTGCTCGAAGTTGTTGATGTCCTCGAAGCGGTTCTTCCAGATGTCCTCGAGGCAGTCGGGGGGGAGCTTGGCGCTGTCAAGCAACTCGGGATGGACGCGGACGACGAGGACTTCTTCGTAGTAGGAGCGATTGAAGATGCCGATCCGGCCGCGTTCGGGCATGGATCGCATGGAGCGCCACATGAAGTCGTGGTCGAGCTCCTCGGCCGAAGGGCTCTTGAAGGAGAAGACCTGGCAGCCCTGGGGGTTCACGCCGGACATGACGTGCTTGATGGTGCCGTCCTTGCCGGCCGCGTCCATGGCCTGGAAGATCAAAAGGATGCCGTAGCGATTGTGGGCGTACAGGACGTCCTGGATCTCGGCGAGCTTCTGGACGCTCTTTTCGAGGAGCTTCTTGCCTTCCGTTTTGGCGGCGACGCCGGTGGTATCGCTCGTGGAACAGTCCTTGAGAGAGAACCCCTTGCCGCCCGCGGGGACCTTGAACCGATCGATTTTCATGGCGGGATGATACGTGGGGCCTGGCAGGATGAGCAACGGGCGAGTGGGTCTCTCGGCGCGGCGCTTCGCTCCGGAACAGGGTGGGTAGGGTCAGCTGTGCGTGCCCGTGAGCTGGCGCTCCGCCTCGAGCCAGTCCTCCATGTCATGGCCGTGCCATGCGCCGCGGGCGAGGTACAGCTGGTAGGCCCGTTCCGCGATCTGGGTGGAGTTGGGTGCGTGCCGATCCACGGTCACCTGCTTGGTGCGGACAGGTGCGCGGCGCGCAGGGGCCGCCGGCGCTACGACGCTCTCGGTCTTCGGGGCGGCAGCCGCCGGTCGCTTGGGCTTGCCGTTGGTGGGCTTGGGATCGGCGGTCTTGGTCGACTTGGCGGGTGACTTGGTCCTGGATTCCACCGCCGCTTTGGGGGCCGAAGCCTCCTCTTTCCTGGTTGTTTTTGCCATCTTCTACTCCCCCTCGTGAAGACGCGCCGCACGGCGCGTGGGTGCAAGGGATACGCACGTGCCCCTCCATGGGTACGCACGTTCAGGAATCAACCAGCCGAACGTAAATAAGTCAAAGAGAATGTGATGTCTCGGCACGCTCCATTGAGTCACGGACGGATCATGACACGATGCGGCAACTCGTGGTGCGATCCATCGCGATCAGCGCAGATCGTTCTGCTTCGCGACGATCTGGCGACACGACGCGAGAGGCTCAGACCACGACGGTCCCCAGTCCGGGGCCCCGTGCTTCCCGTCGATCCGGACCAGTCGAAAGCGGCTTGCTGTCGTGTTCACTGCGTACTGCGGGAGTGACTTGATCGCGCTCGTCACGCTGATCTGCGTGTTGGCAAGGTACAGGTCCGCCCCGATCACGTTGTAGTCGATGGCGGCATCGAGCGTGCCCGCCACCTCGCACGAGGACACCGCCTGCCCCGTCAAGGTCAAGGGCTCCACTTGCAGGTTCATCAGCGCCCGCCCCTGAATCGTCGCCCCCGCCTCGTTCGGCTCCTCTGCGTTGCACGGAACACTCTTCTTCTTGTCATCGTCCGTGTAGCCGCACACGTACACCGTCACACCGGGCCACCCGTCCGCATCATCGTCTACCAGCTTGGAGCAATCACTCACGCACGCGTCCTCACACTCCGACGACCGCCCCGGACCATTGTCATTCATCCCACAACCTGGCTGGTCCATCAGCCAGCTTGGCGCCGTGGCGATCCCCTCGTCCGTCCCGATCGAGAAGTTCAGCGCCCCAGCCGACAGCGTGCCCCCCGCAAGGGGCGAAGAAAGCTGGGCGGTGGTGACCGCCATCGCAGCCGTCGGGACCGCCTCAATGAGCGCTTTGGGGAACTCGAGCCCCGCATACACCGCGTTCGGCGCGTTCGGGCTGCACTCCCCCACGATCGCCGAGATGACGGGAAGCTCCAGCGTGCACACCACCGCCGACACGGACGAGACCGCGGACTGCCCCGGCTGGTGCTCCATCTTCACGAACCCGAGGAAGTAGCCATCGCTCGTCTGGTCCTTCGGGCAGACCGTCACCGCACCACCGGGCTGGCTTGCGAACGTGAAGCTCAGCCGCGCCGAGAGCGCGTACAGGCCCCCGAGATCGACCTCGTCCGCCGTGTCGGAACACGCCACCGACGACCCGCCGGTGCCTCCCGTCCCTCCCCCCGAACCAGCCTGGCCGGAAGGCCCCGATGAGTCTTCCGACGATCCGCAGGCGGCGACCAGCAGGGCCGGCGCGAGCATCCATGAGCGCGCACAAGGGTGAGTCATGTCGAAGAACGAACCTCACCCCCATGCCTAGAGCAGGCCCCCCGGGCACGTCAATCGTTTCAGAATCCCTTGAAAGCCATCATCGCGGCGACCGGCCCCGACACGTTCTCGTACGCGGTGGTGCACGGAGGCCCGTCCGCATGCTCCACACGCACACGGTCGCCCGAGCCCGCCAGCACCACCGTCGACGCTCTGGTGCCGTACCCCTGTGCATGACAGCAGACGCTCGCACGGGGGTCACCCTGCCCCTGGTGCCCGCGCCCCTCCTGCTTCAGAATTTCGGCGACTTGATCGACCGTCGCCCGGGGAGAAAGCCCCGACCGCACGCGCACCTCCAGGCTCGCCCTCTTGCCATCCCCCTCGCTGCCGACAGGCCAGTTCGTGGTCGCGTACACGCCTGGCTGGAGCGTCTCGACCGACGCTACCCTGTCGTAGCTCGCTCGCACCGCCACGTCCTTGTCGAGAGCTACCAGGTTGAACGGGTTGTAGGCGTCTCGGTCGAGCCCGGCGAGCGCCTCCCGCACGTCCTGCGCGCGAGCCAGTGCGAGCATGTCCAGGCACAGCAGCCCGCGAGATCGCAGGGAAGGATCGGGCGATCGCAGCGTGAGGTTCGTCAGCCCGACCACCAGACCCTGCGCGTTGACCCCGAACCACGTTCCCCCCTCCCGCGCGTCGAGCCCACAAAACACCGGCGGCGTTCGGTCCCGCACCGCAGGCGGGAGCGACGGTCGCGCGAGGAACTCGTCGCGGTTGGCGAGGACGATGACCGGGATGTGCGCGACGAAGCGATGGGCGATGAGCAGGGTGCACATGGGGGCTTCAAGTCATCAGGTGGCACATGGCAGAAGCGACGGCGGCGGGGTCCGGCGGCACGACGACGATTCCCGCGTCGTGTTGGGCCCACAGGGCAACGTCCCCCGCATCGCAGGCCACGACGGGCGTTCCTAGCAGGCGGGCTTCGCGGACTGCCGTAGGGGCTGCTTCGGAGGTGGACGTGTGGACGAGGACGTCTGCGGCCGCGATCCATGTGAGCGCTTGTTCTCTTGGGATCAAGCCCTCGAAGTGCACGAGGTCCGCGCCGGGGAGTCTCTCCAGCCGCTTGCGATCCGGCCCGTCGCCCACCACGCCGAGGCGGATGCGAGGATGGAGGCGATGGGCTGCGGCGATGGCCAAGTCCACCCGCTTGGAGGGCACCAGTCGTGCGACCGACACCGCGAGTGGCGTGGGGCCATGCGCGGCCCGCAAGTTTCTCGCAGCGGCCGACACGTCGGGCACCGAAAGCGCGGGAGGCTCTACCTTGGCCTTGCGCTCCAACCACCGGCGCTGATCGATGGGCAGCGTCGCCGCGAGAGAGAGGTAGTTCGCGCGGGCCGCGAAACGTAAGGTGGATACCATCGCGAGAACGCGCGCCATCACGTGAGCACGAAGGGGCGCAGGAAGAGACACCAGCAGACGCACGTCGGCGCCGTGCGCTACCACTTCCACGTCCGCGGTAGGTCGGCCGCGCGAGACGATGGGATGGGCACACGGAACGATCCAGTGAGCGACGATGCGATCGGGATGCAGGCGTCGGATCTGATCGGACGCGAGGGCTGCGAAGGTCGCGGCCCCCGCGAGTCGCCAAGGTCTTGCACGAACGCGGGACGCGGCCCCAGGCCATCCGAAGGCGCCGCCGTGGACGATCGGCCACGTCACGATCCCCTCGTCGGAAGTGAGCGTTCCGTGGGGGCCAGCGGGGGCGATCACGTGCACCTCGTGCCCTTGTCTCGCGAGCGCTTGCGACTCCGAACGTACGAAGTGCCCTGCGGGGTCCGCAGCGTGGGAGGGATAAGAAGTGGAGACGACGGCGACGCGCACGGCCCGTCGAGCATGGTTCAACGGTCGAGGAATGCAAGGGTGGGCGAAGGAGCCAGATCCGGAGGCATTGGAGTTGGCCGCAGATTCCGCAGAGGACCGCAGATGGTTTCGTTGTTTGTGCGGATGTGGGTGGCAGGTCGCCTCGCCATTCGCAGAGCAAGATCCAGAGGCTACTCTCTCGGTCCGTCGCTTCGCCCCGGATCGGGAAAGGATGTGCGAGGCCGCGTCGACAGGCGGAGGCTGGGCCGTGTAACATGGCAGCCGTGAAGACCTTCGAGAATGCATTCATCACGGGCGCATCGAGCGGGATTGGGCGTGCTCTTGCGGAGCGACTGGGGCGGCGAGGCACGCGCGTGATCGCGGCGGCCCGACGAGAGGCCGAGCTTCAGTCCCTGGTGGAGTCGATCCGGTCAGGGGGAGGGCAGGCCGACCTCTGTGTGCTGGACGTCGGGCAGCCGGACGAGGTGTGGGGAGCCATTCGGAAGTGGGAACGAGAGACTGGGGGGCTCGACCTGGTGATTGCCAACGCGGGGGTTGGCAAGACCAAGCCTGCGCACAAACTCGAGTGGGAGGACGTGGAGCCCATCTTGCGGGTGAACGTGGTGGGGGCCTTCGCCACGTTGATGGCAGGGATGGAGGGAATGGTGGCGCGGGGGCGCGGTACGCTCGTGGGGGTTTCGAGCCTCGCCGCCATGCGAGGCCTGCCGAAGTCGGGCGCCTATGCGGCGAGCAAGGCTGCCCTCGCGACGTTCCTCGAGACCTTGCGAACGGACCTTCATCGCAAAGGAATCCGCGTGGTGGACGTGCGACCGGGGTTCGTCGACACGCCGATGACGAAGGCGAACAATTTCAAGATGCCATTCTTGATCGACGTGGATCGCGCGGCGGACGTGACGATGCGTGGAATCGAACGAGGGGAGGCGATTGTGTCCTACCCGTGGCCGACGGCGAGCACGATGTCGGTGGCGCAATCGATGCCCGACGTGGCGTGGCGGGCGATCGCGCGATGGATTCGGTTCTGATGGGGAGGGTAGGGGGAGTTACTGCTGGATACCGCGGATCTTCCAGGAGTTTCCGACGGCCTCGACCTCGACGCGCACCTGGGCGATCACCTTCTTCTTCTTGAGGCGTTTTCGCAGGTCGTCGGGCATCACGATGCCGTTGATGTGCTCCTCGGCCTTCATGGCATCGCGCCCACCGGGGGGCAGGAACATCACGACCACGCGGCCGTTGTTGGGCAGGTACTGGATGGTGGGGACGGCCACCGTGATGGTGGTCACATCCGGCGAGATCTCGGTGGGGGGCTGGTTCTCGGGCGAGATCTCTTCCGCTGCTTCTTCGTCCAGCGCGGCAGCGGGATCGACCACGGGCTCCGGCTCCTCCACCACGGGAGGCATCTGCAAGCCCAGAAGGATGAGTCCGTATTCGAGGTGGCGCTGCGCGATCTCGAGCTTCTCCGCGTCGCGTCCCGCGATCCAGAACTCCATCTCCGTGTCGAGGTCCACGCACAGAGCCTGACGCCGTCGCAATTCGGAGGCGGTCATCGGCGGCTCTTCCGGGTGGAGGCCATTGGCGACCACCCAGCGCAGGTCCGACTTGCGGCGCTCGACGAGGGGGACCTTGACGGGGAAGGCGTCGAAGAGGATGAGGCCGGACGGGTCGAAGGTCTCCCCCGCGAGGGGCGGGTAGAGCTCTTGCTCGATCCGCTGTCGGTCGGCGGGCTGTTCGAGCAGCGGGGCCGCCCAGGCTTGCTCGTCGGCTTGCAGAGCGGCGAGGCGCATGACGAATCGCACCATGGGCGCGGTCATGTACGGGATGCCGAGCGATCGGTGCAAGGTGAGGCCGACCTCGCCGGGAGGGGCGTCGCCGGTGACGCGCAGCACGCGGCCGGAACACGCGAGGCGCACCTTGAGGACCTGGAAGCCGCGCGCCTTGAGGGCACGGGCTCGGCCGGCAGCGCGCGCTCGAACTTGCTCGAGGCCGCGCTGCAACGAGCTTCGCACGGGGCTGTCCGTGTCGAACATCAGCATCGCGTCCAGATCGCGAGATTGCTCGTTGTCGTCGTCCAGCGACCAACCGTTGCCCCAGCGATGCCAGCGGACGAGCCGCAGGCCCGGGTTCGCCGCCGCGGCGGCCTCGGTTTCGGGAATCGTGCCGAGGTCGACGGGAAGCGCGCGGGTCATGCCTTCCTCGCTTTCGGCTCCCGCGCTTCCGCGAAGCGCCGCAGCCAGGAGGAGAACGCGAGGGCCTCTTCCTGCGCCCGCAGCAGGTGCACGGCCGGGTTCTTGATGATCAGGGCCAGCGCATCGCCCTTGGGCTCGGCGAACGTGGTCTCGCTCACCCAGGCCGAGACGTGGTCATACAGGAAGCTCTTGGCATTCCCGCCCTTGGCCTTGAGGTTGGCAAGCGCGGGAGCCAGCCCCGCCTGATGGACGGTCGACGGGAACGCGCGTACCTCGATCGTGTAGTCCCGGACGACGTCCGCCTTGAGTCCCGCGACCATGGTGCTGGCGCGTTCGGCTCGAAGCTGCTCTCTCGTCTTCATCGCAATCACCCTTCCGCCTTCAGCAGTCGCGTCCGCGCCCAGCCGCGCCCGACCTGCTCGCCGCCACCCACGCGAAGGTGCGTTCCACAACCTTCCGCCAGCCGCGTCAGCGCCGCGGCCTTCGCGTCCTTGGTGCCCATGCCGATCACGGGGACGTAGAACAGCGTGTCCGACGGAATCGCCTCGTCGTAGCAGGGGCTGGCTTCGTCGCCGAGCATGCCGCCCACGACGCGGATCTCAGTGCCCGTGCGCACGAGGAACCCGAAGACCTCGTCGGACACCAGGCCAAAGGACGCTTCCACTTCCTTCGCGAACGAGTCGTAGGCGGAGCCATCGGACGGGAGCAGGGCCATGAGCTTGGAGGCGTCGTAGCCTGCGCGAGGCTTGAGCACGATGTCTTCGGCGGCGAGCGGTGCATCCCCATGTGTCCACGCGTTGCTCGTCACGATCTCGTCCGTCTTGACCGAAGGTGCGGGAGGAATCTCGATGCCGATGGTGCGCTCCAAGTCCCTGCGAAGCCGCGAGATCACGGCGGGGCAGGTGACCCACAGGAAAGGGGCCGCAGACGAGCGGACCGGGAACAGCAGCAAGCGCGCGTCGCTGATGCTCAGCCCGCCGTTGCTCGCGTCGCCGAACAAGGACTTCGCGGCGTCCTCTCCGGCGGTCTGGGTGAACGAGGTCCGTAGTGAGCTCTCGAGGGTGGATGCGAAAACGACCGGCCACTGCGTGGTTCGCTCACGCTGTACCGGCTGGTCGATGGTTCCCACCACGCTGCCAGACGGCGCGTGAAGGGGCGTCTCGAAGTAGAGGCTCAGAACGACGGAATCCGTGGACATGATTAGCTTCCTCCCGCAAGGATCTCGGCCGACTGCTCGATTTGCACCGGCTCTTCGAACTCGATGAACAAGGTGGTGCCAACGGGGATGACCGTTTGCGCCGGACCAGGGGCGCCCATGAACGGAGCCCCCACGACATTTTCCCCACGTCGCCGCGCAACAGCGACCACCTTGCCACCCTCAGGCAGGGGAGCCCGCGTCGTGAGCGTGGCTCCGTCCACCCAGGAAGGCCATCCGGCTTTCGCGACCTGGAGATGGGACAGAAGGCACAAGCGCCAGCGCTTGCGCGACTTGGTTTCAATGGTCGGCAACGGGAACTGCGCCTCCTCGAGCCGAACCGTTCTGTTCTCGGACGAAGCCCGCACCGTCAGTGGCAACGATAGCGCAGGCCCGTCGTCCGGCGTCTCGAAGGAGATCAAGAACCCGATCCCCGGCCTGACGGACAGGTGCATCGCCACGTCGTTCCCGCTCTTTCGCTGCTCCACATCGAACAGCCTCGAGAAGGGCATGTAGTGCTCTCCCTCGGTCAAGCGCTGCGGCTTCCGGTCCGACCAGACCCGCACGCCCTTGCGCGTCAAGAACGCGTCGAAGGGGTGTGCCTCCGCGTTGCGGCTCGACGCGACCAAGAGGCGAAGCTCGCCCATGTCGTGCTGCGCCACTTCCTGGTTGACCGCTTCAAGGTACGCAGGCTGAGCCCAGACCGCGTCCTTGGCGCCCGGCTCCACCACCAGGTCGTCGGGGACCGGATACAGCGGCTCCAGCCGTCCGCCCACGCCCATGGCCGCCAGTTGCGCTGTGATTCGGATCTGCTTCGGAGGCTCGAGACCGCTCGACACATAGGCCGAACGCAGCATCCGCAAGAACATATCCGAAGGGAAACGACCGTCTACCGGCCGTGCGCGGCGACCCGTCGGTCCGCGCCCAAGTCCAAGAACCAACGTGTCGTTGGGGACGATCAGGACATCCGTCTTCATTGATCAGCTCCACACAAGCTCGCGGCGATGTGAAGGCCATCGAGCGCGTGATTTTCCTCCGTGCCGCCAGGCAAGCGAACGCAGTGGTCGACGATCTGGCACACCGCGCGCGCGAGCGTCTCGTGGTCCTGATCGGCGCCGAGCCCCAGATCCTCGATCGCCCCTGCCGCCAGCGATGCGCGTGCGGAGGGCGAGGTCTTGTCGAGATCGACGTTGGACAGCGCGGGCGCAACGTTGGCCATCTCCCGCGCGAGGCGGTGGAGCTTGCTCCTGGTGCGGACGGCCTGAAGCAACACGTCCATCGAGGCACCGAGGTCGTTCCAGCGAGCGGCGAAGACGCGCTCCTCTTCGTGGTGGGACCGCCTCATGATCACGAGGGCGTCGCCACCCAGCGGACCGCGGGCCACGTCCTGCAGCAACGCGCGGCAGTCCTGCAGCAGCGGTCCAGGGACCTCCGAGCGAGGGACGATGGCGACGACGCCGCTGCTGGTCGCGAGCGCCCCGGCACGCGACGCGAGCCGCTTGCCCGATGCCGTGGCCACCTCCACGAAACCTTCCTGCTGCTGGGCGCGCAGGGCCCGCACCAAGCCGTAAGCTTGGCTCGACGGAGCCACCACGATCACCTCTCGATCCGTGGCCTGGAGCGCGAAAGCGCCGAACTGCTCCATGACTGCAGGCATCGCGGAGAGGAAGTCGTCGAGCGCTTCCTGTACCGCCAGGTGCCGAGCCGGTCCTAGATACGGCGGGGTGTCGAGGATCTCCTTCACTTGGGCGCGAGCACGCTTGTTGAAGGTCTTGTCCAACTCGCCATGCACGCAGTCGCCCAGGGTGGCGACCTGCTTCAGATCCTTGCCGCCGCGCAGCAACGCAAGGGGCTGATCCAGGGAGAAGACCACCAGCGCGTAGGTGTCGTCCTTGCTACCAAGGGCGCCAAGCCCCTCGGGAACCGAGACCTCTCCCACCGTGCCAGCCATGCGACGCATCGTGCACACCGCACAGAGCGTCTCGCCGGGTCGCACGGCGCCCGACGCCTTGCCCTTGGGGCCCACGATGGGCTTCCAGAAGGCTTCGGTCGACTCCGTGCCCTCACCGCTGCCATCGTGGAGGGCTTCGCGATGTCCGCAGGAGGTGCAAGGTGGGGCCGGCTCGGACAGCACGGACACGGAGCCGAGGCGCTGCCGCGCGGACGAAGCCGTGAGGGCCGCCGAGAACCACAGTCCGTAGAAGATGCCAGGCCACGGGTCCTCGACGCCGGTCGCATCCTCGTGCACGCGCGCCCACTTCTCCAGAACCGTCACGTCCTGCTTGGGAAGCAGCGAACCCGCCCCCGTGGAGTCATCACCCCAACCCACGGCGGTCCAGTGCATCTCCCACGCACGCGACGTCTGCCGCGACCATGTGGAGGTCCAGGCCTCGTTGCCCTGCTTGACCCACTCGGCCTTGACCAGCTTGTCGCGCACGGCTCCCACCGTGCGGGACCAAGCCTCGTCGAACCGCTTCTTGCAGGCCTCTCCGATCTCCTTCGCCTGGTCCGCGGGGACGAGTGCGACGATGAGGCTCGGGAAGCAACCTGCGACGGCATGGCAGGGAGCGGGTGGAGTGACCCCTTCGGAGGCTGTGACGCCTTGCTCGGCGAGCCAGGCATCGGCCTTGGGGTGGAATCGCAAGGACGGGCTGAGGACCGAGGCCGGGCCGAGGGTCTCGAGGATGGGCAGCAGCGTCTGCCACGCGAGCTCCGCGGCCGTGGTGGAGATGACCCAGAGGTCTTCGAGCGTGGTGGCCTCTGCCAACGCAGCGTCGGGCGGAGTGACCTGCAACACGAGGAAGGTGGGTGAGGGCGACGCGGCCGCGAGAGCCGTGTCGAAGGACAGGCGCTGCCACACCGACAGGTTCGGCAAGCGAGGGTCCGCAGGGATTTGCGACGCGATCGGCCCCGGCCCGCCCGCCGCGGAAGCGAGCCTCTCGGGCAAGTACCGCCACATCCACAGGAGTGTTCGCCGGGGGTCCCGGTCGAAGCGGGTGGCACAGTCGGCAAGCAACTCTCCCACGACCTTGCGCGCGGCCTCCAGATCGACGGGCTCCACAGTGTGGTGCAGCTTCGCGATCGGGTGGGTCACTTCGGGATGCGCCGCCCAGTCGACCTGCGCACGAGCCGCTGACGTGCCCGACGGGAACGGGACCCGATCCGCGGACGAAGCGACCCAGTCGGCGCGAGGACCCACGTCGACGGTCACGTCGGCCGTGCCTAGCAGGGCCGAGCGATGAGCTGAGAGCTGAAGGAGATCGAAGTTGGGGTCGGGAAGGTCGCGCAATGCCCAGGCGAGCTTCTGGTTCCAGTCGGTCGACACGTGCGCCTCCGTCAACGGGATGTCGATGAGCGCGCCCACACGGTGGACGCGCGATCATGGACGGTGATGGTCAAGGGGTGCGGGTTGCCAGAGCGGGGCAGGCTCGCACGGGGCGGGCAACACCTTGGGCTGGCGGCTTGCTTGTACCTGGTCGGGTCGAACCCGCTCCCACTCTGCGTCAAGGCAAGGGCGGGGCTCAGGATCGATCGACTGGGTTCATGCACTTCGCGCCCATATACGAATCGCGCCGTCGGGTCCATGGAAGAATCCAAACGGATGGCAGGAAAGCAGAGCGGGAGCCCGAACGCGCGTCTCCGTGGTCCCGGGTTGGCCGGGTCCGATGCGCGCAACCATGCTGAATGGGTGATCCCGAATCTCCTCACTTGCCGTTCCTTGGGAACATAGGTCCGTGGCGGGGAGCGCATGCTAGGCGGGAACGCATCCTCGCGCCACGGCTTTTTCGCGATCCATCCACCGGCCAAGCCCGCCCTTGTTGAGTTCCCGCCGCGATGCGACCATTCTTCCCCGCACGGAAGGCGATCCGGAGTGGACGGAGGCCAGCTCTCCTAGCTCTCCTGGCTGGAGTCCACGGAGGACGACGAAGCCGAAGGCGCAGTCAGCAGAGAACCAGGAACGGGCGGAGTCAGGCGCCACACGCACGGCCTCCCTCCGCACCACCCTTCTGTGCCTTCTGCGTCCTCCGTGGTTCTCCGGAGTGCGATCCCGGTACTCACTTCGGGCACACGGTACTAGCCCCAAATCAAGCGCTCCGCGCTGCTTTGGGTCTAGGTTTTTCTAAGGGGGCTTTCGAAAAGCCCCCTCGCCGCGCTCACCGCGGCTCACCCCAAAACGCCTCGCCTTCAGCTCGGATAGCCCCAAACCCAAGCACGTTCTTCGAACAGTGCTTGATTTGGGACTAGCTCGCGGTCGGGTCCGAGAGCCACGTCTCCAGGTCCTTGGCGTTCAGGTCGAGAACGACCTCTCCCACGCGAACGGGACCGAGAGAGTCCCAACGGTGTTTGAGCGTCGCGATCTCGGCCTCCCCGAGCTCACGGCCCAGTCGCCGCTGGAACTGCGAGGTGACGACCTCGAGGCCACCCAAGACTTTGCCGCGTTCGATGCCGCGCTCGATGCCGCGTTCGATGACGTCTTGTTCCCACTGCTCGTAGAGATTCTGGGCAGTCATGATCGCCTCCTCTTCCGCAATCCGCTCTCCTGGTTCCACTCTTCCTATCTCGAGCCGATAACGTACCAGCCAGGGCGTTGCGACCCGACACTCCCACGCATCCATCGGAAGCCTCTGCAACTCACCTAGCGCATTCACGAACGTCCGGCCAGCGCCGAGCAAGCGAGCGAGCAACGTGCGTCGGGTCCGTGGGAGCGCCGCCACGACGACCAACCGGAAACGAAATCCCGGAGCCGCTCCATAGACGGCAGGAAAACCTCTTCCGAGTTGTCGCAAGCGAAGCTGCCGGATTGCCCTTCGAGGAAGGCCCGACGAAACGACCCAGAGCATCGGCAAGCGTGCTCGTGCATCGGCTCGCTGCATCTCCGCGTGAAGCGCGAGTTGCTTGGCGACGCACTTGAGGATCTCGGCCGTTCCAGGGGTTCGGTGGAACGCCTCGATCAGGGAGGCAGTCCGTGTCATCGAGCCAAGCACGGCGCGCCGCTCGACGGCGAACTGGCCGCGTGCGCGCCCTTCATGAGGCACGAACCAGATATCGACGGCCTGCGGTTCCGCGCTCGTTTCCCGCTCGGTTTCCACCACGCCCGCTTCGGACAAACAGGCGGCGAGCATCTGCTTCGCGAACTGATCGAATCTCGTCCTCATCCTGCACGTCCATTCGGACGCGCGAACCCATCGGTTGCGTGAAATCGATCCGGTCCCGCCTACGTCAGCGCCGCCGAGTCCGACGAAGAATCAGGCCCACCAACGCGAGGCTCACCCATCCGCTCAGCGCACCGCGCGAAGTGCGAGAACTTCCCGTGCGACACCCACAGCCTTCGTCCTGCGGAGCGTTGCTCCAGTAGTCCGCACCGTGACCCTCGCCCGAAGCGCCCGCAGCGCCCGCAGCGCCCGCCGACGGCCACTCCGACTGTCCTCCCGTCCCCGAAATCCCCCCGGTCCCCCCAGACCCGGCGCTACCTCCTGCGCCATCGCACACCCCTCCCTCGTCCACCTGCCCGTCGCAGTCGTCGTCCTGACCGTTACACACTTCCTCCGTCGGCACGCACCGCGGCCCACCCATGAAGAGCGTCGCGTGATACTTGCTCGCACCCCATCCACCCGCGTCCGTGAACTCGTCGAGCGCGACCGCGTCCCCGAACCCGCTGCCCGTCGATGGATGACAGCGCCACCCGTCCACGTGCCGCGCACACAGGTCAGCCATGCCATCGCCATTCATGTCGGCCAACTGGATCGAATGGAAGTACTTGGGCTCCTTCCAGCCGTCCGCATCGGCCCACGCGGGCCCTTCGATGGCCTCGAACAAGCTGCCGCTCCACAGGTAGCAGTGAACCCGCGCGTTGGCCCGCAAACACAGGTCCTGCGTGCCGTTGCCGTCGACGTCTCCCGTTCGCAGCGTGAGGAAGTTCGACGGGTCGTTCCACCCGCTGTCGTCGGAAAGGGCAGCCACCTCGATCGCGTCGCCGAACGACTGGCCTTCGGACAGGTGGCACCGAAGCCCGGCGGCGGCCCGCGCACAAAGATCCGCGCGCCCGTCGCCGTTCACGTCCACGAGCCGAATCGTGCTCCAGTACTGGTACTTCCCCCAACCCGACGCGTCGCTCCAACCCGGTCCCTGCACGCGCGTCGGGAACCCCGCCCCGTCCGACAACCAACACTCCACCCCATCCTTCGTGCGCATGCACAGGTCCTCGCGGCCGTCGGCGTCGACATCACCCGTGCGCAACGTTCCGTAGTACCGCGCCTGCCCCATGCCTTCGGCGTCCGACCACGCCGGCCCATCGATGGCCCCCCCGAAACCGTCGCCCACCGACTTGTGACAGGTGATCCCCTTGGCCGCCCGCCCGCACAGATCGTCCTTGCCGTCGCCGTCCACGTCCAGCAACCGCAGCGTGCTGTGGTACTTGAAGTCGTCCCAGCCGCTGTCGTCCGACCAGCCTGGCCCGTCGATGCGCGTCGCCAACCCGGCGCCGTCCGACTTCCAGCACTGGACGGCCGTGTTCGCCCTGGCACACAAGTCCGCCCGCCCATCCCCGTCCACGTCGCCCATGCGCATCGTTCCCCAGTTGGTCGGATCTCCCCATCCACTCTCGTCCGAGAGCCCAAGCACCGGCCCCTTCTCGCCCCACGACGACCCCTTCGACAAGTGGCACCACATCCCTGCCATGCCACGACCACACACGTCCGCAAGGCCATCCCCGTCCACATCCGTCGTGCGCGCAGGCGCCACCCATGACTGACCCAGCAGCAACGCCTCCTTCTCGCACACCTCCCCCTCGTCCACCTCGTCGTCGCAGTCGTCGTCCTTGCCGTTGCACACTTCCGCCTCGGGCTTGCACGTGTCGACGACCCAGAACGACAACCCCGTCTCGTCGATCACGGTCTGCAGGCTGTCGTTGTAGTGATTGTACCGTTGGTTCCAGCAGCTCCACCCCGGCTGGCACCCGTTGTAGTAGTGCGTCACGGTCTTGATCCACTGATCGCGCAGCGTCCCGTTGCCGATGTCGAAGTTGACGACCCACGCCAGCGCCTTCGCGTCCGTCTCGGCGTTCGTCGTGTACGCCGAGATCTTGACCATGTTGATGACGTAGTCGATCGCATGGCGCGTGTTGCCCGCGATCGTGAGCACGTCATTGCCGTACTTGTTGAGCGTGTCCGTGAACGTTCCTGCGTCGAACTGGAACATTCCGAGGCCGCCCTGCTGCGCCGAGCAAGGGCCGTCCGCCGCGCCCGCGATCACAGGCCCGTTGCAGTCTGCGGAGTTAGGCCCCTGACACGCCCACGTCGCCTCCGACCAGCAGTGCGCCAGCCCCGTCTCCGCGTAGGCGATTCCCGCAAGCAGGTACCCCGTGTGCGTGATCCCCCTCGTGGCGGCCGCGTCGCGAATCTGCGCGTACCTCGCCATCCGCTGCGCGAGCGTCAGGTAGGCCTCGACCGACGCGATCGGCTCCTCCTCCCGATCGAGCTCATCTCCGCAACCCGGCACGACGGCGGCCATTGACACGAACGCGAGCACCGACACGAGCGGCCAGTACGAAGACCTTCGATGCAGGAACCGGCCTCGAACGCGACCCTGGACACCTGCTGCCGTCGTACGACTCATCCTTCGCTCCCTGTGTGTTGGCGTGGGCGGGGCATCTCGAAGTACCCATGCTCGAGCATGGGACGTGCCAGCGTGCGCCGCTTTGCTGGCCTCGTTTGCGGCGCGCGAGGCGCACTGCCCCCTGGGAAGGTGTGATCCGGTAGATCTCAGCTGAGATCCACGAGAAGCGTCGCCCTAGGCCCCGAGATCTCGCCCTTGACAAGAGGACGCCCGTCCGTAGAATGCGTCGCCTTTCGCCAAGGTAGCTCAGTTGGTCAGAGCGGGCGTTTCATACGCGCTAGGTCGGCGGTTCAACTCCGCCCCTTGGCACCCGGGAGTAAGCATCGCAAGCATCGCAGGTTACGCTTTCCTCAGGGCGAACCACAGCGAAGCCCCATGCACGGTGACCCGTGACGCCGCGCTCCCTAGCGCGCGCTCCGTTCGGAGCATCCACAACATCCCCTCGTTCAGCAGCCACGGGGGAACGCGGAAGTTCGTCTCGGAAACCGCCGCCACGCCTTGCCGGTGAGCCACCACGTGACGTCGCGCCCACAGAAGTGGCACCAGGGCTCGGTGGAACGGCTCGACCTCCACCACCTCGCACCCTCTCACCGCCCCGATCAACCGACGTAACCGGACCGCGTCGTAACGGGTCCTGTGTCCCGCTTGCTCGTCGGCCCGGGACCACAACGACATCATCGCAGGTACCGTGCCCACCACGAGCCCGCGTGGCACGACCCTGCTGCAAGCGGCCTCGAGCGCGACGACAGGAGACTCCAAGTGCTCGAGCACGTCGAACAACCCGGCCGCGTCGAACCTCTCTTGCGGTAGGTCGTCGACGCCACGAGCGAGATCATGGAGCCAGAAGGTCGCTTCTGGGGCACGCGCCGAGGCCTGCGTGAGAAGGTCACGGTGCCCGTCGACCCCCACCACGGTGATCCCGAGTGACGACAGATGGGCGCTCACGCACCCGCCGCCGCAGCCCAGATCGAGGAATCGCTTGCCAGCCGTCACACCCAGGCGACGCAGGCGCATTGCGATGAGCTCGTTGCGCGACCGGTGCCAGAAGTGCTTGTCCTCCGCATGGCGCAGCGCCGCCATCGCGCGGGCATCCGACACGTCGAAGGGTTGGTGGTTCGACGCGAGCTCGCTGAAAGCTCGGACGCGATCGGAGGGCAAGCGTTCAAGCCCCGTGTGGAATGTTGATGTCGGGGTACTCGCGCAGCTGACCTTGCAGGTCCGTGCACACGGCCTCCACCTTCGCCTCGACGAGGAGCTTGCCGTCGGCAGGGCGATCGATGCGCTGGTCGAAGGTCACGCGAAACGGTGAAGACTGCTGGGCTTTCGTGGTGACCCGCAGCGCATCCCCGAGCTTGCCTGGCGCCTTGAAGGTGATGTTCACGCTGTAGATGGGAAAGATGTAGCCCCGGTCGGTCCACTCACGGATCGACGGCCCCACGCTGTTGAGTAGCTCCGTGCGCGCTCGCTCCAAGAATCGGAGATAGTTGGCGTGGTAGACCACGCCCATGCAGTCCGTGTCCTCGTAGTAGACCTTGACGTCCAAGTGCTGCTCCATAGGCCGGGCAGCATACGCCTTTCAGGACCCGCCGTCGCCCCGCTCCACGGCTTCGTCCGCGCCGCCGTCGAGCACCGCACGACCACAGCGCGCCACGAACAGGCGCACCGCCGTGCCATCGGGACGCGATATCAGAAGGTCGTTGCCGTGGTTCGCGATGGGCTCTCCGGCGCCTAGCATCTCTTCCCGCAAGAGCTTGTCCGTCAGGGCGCCGTCGGCGGCCATCGGCGCCAGCCGCGTCGGACCCAACGCATCTGCGATCGCGAACCAGCCAGGCATCACGTTCGGTGCCCCCACCCCCGCATGCTCCTCGTCGATCCCGTCCGGGCCATCGACCCCCCCGAGACGAACGCGCACCCGGTAGAGTTGACCGCCCGCTGAACCGCTCGGCGTGTCGTCGTCCCGCCAGATCACCACCACGGACCCATCCTCCATCGACGCCACGTCGTAACCCAGCACGTGGCCGTCCGTGGGGCCCAGACGCGCCGGGGTTCCCGACATCGCTCCCGCTTCGTCCAGCGGCACGGCCTCGAGCCACCGATAGTCGATGTCTTCTGCGCGATAGCGCGTGTCATCCGCTCCCGCACCGGGGCGTCGCGCCATCCAGAACAGCCAGAACCCTCCGGGACGTTCGACCACGCGCGGCATCTCGGCGTCCGTTCCCGGCAACGTCACCACCCTCGGCTTCGACGGCTTCCCCAGCGTCTTCGGGTCGAACGTGGCGAGGAGGATGGCGCCGACCTCGCGATCCTTGGGAACGTCGTCCCAGACGGCGACGCCTTGCGTGGGCCCAAGGGTTACGTCGAAGGCGAGCGATTCGTCCGTTCCCTGGATCAGCTCGGCCCCCCAGTGCACCTGGTCCCGGTCGATGCGTGCGAGGCGGAGGGTTCGCGAGGCGCCGGAGGGCTCGAGGAAAGCCGCCCCGAGCATCCCGCCGCGTGCGAACACCCGCGGTGCCTCCGCGTCGCCGTGGGAGGCTCCCACCGACACCGTCCGCCACGCGGTCCCGTCGCGGTTGGTCGTGACGATCACGAACGTCGTTCCCTCGCCTTCCTGGCGCAACGCCCCCACCGCGAAGCCCCCCTCGAAGGCGACGCCGTCGCCCACTTCGGTGGCGAAGGGCAAGACCTTGTCGAGGTCGACCTCGCTGGGCGATCTCTTGCCAACGGTCTCGTCCCGTCCCAAAGGCTGACATCGGGCTGGGAGAGGCTTGGCCGCCGATGCGACCGGGGCCTCCGCCTCCGTCTCCCCGGGGCGAGGGTCGGAGTTGCAGCATCCGACGAGTCCCGGGATGCCCGCGAGCAACAGCACGAAGGTGCGGCGAACCATCGGACCATGGGTTAGCCCTTTGCTCGCTTGCTTGCAAAGGTCTTGCAAAGGTTCTGCACACGGAGCGTTGACCGACGGCACCCACCCTGCCAGAACCTTGCCCCATGCCCGGTGGGAACCTTGTTCGTAGCTACGACCCCAGCGCCGTTCTGCAAGCCGCATTTCGACGCTTCTTCGACCACATCCAGATCGACGAGGCGTGGCTTACCATCGTTCGCGACGCGGCCCGGCGCGGGCCCGTCGTGTACGTGATGAGGAACCTGTCGTTCCTCGACTTCATGGCCCTCGATCACCTGACCGAGCGGCACGGGCTGCCCGGCGTTCGATTCGCGAACGATCTCGGGCTCTGGGTGCTCGAGCCGTTTGCAGAGACGTGGTCCGAGGCCGTTCTGCAATCGCGGCGCGTGTCTCCGACGGACCGTCTGACCGAGGTCATCCAGAGCGGCGGCTCGGCCGTGCTGTTTCTCAAGCGACCACCCACGCTGTTGGAGAAGGCTGCCCACGGACGCCGCAGGGCCGTCTCCTCCGAAGGCGATGCCCTCGTGAAGGCGCTGTTCGACCTGCAAGGCCGCATGGACCGCCCGATCATGCTGGTGCCCCAGGTCTTCGTCTGGTCCAAACGTCCCGAGTCTCTGGAGCCATCTGTGGTGAACTTCGTACTCGGACCCCGGGATTGGCCAGGACGCATTCGGCTCGCCATGGAGTTTTTGCTCAACTACCGCAACGTGCTGCTCCGCGCCGGGGAGCCGATCGCCCTGAGCGACTTTCTGGTCGCCAACGCAGGTGAATCCCAGGAAACCCTCGTCCGGCGCGGCACCTACGCGCTGCTGCGCAAGGTGGAGCGGGAGCGCCGCGCCGTGCTCGGACCGATGCGCAAGCCACCCGACCGCGTCCGGGAAGAGATCATTCGCAGCCCGAAGCTCTCGCACACCATACGGCAACTCGCGGGCGACGGGCGTGCCGAGCGCATGCTGCTGACGGCGCGCGCCTACCGCATGCTGCGTGAGCTCGAAGCCGCCCCCGACCCCGAGACCATCTTCGCGATGAGCAAGGCGGTGCAGGGCATCGTCAACGTGCTGTACGCAGGCCTCGAGGTCGACACGGACGGGATCGAACGCGTGCGTCAGGCCGCACAGCGAGGCACGCTCGTGTTCTTGCCCAGCCACAAGAGCCACATCGACTACCTGCTGCTCTCCCACGTCCTGTACAAGCACTCCCTGCAGCTTCCGCTCATCGCCGCGGGGGACAACCTCTCTTTCTTCCCCGCAGGCATGATCTTCCGCCGGGGCGGAGCCTTCTTCATCCGCCGCACCTTCCGCGGCGACCGCCTCTATGCCGCCGTGGTCGACGCCTACCTTCGTCGCGTCCTGCGCGATGGTTGGCCCATCGAAGTCTTCATCGAGGGGACGCGGTCGAGGACGGGCAAGCTGCTTCCCCCCAAGCTCGGGCTCCTCAACATGCTCGTGGACTCGGGGCTGTCCATCCCGGACAGGGACATCCTCTTCGTGCCCGTGAGCATCGGCTACGAGCGCCTCGTCGAGGAAGGGTCCTACGTTCGCGAGTTGCTGGGGGGAGAGAAGCGCAAGGAGGGCACCACGGCCTTGATTCGCGCCTCCGCCGTCTTCGCCGAGCGCTACGGCAGGCTGAACATCCAGTTCGGCGAAGCCCTGAGCCTGCGCGAGTTGATGAAGGAGACAGGCATCGAGGCCGAAGAGCGCGTCACCCCCGCGCGCCGGCGCGAGCTCACCAAGAAGATCGCCCATCGCACCATGGGCCGCATCAACGCCGTCACCGCGGTCACACCGGGCGCGATCGTGGCCGTCGCCTTGCTCACGCACGGCAAGCGCGGCCTCACCCACGCCGAGTTGCTCGACCGCGTGCGCCAGCTTCTGCTCGTCTTGCAGCGCCAAGGGGCTCGCTGCATCTCCTCGCTCGTGACGCCTTCCGGCGCCCTGCGCCCCGCCTCGATCCGCGAAGCCGCCAAGATGTTCGAGAAGGCCAAGCTCATCGAGGTCCACGTCACCGCCGACTCCCTCGAAGGTGGCAAGCGCGTCAAGACCTCCGCCAAGACCGACCAGGACATCATCTACACCGTTCCCGACGACAAGCGCCTCGCCCTCGACCTGTCCAAGAACATCATCATCCACTTCTTCGTACCGTCCGCACTCATCGCCATCGCCATGCTCGCGCCGCCCGGCCCGCCTTGCGATCGAGCCTCCGTGCGTGACCGCGTCGAACGACTCTCCAAGCTCTTCAAACACGAGTTCATGTTCTCCAGGGACAAGTCCTTCGACGAGATCTTCGACGACACCCTCCGGTCCATGTCGCTCGCTCACGAGGTCCACGTCGACGGAGCGCAGATCGCCTTCGGCGAAGGGCACGACGGCGCTGGGGGGCGGACCTGGCTCGTCTGGTACGGCGCAATGCTCAAAAACTTCCTCGAGGCCTACGTCGTTGCCGCGCGCAGTCTGACGCTCCTGCTCAAGGGGCCCATTGCCATGAAGGACATGGTGCGTCGGAGCCTCGCGATCGGCGACAAGATGCACCTCGCGGGTGAGATCGAGCGACGCGAGGCCTTGAGCAGCCGGGCCATCGAGAACGCGCTCCAGTCCTTCCTCGACCAGGGATATCTCGAGCAGACCGAGGCGAAGAAGCTCGCGTTGGTCTCTTCGTTCGCCGACCAGGCCGCTGTTCGCACCCTCGAGACCCGCATCATGGCGTACTTGACCCGCCGCTCCGAAGACCGAGCATGACCGAACGACCCGTTTCCCTCCTTGTAGCTGCCCTTGGTCTGTCGTGTGCTACCGCGGCGTGCACCGGCACCCCCTCGCCCCTGGTGCCCGAGGCCCGGGGGTCCGTCGGTCTTCCCTACGGCGGCGTGCTGACCGAACCCGTCCCCCTCCCACCACGAGGCAGGGGGTACGTGAGCATCAAGGCGCCCGGCAAGCACTACGGCACTCGCGCCCTCGTGCAAGCGATCGAGCACGCGGCGGCGGAGGTCGACCGGCAGCGATCCGGCCCTCCCCTGCAGATTGGCGACCTGAGCGCCCCCCACGGCGGACGGATCCCGAACCACCGCTCGCACAGGTCAGGGCGCGACGTGGACTTCATCTTCTACGCGACGAGCTTGGGTGGCGCGATGATCCCCGCCCAGGGGTGGACGAACTACGGTCCCGACGGCATCGGCGTCGCTCACGAGGGCCCGCACGGTCGCATCTACCTACGCATGGATCTCGAGCGCAACTGGCTGCTCGTGAAGGCGCTTCTGCAGTCCCCCTCCGCCAACGTGATGTGGCTGTTCGTGAGCAACCCGCTCAAGGCGCTGCTCGCGGAGTACGCCCTCGCCCGCGGTGAGGACCCCGTGCTTGTCTGGCAAGCCGAGAACGTCATGCTTCAGCCCCGGAATGCCTTGCCCCACGACGACCACTTCCACCTTCGCATCATGTGCCCCGAGGGCAGCGGCGTGCTCGGGTGCGAGGAAGGCGGGCCCGTGTGGCCCTGGCTGACGCCCGCACCGGCGCTCGATTGGCCGACAGCCACCGCGGACATCGCCGCGTTCATCGACGTCGACTCCATTCCGCCTCTATACTGAATCACGTTGAGCCGTGGCGAAACCGAGGTCATAGAAACTAGGAACTAGGAACAGGAATGCGAACACGGAAGGTAGAATGGGCTCCAAACCCTAGGCGTCGTGACCACCCTCCGCGACACGCTGGCGTTCGCATTCGCATTCCGTGTTCCTCTTCCTAGTTCCTAGTCCCTAATCAAGCGAAGGCCGAGCGCGAAGCGCAAGGCGGATTGGGG
>CAZAWR010000112.1:12661-29846 GCA_964488865.1 uncultured Polyangiaceae bacterium | reverse complement strand
AAGGCCGGAGAAAAGAACCCGCTAAAGACCTTGACGTCCGTCCCACCTCATAGTCAGCTCACCAGTTCGGTGATCCAACCCACAGCCGCTCCATCTCAGGCGGCAGATCCCCCTCGACCCCTTCATGACTCGCACTCGAAAGCGTGTGCCAGTACAGGACCTCAGCATGCGCGCCGGCATCCACGAGTCGCAACGCATGGGAACAAGCCTTCGCCGTGTACGTCGCTTCCAGCTCCAGCCCCGCCCCCCGACCGCGGCCCATCGCCTCCTCCCCCCAGCGCGTCGCATACCCGTAGCCCCGCCCGAGCCGGTCCTCCACCAGCACCAGTCGCTTACGCAGCGCCGCCACCGGCGCTGCCTTCCCCCGACGACGCGCCACCGAGCGCGCGAGCGCGATCACCCAAGCCCCGCTGACCATGGGCCACGGCACGACGCGCACCGCATGCACCGGACAGCGCAAGGTCGTCTCCTCCAGTCCCGCCAAGAGCCCGGCCACCGTCCCGCCCGACCCGAGCGCCACCACGATCACGTCCGGTTCCGGCAACTCACCGTCGCGCACCTGACCCGCAAGCTCGACCGCCGCGTCCGCGTAGCCTGCCGACCCCGTCGCGCTGCTACCTCCGGGCGGCACGAGGTAGTCGCGTCGACGATGCGTGCGGGCGAGCATGGTCGGCAGCGCCGCGAGGGACGGGCAGGCGTAGGCCGTGAGACCGGCTTGCAGGGCCCACCGCAGGTTGCCTCGGGCGTGCTCGCTGAAGGGCAGGGGAGTGAGCAGGGCGGCCACCTCGAAGCCTGCTGCCACGCCATGCACCGTGGTCGCGAGCACGTGGTGGCTTCCCGCCGCCCCGAACGTCACGATCCTGCGCGCACCGACCCGAGATGCGTCCGCGAGCAGGTACTCCAGCTTGCGAACCTTGTTGCCGCCGTACCGCGGGTTCGTGGCATCGTCATGCTTCACCCAGAGATTCGACCCGGAACGGCAGAGCGGCTCCAGCCGGTCGACCCTCGTCGGGTAGCTCCCAAGCTCCAAGACTTGCATTGAACCCTTGCGTTCCGTCGCCATCCGTACGACCTGATCGGCTCCACCGGGGAGTGTCGCATGAAAAAGGTCGAAGCGATCATCAAGCCGTTCAAGCTCGAGGATGTGAAGGACGTTCTGGCCGAGGTGGGCATCGCCGGCATGACCGTGACCGAAGTCAAAGGCTTCGGCCGAACCGGCGGCAAGCAAGAGACCTACCGCGGCTCGGCCTACGTCGTCGACTTCGTCCCCAAGGTCAAGATCGAGGTCGTGGTGCCCGACGACCTCGTCCCCAGCGTCGTCGACGCGATCGAGCGGGTGGCGAAGTCAGGACGAATCGGCGACGGCAAAATCTTCGTGCTTCCCGTCGAGGAGGCGGTCCGCATCCGCACCGGCGAGCGGGGGGAAGACGCCATCTGAGCGCGATCGAATGTGTCAGCACAGTAACGAACAAAAGAGTCACCCGGGACTTGCGCGCGCGAGCCAACTGCACGATGACCCCGCCAGCGCTGCAAGGGGCAGCGCGCAGCGGAATCGCCGAGGAGAGCCTGAAGCATGAAGCCGAAAGACGTTCTTGACCTCGCCAAGCAAGCCGGCGCGGTCATGGTTGATTTGCGGTTCATCGACCTTCCCGGGGTGTGGCAGCACACGTCGGTCCCCATCCACCGGCTCACGGAGGACTCGTTCGAAGACGGCTTCGGGTTCGATGGCTCCTCCATCCGGGGCTACCAGCCCATCCACGCCTCCGACATGCTCGTCGTCCCGGACCCGGGCTCGGCTCGTCTCGACCCGTTCCTCGAGCGGCCGACCCTCGCGCTCACTTGCTCCGTGGTCGACCCCATCACCCGCCAGCCCTATTCGCGCGACCCGCGCTACATCGCACGCAAAGCCGAGGCTTACCTCAAGCAAACGGGCATCGGTGACACCTGCTACATCGGGCCCGAGGCCGAGTTCTTCGTCTTCGACGACATCCGGTTCGACCAGACACGCAACAGCGGCTTCTACGAGATCGACTCCGTCGAGGCTGCCTGGAACACGGGCCGCGAGGAGTTCCCCAATCGCGGGTACAAGGTTCGCCACAAGCAGGGCTACTTCCCCGTTCCCCCCACCGACACCCTGATGGACCTGCGCACCAAGATGGTGGAGCACCTCCACAGCGTCGGTATCCTCGTCGAGGTCAGCCATCACGAGGTCGCCTCCGCAGGCCAGTGCGAGATCGACATGACCTACTCGCCGCTGCTCGACATGGCCGACAAGCTCATGTGGTTCAAGCACGTGGTGAAGAACACCGCCTGGGCCGCCGGCAAGACCGCCACCTTCATGCCCAAGCCCCTGTTCGAGGACAACGGCAGCGGGATGCATGTCCACATCTCGATCTGGAAGGGCGGCAAGCCCCTGTTCGCGGGCGACAACTACGCGCAGATGAGCGACATGGCGCTCCACTTCCTCGGCGGCATCATGAAGCACTCGCGCGCCCTCGCCGCCCTCACCAACCCCACGACCAACAGCTATCGAAGGCTCGTCCCCGGCTTCGAGGCCCCCGTCAACATCGCCTACTCGAGCCGCAATCGCTCCGCAGCGATCCGCATTCCCATGTACGACATCTCCCCGAAGGCCAAGCGCATCGAAGTGCGCTACCCGGACCCGTCGTGCAACCCCTACCTCGTGTTCTCAGCGCTATTGATGGCAGGGCTCGACGGCATCCAGAACAAGATGGACCCCGGCGACCCGCTCGACAAGGACATCTACTCCCTGTCCCCGGAGGAGCTTTCGGGCGTGCCGCAGATGCCGGGATCGCTCGAGGAAGCGCTGGCCGAGCTCCAAGCGGACCACGAGTTCCTGCTCAGGGGCGACGTGTTCACGAAGGACGTGCTCGACACGTGGGTCGAGTACAAGCGCGAGCACGAGCTGAACCCGGTTCGGATGCGACCGGTGCCCTACGAGTTCTTCCTCTACTACGACATCTGACCCTACGGCGTCGGGTCCTGCGCCTTCTTGGTGAAGTCGACCTTTCGCTCCATCGTCACCGAATCCTTGTTCTGCCAGCCCGTCACGAAGATCCCTTCGAACGAACGCGTGACGCAATCGCCAATCGCCGTGTCCTTGTGCGGGGCGGCCAGGTCGATCTCCGAGACGCGCCCGTTGCGCGTGAACGTCACGTTGACGTAGGCGATGCTCCGGGGCCCTGCGTTGGCTTCGACGGCGCACTTGGCGGCCTGGTCGGCGCTGCGGCGGAGCATGTCTTTGATGAAGTCGAGGTCCGGCTCCTTCGAGTTCTTGGGCGGAGGCGCCTCGTTGACCGAGGTCGCGTTCGGATCGATGGTCGTACCCGCGAACGGGTCTTCCTCGTCCTCCGGCGTGTTGATCTTGGGCGAGTAGCAGCCTGCGGTCAGGCAGACCACAGCCGTGAGGAGAGTTCCATGGGCGAGTCGCATGCCCGGAGCTTACCTGAGGACGGGCGGTGGGGAAAGGGAGGATAGACGGATACGGCGCCCGTGGGCGCCGCATCAATCAGCCGTGATGGAGGAAGATCACTTCACGGAGGCGACGAGGCTTCCGGAGACCTGCACCGATGTGCCGATGTCCTCAACCGCGCCCCCGATCGCGACGCCGAGCGGGATCAGGCAGGCGGCCTTGACTTCGGCGAGTCCGCCGACGTTGCCTTTCAGCTCGCCGGAGACCTCGCCGAGGATCTTGACCTTGGCCTCGATGGAGGCCACGGCGCCGATGTTGGCCTCGAGGGTCGCCTTCAGCTTGGCGATCTTCGCGTCCGCCGCGCCGGTGAAGACCACCTTGACAGACGGGGGCTTGCACTCCGCCTTCGCCTTGACGCTCGCGTCGCAGTTCGCGCTGCACTCCGCCTCGACCTCACAGCCGGCCTTGAACTCGCCGCCGGAGCACTTCAGAGGCTCGACTTCACCAGTGCACTCGCCGTCGCACTTGACGGAAGCTTCGGCGGTGCCCTCACACGAGGCGGAACACTCGCCCTTGCAGGTGCCGCTACAAGTGGCGCTAGGGGCGGTCACTTCGCACGTGCCCTTGCAGGTGCCCTTGCAGGTGCCGTCGGCCTGGATGCCGTCGTTGCCCGCTCCGCCGCTCGCCTCGCAGGTGCCGTCGCACTTGCCGGCGCACTCGACTCCGCCCTGGGCTTCGCAAGCGCCGCTGCATGAGCCAGTGCAGCTGCCTTCGCACATGACGGATGCGCCGGCTTTCCCGGTACATCCGCCCTTGCAGGAGACTTCCATCTTGCCGCCTTCGCAGGTGGGCGGGGTGGCCTTGACGTCGCAGCTCGCGTCCACGCTGCAGTTGGCGGAGCAGTCCACGGCGGCGGAGGCGGACACCTCGCACACGGGCGGCTGGAAGTCGACGGTCAGCGTGGCGCTGCCCTTGAACGAACCGATTTGCTTGACCGCGAGCTCGCACCAGGCCTTGGTCTTGTCGCCCTTGCTTCCCTTGGCGTCGGCCGCTTCCTGATCGGCCTTCGGAGCATCGAGATCCTGCGCGATGTTGCGGCAGGCCACGCCCAGGTCGTCGACCATGACGCTTGCGACGCCCGCAATGTCCGCGATCGCCTGAGCTGCGAGCTGTCCCTGCACGCCGCCGCCGATGTCAGCGCTGATCGTTCCGCCAACCTGGAACTCGCTGCAGCATACGGCGCCCTGCGCGTCCTCAATCTTGTCGCATGCCGCCCCTGGGATCATCATCGCCCCAAGAGCAAGCAAGGGCAGGCTCGACATGATCACGCTTCGCTTGATTCTGGTATTCATCATAATAAGCACTCCTTTTTCAGTCTCGTCCCAACCGCCGCTGCAGGCGGGCTTGGGGCCCCGTTCCCACGAACGGTCAGCCCATCCTCCGTGGAATAGCACCGTAGGAATACCCCGGTCCCCGGGACCTGTCACGACGATTCGGCCGATTTGCTTCCGAAAGCTGAACGAATGCCTAGCGCGCGCGTCCTGTCCGAGCGGGTTGCCACCCGACCGGACCCCCGGTACAAGAGCCTCCTCAACCGCGTCCCGCGTGGGGTCGGGCGCACGACCACGGAGCCAGGCGACATGAATTTCGATCTCACCGAAGAGCAAAAGATGATGCGTGACACCGCCCGCGACTTCGCCACGCGGGAAGTGGAACCCAAGGCCGCCATGCTCGACGAAAAGGGCCTCTGGCCCACCGAGTTCGTCCAGAAGATGGGCGAACTGGGCTTCATGGGCGTCGCCATCCCCGACGAGTGGGGCGGCTCCGGCATGGACACCGTCAGCTATGTCCTCGCCATGGAGGAAATCAGCCGCGCCTGCGCCTCCACCGGCGTCATCATGAGCGTCAACAACTCCCTGTTCTGTGACCCTGTCCTCAAGTTCGGCACCGAACAGCAGAAGCGCGACTACCTCGTCCCCTGCGCGTCCGGCGCCAAGCTCGGCTCCTTCGCCCTCACCGAGCCCATGAGCGGCTCCGATGCCCAGACCATGGTCACCGCCGTCGAAACCCACGGCGACGACCTCATCCTCAACGGCTCCAAGAACTTCATCACGTGCGGTAACCACGCCGACTTCACCATCGTGTTCGCCGTCAGCGCGCGCGACGGCAAGAAGCTGATGCACGACGCGCTGCTGTTTCCCACGGACCTGCCCGGCGTGACCAAGTCCCCCCCGGACGAGAAGCTCGGCATCCACGCGGCCCATTCCTGCACCCTGTACTTCGAGAACGTGAAGCTCACCCAGGCGAACCTCCTCGGCCCGAAACACAAAGGGTTCAAGGTCGCGATGGCCACCCTCGACGGCGGCCGCATCGGCATCGCAGCCCAGGCCCTCGGGATTGCCCGCGCCTCCCTCGAGAAGTCCATCGCCTACTCCAAGGACCGCAAGGCCTTCGGCGGACCCATCGCCAACCTGCAAGCCATCCAGTTCATGATCGCCGACATGGCCACGCAGCTCGACGCCGCACGCTTGCTCACCCTGCGCGCCGCTTGGATGAAGGACCAGGGCATGCGCAACTCCAGCGAGTCCGCCATGGCCAAGCTCTTCGCCAGCGAGGCCGCCACCTTCATCACCCACAAGGGCATCCAGATCCACGGCGGCTACGGCTACACTCGCGAGTACGGCCTCGAACGACACTACCGCGACGCCCGCATCACCGAGATCTACGAAGGCACTAGCGAGATCCAGCGCGTCGTTATCGCCGCCAACGAGCTCCGCGACTGACGACCTGCCTCTCACCAGCTACACGACATGCGCACCTACGCTCTGCTTCCCATCGTCATGCTCTCCCTGGCGTGCGGCTCCGCGCCGCCCCCCGTCGCCCCCGAGCCGCCCCCCGAACCGCCCCCGGAGAAACCCGGACTCATGATGCACGGTGAGCTCGGCGTGCTCAACGAGGCAGAGATCCGCTCCACCTTCGAGCGCGTCTGGCGCGACGCCATGACCGACTGCCAGAAAAAGGGCGGCGACATGATCTCCGGCCACACCCTCGCGCGCGTCCGCGTCAATCACAGCGGCGGCGTCAAGTGGGCCTACCTCAAGGAGACCAACCTCGGCGACCGATCCGTCGAAAAGTGCATGCTCGACGCCATCCGGGACACCACCTGGCCGATCCCCGAAGGCGGCGACGACGGCATCGCCGAACAGGAACTCCCCTTCGCCGACTACGCCGACCGACCCCCCGTCGAGTGGTCCTCCGACAAAACCCGCGACGTCGTCTCCAACAACGCCTCCGCCCTGTCGGCTTGCCGCAACGGCGCAGCAGGCGCATTCGTCGCCACCATGATCGTCAACAAAGACGGCTCTGTCGCTTCCGTCGGCATCCAGCAGCCCGACGAAACCGCGGACGCCGCGGCCGACTGCATGGTCGACGTGATCCGCGAGCTCAAGTTTCCCAAGACGGGAAGCTGGCCCGCCAAGGTCTCCTTCGACGTGCCCTGACCCGAGCCCCACCATGACAACCGTCAGCGAACCCCAGGCACGACGCGACATCGTGCAGGTGTGCCGTCGTGTCTATGCGCGCGGTTGGCTCGCCGCCACCGACGGGAACGTCTCGGTGCTGCTCGACGACGGGCGCATCGTGGCGACGCCGACAGGCGTACACAAGGGGTACATGGAGGAGCGCGAGCTCATCGTGATCGACCGCAAGGGGCGCGTGCTGCACGGTGAGCTGCCGCCATCGAGCGAGATCGAGATGCACCTTGCGGTGTACGAGGAGCGTCCGGACGTGCGGGCCGTGCTGCACGCGCATCCGACGAACTGCATCGCGCTGTCGGTTGCGGGAGTGCGGTTGGAGCAGTGCTTGCTCCCCGAGGTGGTGTTCACGTTCGGGTCGATCCCGACGGCCGCGTACACCACGCCGACGACGCAGGAAGTTCCGCGAGAGGTGCGGCGGTGGGTTCGTGAGTTCGACGCGTTGATCCTCGACCGCCACGGGTCTCTGACGATCGGCAGGGACGTGTTCGATGCCTACAACAAGCTGGAGCGCATGGAGCACGTGGCGGAGATCACGTTCCGGGCGAGGTTGCTCGGGAGCGTGCAGCCGCTTACCTGCGAGCAAGTGACGAAGCTGCAGAGCGTGGGGCGCGACCTCGGGTTGCCCGAGCGCAAGCTGCTGGACTCGCCGTGTGTTCGAGGGGCGTGCGACGCGCCGGTGGAAGACGTGAACGAGATGGACGAGATGGTGCGTCGGGTGCGGAGCAAGCTTGCGAAGGTGTGAAGCTGGGGGCGTCAGGACGGGCCGTCACAACCCCTCGGGCAAAGCGGATGGTGGCACTGTCCTGCATGCGGCCAGCCAACGACCTACTACCCTGCCCCCACTTGGCTGCGCTCGGTGTTGCGTGGAGCCTATCAGCTGTACTGTGCCGAGCCCGATGGCGGATACGAGAGTGCCCCGAACGAGAGCCGTCCCATTCTCTTCAATTGCTCCGGTTGCGGTGCAGGGCTGAAGTTTGGCGTCGAGACGCCCCGAATCGCGACCTGCGAATACTGTCACGCAGATCTCTACATTCCCGATGCGCTGTGGCGTCAGTTGCATCCAGTCCGCAAGCGAGCGGCTTGGTACGTGCTGTTTGCCCTTACGCGCCCTCGGTGAGGGCCCCTTTGTTCGCCGATGCGAAGAGGCCACGGTCGCGCGCAACGAACTTCACATCGCGCGCAGCAGTTCGACCTGTGCCATCAGCGCCACGCACGCTGTCTCGACGCGAAGCGGGGTCGGTCCCATGCGAACCGGTTCGAACCCGTGCTGCTCCAGCGCCTCCACTTCGTACGGAAGCAATCCGCCTTCGGGCCCGATCACGCCCACGACGCGATCCTGCGGACCGACCCGCAGCTGGGCAATCGACCGCTCTACCCCGGGGTGCGCGACGATCCTGTGCGCGGCGTTCGCGAACAGTGCGTCAAGACGGTCCTGGACGAAGGGCTTGAAGAGCGGCTCGAACAGCACGTCGGGCTCGCGCGTGTGGCGTCCTTGCATCATGCCCTCGTGCAACAACGGGCGGTATTCGTCGGGATGCAACACGGTAGCGCTCAGGAAGGGCTTCGCCACGCGCCACGTTCGCAGCAGCACGATCCTGTCCACCCCGAACGCCGTGACCTCCGGGAGCAGCTTGCGCAGCGACTTGGGCCGAGGAACCGCAAGGATCAAGTCGAACAGCGGTCGCTGCGGCGTCTCGGGTTCGAAGAGACACCGCAGGAACACCTGCTGCTCCGACACCTCCAGCACTTCGCCCGTGCCGTGCGGCCCTTCGAGCATGCCGACCCGGATCTGCTTGCCGGGCGCGGCCCGCAGGACCTCCCGAACGTGCGCAGCACGGATGCCACCCAGCGCGTACACATCCGGGTCGTCGCCGACCCGATCGGTGGGTTCCAGCAAGACGAGATTCATGACAGGCGGACTCTACCTCGTCTCGTCCTCGAACATCGCCTTGGACCACGGGGCAGGCTTGGTCCCCGGGACCAGGGCATAACGATCCAGGTCGGTGATCCCCGCCCAAGCCAGGACCTCCTCATCGTAGAGCGTCAGGCCCGTCTTGTCCCCGGGGGGCGTGCACACGAGCTCCAGCGTCGCATCGGCGAGCACCTCCGCTTTGCGCCACTGCTCCTCGGTCCCGAAGGCGAAGTGGCGCGTGGCCTCGCTCTCCACCGCCGTCACCGGCCACAGCGCATTCACGCTGATCTTTCGATCGCGAAGTTCCTCCGCCAGCCCGATGGCCACCAGCGACATGCCCACCTTCGAGAGCCCATAGGCCACCTTGCCCTTGAGCGCCTGGGGCGCCACCGGCGGGGACATCATCACGATGTGGCCGCCTTCCTTCATGTGAGGGATCACCGCGCGCGAACAGAGAAACGACGCCCGTGCGTTCACCCCCATCACCAAGTCGAACTTCTTCGCCGTCGTCGACTCCACGTCCGCGATGAAGATGGCCCCCGCGTTGTTGACCAGAATGTCCACGCGGCCGTAAGCAGCCACCGCTTCCTGGACCATCCGGTCGATCGATACGTCGTCCCTCACGTTGGCCTGCACAGCCATGGCGACCCCGCCCGCCTCCCGGATTTCACGCACCGTGTCATGGATCGTCCCCGGCAGGGTAGGGTGCGGCTCGGCCGTCTTCGCAGCCACCACCACCTTGGCCCCTTCTCGGGCGAACGTTCGGCAGATTTCCTTGCCGATGCCCCGGCTTCCCCCCGTCACGATGGCGACCTTGCCGTCGAGCCTACTCATGGGGGTCTTGTTGATCCACGTGCTGTCATCGTCAAGCGCACGCTCGCCCTTCTCGGATGGCTCCGGGAGGGCTCCGGGATGGCTCCGGGATGGCTCCGGGATGGCTCCGGAGGACGAGAAGTTCGCTTGGATTTGGGATTGACGTACTATGATGAGACCAAGTGAACCTTTCGCCGGGAACCAAAATCGCCGGGCTCTACCGGGCTGACCGTCGCATCGGCGTCGGTGGGATGGGTGAGGTCTGGGCCGGCGTCCGGCTCGGCGACAACACGGCCGTGGCGATCAAGGTACTGCTCGCACACGACACGGACGCCAACGAGGTCCACGCGCGGTTTCGACGCGAGGCGCAGGTGCTGGCCCGCGTGCGCAGCGAGTACGTCGCGCAAGTGCTCGACTTCCTGACGGAGGAAGATGGCCTGGTCCTCGTGATGGAGCTCATCCCGGGGGACTCTCTGCACGCCGTCCTGTCCTACGATCAGGCGCTGACCGTCGAGGCCACGCTCGACATCGTCTCGGACGTGCTCCGGGGTCTGCGGGACCTGCACAGCTCGAACATCGTGCACAGGGATTTGAAGCCCGGGAACATTGTGCTGCGTCCGCGTTCGGGGTTGCGTCCGCGCGCCACGTTGATCGACTTCGGCGTGAGCCGCATCATGTCCGCACCGGAGGACGACGAGGAGATCACGGCCATCACGCGGGGGGACCGCGTGCTTGGGACCCTCGAATACATGGCGCCGGAGCAGATCCTGGGGTCTCGATCGGTGACCGGGACGGCGGACTTGTACGCGGTGGGCGCGATGATGTTCCGCGCGATCACGGGGCATCACGTGTTTGGCGACCTGCAGGAGGGCCACCTCGCGGTGGCCAAGCTCAACAAGGACGCACCTCGCCTCGACATCGACCGCACGGACGAGATCGCCGAGCGCACCCAGGTCCTCGTGTCTCGTCTTCTTTCGCGCAGGCTCCGCGACCGGTTCAAGAGTGCCGAGGAGGCGCTGGCGGAGGTCGACTCCATCCGGTTGTTGATCCCGGGACGGGTTCCCGAAGACCGAAGCTTCATCGGGGACGACGACCCCACGCTGGACAAGCCCTGGCAAGTCATGACGGCCGAGTCGTCGAAGTCGGGGCCACAGGTCGAGATCGTGAACATCCGCGCGGCGACCCCGATCGGCGATCTCGACGTTCCCGGTCCCCTCTCGGTCACCGAGGTGGACATGGCGCCGCCGGTGGCCATCCGCGATTCGCGCGCTTCTGTGATGTCCCAGCCATCACTCGGGACGGTGGGAGGCGGCGTACACCCCTCCCAACCGCGACAGCCGGCTGCGCAGATGACCTATCAGTTTGCGCAAATCGGACCCATGCCCTCCGCCGATACGCCGTCTGGGTCCGCGGTCCCCTACGCTGTCCAGCGACGACAGGAAGGCTACCCGCTGCGGACCTTTGCCGTCGCGTCGCTGCTGTTCCTCTTCGGGTCGGTCGGCGGCGGTCTGTTCGGTGTGTCCTACGCGCGCGGGGGCCTCGCCTACCAGATCATCCATCGCGAAGCGGCGATGCCCGTACCGACTCCGTACACCGTCGTGGCCGAGGTTCCACCGCAACCCACCCCGGCCGAGCCGTCCGCCGTCGTTCCTCCCCCTGAGGCGGATGCGGCGAGCGAGGTCGCCGACGAGGCTATGGCGACGGCCGATGGGACGGCCGATGCGACAGCCGATGCGACGGCCGACACGCCGAAGCCCGTCGCGGCTCCGATCGCTCCAGAACCCGTGGTGACGGCTGTGCCGTCGAGCCCGGAGGCAGGCGTAGCGAGCGCCGGGCCCGAAACGAAGCCGCCGGCCCCGCCGCCGCCGCGCCGAGTGCCACGTGTGCCCCCGGCGCCGCCGAAGACCACGGCGACCGCACCCCCGCCGCCGAAGCCCCCTGACGTGCTGCTGCCGGAAGAGCCTTGAGGGGATCCGCGTTCACGGTGCCTTGCAGGTGAATGATCGCGCCTTGCTCGTGATCGGGATCGTCTCGATCACCCGCGACGAGGCTGCGTCCACGACCTCGATCGGGCCGAACGCGACTTGCTGCAACTGGGAGCGGATGGCGGCCAGATCCCCCGCGATGACGATCTGCATGTCGTTCGGATCCAGGTACCGCGCGGCTGCAGCCTGAACTTGTCCTGGCGTTACCCCTTCGAACCTTGCGGGCCGCTGGCGGAACTCGTCCGGGGGGAGCCCGTACAGGCCGAGGTCCGCCATCGCACGGGCGGTGGCTGCCATGGACTCGAACCGGCCCGGCAGGCTCTTGACTTGTCGTCCGAGAGCAAGGCGCAACTCGTCGGGGGTCGCTGGCGAGGCGCAGAACCGCTCGACCTCGTCGAGGATCTCCTTGAGAGCCGCGCCCGTGTTCGGTGTATCGACCGCGGCCCCCGCCACGAAGGGGCCGGGCCCATGCCGCATGTCGAAGTAGCTATAGGCGCCATAGGTGAACGCGTGCTTCTCACGCAGGTTGAGGTTCAGCCGGCTCGTGAACATTCCCCCGAGCACCGTGTTGCCCATCAGGACCGCGTCGAAGTCCTTCGTGGTCCGCGCCACGCCCACGGACGCCACGGCCACGTTCGATTGCTCCGCGCCCTTCCGGTCAATCACGCGGATCTTCCGCGTCTGCGGCGCGGGGGCCCGAACCTGCCGACGCGGCGGGGCCCCCCCCTTCCAACTCCCGAACGCCCCCTCGAGCGCAGCCTTCACGTCGTCCTGGGTCGTGTTGCCCACCACCACCACGAACGACTCCTGCGGCACCACCGTGCCACGGTGCAGCGCCTTGAGCCCAGCGCTCGTGACGCGAGCAAGGGCAGCTTCCGTTCCGAGCAACGACTCCCCGTAGGGGTGTCCCGCGTAGAGCGTTCGCGCGACCGTGTTGTCCACAATGACGCGCGGGCGGTCCGCTTGCTGGCGGATCGACGCGAGGGTCTGGGAACGGACACGGTCTACCTCCGCCGGGGCGAAGGACGGATTGCGGAACACATCGGCAAGGATCTCGATGCCACGGTGCAGGTGCTGGGGGAGCACCTGGATCCACGCGTTCGTGCTGTCCCAGTCGACCCATGCGCCGTGATCGGCGCCAATGTCGAGGTAGGCGTCGGAGATTTCGAGGGCGCTTCGCTTGGTGGTCCCTTGTTCGAGCATCGCCCCGAGGAACGAGCCCATGCCCGGGTGCGGCTGCTGGTCCGCACCGCGCGGCGCCACGACCTGCACGGCAACGATCGGCAGGGTGGGGCGGGGCACGAACAGCACGCGCATCCCGTTGGAGAGCTTCGTCTCGACCGCAACCGGTGCGTCCCAGGCTTTCTCCGACGACCCATCGGGCGCTTGGTGGCGGAATGCCGCATCGGGCGTGGGCTGCCACCCGTCCGCCGGAGCGACCTCCGTCGACTCCACGCGCGGCGGAGGTGCAGAGGGCAGGGGAGTCAACGCAGGCGAGGCGCCACATCCGACGGCGAGTCCCAGGAGTCCTCCCATGGCCCACGGGTTCACGTGCGCGTGCCGTCCCATCACTTGGCTCCCTTCAGGCGACCGGAACGCGGCGCGTCTGCGGTCGGTTCGACAAACACCACCAACCGGTCGGTGGACGGCAGATAGGTCCGCGTCGCCTGGTGCAGGGACGCGGGGGTGAGCGCACGGTACCGTGCGACGTCGCGCGCGAAGTAGTCGGGGGAACCGGCCAAGTGCGCGTAGGTGTTGAACATGTCCGCGCGGTGGCCGACCTCCTCGACGCGGAAGATCAGCGAGGACTCGAGGTTGGCCTTCGCGCGCTGCGTCTCCGCCTCCGTCGGTGCGACCTTGCGCAGGCGCTCCAGCTCCTCGTCGATGGCCTGGAGCAACGTGCGCGGGGCCACGCCAGGCTTCGCGGTCGCCACGATCTGAAAACGCGATGCGAGCTGGTTGGAAGCCTGGTAGGCCCACACCTCCTTCGCGATCTGGAGGTCGTAAACCAGGCGCTTGTACAAACGGCTCGTCTTGCCGTTGGACAGCACCTGGGACACCCCGTCGAGCTCTGCGTCACCAGGCGCGAAGAACGGAGGCGTTGCGTACGTGACGTAGACGCGCCCGAGCTCCACCGCAGCCTCCACCTCCACGACCTGCTCGCCTTGGATCGGTGCGGGGGTCGTCTGCGTGATCACGGATGGTTCCGGGGCTTTCGGAATCGGACCGAAGTACTGCTCCACAAGCCGCTTCGTCTCGGCGGGATCGATGTCCCCCGCGATCACCAAGGTCGCGTTGTTCGGCACGTAGAACGTCTTGTAGAAGGTTTGCACGTCCGACAGCGTGGCCGCGTTCAGATCCTCCGGAGACCCGATCGTCAGGTTGTGGTACGGGTGCCCCGACGGGTACACCCGCTCCTGGATGAACTGCGGCACCATGCCGTAGGGGGCGTCGACGTAGTTCTGCCTTCGCTCGTTGAGCACCACGGAACGCTGGGACTCGAACGTCTTCTGGTCCACGTGGTCGAGCAGGAACCCCATGCGGTCGCTCTCGAGCCACAGCACCAACTCGAGCTGGTTCGACGGGACCGTGGCGTAGTAGTTGGTCCGGTCGAGGCTCGTGGTGCCGTTGCGATCGCTCGCGCCCGCGCGTTCGAGGTACATGAAGAACTGGTCCTCGCCGACGTTCTTCGACCCCTGGAACATCAGGTGCTCGAACAGGTGCGCAAAGCCGTTGCGACGAGCCGGTTCGTCCTTGGAACCCACGTAGTACCAGAGATTGACGGCGACGGCAGGGGTCGTCGAGTCCACGTGAAGGATGAGACGCAGGCCGTTGGACAGCGTCGTTTGCTGCACGCTCAGGGAGGGCAGGGCCTGGACCTGGGCGGGGGTGTCGGGGGCGAGGAGCGTGGTCGCGACCGCGGTGGCCGCGGTGGCGAACGTCCGGATCCACGTTGTTGACATGGGTGGGTTGCTAGCTCCGGCGGGGTCGCGCGGCAAGGGGGCCCCGCAGCGGGGCGCGGGAGAAGCTCAAGGGCAGGGGAACAGCGAGTCGATCGTCTGTTGCGCAGCGGTGACGTCGAATTCCTATCGAGCGCGTCGGGATGATCAAGCGCGGTAGGTGAAGCTGGCGAGCAAGCAGACCGGCTGCCCGGCCGCATCCATCCCCCAGAAAAGCTGATGTGCCACGGCTTCCTCACCGACATAGGCGGCCACCAGCTTCTTGTCGTGCGTGGCTACGGCGTCGCCGTGAGCCACCTTGCTCTCGATGATCTCGTCGAGGGCGTCGCGGTCCTCGTCCTCGAGCTTGTCGAACGCCTTCTCGTCGCCCAGCACCAGGCCGACCAGGTCGCTCTCTAGCGCCTTGGGAATCTCTTCCCATCCCGCCACTTTGCCGTCGCCAAAGCGCAGGCAGAGGGCGTCGAGACCGGCGGTGCTGCCCTCCACATCGTCGTTGTAGTGCACCAGCACCTGCGCGCTGCCTCTGGGCGCGGTCGGCGACAACAGGCGTGGTTTGGCGTGACCGCTGGTCGCCACCATGAGGCTGCCGGAGGAGACCTTGATGCTCGCCGCCTTCTGGAGTTGGTCGAGCAAGCCGGTCAACCGGCGCGCCACCTCGAGGTCCACCTCCACCACGACGGGTGCAGCCGGTCCGCCGCTGGCCAGCGCGGCGTAGGCCTCCGGCTGGAGCGGCATGTGGGCCAGGAGTTCGCGCGCCCTGGCGTCCCCGCCGCTCGCTCGGTAGTGCTTCTCGATCATCGGCAGCACTCGCGGGCCGCAGGAAGCCAGGCTCCGCTGCACCCCGTCAAAGGACACCCCCTTGGGGTAGGTCACGTAGACACGTTCGGCGTCGCGCATGGAGAACATGAGCCCCACGATCTGATCCAGGGCTTCGTCGCTGACCCGATGCAGTTGGCGGTGGAGCTCGAAGGGGTCCAGCCTGGCCCAGGCGAGAAAGTAGGCATCCCGGCGGGCCTGCGGCAGCAGGGTCACCGCGCGCTCCCAGGCAGTCTTGTCGCGACACTTCCTCGGGTCGAAGTGCGCGTCGTGCTCGGCGCCGAAAGGCTCTCCGCTGGTCTCCGCGGCGTTCACCAGCAGGGTCTGGATGGCCAGGTGGTACTCGCTCTTCGAGGTGTCGCGCTCTTGCCGCTCGAGCAGGTCGGGAAGATGCTCGCGGCCCAGGCGGCCCACGTAGGCGGCCGCGTCGCGCAGGTGGGGCCACGTGAGACCGTCCAGGAGCTGCTTGGTCAGCGGGGCGTCAGGATGCACGCCGAGCGCCACCGCTACCCGCACCGGCGCTGCCAGCGGCAGGTCGTCGCTGGACTCGAGGTTCTTTGGCTCCTTGGGCGGCTTGAGCAGCTCGCGGACGCGGGCATGCACCTGGTCCTTAGGCCAGCTGGCGAGGGCGCGGGAGTACGCGTGGTTGAGCTGCGTCGGCGGCAGGTTGTCGAGGAACCAGAGGCAGCGGGCGAGCTCGGCCGGAATGGCTTTGCCAGCTTCGGCCAGCCGCGCGCCGGCCACCACGGCAACGGCCTCGCGCAGCTGGTGGGCGTCGCGGTTGCCCCAGATCGGCTTGCCCGGATCCATCGCCTTGACCACCTTGACCAGGTCGGCCGCCTCGTCCCCGCGGCTCTCGAGCCAGCGCAAGAGCGTGGCACCGTCGAGCTCGCCCGCGTTCATCAGCATCCCGGCAAGCTCGCCGACCGGCGCCGTCAGGAACACCGGTTCGGCTCGCCAGGCCGCGCCGGTCTCTAGCTTGGCGGCCTGGGCCACCCGCTGATCCCAGTCACGAATGCCGAAGGTCGCCACGATGTATTCGCGGTAGTCCGCGTAGCTGGAGAAGTACCGGTCGGCCAGACACCGACCCTGCCGGTCGATCTGCCCGCCCACCGAACCGCCGCTGCCTCGCACAAAGGCCGCTGCCAGCCGGTCCGCCAGCTCGTCACTGAGTGGCTCGTCGGACAGGCCTAGACGACGGCGAACCAGTGGCGCCAGTCGCGCGATGTTCGGAGGAAGCTCGCAGTCCCTGGGCGGCGCCAGCAGCGCCGGGTCGGCGGTGCCCAGGCGCATGAGGGCCATCTCGGCCATGCTTTCGTCGAAGTCCGGCCGCTTAATCAGGCCGAGCAGGGTTTCGGAACGCATGAAGGTCCAGCCGAGCACGGCCTCGCGCAGCACCTCCGGGATAAGCTTCTCGGGCCACAGCCCGCGGTCGATCAGGATGGCGATGGCGGCGTTGGAGCGGTACGTCCTGCGGCCCCAGGTGCCGCCCTCGTCGGTGCCCACGACCTGGTCGGCGAGTTCGCTAGGCGAGCGCTTGCTCTTCTTGCCGATCTTGGCGACCAGCTCCGTCAGCATGGCCTCGGTCAGCCATTCAGGCAGGTCCCCGCCGGCGGCCTGCGGGGCAGTGGGCGCCGGGGCCGATCTGGCAGGCGCTTTCGCAGCAGGTGCCTTGGCAGCGGGCGTCTGTGCAGCGGGCGTCTGTGCAGCGGGCGTCTGTGCAGCGGGCG
>CAZAWR010000112.1:0-12561 GCA_964488865.1 uncultured Polyangiaceae bacterium | reverse complement strand
GCAGCGGGCGTCTGTGCAGCGGGCGTCTGTGCAGCGGGCGTCTGTGCAGCGGGCGCCTTGGCAGCTCTCGGCGCGGCGGTCTCGGGAGCCGCATTACTGCCCAGACGGTAGCCCTTGCCAGTCTTCTCCTTCAAAAGCTTGGCGGCAGCAGCCTGCGCCGCAGCGGGCGACTCGAACGACTTGACGGTCGATTGCCCCTTGGTGCCGGTGCGACCGTACTCGACCACGAGCTCGCTGCCTCGGACCTCGAATTGCCAGAACTTGGAAGACGTTCCCTCGATCAACTCGTAGCGTTCCATTCGCCGAGCGTACGATGAACCGAAGCTCGCCTCCTATCCTTTCTTGTAGATGGGCTCCGCGGCAGACCGCAGCTCAAGGAGAGGGAGAGCGACCGGCTGGCCCGACGGCACGCCGATCCCCGGGACGCTCGTTACAGCCACGCGACGCTATCCCGCAAGGGGTGGGTTGCTAGCTCCGGCGGGCTCGCGGCAAGGGGCCCCCCGCAGCGGGGCGCGGGAGAAGCTCAAGGGCAGGGAAACAGCAAGTCGATCGTCTGTTGCGCAGCGGTGACGTCGATGTTCTCCGGCGACGCCGAGTCGAGTTGCTCGCGCAACTTGGCAGCCTGCGTGGCATCCCGCGCTTCCGCTTCGCGGTAGAGCACAGGACCAAGGGTCCGGACGGTCTCCCAGGCGGCAGGACACGACAGGTTCTCGAGGCGCTGCCGCACGATGAGCGCCACGCCCCGCAGCAACGCACGGTCCAACTGGTTGAGCGCCCGCGTTTGCATGGCCGTGTCTTCGGCCACGCCGGTGGGGTTGTCCAGGTCACGCCAGCAGCGGACCGCGAGGATCCCATCCCAGATCCGGTCGTGGGTCTGGGGACTCCGCGCGTCGACGTAGCGAGCCATCCCCATCGGGGTGACGCGGGACTCGCCGCCCGTGTAGTACGCATAGCTGGAGTCGCAGTCCTTCGGTACCTCGGCGCACGTCAAGGCCTCCTTGTGAACCGACACATAAAGGAACCACAGCAAGGCGGCCTCGATACGCGCTGCGTTGCGCATCCGGTCCTCGCCCAGCGAACCCTTTTGGAATGCGTCGTTTAGGATGGGCCGAATCTTCGCGGAACCTACGCAACGGTCTGCGTACTGCATCTGCTCGGCGTCGGGGAGATCTCGACAAGAGCTTGGCGCCGCAGGGTAGTGCTCGTCTTCCCGTCGCACCACGCGCGACTCCAGCCCCTCTGCCTGCGTGTACACCACCCGTGCGTCGAGGAAGTCCTGCGCCGAGGGTACGCGCGAGCCATCGAACGCCAGCAGGGTCGCGATCTCTTCGAACGCTCCGATGCGCGCGATCGTGCTGACGCTCGCTTCGAGCGGCTGGTACGTACCTTGGTCCGAGACGCAGGCCGGCCAGGAATCGTTCGCAGAAGCTTGGTCCCGCGGCTCGTAGTCGTCGGCCGCGGGGACGCACGTCAGGTTGTCCTGCGTCGTGAGCCCCGCGTTCGGGTTGCATGGGTCTTCCACGCCGCCGTCCGTGTTCGGCGTCTCGGCTTCAGGATCGTCTGCCGCACAGCCAACCATCCACCCCGCCGCCCCCAAGAGGGCGAGCCACCGACCTGCACGCGCGAAGTCTCTCATGGTCATGTTCTACATCCCTGATTCGAAGTTCACGATCACGCCGCGCCCGGGACCGTTCACCGCCGACCCGTGGTAGCGATAGGCCGCGTCGCTCACGTTCTCGAACACCACGTTGAAGAGCATCTGCCGGCCCATTCGATAACCGGCGAAAAGGTCTAGCACGGCGAAACCGGGCGTGCCTCCCTCGGGAATTCTCGCGTCGGACAGGTCCGACGGCGCAAGCTGTGATTGCAGCAACGCCCATCGCATTCCTGCTCCGGCGTAGGGCCCCAGCCTCGGGCGCCAACGTAGCTGAGCCGTTCCGTTCACCGGCGGGATGCGGGACAACGGCACCCGCTCCTCGTAGGCGATGGTCGGGTCCGAAGGGCGCTGTTGCGGGTTGTCCGTTTGCCCTCGCGTGGCGGCGAAGGTGGCCAGCAACGCCACATCTTGCAGCAGCGAGACCCTTCCCGAGAACTCCACGCCTTGCACCTCGGCCCCCCCCGGCGCGTTGACGAGCTGGAAGCGCGTCCACGACGCCTGGCACTGGGGTGTCGAAGGAGGACAAGCGGACGCGTCGCGGGTGACGCGGGTGATTGCCCGGCGGACGTCGGAGTGGAAGACCCACGCCTCGGCCTCCACGCGGGTCGTCGACAGGCTCGCCCCTGCCTCGAGGGTGGTGGCCCACTCAGGCTCGAGGCTCGCGTTTTCGAACTGGAAACCGGGCCCTGCCTGCTGCCGTGACGTCAGGTCGTCCAGGTTCGGGGCGCGGAAGGATCGGTCCACGTTGCCAGACAAAGTGAGCGAGCGTGCCGGGCGATAAGACAGGCCAGCATGCCCCACCAGCGTGGACCATCCACGGTCCACGCCTGCCGTACCGCTCTCCGGGTCGGACGGTGCAAACGCGCGAGCCCCCGCAACCCGGGCCCCCGCCCGCGCTTCCCACTTCTCCCCAAGCATCACGCGGGGATCGACGAAGACCCCTCCGTGCGTATAGCGCGATCCGGCCAGGTAGAGCCCGCGGCTCGCCGGCACCACGGCGGGCAGGTCCGAGAACGTCGTCCACGCCGCGGAGTCGACCCGGTCGTGATACAGGTCGGCGCCGTATCGAACCACCGTTCGGGCCGAACCGTGCGAGAACGACTTCGTCTCGCCGTTCACGGACAACCCGAACGTGTCCACGTCGTCCCTGCCCCCATTCTGCACGTACGACGCCGGGCGGTCGTTGGTTCGACGCTCGTGTTGCCTCTGGAAAGAGAGGCTCACACGTAGCTTTCTCGCCAGCGGTCCCCCGGAGGTTTCCACGGTGGAGTACGCAAGCGTTCGGAACTGCTCGTCGTAGCGGAGACATTCGGAGGCGGGGGCGTACGGGGGCGGGCACTGGTCGGTTCGCGGTGCGTCGTACTGCCGGTACACGTACGTGGCAGCGACCAGGCGCGTGGCCTCTCCCAGTTGCATGACGACCCGGCCGTCCCCTGTCACCTCGTCGAACCCCGTTCCGACTTGGGTTCGCCCGTCATCGTCAAGAGCCGGTACCTGGGGAATGCCTCCCGTGGTCGGACTGCGAACCGCCCCTCCGCCCGTCAGCTTCCCCACGCGACGATAACCGACACCGCTGAGCACTCGCAGGGACTGGTCCACCTGTGCGTCGAGCTGGAAACGCTCCCCAAACGCATGATCGGCCGACGAGTACCCGATCATCGTGCGCGGGCGAACCGTGGGGGCATCCAGAGTTAGGTCGAGACGGGGTTCGATGGGGTGCGCGTGCAAGACGCCACCGATTGCGTCCGACCCCCATCGCGTGGACGCCCCGCCACGCTCGACGTCGATGTGATGGACCGTGCGGGAATCCACAGTGAAGAAGTACTGGTTGGGGCCCTGGCGAAAGGTGCTCGTGTTGAGGCGGATGCCATCGAACAACAAGACGGTCTGCTGGCCTGTGCGGCCGCGGACGAAGGCGGAGGCTTGTCCGTGGGCGGTCTGCTGGACGAACACGCCGGGCTCGTAGCGGAGCGCATCGGGTGCGGATCGGGGAAGCCGTTCCTCGAAGTCCCTTCGCGTGACACGGGTGCGCGGGGACGTACTCTCGGGGGAAGGTGCCTCGCCCTGAACCGTCACGTCGATGGCAGAGGCATCGGAAGCTCCCTCGGTCGTCGGCTCCGGTTGCGCTTGGGCCGCGGCGGTCACGCACGACAGTCCCACAACAAGGGTGGCCTGTCGAAGGACAGACCGGGAGCGGGGGTAGGGGAGCGCGGGCCGATGCATCGATGACAAGCTCAAGCGATCCGTGCGCCCTGCGGCGCGTGGGTCGCGCGGACGACGCTGCCCAACGTATCCGCCGACGGCCGCGGCGTCAAAGAGTCAGCTCGGTCCTCCTGCACGAGTCACGAGGCCCCTTTCGCACTCGCGCGTTTCTTCTTGCGAGCTTTTCGGGCGCGCACGCGGGCCTGTTCCCGCAAGCGTTCGGACGTTTCAGGGCTGACGCGCACCTCGACTTCGTCGACGAGCTCGCGCAGGGCGAGGAACTGGTTGAGGGCCCTGGACCGCTCGCGTGCCCACTTCACGACAATCTCCAGCGGGGCGTAGCGGAGCACGACCGCACTGCTCGTCTTGTTGACCTTCTGTCCCCCAGGACCGCTTGCGCGAACGTAGCTCGCCTCGACGGCCTCCAAGTCGATCCCGAGCCGCTGGATCCGCTCCCGCAACTCCTGCTTCTTGCGGGGGGTGACGGGGGCCTGGTCCGGGAACCGCATGCGGCCAAGGTGCCGCAGAAAAACCTTGGACGCCAGTCCGGCCAGCGCGACCCGCTTGCGTTCGCTCCCCGGCCGTTGCATCACGAAGCATGGCTCGGGTCTTCGGGTGGACAACGCCCTCGTGGCGTCGAGGGTCACCGCGCAGGGTGACCGTCACGTTGCACGCCATCGTGGCGTGCATGATCGTTTCCGGTTGCTCGGACGAGGAGGCAAAGGACAGCGGCGCGTGGAGCTACCCCAGCGTGCCGTGGGTCGACCCGCCCGTGTGCGGGGCCGCGGTGTCGCGTCCCCCGAGCCTCATCGCGGGGGCGTCAGAAGCTGGGTTCGACAACGCCCTGGCGGCCAAAGCGCACGGCTTCGACCGCGCCTTTCACGTGTTCAACGCGACCGGCACCGGGGTCAACGCCGACGTCACCGTGCCCCCCGAGTGGTCCGAGCAGCGCGAAGCCATTCGCGCCTTCGTTCAGGATCAAACCGGCTGGGACTTCGAAGGCCACAGCGGCAAGACCGTTCGCGACGTGATCGGGCAGTGGCACAAGGTCGCGGGGGCCTACGCGGGCGTGGGCATCGCGGCGGACGCCTACTACTACGGAACCCTTCGGGACGAGGGAGCCCCCTGCGAGGACGTCGACCGTGCGCGGCAGTTCGTGCTCGCCAACCTCGACGCCCTGCACCTCGCCACCGCGATCACCGGTGTGCCCGGCGTCATCGCACGAGGCTTCGCCCGCCGGGACCTCCCAGGAAGCGAGTCGATCGAGACCGTTCCCCTGCTCGACGCGAACGGCAACCCCCTGCCCGAGGAGAAGAACAACGGGACCTGGCGGGAGGACAACGCCGGGCTGTACCCCGAGTACGTCTGGGAAGATTCGTGCTCGCGCGACATGCTCATCGGGTGGGTGATCGGCATGGCCGCCGCCTGGGAGGTAACCGCCCAAGATCCGACGATTCCGCAGGATCGCAAGGACAGGCTGCGGGACGACGCCTCCGCCATCGCCCGCTCCCTGATGCAAGTGGGTGACAGGGGCTACGACCTCGAGGTCCACGACGCCGACGGTCGGATCACCTATCACGGGTACATCAACGAAAACGCTCTGGATCGGGGCTATCTCGCCGGGGCCGCCAATGGCATGTACGGGATCATGGCCCTCGGCATCGTCGGCGGGCTGGCCTACGTGTCTCGGGAGCCAGACATCGTTCAGTACCTACGGCACGACCTGATTGAGCGCCGGGGACTGCACCTTCTCGCCAGGGACAACATGCTGCTCGACGCGGGCTTGCTGTCCAACTACTCGGGCTACAACATGGCCTTCCAGGGCGCTTGGCTCGCCTATCGATACTTGCCCGAGGAGCCCGCGCGGGACGTGATCCGAGAGGCGATCGCGACGAGCCTGTACGCGCGCCCGGGCGCGTCGCGCCAGCCTTCCGAGCAGAAGCAGACCTTCTACGACTTCGTGCAGGCCGTGTCCGCGGGACGAGGTTCGGCGTTCGGGCCCATGACGGGGCCGCCGGACGAGGGGGCCCGGGATCGGGGGATGGAGACCCTCACCGAGTTCTGGGAGCCACCCTATTTCGCGGAGGACAGGACGAACTGCGACGAAGCAGAGATCGAGAGCGGGCAGTGCGTCGGTGTCGACGGCACCCCCATCCAGGTACTCGGGTACGTCGGGCGCAACGACGAGTTGGTGGCGTCCGAGCCGCTTCCCATGCGCATCCGTCCGGCGAGCAACTACTACTGGAGGTCGAACCCGTACGCAGTCAACGGGGGGGACACCTCCGGGTTGTATGCCGCGAACGACTTCCGGTTCTGTTACTGGATGGCCAGGTGGGTGACGTCCGGCCCCTGATCCAGCGGGGCGATGTTGAAAGTTGTTGCAAGCTGCGACCTGTGGTGACTAACCGTGGGGTATGTCCTCGTCGGAGGAGTGGCTCACCACCATCGAAGTTGCCGCCGTGCTCCGGGTGCACCCGAAGCATGTGTACCGGCTGCTGCGCCAGGGGCTTCCGGCCCGGCGAGTGGGCGGACAGTGGCGATTCTCCGCCGACGAAGTCCTCGGGTGGGCCGCGCAGGGACGGGCTGTTGGGGTCACGGCTGCGGAGCACGTGGACACAGACGCCGGGCCTGCGTTGCTGGCGGTGGAGACGGGTGTGCTGAACGACGCGTTGTGCGCGGTGCTGGGTGCGGACCCCGGACGGGTCGGGCAGGTAGCCGCGTCGCCGTCGGAGGTGCAGCGCCTTGTCGCGGAAGGTGTGGTTCAGGGGGGCGTTGTGATCGGTGACGAGCCCATGCCGTTTCCGACGCTGCGGATTCATCTTTCGGTGCTTCCCTACGGGTGGGTGGGCACGGTGCACGACGGCGCCCCGGTTGCCTTGCCGGACCGGATGTCGGGGGCCGGTGTTGCGATGCGGCACGTGACCGATCTTCCCGAGAGCGAGCCCTTCGGCTCCGAGGAGCAGTGCGTGTTCGCGGTGGCCGGGGGGCGGGTGTCGGCAGCCTTTGCTTGCGGTGTCTGGGCCGAACGGCTGGGGTTGCCTTTCCGTCCCCTCGTGTCGCTGCCTGTGGAGCTCGCGATCCCGACGGACGGGACGGCCATGCGAAGGCTCGAGCCTCTCTTTGCCGCCAGCCAGAGAGCGCTGCACCCCACGCAGGCGCTCGGGCTCGCAGACACCATGCGCTGCGGCGAGATGCGGTACGTCGCTGCCCACGCGGCGGGACCTTCGGCCGCCCGACCTGACGCTCGGCACGGGACACGCTGGGTTCTGCTCGGACGCGAAGGGGCTGCTTCGGCGGCGCGCGTCGTGGACCGTCTCCGCGAGCGTGGGCTGCGTGTGGGCGGTTTCCTGCAGGTCCCTTGCGGACCGGCGGACCGCATCCTGGGCTACGACCTCGTCCGTCTCGGCAAGCCAGACCGCGTACCGCTGGCCGACTGCCTTTCCGGGCCGGCTCCGACCACCGGCCACCCCCATTGTCGTCTGGGCTTCCGCCCTTCTTCCCTTGTCTTGGCCTTTCGGTGGCTCAAGGACGACGCATGCGATGCGGACGTGCTCGTGGTGGACGGTGTTGGCAAGCTGGAAGGCATGGGCCTTGGCCACTTTCCCGCTCTGCAGTGGGTGCGCGACCTCTCGCGACCGATGGTCGTCGTGCTGTCAGCGCGACAGGACGTCCTTCCGGCGGTCCGCAGAAAGCTGAGCCTGTCGAGCAAGACACTCGAAACTGCGACCTGTGCGGACGACGGATGGGTCGCGCGTATCCGCGCCGTCCGGCCGCGCCAAGGGGCGGCGTTGTGACGGCACCCTCGTGGCCCTCGATCCGCTGGTCTTCCGGTCTAGCCACCGGGAAGTCCGGTGCGTTGCGGGCCGAGCTACGCGCTCGCATGCGGGCAGGTCGTCGCCCGCTTCGCTACGTCTCGGCCACGTCCGACGTGGGCTTGCGAACGGAGCGCGTTCATGTGACCGACCCCGCCACCGCGCGCGTGCTGGGCTTGGAAGCCTTGCAGGGCCGCCTGGTGAGAACCCTGTCGTCCGGTGAGCGTCAGCGGGTTCGCCTGGCCCTCGCCCTGTCCCCCGACGCGGCGGACATCGCCCTGGACGAGGCCACCCGGCATCTCGACCCCGTGACCGTGACGGAGCTCGCTGCGCTGCTCGGCGAGCGACGGGCCTCGGGCGCAAGCTTGCTCGTCTGTGACGTGCGGCGCTCGCTGCCCTCGAAGCTCTTCGACCAGGATGGCGTGCCCACCGACGTGCAGGCGTGCAAGTGCGATCGACCCGTGCCTGGGGGGACGGAGGTCGAGATTCCCGTGGTTCTGGCGAGCGACCGCGTGCAGGGGCATCGCGTACCGCAGCATCTTGCGCTGGCGGAAGGGGCGCTCGCATGCGTCGCCGGGCCCAACGGCGCTGGCAAGACCACGCTGCTCCAGGCCTTGCACATCGGAGCCGCGAAGGTCGGGCTTCAAGTCGGTCTTGCGCGTCAGGACCTGGAGGTGCAGATCCTCGCGCCCTCGCCGCGGGAGGAGCTGCGAGCGGTGCTCCGCGACCGTCCCCTCGCGCCCTGGCTGCATTCGGTGCTCGCAAACGGAGGCGATGGGCCCATCGAATCGCGCCTGTCCTCGTGGCTGGGGCTAGAGCCCTGGCTCGACACCCCCATGGGCGAGGTTCCTCTCGGGGCGCTCGCCCTTCTCGGTGTGGCCCTCGCCGCCACGCTCGGACGGGACCTCGTGTTGCTTGACGAACCGACCCAAGGGCTGGACGAGCGTCTTGCACAACAAGTTGCCTCGTGTCTTTGCGAAGCTGCCTCCGCAGGCGCCCGTCTGGTCGTGGCATCGCACGATCCGGCGCTGTGGCGCGTCTCGAGCGAACGATGGCAACTCAGTCACCGCGCCTTCGAACGCGTCCCAGTCGAAGACACCGACGCATGGAAAGCGGCGTCATGACCTCGGTGGAAGCTGCCGCTCGGTGGACGGACCGGAACGAGCTGTGGGGATATGCGGCAACGTTTGGTGCTACATGGGCCGCGGTGGAAGTCACGGTCGGGTCCTTCGCGCATGCGGTCAAGCTCCCGCTGGCAGGCGTGGTGCTCGCAGGGGTGGGGGCTGCCCTGCTCGTGGCGCTGCGGACCCTGTACCCGAAGCGCGGCGTGGTGCTTGCCGCGGGCGTCGTGTGCGCGGGCGTGAAGCTTCTCTCTCCGGCGGGGGCGGTGCTCGGCCCGACGATAGCCATCCTGGTCGAGGCCGCCGTGGCCGAGATCGTGCTGCTACCGTTCGGGGCGGGGATTCTTTCTGCGCCGCTGGTGGGTGTCCTCGCATGCTGGTACGCCGTCACCCAGAAGCTCCTCACCCAGTGGCTCCTGTTCGGCGCTCCCGTCGTGGAGATCTATCGCGGCATCCTGCAACGCGCGGAGTCGTGGATGGGTCTGCCGGCCCAGGGGGGCCTGAGCGTCGCGATCGTGTTTCTTCTCGCGATCGGGGCCATCGGGGCGTTGCTCGGCGCGACCGGGCTTCGCGTCGGACGGGTGGCGCGCCTTCACTTGCGGGGGGCGGCGTCGTGACGCGCAGGCACCCGGGTCGCCGCGGGGCGTGGTGGGTCGTACTGCCCCTTGGCCTGCTCGTGGCCCTGTGGCAACTCCCTGCCTTGTGGCACCTGCCCGTGGGGATCAGCGCTTGGGTCATCCTGCGCTGGTGCGCCCCGGACCTTGCCAGCACCCTCGGACGACCGCGCTACTGGGCCGTCCTGCTCGCGGTCTTCGTCCTGCTCGGTGGGCTGCTCGGACCGGCCGATACCACCCTGGCAGGCATCGCATGCTCCACCCAGGGCGGTGCGGCTGCCACCACCATGATCGCCCGCGCCTGGGGGCTTCTGATGCTCGGGAGCGTCCTGGCATCCGCCTTCCCCCTGCGGGCCTGGATCGACCGCTCCGACAACCGGTTCGTCCGACGCGTGGCCGGAGTCGTGCTGGTGGCTGCCAACTTCGTCCCCTCCCTTCTGCAATCCATCTCCGAGGCCCGACTCGCCCTGCGGGAGCGTCGCCCCGGGGCGCGGTACGCGCTGCTCCGCCTCGAGCTTCTCGCCGTGCACACCTGCGTGCGGGCCGCTCGCCTGGCGGAAGAGGTCGCGTTCGACATGACCTTGGCCGCCCACAACGGCTCCGAAACCGCCTCCCACGGCGAGGAACGACCATGAAGAAGCTGCTTGTCACTCTCTGCTTCACCACCGTGCTGTGCTCACTGCTCGCGGGGTGCTCGGAGGACCAAGCCGTCGACCCGGGCACGAACACCGGGGACGCCAAGAGTGTCGACGTGGTTCACGGGGCCGACTCCGTCAAGGTGTCCCTCGGAACCCTCTCCACGCTGCAGTACAAGGAAGTGGGCGTGGTGCGGCTTGATGACGTCTGGACGGCGGCGTTCCCTTCCACGGACCCGACCAGCCTGGCGTTCTCGTTCGTGTCGGCCTCTGGGTTCCGGCCCTCCGACAAGGACTGCGCCGACATGCCCGGACCCTTGCTGGGCAACGGGTACATCGAGCCGCTGACCGGCAACTTGGTGTGGGACGAGTCTCTCGGTCTGCGAGGATGTTATTCCGTCCGCGAAACCGTCCGAATCGAGGGCCACCTGCCCGACGCGGGGATGCCGGACGTCACCGTGGTCGAGTGATGTCCCGCGCACACCTGCCGCTCGCGGCTTGCGCGCTCCTGGTCGCGTCGACGGCGCGCGCCGAGTCCCCGCCGGAGGAACCCGAACCGCTCGAGGTGGTGGTGCAGGGGGCGAGGTCCTCCGGAAGGGGCACCTCCGTGCAGAAGGTCGACCGCGAACGGTTCCGTCTGCTTGGGGCATCGACGGTGGCCGAGGCGGTGGCGACGTTGCCGTCCGCTCTCGATGCCGCCAACGTGCGAGGGGAGCGCATGCTGACCTTGCGCGGCTTCTCCCAGCGTCAACTGCTCGTGATGATCGACGGCGTGCCGGTCTCTGTGCCTTACGATGGGCAGATCGACACCGGAAAGCTTCCGCTGGGCGTGGTCGAGCACGTGACGGTGGTCAAGGGCGCCGGCTCGCTGCTGTACGGCCCCAACGGGTTGGGGGGCGCGATCAACATCTCCACGCGCAAGCCTGGGGAGGGGCCGCGGGTGCGTGTCTCGACGGAGGGGTCTGCGCTTTCGACAGCTTCGTCTGCGGTGGTCACGGAGCGGGCAGGGGCCCTGGCAGGCATGGTGGGGGCGACGTACGATCGGGGGCTCTCGTTTCCGCTTCCGGGCTCGTTCGTACCCGGGCCCAACGAAGGCGGTGGGAGGCGTGACAACGCGGACCGCAGAAGCGTGGGGTGGGTGGGCAAGGGCTCGTGGGAAGCGGACGACGCGAACACGGTCGTGGCGACGGGCACGCACTTTGGGGGGGAGTTTGGCGTTCCGCCTGGGGTCTACGACCTGGCGCCCCGTTATTGGCGGTGGTCCGCGTGGGACGTGACGACGATGGCTGTGGCGCATGCCTATCGATCCGGGGGATGGGACCTTGACGAAACGGTGTACGCGAGCTGGGTTTCCAACACGCTCGACAGCTACGACGACGGCAGCTACAGCACGCAACAGCTTCCCCGGGCGTTCGAGAGCACGTACGAGGACGGGTCGGTGGGGGGCCACCTTCGCGGCGCGATGGGGTTGGGATCGGGATGGCGGGTTCGGGGGTGGTTGGGGGGCAGGCGTGACGGGCACCGGGAGCCGGGTGCTTCCGGCGTGATTGAAGCGGACACGTTGCTGTGGACGGGCGCCGGCCAGGTGGAAGGGAAGGTGTCTGCGGTCGACGTGCTTGCAGGCGTGCAGGTGGACGGCGAGTTGCCCGGAGAAGGGGGAGAGCGCGAGCGGCCGGGCGCGAGCCTCGGCGTGGGACCGATGGTCCGGGCGGGCGTTTGGATGGCGGAGTGGCTGGCCGTTTCTGCGACCGCGGCGGAGCGAACCCGCTTTCCGACGTTGCGGGAGCGATTCAGCGAGGCGTTTGGCGCGCGGGCTCCGAACCCCGACCTGGGTCCTGAGCGAGCCGCCCATCTGTCCCTCGATGCCGAGGCGGTCGGGCGCCATGGGCGCGCGGCCGTGGGTCTGTTCGATGCGGAGGTCCGCGACCTGATCATCCCTGTCGTGACGCAGCCCCAGGTCGAGCAATTTCAGAACACGGGGCGGGCGAGGTTGCTGGGCGCGGAGGCGGAAGCCACGGTGACGCCCTCGTGGTGGCTCCAACTGCATGCGGGTTGGGCGGCGCTGCACGCGCGGCGGTTGGATCTCGCACCCCCCGAGGACGTGATTCCGTACCAACCGGAACACAACGGGTTGCTGGCGGTCACCGTCCGCCCGTGGGGCTGGGCGTCCCTTACGTTGGCAGCACGGTACGTGGGGGCCCAGCGGTTCCAGAACCCCGACACGCTCGCGTGGGGTGAGCTGGGCGGGTCGCGTCGGTTCGATGCTCGCGCCGAGGTGCGGCCGATGCCCCCGCTGCGCGTGTGGTTGCGGGCGTCCAACCTGACCGACGCGAGGATTCTGCGAACCTATTCGTACCCGGAACCTGGACGCCAGGTGTTCGCTGGCGCCGAGGTGGAACTGTGACTAGACCAAATCAAGCGCTTCGCGTTGCTTTGGGTCTAGGTTCTTCTTAGGGGGCTTTCGCAAAGCATCGAGTAGGCGCCCCCAGTCGCCCAGGGGCGCCTCTCACAGAACCGGAC
>CAZAWR010000111.1:0-30041 GCA_964488865.1 uncultured Polyangiaceae bacterium | reverse complement strand
CGGCGCCGGTGGACAGGGTGGCGTGGTGCTGCCCGAAGGTGGCGACGCGGGAGCCAGCGGCGGTGCAAGTGGTACGGGTGGCGTGGGCGCAACGGGAGGTTCGGCTGGGACGGGTGGAATGGAGGATGGAGGGGACGCGGGATGGCAGGCAGTTCCGTGGGCACCAGCGGATTGCATGTACGTGGCGGACGATCCGGTCCTTGCGGTTCCCGAGCTGGAGTGGACGGACTGCGGAACGGGATGCTCGCGACTCGTCCCGAACTGGCTGAGCAAGTCAGGCATCCCGCTGCAGGCCGCCCAGGTCTACAGGGCAGGAAGCACGTTGCGCCTGGGCTTGCACATGTGGGTAGGGGAGCCGGGGTATTGGCGCAAAGCCATCTACGACGAGAATTGGAAGCCGCTGGCGGTGTGGAAGAGAGGCGCGGCGCAGTGTGGGGCCAACCTGCTGCAATGGACGCCGAAGCACGTGTGCTTGTCGATCGGCACCGGTCTCGATCCCACTCTGCAGGCGTTCCTCGACCCCGCGAACCTGTCCGGCCCCCCAAAGAGCTTCTACGCGACGGAATCCGTCGTGCCCTTGGCCTGCAACGAAGAGCTGTTCGTAGGCAGCAGCTCTGGCGGGATTCCGTATGTGCGAGACATCAAGAGCGGGCTCGAAAGGTGGGTCCAGTTCTCGACAGCATCGGCCGGTGACCCTTCAATTTCTGGTGCCCATGCCTTCTTCGTTCACTTCGGCTCGGAACAAGGGCATGAGAAGCTCACGGGTTGGATCTGGAAGCGCCCCGACACGCTCGAGCAACTCATCGACGCCGGTTCGGAGATGGTCTACGATTTTCGCTCCGACGGTGAGACCCTGGTCTGGATTCAGACAGCGTCACCGTCGAGTTGGGACGTTGCCCCCGGAACCCTATGGACTAGCCCCTTCGCAACCAGTTCGGCGGGCGTGACCTCGATGCAGCGTAGGTCGGTCCCCTCCGTCAGCCTCGTGCCCCAATACAAGATCGTGAACCAGGGGCACTACGCGATCGTCGAGCAGCCCGCGGAGAGCCCAGAACGATACCTGCACGTCTACCGTCTCTCCGACGCAAGACACTGGCTGGTGCCATCGCCGGCAGACGTCAGGCCAGCGGATCTTGTCTACATCGATGCGGAGGAGGTGTGGTTCATCGGGACCACCCTCAACAACGCGAAGTCGACCATCATCCGCCAGCGCCTCGACGCCCTCGGCCCTGGAGACTGACACCGTGGATCCCGCCCCATCCTTCACCACCGCGGGCATCGATGGCTCCCTCGAAGCCGCCCCGCTGTTCGACGTGGTGAAGATGACCGAGCGACCCGGTCGCGTGCTCTCCGCCACCTACCGCTTCGCCATCTCGCCCATCTGCTCGACCGTCGCGGACAGGGCGCCGCGGGCCCGATCCAACTGTTGAACGAGGTTATCGAAGGCTTCGGCCCTTCGCGCGAGCTCGGCCTCTTGCTCTTCGACACGGGCGATGACGCGCTGGCGCTCCTTGCGCTCGTGATCGTACTGCAAGAACAGGGCATCGATGCGGGCTTGCATCTCCTGCTGCTTGGCCTCCGCGATCGCAGCCTGGGCGGCCACGTGCTTGTCGGAGGACTCCTGAAAATCCTCGAGCGCCGCGGTCTGGGCATCCTGCAGCGCCCTTTTCTCGCCAAGGAGGCGCTCAGATAGCGCGAGCAAGACCGTCTCGTGCTCGTCGACCAGGGCGTTCTTCTCCTGGGTCCGCGCATGCTCGAGGGCTCGCACTTGGGATTCGTGGGCGTCCCGGAGCTGGGCTTCGGACGCCGCGAACTGCTCACGAAGGGTTCGCTCGAGCTCCTCGACCCGGATGGACGATTGCTGCTCCTGCACGCGGAGCTCGCTTTCGTGGGCGACGGCGAGGGACACCAGGTGGCCCGCTTGCTGCGTGCGCATTTCCTCCAGCTCGGCGCGGTGCTTCTCGAGGGCAGCGGAGAGGACTCCACCGTGCTTGCGGGCGTCGTCCTCGCGGATCTGGACGATCTTTTCCTGCACCATCTGATCGACGCGAGCCTCGATCGCAGCGATCTTTCTCTCGTAGCGTTCGTCCGCGGCCTTGAGAGCGGCCGAGTGGGCGGACTGGGCTTCGGAGAGACGTCGCCCCGCGTCTTCGCTGGCGGAGGCGAGGGCAGAGGCGTGGGCCTGATTGGCCTGGTCGAGTCGCTGCTCGTGGGACTCGCGGACCGCCCGGAGCTCGTCGCGGTGCGCGCCTTCCATGCGCGAGACGACCTTGCCGTGGTTCGATCGCAGAGACTCGAGCTCTTGTGCGTGAGACTGGTCTCGCTCGGCTCGCTGGGATTCGAAGTCTTCCCGGGCCTTCTGCAGGGAGGCCGTGAGCTGCTCGCGTGCGGCTTCGATGGAGGCCTCGAGGGCGTCGACCTCACGCTTGTGCAGCTTGCGCTGCTGCTCGAGCGCGTCGGCGCGAGCCTGGTCCGCCTGTTCGAGCGCCTGCTGCTTGGCCTCCTCCGCCTCGCGAAGCAGGGCTTGGCCGGCCTCCTGGGCCGCTTGGACTGCGGCTGCCCTTTCGGCGTCGGCGCGCAGGAGCGCGGCTCGGTGTTCCGCCTCTCGCTCTCGCAAGGCGTCCTGGTGTGTGGCATCGCGCTGCTGCAGGGCAAGGTGATGCGCCGCCTCGAGACGGGCGGGCAGCTCCCGCGCCTCGGCAAGCTGCTTGTCCCAAACGGCTTCCCTGCGTTGCAAGGCCTCCTGGTGCTCCACGCGCTGGGCTTCGAGCGCCTGCCGATGACCCTCCTCCGCCTCCTCGATCGCACGACGGGCCGCCGCGCGCTCGGCGCGAACCGCCTCCTTTTGCTCCTCGATCGCGCGTCCGTGGGTCTGCTCGAGCTCCCGAAGCTGATTGCTGTGCTCTTCCCGCAGATCGACCATCGCCTGCCGGAGCGACGCCATCTCCGCGGCGAAGCTTTCACGGATCTTCTCCGCGTCGACACGATGGGAAGCGTCCTTGGACTCCAACGCCGCCAGGTGGGCGCGTTGCTGCTCCTCCGCACGCTGCTGAAGGGCCAGGAGCTCATCCCGTCGAGCTGCCACGACAGCCTCGACCTCGGCGGCATGCGCGGCCCTTACGGTCTCGAGCTCCCGAAGGTGCAGCTCTTTGGCCTTGCGCGCTTCCTTCTGCACCACGGCCACTTGCTCGAGCGCGGCGGCTTCCGCGACAGCAAGCCGCTCGTCCACCCCGGCGCGATGCTTCGCGTACTCCTCCTGCAGGCGCCTGAGCTCACCATCGATGGAGGTTTGGGCCGCGGCGAGGGCCTCGACGTGCTTGCGGCTCGCGTCGTCCAGGGCTTGCTGATGCTCTTGCTTGAGCCGCAGGACGAGCTGGGCGTTTCGTTCCTCGGCAAAAGTCATCTCGGCCCGGCTTCCCTCCTCGAGCTCGGAGCGGGCCTGCCGGTGCTTGTCCTCGAGCTTGCGGAGGTCTTCGCGATGGGCGGCATCGACAGCCACGCGACCGTCTTCCACCTCCCGCTTGAGGTCCGCCATCTCGGCTTGCAGGGTGAGGACCTGCTGCTGCGCCTTCTCGAGCTCTTCGAGTCGCTCCGCGTGTCGGGCGTCCGCCTCGGACCGGACCAGGCGCCATCGCTCCAGCTGCTGCTCGTGCGCCTCCTTGATCAGGTCGATGGCCTGCTGACGCGTGCGCTCCGCTTCCCGCAGCGCCTCGTCCCGCTCCGCAAGCTGCTTGGTGGCTGCCTGCTGGGCTTCCGCCAGCGTCGCAGCGCGGACGTCCCTCTCCCTCTGTAGCTCCCCTGCGCGCGATTCCTCGAGTTTCTCCAGCTCGTGACGGTGCGCCTCCTCCATCGACCGCAGCTGGCTCCGATAGGTCTGCTCGAGGGAGTGTGCGCGCTTCTCGAAGGTCTCCGCCCGGGATCGCAAGGAGGCGGTCTCGCCCTCGAGCTGCTGCTGATGCTCCTTGCGGATGGCCTCGATCTCCGAAGCCCGGTCCCCTCCCGCCTTCGCGAGCTGATCGCGTAGCTCGGCCCGAAGCCGCTCGACCTCTTCCTTCTGCTCGGCCCGCGTGCGCTCCACAGCACGATTGCGCTCCTCGTCCGCCTCCCCGAGCGTCTGTCGCTGGGCAGCGACCTGCGCCTGCAACTTGTCGATCGTCGCCTCGTTCTTCGCCACGCGCGCGCGCAAGTCCGCCTCTCGCTTGGTAGCCAGCTCCTTGTCGGCTTGCAGGGACGCAACGAGCGCCAGGGACTCGTCCTTGGATCGTGTCGCTTCCGTCGCCTTGTCGAAGGAGTCGTCGTGAGCGCGGGTCTTGCGCGACGCCTTCGGCGCGGGAGCGACGCTGGGGGAAGAGTCTCGCACGGGCGGCACGGAGGGGGAGGAAGGCCGGTGAGGTTCTGGGGTCGGGGGTTCGGAAGCCGGCAGGACGGAGATGGGGGCCGCGGAAGGGGGACCAGCCACTGGAGATGTCTCGAGCATGACTGCGGGCGTGTGCACCGCGGGCTCTGACTCCGAGATCTTCGTGGAGGTGGCCGCGCCCGGGGGAAAGACGCCCGGGGGTACGGTCATGGGTCGCGGGGGAGCGCCAGTGCGCTTGGCGGCCGGAGGCGGGGGCGCGGCGATGGAAGGGGAAACGGGAGGCGGGGCCGACGTGACCGGTGATGCGGCGGGAGCAGGCCCCAGCTCCTCGGGATCGACCTGCGACATCATCATGACGCGCGTCTCGTCGTCTTCGAGCTGCTCGGCCGCGTCGGACAGCGCCTGTTCCTTGGCGTTCAGCGGCACGAGGGCGTTCATCAATTCGATGAGGTCCGGGATGGGCACGGGCTTGGCCACGTAGTCGGACACCATGGCAGAAAGCTCGGGGCTGACAGAGAACGCCGAGGTGGAGCTGACCATGATGGGGACGTCGCGCAGGTGCTCGGCCTCCCGAATTCGCTTGCAGACGCCGATTCCGCCGCCCTCTTCGGGAAGCTCGAGGCTCACGAGGGCGAGGTCGGGCGGGTCGTACTTGGCAACGAGGATGCCGTGCCCACCGTTCTCAGCGACCTGGACCTGGCACCCGTACTCGGTCAGACCGAGCCGAACCTGCTCTACGAAATCCTTGTCGTCATCGATGACGAGGACCTTGGTCATCTTGCTGTCCCCAACCGGGTCCCGTCGGACAGGCCCAGGAAAAGTAAACCGCAGCGGATCATCTTCTCCGATCGCCCCGACCTTGGCTAGACGGATCCGATGCCGTGCGTACGGAACAGCGCAAGCTCAGCTGTCGATGAGATTCCGGCAGGCGATACGTCGCCCGACCGCTTGACTCAGCTCGATTGCTCGCGGCGGCTCTCCGCCATCAGGGCAAGCAAGGCACACGCGATGGCGAAGCGCGCGTCGATCCGGCCCTGGCTCGTGGACAGGTCCAGCTCGAACTCCTTGACGAAGAACCGGAAGATCTGCCGGATCTTCGCCACCTCTTGCCCGCCCAGCTCGATGTGGTGCTTCGACGGCAGAAGGGGGAAAAAGCGGCGGAGCAGGGCCATGCCGTCCTCTTGCACGAGGCCCACGGGATTCTCGGCGGGATCGAGGATGTCCCACGTGTCCCGAATGATGGACTTGAGACCTCGGCTCTTGATGATGCCCAGGTGCTCGCTCGTGTTCGCGTCAAACACGTCCATGGCCATGTTGATGGCCACCATCTTGCGCGCTTTGATGGTGATGAGCGGCTGGGACTCGGACTCGTCGGTGTAGATGGTGAACTCCATCTTCAGCTTCAGCAGCGGGTGCTTGACGAACATGCACAACGACCCGTCCGGCGCGTACACGTGGAACTTGCGCCCGAGGAACGAGAAGAAGGGCCGCTTGATCGTGTAGCGCGCGTGAGCGAAGGGTCCGACGGCAAGACCGGTAGGGCCGGCGGGAACGATGGCACCTGGTTGCATGGTGGCGGACCCTAGCATGGAGGGCTCGTGTGAAGAACGGCGAACCTCGTCGCGCGCGTGCCACTCGGGAGAGGTGAACGAGGACGGCACGATGACTTCAAGTACGGTCGTCGGTGGCGTGCTTGCCGAGACCGGCCGGCGCACGAGCCTTTCCCGCCGCGACGGCCAGGATGACGAGCGTGGCGACGTAGGGAAGCATCTGCAGCACTTCGGGAGGCAGCCATCGCTGCCCTTGCAGCAAGATCTGCGTGGCCTCGAGGGCAGCGAACACCAGGCAAGCGAGCGCAGCGCGCACGGACCGCCACCCGGCCAGAATCACCGCAGCCAGGGCAATGAAGCCCCGTCCTCCGCTCATGCCTGATTCGAACCGATGTTGATCGAGAGCAAGGTGAATGCCTCCCAGCGCTCCGATCGCCCCCGACACGCACAGCGCGGCGAGACGCACGCGCACGACGTTGATCCCGACCGAAGCAGCCGCGACGGGGTCCTCGCCCACCGCGCGAACCCGCAACCCGAACCGGGTCTTATGCAACGCCCACGGCGTCAGCGCCACCGCCACCACCGCCAGCACGGTCACCGGATCGAGCAAGGTGCGGGCGAGCATCGCAGCCCCCGAAGGTCCCGTCGGACCCAGCTGGAACCCCGGGATCGGCGGACTGTTCGAGGCGCTGTCGTACCACGCACGCAACAAGAACCGCGTGCCCGACGCCGCAAGCAGGTTCAACGCGATCCCGCTCACGATGGCGTCGATGCGGAACCGCGCCGAGAGCACGCCATGCACCAGCGAAAGGGCCGTCCCGACGAGGACGCCACCGAGGATGCCCACCACCGGGCTTCCGGTCGCGAGGGTCACGACCACCGCACCAAACGCGCTGGACAGCAGCACGCCCTCGAGGGCGATGTGGACCACCCCGCAGCGCTCGCTCCACACGCCGGCGAGCGCGGCGCAGGCGTAGGGGATGGAGAGCCGTATGGTTTCGGCCACGAAGGTGAGGGTCAGGAGTTGGCTCATGCCGCCTCCTTGGCTGCACGACGAGACGCGTCCTGGACGGCCGCCCTGGAGGCGAGGGCGACGGTGATGATGACGACGGCCTCGAGGATGCCGGTGGCTTCCTTGGGCACCTGGGCGTTGATGACGAGGCCGGCCTGGGCGAGGGTGCCGAAGAGCAGTGCGGCGAGCAGAAGACCGAGTGGCTTTCCTCGCCCCAGGAAGGCCACGGCGATGCCCCCGAAGCCCACCCCTGCACCGAGGCCGATCTCGTAATAACCCTTGTAGCCGAGCACGGTCCCGGCCATGGCGAGCGCCGCGATCGCGCCGGACAGCGCCATCGCGAGGATCTTGCGCCGCGCGACGGGGATGCCTTCGGCTGCGCACGCTCGCTCGTTGTGCCCCACCCAGACGACCTCCCGACCCACGCGACTGCGTCGCAGCCAGAAGGTGACGCCGACCAGCACCAGCAGGCTCATGGGGAAAGCCCAGCTCGCAGCACTTCCTGCGAAGGCGTCCACGATGCTTTCGAGCCGGGGGACCGCGGCCCCGGGCGCGATGTCCTTGGTGCGGACCGTGGCCGGCAGGGCGAGCCAGGCGGTCATCACCATGGCCACCATCGCGTCGGCGATCCGGTTGAGCATGATCGTGGTGATGACCTCGTGCGCGCCGAAGCGAGTGCGCATCCACCCCGCCAGGGCCGCCCAACACGCGCCCGCCGCGGCTGCCACGATCAACGTGACGGGCAACGCAACGACCGCGGGCAAGGCCGCCGGCAGCGCAACCGCCACGACGGTGCCTGCCAGGCTTCCCACGGCGATTTGGCCTTCCACGCCGATGTTGAAGAGCCCTGCACGCAAGGCAAGATCCACCGCGATGCCCGCCAACAGCAGCGGGGTGGCTTTGAACAACACCTGGCCGATGCCGTAGGTCGTCCCCCAGCTCCCGGCCAACGCCGTCATCAGCGTGGACATCGGCGCTTCCCCGAAGCCCCAGGACAGCAGGTTCAACACCAGGACCGCCGCAGCGATTGCCGCCACCGGCGTGCGCAGTTCGAGCAGCCAGGTGCGCATCGACGTCATGCTGCCACCTCCCCGAGCATGGCCTTTCCGAACACGGCCTCGGGCGTCTCCGGTGGGAGCACGGCTACCACGCGCCCCCGCGCGATCACGACGATTTCGTGGCAGATGGCGCGCAGCTCCGCGAGGTCGGCGCTGACCACGAGCACGGCGGCGCCTTGCCGGGCGGCCTCACAGATTGCCTCGTGAATTCCGCGGGCGGCGCCCAGATCCACCCCGCGAGTCGGCTGGGCAAGCACGGCCGCAACGACCTTTCGATCCAGCGCCCGCGCCACCACCACCTTCTGCTGGTTGCCCCCCGACAAGCTCCCCGCCCGCAGCGACGGGTCCGCCGGCACGATCCCGTACGCCCCGAGACGCCTCGTCACCACCTCCGCCTCCACACCCACGTTCGACAAGTCGCCGAGCACCAGATTGTCCGACACGCTCACGTCGAGCATCAGCCCTTCGCGGTGACGGTCGTCGTGCACGACCGCGAGTCCGGCGGCGCGACGCTCCGCCACGGACCGCGTAGAGATGTCGCGGCCGTCGAGCCAGATTTCTCCCCCGATTGCGGACTGCATCCCTGCGATGGCGCGAACGAGCTCTTGCTGTCCGTTGCCCTCGACCCCAGCGACCCCAACGATCGTCCCCTTCGGCACGCTCAGGGAGATATCCTCCACGGCCTGGCGCCCTTTCGATGCGCCGGCCATGCGAAGCGTCTTCACCTCGAGCCCCTTCTCGGCATGCTCGGGGCGGGGAGGCCGCTCGATGGGGGGAGGCGGCTCCTGGCCCATGATGTCTCGGGTCAGGTCGTGAACGGAGGTGTCAGCAACGGGCCCGTCGGTCACAATCCGACCGCGACGCATGACGGTCACGTGATCGCAGTAGGACAGCACCTCGTGCAGCCGGTGCGTGACGACGACGATGCAGGAGCCGGATTCGGCCATGCGCCGGAGCGTGGCAAACAGGCTGGTGGCCTGAGCGGGGGTGAGCACGGCGGTGGGCTCGTCGAGGAGGATGACGCTCGCACCACGCACGAGGACGCGGACGATCTCGAGGTGCTGTCGCTGTCCGACGCCCAGGTCGGCGACGCGCGCTTGCAGGTCGAGGTCGAGGCCGAGGTCTTGGAGAACGGCCTCCGCGCGACTTCGGCCCTTGGCTTCGTCGAGCACGCCGAAGCGCAGCACGGGCTCGTGACCGAGGAGGATGTTCTCGAGCACGGAGAACGCCTCAATGAGCATGAAGTGCTGGTGAACGAAACCGATGCCGCGACGGATGGCTTCGGCGGGGGTGGAAGGGACGAGGGGGACGCCTCGGACGAGCACACGGCCGTCGTTCGGAGGCAAGGCGCCGCCGGCGAGTTTGAGGAGGGTGGACTTTCCGGCGCCGTTTTCCCCGACCACGGCGTGCACACGACCGGTCTCGAACCGCACGGAAGCATCGTGCACGGCGACCACAGGGCCGAAGCGTCGCGTCACTCGTTCGAGCTGGAGGGCTGGGTCGGGCAAGGCGGCGGGATCCTACTTCCTTGCGAGGGGGAAGGGGGAGCCCAAAGGTGGTGACGTGGGCGGGGGGGAAAGGGTCAGACGGCCTTGGCGAAGGCCTCGGCCGGTGCCACGAGCTCGACCTGGGAGCTGGACCTCGCGGCGACGCGCGTGCGGGATGCGTGCAGGCTGGCGGTGAGCATGATGGCCTCGCACAGGTCGGGGAAGTCGTACCCGGCCGCGGCTGCGATCTTGGGCAGCAGGCTCGTCTTGGTCATGCCCGGGATCGTGTTGACCTCGAGGACGTACTCGTTTGCGCCTTCGGTCACGATCAGGTCGACGCGGCACGCGCCGGCGCACCCAAGGGCCTTGACGGCCTGCTCGGCGACGTTGAGCACGCCGAGGTACCGTGTGGCGGGCAGCCTTGCGGGCATGAAGTACTCGGACATGCCGGGGGTGTACTTGGACTCGTAGTCGTAGATGCCCTTCTTGGGGGCGATCTCGATAGCGCCGAGGACGCGCCCGTCGAGGATGCCCACGTTGACCTCACGCCCTTGGATCAACCGCTCGATGAGCACGACATCGTCGAGTTCTTGCGCGGCGAGCACGGCTTCGACGAGGTCACTGAGGGAGTCAGCGCGGCGCACCCCGAGGCTCGAGCCCTCGGCGCGAGGTTTGACGATGACCGGGAAGCCGAAGGAGCCGTGGATCTCCTCGATGTCCGTGAGGTCGTCCTGAACAGAAAGGGTGTAGTACGGAGGCGTGGGGACGTTGTGCTGGTGGAACAGCTCCTTGGCCTTGACCTTGTCCATGGCGAGGGCCGACGCGAGCACGCCCGAGCCGGTGTACGGGATGCCCAGCACCTCGCACAGCCCTTGCACACAGCCGTCCTCTCCGAGTCGTCCGTGCAGGGCGAGGAATACGGCATCGACGCGGGCGCCGGTCAGCACGCGCGCCCAATCCCTTTGGTCGTCGAGATCGATCGGGACGACCTCGAACCCTTTTTCGGTCAACCCGTCGACGACGGCCCGGCCGCTCGCGAGCGACACGTTCCGTTCACCGGAGGAACCACCCATCACCACGCCGACTCGTCGCAACGACATTCGAACTCCTCTTGGGCCGTTCTGGAGCAAGGGGCGCGCCATCGTTCGAGGGTCTGATCCGTGCGTGTGGAGCGCGAGGGAACCGGCCACCGACGGTGACGTCCGTGGCGCGGCTGCCACGAACCCGTGTACTACGAGACCCTCGCTATCAGTGCGGGCAGAACTGGTCAACAAATCGGCATCAGAGGACTTCGACCAGGACGGCGGTGATGTTGTCTTTGCCGCCGCGCGCGTTGGCGAGGTGGATGAAGTCCTCGACCACGGTCTGGCCGTCCGACGTGCACAGGGGGGCGATTTCCTCAGTTCGCAGGTACCCGTGGAGGCCGTCTGAGCAGAGCAGGTAGCGATCCGCGGGGAGCAATTCGACGAGGCTGGTGTCGACCTGCACGTAGTCGCGGTTACCCACGGCGCGGGTGATGATGTTGCGATGCGGGGACTTCTTGGCTTGCTCGGGCGTGATGAGACCTTGCTTGAGCTCCCAGGCGATCAAGGTGTGGTCCTCGGTGAGCTGCACGGCTTTTCCCTGCCGGACCTGGTACACGCGACTGTCACCGACTTGGCCGATGACGGCGTGGTTGCCGAGCACGAGCAGCGCGGAGATGGTGGTGCCCATGCCGGTCTTGTCGCGGTCGAGCTCAGCCATCGCGAAGACCATGTACGTGGCGGCCTGCACCGCTCCTTCGACGAGCCGGCATGCGGCGCGCGCGTTTTCCTCGGTGATACCGGACGTGAGCTTGTCGCCCATGCTCGTGAGGCCGCGCTTGATCATCCCATAGAGGGTGTCCACCGCCTCCTGGCTCGCCACCTCTCCGGCCGCGTGGCCTCCCATGCCGTCAGCAACAACGTACAACCCGAGGAGGTCGTCGCGGAGGTAAGCGTCCTGGTTGACCTTGCGGTGGCGGCCGATATCGGTCGCACCGAACGATCGGACCTCCCTGAGATGCGCAGATTGCATGTGTGGGACCGATCGTAGTTCATCACGAGCAGATCGAGAACCAGGTCCTTTTGATTTTCGCCACGGCGCAGCCGACTCGGGCCTCAACTCGGGGCGTAGACCAGACAGAGGACCCCGCTGTACAGGTGCACGGCGGCGCCGGCGGTCCCCGGCCCGATCTCGAAGGCGGACGTCACCCCTACGATGGGGAGCCCCGGAAAGCGTGTTCGCAAGGCCTGAACGTCCACACCGGACTCGCCATAGAGCTGGGTTCCGCGTCCCGCGCAGTCGATGTAGAAGCCGAAGCGCGGCATGCCACCTCGCACGTCGCGGCTCATTTCCCGCAAGGTGGAGTCCAAGTCCGCGGCGGCAGCCGGTCCATCCAGCACGGCAAAGGCCACTCGGGTACCCACACGGATCTCCTCGGAGATCATGACCCCCTTGCGTGACTCGTGGATCCCGCGAATGCCACGCAGCATCAGGCGCGGGCTCGCGTACGGGTCTTCCCGAAGGTCCACGGCGAGGACCACAGGCCGCTGCCCCGCCACGTTCGACGCCTGGCTCCGCAGAAGCTCGAGGGCGGGCTGCGCCCCGACGGACAGCAAGAGGGCACCATCGGTTGCGGTGATGGGCTGCGGCGGCCCCAGAAGCTGACAGGCGGGAGAAGCGCCCACGACCGCACGGCCGACACCGTGCAAGGCGAGGCCGACGACATCCGAGGTCTTGACGCGCCCGTCGGTCACGACCATCGCGCCGGGCCTGCCGAGCGTTCCGCCACCAAACAGGGGAAGGTCGAGGGGACGCTGCGGGTCGAACAGGTCCGTGGGGCTGACCGCTTCGCGCGAGGCGAACACGGCGACCGGGCCTCCGCGGGACGCAGCCCTACGCGTCGCATTCGCGAGCCTCTCGGCCATCGGCTCTTCCCCGTCCTTGTCGAGCGCGAACGGGACGCAATGCCCAGCTTGCCACAGCAAACCCGCGCAAGCGGAGGTCTGCTCGTAGGGCCCGCGCTCGGTCATGACGCCTGCGCCCCCGGCCACCAGCACCGGACCGGAGAGCGCCATCGATCGGACGACGTTGGCGACTTCGTGGATCTGGCGCGCCATCGCGCCGCAGACGAACACCATGCCACCGCCCACACGACCACCGAGGTCCTGCACGCACTTGTCGACGACCTCCCGCAGGTCCCCGGGTTGGCTCCCAACGAGATCGAAGCTGGCGGCAGCTCGCATGAAGCCTACCGTAGCCCTCCCGCCGCGTCAGGTGAAGCCTCCCTGTGCCGGATCGGGGATGCATTCCATCGGGCCCTCGGGGTAGGCTCCCCCGAATCGGGAAACATCATGCCCTCCGGAACTCTTCGAAACGTCCTGCCGCGACGGCTCACCAGCTTGGGCACCGCCGACGCCGCCCTCGCCCTGATGGTCATCGCCATCGTCGGCCTCATGATCGTCCCCCTGCCCACCTGGCTGCTCGACATCCTGCTCGCCGCCAACATCTCCCTGAGCGTCGGCATCCTGCTCGTCGTCCTCTACGTCCCCAACGCGCTGGCGATCGCTACCTTCCCGACCCTGCTGCTCATCACGACCCTGCTGCGCCTCGCCCTCAACGTCTCCTCCAGCCGCCTCATCTTGCTGCAGGCGGACGCTGGCGACGTCATTCGCGCCTTCGGCAACTTCGTCGTGCGCGGCAACTACGTGGTGGGCGCCGTCGTGTTCCTCATCCTGACGATCATCCAGTTCGTGGTGATCGCCAAGGGCTCGGAGCGCGTGGCCGAGGTGGGGGCGCGCTTCGCCCTGGACGCCATGCCCGGCAAGCAGATGGCCATCGACGCCGAGATGCGCGCCGGCAGCATCGATGGGCAGGAGGCCAAACATCGTCGCTTCCAGCTCGCACGCGAGTCGCAGTTCTACGGGGCGATGGACGGGGCGATGAAGTTCGTGAAGGGCGACGTCATCGCGTCGCTCGTGATCACGGTCATCAACATCCTCGGCGGCCTGACGATCGGCGTGATGCAGCGGGGCATGGATGTCGGGACGGCGCTCAAGCGCTACGGACTTCTCACGATCGGCGACGGCCTGGTGACGCAGATTCCTGCGCTCGTACTGGCGACGGCCGCGGGCATTCTGGTGACGCGGGTAGCGAGCGAGGACGAGGGCGCGTCGCTTGGTGAGGAGCTGGCGGGGCAGCTATTCGGGACACCCAAGGCCATTCGTGTGGCGGGGGTGTTCGTGGTGCTGCTCGCGCTGGTGCCCGGGCTGCCGGTCGTGCCGTTCCTCTTCATCGGGGCGCTGTTGCTGGTTGTGTCGCGGGTCAGGACCAAGCAGCTTCGCGTGAAGAGCGAGGAGGAGGAGCAGCGGGTGGCCCAGCCTCGGGCGGCGCAGCGTGGGCGCAAGGGTCCGACGTTCGTGCCGGTCGTGACGCCGTGGGCAGTTCACGTGGGCCCGGGATTGCAGGACCTGCTGGAGGACGAACGACGGGGCGAGGAAGTGACGCGCGCGGGAATCCGGTCGCGGCTCACGGACCTGCGGGAGCGCTTGTTCGCGGAGCTTGGGGCGCCGTTGCCGCCCCCGCTCGTGCGGGTGTCCGATCAGCTGCCGCCGATGCGCGTGGTGCTGTCGGTGTTTGAGGTCCCGTATCGCGCGCACGACCTTGCGGAGCAGGGTGACGTGGAGTCGCAGTTGGCGTCGGTGGACGGGTTCCTGTTCGCGTCGTTGCGGGAGCGGGCGGCGGACTTCATTGGGATTGCGGAGACGCAGATGTTGCTCGATCAGCTCGAGCAGGTGGCGCCGCCGTTGCCGAGGCAGGTGGTGCCCAAGCCGATCTCGCTGTCCCTTCTCTCGGACATCCTGCGTAGGCTCGTGGAGGAAGGGGTGAGTGTGCGGGACCTGCGGGGCATTCTGGAGGCGCTGGCGCAGGCGCCGCCCACGGACAAGGACCCGCTGTCGTTGGCGGAGTTCGTGCGCAGCCACCTGCGGCGGGCCACGACGTTCCAACTCACGGGGGGGATGCCCTCGCTGTCCGTCTACCTGCTGGACCCGGAGGTGGAGGAGGCCGTGCGCAATGCGGTGCAGAGGACGCCCTCGGGGAGCTTCCTCGCGCTGTCGCCCCGCGCGGCGCGTGACATCCTTACCTCGATCCGAACGGTGGTGAGTGCGGCGCCGCCGCCCGTGGGGCGCCCCGCGGTGCTGCTGACCCAGCCCGACGTGCGACGGTTCGTGCGAAAGCTCGTGGAGGCGGAGTTCCCGGAGATGCGGGTCGTGTCCTACGCGGAGCTGATGCCGGAGATATCGCTGAGGCCGCTGGGACGGGCGACCGTCGCGAACATGTAAACAGAATCGCTCGGGCACCCTCGCCGCGGGATCGAAGCAGAGCGCTGCAATCCTTGAACCCGGGCGCTCGTGCGCGGCGACGATGCCCTTGACAATGTATGCGCATACCACTAATGGCATGCGCATGTTTAGTCGGCCGCCGTCCCAGGAGATTCCCCGTGCCTGACACGCGCGAGATGATCGCCCGGCGCGAAGCCCTGCGTGACCTGCTGCGTCGCCATGTCATCCGGAGCCAGCGCGAGCTTTCCGACCTGCTCCGCGCCCGCGGCATCGAGGCCACCCAGTCCAGCATCTCCCGCGACCTGGCGGACCTGCAGGTCTCCAAGGTGCGCAACCGCTACGTCTTGCCCTCCCCAGGCTCGGTGACGCCACCCCACACGCCGTCCCCCCTCGAGGGCGTCCTGTCCATCCAGCCGGCGGGACCTAACCTCCTCGTCCTGCGCACCCCGCCTGGGCAAGCGGGCGCCGTCGGCCTCGCCATCGACGCCTCCGGTTGGACCGAGGTGGTCGGCTCCCTCGCGGGCGACGACACCGTCTTTGTCGCCGTCCCCGGACGACCGCAGCAAGCGGCCGTCCAGAAACGCCTCCAGAAGTTCCGGAAGGATGTCCCCCGATGACCGGCCCCATCGTCCTCGCTTTCAGCGGCGGACTGGACACGTCGTTCTGCGTTCCTTACTTGCGAGATCGGCACGACGCGCCGGTCATCACCGTGGCGGTCAACACGGGCGGATTCTCCGACGCCGACCGCGACCGGCTTCATTCTCTTGCACGCTCCCTGGGCGCTGCGGAGCACCACCTCGTCGACGGCAGGACTGCGTTCTTCGAGGAGACGCTGCGGTACCTGGTGATGGGCAACGTGCTGCGTGGGCACGCCTACCCTCTTTGCGTGGGCGCGGAGCGTACGTTGCAGGCGAGGCTGGTGGCGGAGGTGGCCACGCGGGTGGGTGCCTTCGCCGTGGCGCACGGGTCGACGGCGGCGGGCAACGACCAGGTGCGGTTCGAGGTGGCGCTACGGACGCTCGCCCCGGGCCTCGAGATCCTCGCCCCGATCCGGGACGAGGGATTTTCTCGCTCCTTCGAGGTGGGTTATCTGCGCGAGCGGGGCTTCGACTTCCCCGACGAGCGGGCGGCCTATTCCATCAACCAGGGGCTGTGGGGTTGCACCATCGGGGGCAAGGAGACGACGGATACGCGCGAGTCCATCCCGGAAGACGCGTGGGTGTGGACCCGGGGAGCGCTGGGCGACCCTCGCCCGCCCGCCCGGCTGTCGATCGGTTTCGATCACGGTGTGCCCTGCGCGCTGGACGGCCTTCGCATGGATCCCGTGCCTCTGATCGAGAAGCTCAATGGTCTTGCGGGAGGCTACGGGGTGGGGCGCGGCATTCACCTCGGGGACACGATCTTCGGGCTCAAGGGGCGCGTGGCGTTCGAGGCCCCGGCGGCCCTCGTTCTCATCCAGGCCCATCGTGAGCTGGAGAAGCTGACCCTGACGGCCCGGCAGCAGCGCGTGAAGGACTTTGTTTCTCAGACCTACGGGGACATGGTGCACGAGGCGCTCTCCCTCGAGCCCGCGTGCCGGGACATCGAAGCCCTGCTGCTTCGCTCCCAGGAGCGAGTGACGGGGGAGGTATTTCTGAAGCTCTCGGCGGGCGTGGCATTCGTCGAGGGAGTGACGTCCCCGCACTCGCTTCGCGATGCCTCCCGGGGGGTGTACGGGGAGGCCGCCGGGGAGTGGACGGCCGCGGACGCCCGGGGGTTTTCTCGCATGCTCGCGTTGCCGTCTCTGCTCCATGCCCGCGCGGGGGCGCCCACCACGTGAAGCGCATCGTCCTCGACAAGATCGCCTCCACCACCCTGCATTGCCGCCTCTCGCGCGAGGTGCACGTGGCCGAAGAGATTCCCGCGCTGGAAGGCGGCGTGGTCGCCGTCCGCGTCCTCACCGCCAAGGGCACCTACAATCGCCTGGAACTTCCGTCGGGCCGCATGTCCAAGGTCAAGCCCGGGGACGTGGCGGCCGTGGTGCTCGGACACCGAAAAGCCCTGTTCGGCTACTCGGGATACGTGCCAGCGACCGTGACCCTCGGGGATCGGCTCCACTTGCTCAATCTCGGCGGCGTGCTCGGGGTTTGCGATGGAGTCAACCCGGACTTCGGGGACCCGTTCCAGTGCGAGGTGCTCGGCCAGGTCCTTCACTTCCCCTACCTGGGGGAGCGAATCGGGGTCCCGGCTCACATCTCCCAAGGCGCACTACCACTCACCGAAACCCTCGACGTACGCGGGGTGCCGGTCATCGCCGTGGTCGGAACGTCCATGAGCGCCGGAAAGACGGCGGCGGCCTGCGCCCTCGTGCAAGCCTTCACGCACAAGGGCCTGCGCGTCTCCGCGGGCAAGACCACCGGGGTCTCGCTCCGTCGTGACATCCTCGCGATGGAGGACGCGGGGGCCACGCGCACGCGCATCTTCACGGACTTCGGCATCGTCACGACGACCCCCGAATCCGCCCCGCGGGCCGCGCGCAGCCTGCTTTCCCAGCTTGCCCAGGACAAGCCCGACGCCATCGTGCTCGAGCTCGGCGACGGCCTGCTCGGGCTGTACGGTGTGGACACCATTCTCGACGATCCCGCGATCCGGTCCTGTCTCCGGGGCGTGGTGCTCGCCGCCAACGATCCTGTCGCGGCCTGGGGCGGCGTACGGCTCCTCGAGGAACGCCATGAATTGCAGACCACCCTGGTGACGGGCCCCGCCACGGACAATGTCGCGTCCAGCCGCCTGGTGGAGAAGCAGACGGGCGTTTCGGCCCGCAACGCGCGTACCCAGGCCGCCGAGGTCGCGGAGATCGTCCTGTCCCATCTCGGCTCCCCTGCCGCCGGAAACCTCGATGCCTGATGGGTGCAGACACCACTTTGCACGGGCCTTGGAGGTGAACTGGTGAACCGACTATGAACCGGGAGCTGGGAATGGAGAAGTTGGCTTGGTACGCAGGTCCCAGGTGTCCTTCGAGAACTTCCCCATCAGTCGCATCACACCGACACCCTATGACAACAACCGTTGGGCAATATCGTTGCCCTTCATCGTTCCTCCTTCCAGCCATGAACCAAGCCCCATTCATCCTTCCCGTTCCCGGGTGTCCGCTCACCCGTTCTCTGCCCCATTCATCCTTCCCGGTTCCCGGTTCCCGGCTCACCAGTTCTCTTCGGCCACCCATCACAATGGGTTGCGCAAAATGGGATCTGCACCCATGACTGAACCCCGAACTTCACCCTCGCCCGTCCCCACGGCTGTCGTGGGTGGCAGTGGCTACGTGGCCGGAGAACTGCTCCGCCTCCTGCACTACCACCCTCACCTGCACGTGCAATCCGTCGTATCCACCACCCAGCCGGGGGGAGCCGTGGGCGACGCGTTTCCCCACCTCGCGGGGTGCGAGGCGGGCCACCTTGCCTTCGAATCCCTCGACCGGCTCGTCGAACGCCTGAGCAGCGGGACCCTTCAGGCGGTGTTCACGGCGACCCCCCACGGCGCCACGGCACCCCTTGTGGATCGGCTGATCGGGGCGGGCGACCCGCGCATGCGCATCGTGGACCTCTCGGCGGACTTCCGGTTTGGCGATCCGGGGAAGTACGAGTCCATTTACGGTCACCCCCACGGCGCCCCCTCGCGCCTTCCCCTGTTCCACTGCGCGATTCCGGAGCATAGCGCCCCCGCGGACACACCCCATGCGTGCCATCCCGGGTGCTTCGCGACAGCCGTTTCCCTCGCTGCCTGGCCCTTCCTCGTGGAAGGTCTCGTGCGGCCTGAGGTCTTCGCCTCCGCGGTGACAGGAAGCTCCGGAAGCGGAAGAAGTCCCGGTGAGAAGACGCACCACCCCACGCGCCGATCGGCCCTCCACGCCTATTCCCCTCTATCCCACAGGCATCAACCAGAAATCGCCCATCTGCTCTCTCGCGCGTGCGGCGGTCGCGAGCCCGTGGTCGAGCTCGTGCCCCATTCCGGGCCCTTCGTGCGAGGGATTCATGCCACCCTGCGGATGACCCTGACCCAGCCGCGGGACACGGCGTCCCTCGTGGCCGCGGCCCAACGCGTCTACGCCTCGCACCCCTTCCTCACGTGCTCCGACCGGATGCCAACGCTCACGGAGGTAGTCGGCACCAACCGATGCCACCTGGGAATCGCTGCCAGCGGAGCCACGCTCGTCGTCACCTCGGTGATTGACAATCTCGTCAAGGGCGCCGCCGGGGGCGCCATCCAGTGGATGAACCGGCTCTTCGGCTGGCCCGACGACACCGGGCTCTCGCTGCCCGGGCTGGGGTGGTATTGATGAGTGAGATCTACGGGCATGAGGTTGTCGAGATGAGCGGTACGGGAGAGGCACGGTCTGTCGAACCCGAGCCCGAGCCCCAGCGTGAGTCTTGCCTCCTCGAGGTGTTCAAGACGATCGATGTCGAGCCCGTGCGCGGCGAAGGGGTGTATCTGTACGACGCACGGGGGCAGCGCTATCTCGACTTTTACGGGGGTCACGCGGTGGCGTTGCTGGGCAATACCCACCCGGGTTGGCAGGAGGCCCTGAGGGCCCAGGCCGAGGCCCTCATTTTCCAGAGCAATTTTGTCCCCCTTCGCGTGCGAGAGCAGGCCGCGGCGCGCCTCCTCTCCTTCGGTCCCCCCGGCCTCTCGAAGGTGTTCTTCGTTAATTCGGGCGCGGAAGCCAATGAGAACGCGCTGCGCATGGCCTTCCTCGCCACCCGGCGAAGCAAAGTCGTCTGTGTCCAGGGCGGCTTTCACGGACGCTCCTGCGCCGCAGCCGCCGTGACCACCGGGCACGAGGCGTGGTACGCATTCCCCCACGCGCCATTCGACGTCGTCCGCGTCCCCTTCGACGACGTGGAGGCTCTTCACAAGGCGGTGCACGGCGACACGGCGGCATGCATCCTCGAACCGGTGCAGGGCATGGCAGGCGCCCGCCCCCTGTCGACCGCATTCCTCCGGGCCGCCCGGGAGCGAACGGCGGAGACAGGGACCGTGCTGATCTTCGACGAGGTGCAGTGCGGCATGGGGCGCACGGGCTACCCCTTTGCGGCGCAGTCCGTGGGTATCGTGCCGGACATCCTGACCACGGCCAAGGGCCTCGCGGGGGGCTACCCCGCGGGGGCATTGATGTGCACGGAGTCCCTGTCCCGGGCCATGCATCACGGCGACCTCGGCACCACCTTCGGGGGCGGCCCCCTGCCCTGCGCCCTCATCGTCGCCGTCCTCGACGCCATCGCCAAGGAAGACCTCCTGACGTCGGTCCGCCGCCTCTCTGCGCGGCTGATGAACGAATGCGTGACGGGCCCTGTCGAGGGCGTGCAGGGGTTGGGTTTCCTGCTCGGCCTGCGGACCCGCCCCCCGGCCGCAGCCGTGATCGCGGCCCTCCGGGAGCGTCGCATCCTCGTGGGAGGGTCGACGGACCCTCACGTCGTTCGCCTTCTCCCCCCCCTCGTGCTGCAAGACGAGCACGTCGACACCCTCGTACATGCCTTGAAGGAACTGTCATGTTGAATCGTTATCTCGACCTGTGCGACCTTTCGGACGACCGTCTCGCCGCGGTGTTGCAGATGGCCCGGAAGCTCGAGAAGCAACCGCTGTCGACCGCGCTACGCGGACGCACCATAGCGCTCTTGTTCATGAATCCCTCGTTGCGTACGTTGGTGTCGATGCAGGCCGGGATTGCCCAGCTGGGAGGGGACTCCGTGGTGGTTCAGCCCGGGGCGGGGTCCTGGAAGCTCGAAACGCGCACAGGCGCCGTGATGGACGGAGAGGCGGTGGAGCACATTCGGGAAGCCATTCCCGTGCTCGCCCAGTACGCCGATGCGCTCGGCGTCCGCTGCTTCGCAGAGGGCAAGGACCTCGACACCGACCTGTCCGACGGCCTCATTCGCCTCATGGCGGACCTCTGCCCCAAGCCGTTCTTCAACCTCGAGTCGGCGGTCAACCACCCTTGCCAGGCCCTGGCGGACTGGAAGACTCTCGACGACTACGACATACCGTCGTCCGGCGGCCACTTCGTGCTCTCCTGGGCCTATCACCCCAAGCCCCTGCCCTACGCGGTCCCGGCCTCGGCCCTCTGGATGGCGGCCCGTCGCGGCATGCACGTCACGGTGCTTCGCCCTGACGGCTACGAGTTACCCGACGCCGTCATGGGCCGGGCGCGGGAGCTCTCCGCCCGGTCCGGTGGGAGTGTTCGTTCCACGGCCGACCGTCGCGCCGCCATGGAGGGCGCCCACGTGGTCTACGCAAAGAGCTGGGCCGCTCCGAACCTCTATGGCAATCCCGCCCAGGAAGCCACGCTCCGAGCGCCCCACCGGGACTGGTGCGTCGCCGAGTCCTGGTACGAGCCTGCAGCCCCGGGAGCGAAGTTCATGCACTGCCTCCCCGTCCGCCGCAACGTGAAGGTGGCAGACGAGATCCTCGACGGGCCCCGGAGCGTGGTCGTCCAGGAAGCGGCCAATCGCATGCACGTCCAGAAGGCGTTGATGGTCGAGATGCTCGCGGGGGGCGTGCTGCCATGAATCAGCCCATCGATCGCGACGTGGCCGTGGTGGGGTTGCAAGCCGCGCTCCCCTACGTGCGACTGTTCCGGGGCAAGGAGTTCGTGGTGAAGATCGGCGGGGCCATCTGCTCCGACCCCGTCGCCCTGCGCAACCTCGCCGCCCAGATCAGCGTGCTCGTGGAGCTGGGCATCCGCGTGGTCCTGGTGCACGGCGGGGGACCCCAGACGACGTCCCTGTCCACGCGTCTCGGGCTGGAAACGAAGCTCGTTGGCGGACGACGCGTGACGGACGAGGCCACGCTCGAGGCGGTCGTGATGTCCATCAATGGCTCAGTCCGAACTGCCATCCTCTCGGCTTTCCGGACCGCCGGCGTGCCTGCCGTGGGCATCTCGGGCGTCGACGCGGGGCTCGTTCGGGCCGTGCGCCGGCCCAAGGTGGAGACGGAAGTCGGCGGCGTCACGCAGACCGTGGACTACGGCCTCGTGGGGGACATCGTCTCCGTGCGGGGGTCCGTGCTGCGCAGCTTGCTCGACGCGGGCATGCTTCCGGTCGTGAGCCCGCTGTCCGCGGACGACGCTGGGCAGGTCCTCAACATCAACGCGGACACGGTCGCTTCCGCGGTGGCGGTGGAGCTATCGGCGGAGAAGCTGATCTTCGTCACGGACACGAACGGTCTGTTGGAGGACCCCGACAGCCCGTCGTCCCTGGTGAGCTACACGGACCTGGAAGGCGTGAAGGAGATTGTGGCGCGCTCGGCGGCGGGGGGAGGAATGCTGCCCAAGCTCGAAGCCGCACGAGCCGCCTTGCTGGCGGGTGTGCGCCGCGTCCACATGCTCGGGTATCGCAGCCGTTCCAGCTTGCTGGTGGAGGTGTTCACGAACGAGGGGTCGGGGACGCTGATCGTCAAGAGCCTGCAGGAGCTCTCCCGCACGGAGCAGAGCCCGCTGCCATGAGGGACGACGAAGTACTCGGGTTGCATCGCAGCCTGGTTGAGATCCCGTCGCCTTCCGGGCAGGAGGACGCGATTGCCACCTTCGTGGGGCAGTTTCTCGTGGACCGGAGCGTGGAGGCGCAGCGGCAGGGTAACAACGTGGTTGCGGTGGCGGGGCAGGGCCCCACGCTGCTGTTCAACACGCACCTCGACACGGTGCCGGCCTCGCAGGCGTGGACGTTTTCCCCCCACGCGGCCACGGTGCGGGAGGGGCGGGTGTACGGGCTGGGGAGCAACGACGCCAAGGGGTGCGCCGCGGCGATGGTGGCGGCGTTCCTGCGGCTCCGGAAGGCGCCACCGCCTTCGATCCGTGTGGTTCTCACGCTGGTCTCGGAGGAAGAAACCGGGTGCAAGGGCACGGAGTTGTTGTTGCCCTTCCTGGCGGAGCGGGACATCACTCCAAGCGCCGTGGTGGTGGGGGAGCCCACGGGTCTCGACATCGCCGTGGCACAGAAGGGTCTGCTGGTCCTCGAGCTCGTGTCCCGCTCGCGCCCCTGCCATGCAGCGAACGCCCGGTTCCTCGGCGTGAAGAACCCCATTCTCGCGTTGTCGAAGGATGTGGTGGCGGTGTCGTCCATCGACTGGGGTCCGGACCACCCTGATCTGGGCCCGGTGACGATCGAGCCTACGGTCTTGTCCGGTGGCGTGGCGCGCAACATGGTACCGGAGGAAGCCCGGTGCATCCTCGACGCACGCGTCAACCCCTTTCCCACGGTGGACGAGATGGTGGCGAAACTGCGCGACGTCGTGGAGGGCGAGGTCCTGGTGCGGTCGCAACGCCTGCGACCTTGCGAAGTGTCGCGGGAGAGCGACATCGTGAGAGCGGCCCTGGAGGCGCGCCCCACTTCTCGCGCGATCGGCTCGCGGGGAGTGTCGGATCTCGTTCACTTCCGGGACGTGCCGGGCATCAAGGTAGGGCCGGGCGACACCACACGATCGCACACCCCAGACGAATACATCCTCGAGAGCGAGGTGCTCGAAGGGGCTCTTTTTTACGAGCGAGTCGCGAGAGCCTTTGCCACGCTGGCCGCGAGGGAGTCGACAGCATGACACGCCTCTGGGATCGGGGAGAGCCCCTCGACACGTTGGTTCTTCGCTACACCGCGGGGGAGGACCACGTCCTGGACGAGCGTCTGGTCGACTACGACGTACAGGCCTCGGCTGCCCACGCCACCATGTTGCACGGCTGCGGCCACCTGAAGCAGGGAGAGCTCGAGGCCATCCTGTCCGGGCTCGATCGCCTCCGGGCATCCCACGCTGCCGGTCAATGGCACATCGCTCCGGAGGAGGAGGACTGCCACACGGCGATCGAGCAGAGGTTGACGACGCTCGTGGGGGAGCCAGGTCGCGCGATCCACCTTGGCCGCTCGCGCAACGACCAGGTCTTGGCGGCCTTGCGACTCTACCTCAAGGACGCGCTGGCGGACCTGGCCACGCGCGCGACCGCCGTCGCGAACGCGCTCGACGCCCTGGCTGCAGAACAGGGCGACGTACCGATGCCGGGCTATACGCACATGCAGCGGGCCATGCGATCCACGGTCGGGTTGTGGGCGGGAGGCCACGCGGCAGAGGTGCGGGACGACGCCGACGGGCTGATGCTGGCGCGCCGCCGGGCGGACTTGAACCCGCTCGGGTCGGCTGCGGGGTACGGGGTGCCCGTCCTTTCCCTGGACCGGGAGGCGACCACACGGGCGCTCGGGTTCCAGGCCACGCACGAGCCGGTCACGGCGGTGCAACTGTCCCGCGGAAAAGCGGAGGCCACCGCGCTGTTCGAGGCGAGCCTGCTGGCCCAGGACCTGGGTCGTCTTGCGGCGGACCTCTGCCTCTTCGCCACGTCGGAGTTCGGCTTCGTCAGCATCCCGTCCTCGCTCACGACGGGCTCGTCGATGCTGCCCCAGAAGCGCAACCCGGATCTGTTCGAGCTTGCCCGTGGCAGGTCTTCCGAAGCGCAGGCCGCGCTCGTCGAGGTCATGGGGATCACGTCCCGGCTGCCGTCGGGGTACCACCGAGACTTGCAGCTCATCAAGAAGCCACTGTTCCGCGGGCTCGATTCGGCGCGCGATACGTGCGAGATCATGGCCCACGCGCTGCCACTCGTCCGCTTCTTGCCCGACCGCCTGCAGGCCGCCCTCGACCCGTCCCTGCGCATGGTGGAGCGTGCCTACGAGATCGTGAGAGACGAAGGCCTCGCGTTTCGGGACGCTTACATAAAGGCGAGAGGAGGCTGACGGGTTCCCATGGTCGGGTTGCGCAGCGGGTTGCTCGATCTGTGCGGGAACAACACCGGGGGCCAGACGGTCACACGCCGAGATAGCGCCCGAGCGGTCGCGCCCTGTCCCCATCGGGACGATGCCGAGCGGCCAGGTCCTCGATCTTCGCCACCAGGCGCCGAATCTCTTCCCGCGGTATCCGCCCCGTCGACGCGGCCCGGTCGCAGAAGAACGTCCGGCACCCGAGCGGACGCGATGCGTACACAGCGCACCTTCCCCGTGCATCCAGCAACGGGCACGTGCGCTCCACCTTGGCTCTTCGCCCCCCCCACTGCTCGACCTTTTCGTCCGCAAGAGGCAGCGCCCGGCGACGCAACGGCAGCGGACCTCCCCGCGCAGCGATCCCCCGCTCCAACAGCGCCAGCTCGATCGACGTGACGTAGGGCTCCCGTCCCGTCACGCCGAAGCGACAGCACAGCGTCGAGGCGTCGCACGACCACCCCGCCATCAAGGCGTCGGCCTCGGTGAACAGCGCTTCGAGTTCGGAAAGAAGCTCGGTTTCGGGAATGGCTCGGAGGGTCACACGCGTCGTCGCACCATCTTCTTGGGGACGGCTCCCGTCTGTACGAGCATCTGGCGCGCTTCGCGTTCGAGCAGCGGGTGAATCTTCTTCTGCACGAATCCACCAAGAAGCTGCGGGTTGATGGCCTTGAGCCGTCGCAGCGCGTGACGCATGCGCTTGACGTCGCTCTGGGCCGCGGCAGCGAAAGCACGGGATCGGTACAGCTGCGGCTTCACTTCCTCGATCTCGCGATTCTCGGGGTCGAACAGGTCGAGGGTCTCGCTGGCGCGCTTGCCCTGACCGGACCGGGCCCAGGCCTCCGACACCACGGCCGCCAAAGCCGCACGAGACTTGAGCTGATCGTGCCGGGTCAGGTCGATCGCGTCCACGAGGGTGCGGGCCCGGTCGACTTCGCCCATCAGCAGATGAATCATGGCGCGCTGCCCGCGCGCCTCATCGGCGATCGGAGCCATGACCTTGTCGAGATTGATCTGCTCGAGAACCTCGAGCGCCTTTCTCGGGTCCTCGTGCATGAGCAACTGCGCCTTCGCGAACAGGGCGGCCGTGTCCCCCTTGTCCGCCTTGCCCTCCAGCTTGCCCATCGCCTCCTTGCGTCCTTCCGCCGTGGTCATGTCGGCGGATTGCAGGATGTTCGCCACGGCTCGTCCCTTGCGGAGATACCGGTACGCCCACCCCACGATCCCCAGCGCCGCCAGCGTCAGAACACCGGCGCCGATGAGTACGTAGGGATGACCGATGAGGATGGCGACGACCCAGACGGCGAGGATCGGCAGCCCAACGCGCGTGGCCGTCGTGCGCATGAGCCTCTTGAACTCGTCGGGCGCGGGGGCGCCGATCTTGGGGGGACTGTTGGACTTGGCTGACTTGGACACGGCTGTCCTTGCTCGTCGCTGGATGCTCGGGTTAGGAGAGAAGGTGAAGCAGCCCCGTGGGGCCGGGGCCGGGGCCGCCCCTATCTAGCTTCCGGCCGGGGCCGCTGGCAAGAGCCGAAGAGTCTCCCAGATCCGGAGCGAAGCGCCGGGCGAAGAGTAACCTCTGGATCTTGCTTTTCGAACGGCGAGGCGGGCTGCCACCCATCAGGTGTGGCCCACGCGTGCCCACTGGGATCGCACAGAGCCGAAGCCAAGCGGGTGAATGCGGAGCTGGCAGCAGGGAATGGAAGACGCCTCCGTTCAGAATTCCCGGTTCCCGGTCCCCTGCTCACCCGTTCGACCGCTCGGCGCTCCCTCGACATGGTTCTGTGGAGCGGGAGCCTTCCCTCCCGAGATCAACCTGGCACGCTCGATGCTCTCGATGAAGATCGTCCGGCAAGACCGGAACGGAGAGACCCATGCCCGCCCGCCCCATCGCCCGAGCCTCCCAAACCGTCGTCGACGAGGCGTGCCCCCTCGAGAACGCCGCAACGATGCGGGACGAGGTCTCACGCGACGTGGTGCACAACCCGGGCGAGACTGACGCCGCAAGCCTCACCGACGAGGTCGTGCTCGCAGCGTTTCGTCTCGCCATCGCAACCACGGACGCAGACGTGGGACTGCTTCACCGCCGCACGGACGCCTATCTCTACACGGTGGATGTGCACCAACTCGACCCGAACTACCATCTGCATGTCGGGTTGTCGCTGTGGGACCCCGCGGTACGCTGGGTTTTGCGGAACCTGACGGTGGAGGGCGGGGTGCAAGGCGGGGAAGAGGAGATGGCTGTCGGGCGACGCCTCGACGGGGGCGGAGAGGTGCTCTTCGTGCTGGCGATTCCGGTCATGATCGGTGATTGCATCGAGGCCGTCATCGAGCTTGGTCGCACGGACTCGCCCTTCTCGATCGGGTCCGCGCGGCACGTGGTGCGGTCGATCCAGGCCCTGGTCGCGTAGCCGCTTTCGGACGGCGGGCCCGCGGCGCCAAGGACCTGAAGAACCGCCGTCCCTGCGTTCAGTCGAGAACACCACGCCCTCGCCGTGCGCATCCTGCGCAACCGCTCAATGAGAGAGAAGGGAAAGGGGAAGCTCAGCGGGTTTCGAATCGGTATTCGTGTCCCCGTTCTCGGCGCCGGGCTCGCCGTGCACCCGTTCGGGAAAACGTTGGGGGGGCGCACAGAACCAGCCTCCGTGGGCGTCCGGGTCGTGGACGGGACGCCCGTCCCTGTGTTCCCAGGACGTCACCCCGACCCAGAGCGTGGGCCGGCCCAAGGTCGAGAACCAGTGCTTCATTCGTCTAGCTCCGTACCGTCGGCCATCGCGAGCCGCCTTCGCAGCGAGAGGATGGGATCGACGAGGTACCCCGGGCAATCTGCCGAGCCCAAGCCCCCGGCCGAAACCTCGACGGCGCGTCGTGCGCAGTCCTGACGAATCAGGATGAGGGCCTGCACGCGCATCAGGGATTGGACACTGTCCACGCACTGTCCGAGTCCGCGGTCGAGGGCCGAAACGTGGCGTGCCCATAGCGCGGCATCCGTGGTGACCGCAGGCTGGCGAGACATGAATCTTCGGCGGACAAGAGCGCGGGTGTCGAGGGTGAATCCCGAGCGTGGGGCTGCGTTGGGGGCAGGAAGCCTGCGGTGGGTCAACGTGGCAGTCCGGGTCAAGGGTTGCATCGGGGCTCCTGAGGACCACCCGCGAGAAAGGGTGGTACCGTCCCCAATCCAAGAACAGTGCCAACGAACGGTTGATCACGATCCCGCCCCGTTTCGCCAATTCGCCCCTCCCGCAACCCTACACACGCTCGCGTGATGGGATCAGGCGCTTCCCGGATCGGAACCGATCGATCTGATGCCTCGCCCGCTCGTCACACGGCCGATGCACACCGCCCCTACGACGTCTTTGCTCCGTTGGCGTCTTCGATCAGAAGCGGACGACGAGCGTTCCTGGGCTCGCCGCGATCGACTCCTCGCACGTCTCGCGATTCCCCCGGACCAGACGGTCAAGCGCCCAAGCCGCCCCAAGCCCCGCAGCGGTCCCTACCACATCCCAAACCAGATCCCGCCCCGATGCGCTCCCTGCCCCCGTCGCGTCGTAGACTTCCTTGCCCACGCCCGCGGTCAACGCGATCCCACCCCCTAGAAGCAGCGCGGACGTGCGCTCCTCGAACGCCACCGCGCCGATCCCGTACCCCCCTGCCGCAAGCACGGCGGAAGCCCCGAAGTGTTTGGCCTTGTCCGGACCGAACCACGGGTCCTCCTCCGCCCGCGCGGTGGCAGGCATCCCGACCGACAGCAACGCCAGCAGACACGGAAGGATGGCTCGTCCTGTTTGCATGATTCACCAGGGCATCGACAGCGCAGCTTTACACAACCTTTACGTCCGACAGAAGCCTTCGTGACCAAGATCGAGGCGAATCCAAGGAACGAGAGAGGTCACGCAGCATGGCACCCGGCACGCGAGGAATCATCGGATCGACCCGGGAAGGATCGAAGGCGCGCCTGGTAGACACCCTGGTGATTCACCAAGGGCTCATCGATTTTCGCACGCTGTGCGAACGCGCGGTCCCCACCGACACCCGCTACCTGGTGCTCGACCTCGATCGCACCTTCCACTTCGGCAAGAACCTCGGAGAACTGCTTGGCTGGGAGCTATGCGCGCTCGCCGCCTACGGAGAGGGCTTCCTCGACGAAGCCGAGTCCTGGCGCAAGCCCAGCCGCTTCGTCTTCGACCGCTCCCGTCCCTTGCACTCGGCGCGTTATGTCGCACGCGGGGCCAGGCTCTGGGCCTACCCTGGTCTGCTCTACCTGTTCGCCGTCAAGCTCGGCATGCATTCGAGGGCCGTTCGTCCCTGGCTCTACGAGGCCTTCGGACAAGACCCCGTGGAGGCCGTCCAGAGCGTCCCGCGAAGCGCCCTCATGCACCACCTGTCCGACGTGCCGATCGACACGCTCCGCAAGCTCGCCCGCAACGTATGGCGCCGGTACCGCGCGGACCAGGTCATCCAAAAGCAAGACCTAGCCTGGTTGCGGGAACGCTGCCCGGGGATCCAGATCATCATCAGCAGCGCCTCCCCCCAACCCGTCCTCGAGGTCGCTGCCGAGGAGCTCGGCGTGGACGAGATCCACTACACCGCCGTGGAAGAGCACGACGGCTACCTGAGCTCACCTCACGCCATGAGCCGCCTGTTCTTGCTGCTGAGGCCCCCCAAGCGCATCTCCCCTCCCTCCCGGTCCCACGTCAACGCCGGGGAACGCAAGATGCACCGTCTGCTGGACAAGCACCCCGACTTCCTCGACCCGAACGTCATGACCGTGGGCATCACGGACACCAGCTACGGGGAGGACCACGCCTGGACCGACTACTTCAAGGCTGTCGTCGACATCAACAGCCCCAACCCCTTCGCCCCCATCGTGTCCGCCGACTCCCCCCTGCGCGAAATCCACTCCGCCCATGTGCTCACGCAGGCGGAGCGCGAGCAAGCGCCCGGACACAAACGTCGCCAGGGGCACGCTTCCCTCCACGAGCAACGATTCTCCGCACCTGACCTCAGCAGACACCTCGATGGCGTCCTCGGCTCCGTCGATAGGCTGTCGGAACGCTACCAGGTTGAGCTCGATCGACTGCGCCATGCGCGAACGGACGTGGAAAAGCGCATCGCGGGCGTGTTGACCCTCATCGAAGGCGACGTGCAGGAGTTCAACGCGTCGCAGGGGGACCAGCGGAAGCGCGCGCTCCGACGACTGCGACGGCACCTGCGTCAGGGTCGCAGCCTGAAGCGTCGTCTCATCAAGATCGAACGACCGCTGGCGGGCCTGACCTGGTCGTTGACGGAGTTGCTGGAGGCCTCGCGGGCGGTGCTCGGACAGAACTCCGCGAGCTAGACCCACCTCAAGCGCTCCGCGCTGCTTTGGGTCTAGGTTTTCCTAAGGGGGCTTTCGGAAAGCCCCCTCGCCGCGCTCACCGCGGCTCACCCCAAAACGCCTCGCCTTCGGC
>CAZAWR010000110.1:0-30649 GCA_964488865.1 uncultured Polyangiaceae bacterium | reverse complement strand
GTTCTGCCCGTGCTGCCCGTGCTGCCCGTGCGCGTTCCCAGCTTGAGCCGGCGCATCACCGCTTCGTTCTGGCGGTTCTTGTACGCTGTGTGGCTCCCGTCCCCCAGCTCGTTCGTAACCTCCGTGTCCGTGTCCACGATCTGAAACTCGCTGAGCACCGAGACCACCGGCCCCAAGGCCCAGACGTTGTTCGGCGCGTTCTCGAGGTGCTCCTTCGGAAGCCGCACCGGAACGTCCGCCACGAAGTGCACCGCGCGGAACGAACGGCCGCTGAACGCATTGTCCGTGTGCGTGAGATCGTCGGCCACGCCGAGTTGGAACATCGGTACCAGGTTTCGGAGCCGCTCGAACTGCGACAGGTAGCTCTTGAGCTGGAACATCGTGTTCAGGCTCTGGCCGGGGATCACCTGGTTGAAAGGAAATACCCGCTTCGAGAGGTACAAGACCGTAGGCAGGATGTCGTCAGCTCCCCGGGTGACGATCCGGAATCGGATGCGGTCGTAGACGTTCGCTGCCGTGGTCTCAGACTTGGAGAGCAGCTTGGTGTAGAGCGAGTCCTTGTTCTTGCGGCCGCCGATGAACTCCGTGATCGGGAAGCCCGCGGCCAGCATGTCCCCGATCACCCGGTAGACCTTCTCCTCCACCAGCTTGAAGACGTCCTGCATCGACATGGGCAGCGTGAACGCCAGTTCCCGGCACTCGACGTGATGCACGATGTGCATGGCCTTCAGGATGGTGCAGGCGCACAGCTGCCGGTGTCCCTTGCCCGACGCGGTGAGCATCAGCTCCTCGACCGAAGCGCGCTCCACGGGTTTGGGAATGGGGAAGTCGAAGTGGCGCCGCAGGTAGCTGATCGCCTCGTTCTTGATCTTCTCGAGGCGCGCACGGTCAGGCGGCTCGAAGGGCCGGTACTCCATGGCCTCGAGCAATTCGACCGCCTGCTCTTCGGTCTCCAGATTGAGGCGATGCCAATCGACGACCGAGTCTCCGCGGAGGATCAGCTTGACGGTCTCGGCATCGAACAGGTCGAACTCTTCGATTCTCTTGAGCTGGCCCGTGCCATCCACCATGACATGGACCCTAGCGTGCGGGTTCGGTCACGCGTAGCGGTATTTGAAGCTTGATGGGGAAAGAGGCGGGAGCAGAGGGGGCGGCAGCCTCACGTGGGCTCGCCGGTCCCGTTGGCGCCTGACTGAACGCCATGGGCCTTTCCGAGGGAAAGGGTCCCGAAGAAGATGCCGAAGGTGAGCATCACCACGGCCATATGTCCGAAGTAGGAACTGCCAAATCCAATCACCGCGAAGGGGGCGAGCGCTGCCACGAACCATGGGGCCAGCTTCATCGTTCCTCCATGCCGCCGTCGAGGGCGACCATCGTTTCTCGTTTCAAGGCACGCGGTCGAACCGGAAGCTCCGGTTCAAGTTCAAGCAGAAGGTCCTAGCCAGGCCAGTCGTACATGTGGGATAAAGTGCCACCGTTCTTGGACGTGGGCCAACTCTTAGCGGCGCGTGTTCCGCCCTACAAGCCCAAAATCATTGCGCCCCCCATGCCACGACCCGGCCGAGATCCCGAGTCGGTTCTGTGCATAATGAATTCAGTAAGTTGTGCGCAGACCGCCCCGCTGTCTCCCAGCCACCTGTGGGCGCCGAGACGCAGCCCTGAGGGGGGATCCGCCACCCTCCTCACCTCCCGGCGCCTCGGAGCCTCCGGTGATCCGCGGGTCGACGGCATCTGTCAATGGTGATCCTGCGACTCCCCGGACGCCCGGGACGGCACCCGCTCCACCCCTTGCATCATTCGTCGCAAGATCCTTGACACTCCACCCAGGTGTCTGGTGCGCTACCTCCACTTCGATAACTGGAGGTCCCATGTCCGCTCGCTCGCTCCAACCCGTTCTCGCCATCGCGAACCAGAAGGGAGGCGTGGGCAAGACCACGATGGCCGTGAATCTTGCCGCAGGCATGGCGCGTCGTGGCCGACGAGTCTTGCTCGTCGACCTCGACATACAAGGCTCCGCCAGCGCTATCCTCGGGCGGGCCAACGGCGAGCCTCCCAGCGATGTGGCCAGGTGCTTGCTCGAAAATCGTCCCCTCACGGACGCGATCACCAAGACTCCCCACGAGGGGTTGGACCTGGCGCCGGCGGGGGAACGGATGGCGGTCGTCGACCTGCACCTCGCTTCCGCGCTCGGCAGGGAACACGTGCTGGCCCGCGCGTTGCGAGCGCCCGCCATCGCCGACTACGACATGGTGTTGCTCGACACCGCCCCGTACCTGGGCCTGCTTACCCTGAACGCGATCGTGGCGGCCACCCATCTGTTGGTCCCGGTGTCCTGCGAGTACCTGCCCATGCTCGGGCTGAAGTTGCTTCGGGACACGCTCGCTTCGGTGCAGCAGCAGATCGGGGTCGACGTGGAGGTGCTCGGCTACGTCTTGACGATGGTAGATCGGCGCGAGCGGATCACGGACGAGGTCGAGGCCATGTTGCGAAAGACGTTCGGGTCGCAGGTCTTCGAGCACGGGATTCGCGTGAACACGCACCACAAGGCCAGTCCCAGCCACCACCAGACCATCTACGACTACGAATCCCGAGGGGGGCGCGGGCGGGAGGACTTCGAGCACCTGTGCGACGAGGTCGAGAACCGTCTGGGCATCCGCCTGGGACGCTCCAAGTCCGAGCGAGCTTCGAGCCCGTCGGCATCCGCCTGATCCCTCTCGTGCTGGTGCGTTTAATTCCGGCATATTTCTGGGGGTTTGCGCGCGGATAGGCCTGGCGAAGGCGATTTCTGCTTGACGCCGCTACGCATCCCTGACATTTCCGCGTAGTCTCGTCAGGTAACCCATGAAGCAGCGCCTCCCCATCCTCCTGCTCTCCGTTTCGGTGCTCGTAGGATGTGTAGACGATCGCAGCCCAGTCTCGGGTGAGAACGCGCAATCCGCGCTGGGAGCCGCTCCCGCCGGGAGTGTGAAGGCCGTGCCGCAGCTGCTTGCCGCCCTCGGGCCCCAGGTGGTCGGAAACGTGCTCACCCAGCCTTCGATCACGGACGCCCTGGCCGCTGCCGCTGACCGCACCCGAAGCGCCCAGGAGCAACCAACGACTTGCCCCAAGGACATGGTCCTCGTCTCGGGACAGTACTGCCCTGAAGTCGAGCATAAGTGCGTCCGCTGGCTCGAAACAGATGGCCGCTACGCCTACTTCCGCTGCGCTGAGTACGCACGCCCCGCCAAGTGCCTGACCGAGCGAAGGTCGATGCACTACTGTATCGACCGGGACGAGTACGTCCCCCCCGGCGAGACCTTGCCCGCTACCGGCCAGTCCTGGACCGACGCGAAGCGCACCTGCGAGAGCCTCGGAAAGCGCGTGTGCCGCGAGTCGGAGTGGAACTTCGCTTGCGAAGGCGAAGAATTGCGGCCCTACCCCTACGGCTTCGTCAGGGACGCGGAAGCGTGCAATGCAGACCGCATCGACATCTATCGCACCGACGGGCGTCTGACCGACTTGCGAGAAGGCCCCGACGGCCACCCCAGCTGCACCAGCCCGTTTGGCGTCCATCACCTGTCTGGCAATCTCGAAGAGTGGACCACGATCGACGGCTCCGTTCCGGCCCGGCCCGCCATGAAGGGCGCCTACTGGCAGCCGTCGCGCAACCATTGCCGCGCCGCCCAGACCGCCCACGACGAGTTCTATAACGGCGACGAGACGGGCTTCCGCTGCTGCAAGGACGTGGATTGAAGTAGGCGGGGGAGCCCCGGGTTGCGCCGCGCGTGGGGTTGGGTACGGGGTGCCGAGGTCGGCAGCGTGGGTGATGCCTAGAACTCCGCACCCTCGAACGCGCACGACGCCTCGTCGCCTTGGCCCGGCTCCATATCGATGGTGTCGCTCCAGTACACTCGCGAGAAGGAGGCGGACCAGCACTCCGAAGCATGGACCACTGTGCCTTCCGGCAGGTCCCCGTGGGCGACCGTGACGTCGGCTCGCCCCGCTCCCGTCGCCAACCAGCGACTCCGCATCGCGACCTCTTCCTTCTTCGTCACCTTGCTGTCATCCACGTCGTCCAGGGCGTCGATGTCCACGCGGCCTCCCCCGTCTTTCTCCGTGGTCAGGCGGATGTCGAACCAGGCATCGCTCTGGGTCTCAGTCATCTGGGCCCGGATGGTCGTGGGGTACGAGCGAAGGTCGTAAGTGACCCGAACCTTCCCGGACTCCTCGTCCGCGTTCAAGCGGGTCGGGTCCACCTCGTTGGCCGTGTCGAAGTCCAGCTCGAACCAGCCCGCCAGGTGGTCCTGGTGCCCCTCGCCGAACCCTTCCCCGAGCCACACCGCTCGCCAAGGGTCATCCGTGTTCTTCGCCCTCGCCTCGAGCGCATAGGCATATTGCTCCGACGCCACCTCGGTCGCTCGGAACCTGTACTCCGCCGGCGATAGCGCTTCGGTCCAGGGACCCCAGATCGCCTCCTCCTCCTCGAGGGAAGTCGGAGGGTAGCTCACGATGATCCAGATGCTGCCCAGGATGGCGGCCGTGCCCAGGTTCACACCGTCGAACATCTCCCGCGTGAAACGGTAGTAAGTGGCGTACGAGGTGGCCCCCGGGCCGTCCTGCAGCCCCATGCCCAGCTCGAAGCTCTGCGTGCCAGTCGTCCCCGTGCTCGCGACCGGTTCTTCGAGGGCGACCTGCTCCTTGTTAGGGATGCCCTCCCGGAACTTGCTGGCGTCCGGGTCGGACTCCTGGATGACGCATGCCCCGGTCATTCCCATCACGCCTGCCAACGCCACGAACATCACCACGTTTCGCATCGGTTCCTCCTTGGCTCCTGATCTCAATTCCCCTACAGCAAGCTGTGTGCCGCCCGACCGATCCGAGCATACCTCGGGAATTCGCCATGCGCCGTACCCGCTCGTGAACGACCGGCCACAGCCCCCCTGGGTACAACGAGTTACCGTCCGTTCACAGGAACGAACACTTCGGCGTCGCCCATCAGCGAGATGCGTCGTCGCGATGCGGACTGCGCAGAGCCCCGCGACACAGTGACGTCGAGCCAGTACGTTCCCGAAGGGGCATGTACCGTGGTCTGCACTTCGCGAGGCGCCTGGCCGGGCTTGAAGTACAGAGAAGCGCCGCCCACGGTTTCGCCTTCGTGGGTGTCCATGCCGGTCCAGGAGGTGTCGATGCGGGTGATGTCGTGGGCGGGGCCTTCGAGTTGGAGGGTCACGACGTGCTCCTCCATCGCGTGCGGCTCGACGAAGCCCAGATAGATGACGACAGCTGCCGCGACGAGCAGCAAGGACGAGAGGCGACGAGCGCGAGGGAGCCGATCGGCGAGAGACATGTTACTTGCGGAAGGAGCGAACCTTCTTCACGAGGGCGTCCACCTCCGCGGGTGGGAGGTTGAAGCCGGGCATCTTGCCGCGACCCTCGGCAATGACCTTCGCGATCTCCTGGTCAGAGACTCGCTCCTGCCAGGCGACGGAGGACAGATCGGCGACGCGCAAGGAGCGTCCCATGGGGCCGTCGCCCTTGCCATCGGGGCCGTGGCAGGGGGCGCACGCCGAGCGGTAAGGGTCATTGGGGGACCCGGACCCGGCGTTAGTGGTGGCGGTGGCAACCGGAGCGGAGGCGGGCTGGTCATGGTCCTGGGGCGACCACTCGCGCGAGCTTCGGTCTTTGGAGCAGGCGGAGAGGATCAGGGGCAGTAGGGCGAGCGGAAGGGCGAAACGGGTCATGTGGCGACCCTAGCAAGATCGCGCGGAGCAGACCACCGAATCGCCCGTCGTCGAGGGACGATCAGCGGGGGTTGTCGCCGAAGACGGTGCCGCCGGCGGTGGGGTCGGCCCCGAGCCAGGGCTTGCTGTTCACTTCGACGACGATGAACTCGGTGCGGCGGTTCTGGGCGCGGCCTTCGTCGGTCTTGTTGTCTGCGACGGGCTTGAGGTCGCCGAAGCCCACGGAGATGAGGCGCTTGCCGTCGATGCCCTTGCTGACGAGCCAGGTTCGGACGGCGAGGGCGCGCTCACCGGAGAGCTTGAGGTTGGCGGCGACCTGCCCGACGTTGTCGGTGTGGCCTTCGATACGTACGAGGGTGATCTGGGGCTTCTGCTCGAGGAAGAGCTTGAGCTGGTCGAGGACGGGCTCGGACTCGGGGAGCAGCGTGGCCTTGCCGAATTCGAAGACGATGGCGCCGGGCATCTTCAGCTTGCCGCCCTCTTGCTTGACAGCGCTGGTGGTGGGGGTGGCGGGGGCGACGGCCGGGGCAGGCTCGGCCGGGGTAGCGGCCGGGGCGGGCTCAGGCGTGGAAGCTGGCGCGGGCGTGGCCGGCTCCTCGGGGTTGCCGAACTGCGCCTGCGCGGTGCAGCCCATGAAAACGATTGCGATAAGCGAAGCAGCGAGCTTTCGACCCATGATCCTGTTCCTCCTTCGACGTTGCCTTCAAGATTCGGCATGTCGCGTTCATGGCGCCACCTGGCGGACGAACGCGCCGGGTTGGACGGGATGCCCCCGGACCGTGTTCACACAAAAGTCCTTGTAGCCCCACTTTGAGGCGTCGGAAAGGGGTTTTGTTTGTGGGGGCCCGGGGGAAAGGGCAGGACCGGGGGTCCGCCCAGGGGACGGGGAGCTACGAAGAATCACGTGGACGGCGCGTCAACGGCCGAACTGGTGAGCAGGGGACCGGGAACCGGGAATTCTGAACGAGCGCATTCTTTCGTTCCCTGCTGCCAGCTCCGCATTCACCAGCTTGGCTAGCTACTCCTCGAGGCAGGGGTCGGGTCCCGGCTGGTTCTTGTCCATGACTGTGCCGAGTTTCACGGCCTTCATGTCGAACCCGAGACCCACCGAGATCCCATCGCAGACCTGCGCAGGGTCCTGCGTCCCGTTCTTCATGATGTCCGCAGCCCCCAAGATGCTCGCCTTCACGCTCTGCAGCGTGGGGCTGTCTCCGCAAAGGCTGGGGCTGATGCTGCCCGCGATATTCGACAGTGAGTCGATCAGCTTCTGAGCTTCGATCACGCCGGCGATCATGCCGTTGGTGGCAGCGCTCGGAGGATTGCCCGACATGTCCGCCGTGAGGACCGCCTGGTTGATGTCGAGCGACAGCGAGAAGCCCTGGATGGACAATGAGAGGTTGACCGTGCCCTTGGACCCCGACACCCACGTTCCGCCCGCCATGTAGCTCGAAGCGAACTGCACCTTCGAAGTCGCGTCCGGGAACTGCGTCGTGCCCGTGTCCTTGCAGTCGTTCATCAGCTCACAGAACACAGGCCACTCGTCGTTGCCGTCCCAGGTGGGGCCGGCTCCCGACTCCTCCAGAAGGCTCGCTCCCGCGTAGAGCGCCGCCGGCAAGTTCACATAGTCCTTGCCGCCGCCCACGGTCTTTACCTCGAGGATGATCGTGAAAGACCCCTCCTCGAGCGTCTCGTTGATCCTGTCGGCCGCATCCGACGCGACACCCGCGATGACCGGGACGATGTTCGCCCCGAAGGAGTTGTCGATCCCGTTGGTGCCGTCGGTCTTGACCGCGGACGGGTTCACATCGCCGTTCAACTTGCAGTGCGTAACGGAGTTCTTGGTGGACTTGTACCCGTCGAGGTCGTAGCCAAAGTCCTTCCACGCGGTCTGGCTGGGGCTGCCTTGTCGGTCCGTGTCCCCGAGGAACAGCTTGTTGACCGCCAGTACCGCGCCCGGGCCGTCGCCCGATGCCCCGGCGGCAGGCGTTGCCGGTGGGGTTGCGCAGTCGGTGCAAGGCACGTCGGGCGTGTTGTTGCTGCCGCCGCCGTCGTCCCCTTCGTCAGAACCGCCACAAGCGCTGAGCGCGAGGATGCCGACGGCTACGAAGGACGAAATCAAGTAGGTGCGATTGTTCTGAAGCATTCTTCCTGGCCTCCCTGTGTTCCCTGTGGCGAAGATCGATCGAGGGGCTCGTCGACTCAATCGTGATGGCTGCGGATCCTGGGGATGCAGCGACCGTGCATAGTACGAGGGTGCGGTCCCATGTCCAAGTCTCTTCGCAAGAAGAGAAGCATGTCGCCGCCGGGGAGGCCATCACGCGGCGCGTCATCCGCGGGGAAGATGCGAGATGTCACCTGGTTGTCACGATAGCGGAGCGTCCAGGCCAGGACGGCGTTTACTCCCGGCGCCACAGTCGCTAGTCCCAAATCTAGCGCTCCGCGCTGCTTCGGGACTAGGCTTTTCTAAGGGGGCTTTCGCAAGGCCCCCTCGCCGCGCTCACCGCGGCTCACCCCAAAACGCCTCGCCTTCGGCTCGGATAGCCCCAAACCCACGCACGTTCCTTGAACGGTGCTTGATTTGGGGCTAGTTCGGGGGGATGGACGACTTCGTGCACCTGCACGTGCACACGCAGTACTCGATGCTCGACGGGGCGATTCGACTCAAGCCCGAGACGAACAAGATCCCGGAAGAGCGCATGGACTTGGTGAGCTTGGTTCAGCGCATGGACATGAAGGCGGTGGCGATCACGGACCACGCCAACATGTTCGGGGTGATTGGGTTCTACAAGACGTGCTTGGGGGCCGGCATTCAGCCGATCATCGGGTGCGAGATCAACGTGGCGCGGGACACCGGAGCGCGAGGGCGGGCGGCCGAGAGCGCCCCTGTCGATCACCTCGTGCTGCTCGCAGCGTCGGATAAGGGCTACCACAACATCGTCCGGGTGGTTTCGCTTGGACACATCCAGCCGGCGAGCGACGTGGGGCCGAGCGTTTCCTTGGAGACGGTGGCTGCGAATGCGGGCGGCGTGGTGATGCTGACGGGATGTCTTGGGGGGCGTGTGCCGCAGACGATCCTGCACAACGGGCCCGACGCGGCCGAGGGAGCGCTGGTGCAGTTGCGGGACATCGCGGACCCGGGACACTTGTTCGTGGAGCTTCAGGACCACGGGTTGCCGGAGCAGCCGGTGGTCAACGGCATTCTGGTCGAAGCGGCGCGCAAGCTGGGGCTGCCGATCGTCGCGACGAACGACGTGCACTATCCGCGACCGGAGGACGCGGAGGCGCAGCTGCTCCTGAACTGCATCCACACGGGGACGACCTACGACGAGGCGAAGATGCTTCATCACGGGTCGACGGAGATGTACCTGAAGTCGCCACGGGAGATGGCGGAGCGCTTTCCGCAATGGCCCGAGGCACTTCGCAACACCCTCGTGGTGGCCGAGATGTGCGCGTCCTGGAAGCTGAAGCTGGGGGAGCCGACGCTGCCGAGCTTCGAGTTGCCCCAGGGGCAGGACACGACCACGTACTTCATCAAGGTCGCGATGGACGGGCTGCAGGAGCGCTTCGACGAGTACCGTCGTGTGGGCAAGCCCGTGGACGAGTCGATGTACCGCAAGCGGCTCGAGCGAGAGATCTCCGTCATCGTGGAGATGAAGTTTCCTGGCTACTTCCTGATCGTGTGGGACTTCATCCGGTACGCGAAGCAGAACGGGATCCCGGTGGGGCCTGGGCGCGGGTCGGGCGCAGGGTCTCTGGTGGCCTATGCGATGCGAATCACCGATCTCGATCCGATGCCCTACGATCTGCTCTTCGAGCGCTTCCTCAATCCGGAGCGCGTGTCCATGCCCGACTTCGACATCGACTTCTGCATGGACCGACGGGACGAGGTCATCCGGTACGTGGCCCAGAAGTACGGGGTGAATTCCGTCGGGCAGATCGCGACGTTTCACGAGCTCAAGGCGCGGAGCGTGATCAAGGACGTGGCGCGGGCGATGGGTGTTCCCGCGCAGGAGGCGCAGAAGCTGGCGAGCCTCGTGCCGGAAGTGGGACCGGGCAAGACGGCGACCATCCCGGAGGCGTTGGGTCTCGAGCCCAAGCTGCGGGCCATCTGGGACCTGGGCGATCGGGAGGGCAAGGTTCTGGTGCAGGCGCAGAAGCTCGAGGGGCTGACCCGTCACGTGGGCATGCATGCCGCCGGCGTGGTCATCGCCGACGGTCCGCTGTGGGACACCGTGCCGGCCTTCCAGCACGGTGAGACGCTCGTGACGCAGTACTACATGTCGGACGTCGAGCAGGCGGGGCTGGTGAAGTTCGACTTCCTGGGGTTGCGGACGCTGACGGTGATCGACATCGCGGTTCGCCGGGTGAACATGCGCCCCGACCGCAAGGGACAGGCTCCCTTCGACATCAACCAGATCCCGATGGACGATGCGGAGACGTTTGCGCTCTTGCAGTCGGGGGAGACCACGGGGGTGTTCCAGCTCGAGTCGTCGGGGATGCAGAACCTGTTCAAGAAGCTTCGCCCCGACTGCTTCGAAGACATCATTGCCGCCGTGGCCCTGTATCGTCCGGGTCCGCTGGAGAGCGGCATGGTCGACCAGTTCGTCGCGTGCAAGCACGGCCGCCAACAGATCAAGAAGATGCACCCGCTCATCGACGGGCTCCTGAAGCCGACCTACGGCGTGATCGTGTACCAGGAGCAGGTCATGCAGATCGCGCAGAAGCTGGCGAACTACTCGCTCGGGGGCGCGGACCTGCTGCGTCGTGCGATGGGCAAGAAGAAGAAGGAGGAGATGGACAAGCAGACCGACACCTTTCTCCAGGGGGCCAAGTCGAACGGCGTGGACGAGGACAAGGCAAAGGAGATCTTCGAGCTCGTGGCGCAGTTCGCGAAGTACGGCTTCAACCGGAGCCATTCCGCGGGCTATGCGCTGGTGACGTACCAGTCCGCGTACCTCAAGGCGCACTATCCGGCGGAGTTCCTGTGCGCGCTGATGACGGCGGACCGAGAGAAGACCGAGAAGGTCGTGCGTATCATCGACGAGGGGCGGGCGATGGGTGTGCAGATCTTGCAGCCGGACATCAATGGATCGGATACGGACTTCAAGGTGGTCTATGGCGCGCCGGACGGTTCGTTCAAGCCGCCACGAGGCGTCCGGTTGAAGGACCCGCTCAAGCCGATGATCCGGTTCGGTTTAGGCGCGGTGCGCGGTGTGGGGGATGCCGCCCTGGATGCCGTGTTCGAAGCACGCGAGCAAGGAGACTTCAAGGATCTGTTCGACTTCTGCTCGCGCGTCGATGCCCGCAAGCTCAACCGCGGTGTGCTCGAAGCCCTCGTGCAGTGCGGGGCGTTCGACGACACCTTGGCCCCGTCCGACGTGTCGAGGGCGCAGGCGTTCGCGTCGATCGACCTTGCCCTGGAGCGAGGCCGGTCCGCGAGCAAGGATCGTGAACGGGGTCAAACCACGCTGTTTGGACTGTTCGATGCGGCGGTAGGAAGCACGACGGCGACGGTGGCCGACTACCCGGACATCCCGCAATGGGATTTGCGCGAGCTGTGCGTTCGGGAGAAGCAGGCCCTGGGGTTCTACCTTTCGGGCCATCCTCTGGACCGCTACGGGAAAGACTTCGAAAAGTTTGGCGTGGTCTCGGTAGCGTCACTCGTGGCCAAGGATGCGTGGGCGGAAGTGCGTGTGGCGGGGATGGTGGAAGGGTATCGGGAGAAGATCTTCAAGGGAGCGGGCGGCAAGAGCGCGTTCTTCGACCTGGAAGACAAGACCGGCAAGGTCACGGTCAAGGTACGCGAGAACCGGATCGACAAGGCCGCGCCGGTTCTCACTTCCGGCGAGCCCGTCGTAATCGGAGGCAAGCTCCGATTTCCGGAGCCTGCCCAGGATGCCGACGAGGTCGACGCAGGGCCGCAGTGGCCCACGCTTCTGCTCGACTCCACCGAGTTGCTCTCGGACGTCGTGCGCGCGGAGACGCGTTGTGTGGCGTTGCGGCTCGACGCGACCTTTGCGACCGAGGAGATGATCCGCGGACTTGGGAGCGTGCTGAAGCAGTCCTCAGGACGCTGTCCCGTGCTGATGGTGCTCCACATCGGCCACAGCGAGGTGCACTTGGCGTTGCCCGCGAACCTGGGGGTTTCGCCGGACGACCAGCTGTTCACGTCGCTCGAGCGGCACTTTGGCAGGCAGGTGGCCGAGCTGAGGTAGGCAAGAACGATCGGCGCGCCGCGGTGGCGCACGCACGTCGTCTGGGTCGGGAGCTCGGCGTCAGGGATTGCAGGAAGGTGCGAACATGCGCACGGTCGTGCCCGTGATCACGTAGGCGTAGCCCGCGTCACCGGCCACGTTGAGCGCGCCGGGGGCGAGCGGAGAGAGCGGGATGCGCTTCGTCAGCTGGGGCGGGGTGCCGGACTGCCTGCGGGCGATGTCGAGCATGGGAGACGGGGAAGAGGTGCCCGAGTAGACCGCCGTGGCGACCGTGTCGTTGTTGATGAAGGCCACGGGACCCTCGGGCGTGGTCGGCGGTTGCGTGCCGTAGCTCTCGAGCACGACTGACGCTGAGGTGATCGGCGATGAGCCATCGGCGACCAGCCAGTACGCGCGCACGTCCTTCCATTCCGGCGTGCTGTCTCGCCGCGCGATCACCCAGGCTACCGCCCCGGTGCGGCTCGTGGCGTAGAACCCGCTCGACGCGCTCGTGTTCGTGAGGCTCTCTTCCTGGTAGCTGCCACTGTTGGACGACTGCGCCGAGAGAACGTCGGACTGCAGGCTGAAGTGGTGCCGGTAGGTGACCGGAGTGTCCGTGAAGGTCACCAGCCTGTGAAGCAGCAGTCGCGAGCCGGACACCGCCATGGCCGTGGTCTCCAGCGCGTCGTTGGTTGCGAAGCTCGACAGGGTGGTCGGAAGCCCGGGTACGAACCTTGCCACGTACCCCACCGGTTGGAAGTCCGTGTGGTAGAGGTAGATCGCGTCGTTCGGTGCGGCGTGTCTGGCAGACAGATTCGGCACGTACACCGTGGTCTTCGACGGGGGTGGTATGGGGCTCGTGCCGTCGAGAGGGATGTCGAGCCACGCCAGCTCGGTGGTGTCGCCAGAGCTGTTCTTCGCGGCCCACAGGCGCTCGCCACTTCGGACGAGGTAGCTATAGCCCGGGCCCACGTTGTTAGGCACGAGCTCTTGCCGGACGTTCTGTGGATTGCGGGTGTTGAACACCGCGAACCCGTCCGCGGTCAGTACGGTCAGGTAGTTGCGCACGGCCACCGCACACGCCCGGTTCGCCTGCTGGTTGCACTGCAGCGCGGCGGGAAGCTCGAACGTGGTCACGTCTTCCTTCATCGTGCCCGCGCTCGCGCACACGCCCTGCGTACACTTGCGCATCGCGCATCCGATGGGGGGACACCACGCGTCGTCGTAGCATTCCACCAGCGCGCCATCGAACGGGTCTCCCCCGTCCGACGCGTCGCCGTCGGGCTCCACGACGTCACCAGCCTCCTGCACGTCGATCGGCGCGTCTGCCTCGACCGCGGCATCCGCATCGGGCTCGACGTCTTCGGGTGAATCGGGCGCCGCATCCGCATCCGGGTCGACGGTGGCGTCGGCGTCCTTGTCTGCGTCCGGTTTGTCGGCATCGGCTTCGTCCTTTGCGTCGCCAGTCTCCGAGACGTTGGCGTCCGCGTCCGACCCGGCGTCGGATACGGGCCCTTCCTGGATGAGCGACTCGTCGAGCGAGACGAGGCAGGAAGAACCGGCGAGCACGAAGGCGCCGGTGAGCAAAGCGAGGGCAAGGGAAGGAGAGCGATTCGTTCGCAACATCAGAATGAACCTCGCAGCTGGACACCCGTCGGGGTGGCGGACAGGGAGAAGGAGGAATCTTCCTGGCCCTTCTTCTCCTTCTCGGGCCAGAGAACGAGGGCCGTGCCGACGCCGCCGAGCACCACGGCGCCTGCCCAGGCGACGTTGGTCCAGAGGCGGGTTTGCTTGGCATCGTCGTAGGCTTCTTGGGTTCGCTGCTCCTCGAACGTGTCGCGTGCCGAGAGAGTCTTGAAGCCGAGGGCGACCGCGACGCCTGCGGACACGGCGCCGGCGCCGATGGCCGTGTAGCCGATGAGCTTGCGTGTCTTGGAGGAGCCCGTGTCTACTTCGACCACGGGTTCGGGCTCGGGTTCTTCGACGACGGGGGCTGCCGCGGGCGGTGGCGGTTCGGGCTCCGGCTCGGGGAGGGGATCGGTCACATCGAGGTCGACGACGTCACCGGCGGCGAGCTTCACGTCTCGGCGTTCGATTTTCTCGCCCCGAACGACGAGCAAGACGTTGATGCCGGGGGAGCCATGGAGGCGGGCGGGCGGAGAGGCTTCGGTGGAGCCTTCCAGCTGGACGACGAGGTCCTCGGGGCCCGTGACCACGACGGCGCCGAGGGATTGCTGCAGGGCTTCGAGTCGCTTCTGGGCTTCCTTCTTCGACTTGGCGTCGAGACCTGGGAGCTCGAGGGCGATGTGGAAGTTGTCGGCGGCGCGGGCGGGCTCTTCGGCCTTGTCCCAGGCCATGGCAGCGGCGTAGGGGCCGGCGCCGTGCTTGCGGAGGCGCGCGGTGGCCTCGAAGTGCAGGGCGGCCTCGCGGTACCGGCCTTCCTCGAGCGCGGCTTTCCCTTCGTTGTACCGGCGGCGTGCTTCTGCTGCGTCGTCGGCTCGAGCGAGGGGTGAGGCGATGACGAACAGCAGCGCGAAGGTGGACAGGAAGCGAAGGAACGTGTTCATGCTCTTGGCACTCGTCAGAATGGGTTGTCGGGAATGGCTGGGGCCTTTCCGCCCTTGGGACCGGGCTTGACGGTCGGGACGGCGGGCGGGCCGGCGGGTTGGGGAGGTTTGGTCGCAGGGACCGTGGGGGCGACCGGCGGTGCGGTAGGCGTGGCTGTGGCCGAAGGCGCTGCATCGGGAGAGGCCGTCAGCTCCACGCTCCATTCCGACTCGGTCGCGTCGTGGCTGATGGTGATGGTGGCGGTCTCGTAGCCAGGCGCGCGTACGACCACGGTATGAGTCTGTCCTGGGGACGGCCGTTCGAAGCTGCGCTCGCCCTTGCCGAGGGCGACGCCGTTGACTTCCACTTCCGCGGTTGCGGGCGAAGGCTTGACGAGGATGTTGTTCACCTTCTTTGGGGGCGTGGGAAGTGGGGCGGCGGTCTCGGTGGGCGGTGCCGTGACCGGCGGCGTGGCAGCCGGAGCGTTGGGAAGGGAGCTGAGCGCGACGATGCCCATCAGACCCGCGATGGTGATACCGCCTGCCACGAAGGTGATGGCGGTCGCCGTGGAGCGTCGCATGCCGCGCGTGGGCGGCCGCTGCATGGAGTAGGCGCCGATCGAAGCCGCGGAGGGTGCGTTGGGCTCGTCGGGCATCATGGCGGTGGCGTGTCGGATCTGGGCCTGGCGCTCCTCGATTTCGCGACCGCAGAGCTGTCGCACCGAGTTGGCGACGTTGCTTGCGGAGACCATCAGGCCGCGTGAGACGAGGAACTGCTCGAGCGCCATCCTCATCTGCTCGGCGGTTTGGTACCGTCGCGCGGGGTCGACGGCGAGGGAGTAAGCGAGGATGTTCTCGAGGTCCTGCGGGATATCCGGGCGGATCTGTCGAGGAGGGATGATGTTTCCCGCCAGCAGGTTCTGGAGGCGCGCCACGTCGTTGGCGCCGGCCCACGCGCGGTGTCCTGTGAGGGCTTCGTACAGCACGGCGCCGAGGGAGAAGATGTCCGAGCGGCGGTCCACGTTCGTGTCTCCGACGGCTTGCTCGGGAGACATGTAAGCGACCTTGCCCTTGAGCTGGCCTGCCACCGTGGGGGCGTGCTCCAAGCCCATGGCCTTGGCGACGCCGAAGTCCGCGACCTTGACCTGTCCGTTGATGCTCACGAGGACGTTGTGCGGGGACACGTCGCGATGCACGACGTTGAGGGGGTACCCATTCTCGTCGCGTAGCTCGTGAGCCGCGTGGAGACCCGCGCATGCATCGGCGGTGATACGTGCGGCGATGGCATCTTCGAGCGGGGTTCGCGGTCTGGCTTTCAGCAGGGCGAGCAGCGAGACGCCGTCGACCCATTCCATGGCGAGGAACAAGACGTTGCCGACCTCGCCCAGGTCATGGATCTCGCAGACGTTCGGGTGATGGACGGCGGCGGCGATGCGCGCCTCGTCGAGGAACATACGCTCGAACTCAGCGTCTGCGGCGAGGGCGGGCATGATCGTCTTGATGGCGACGACCTTCTGGAATCCGCGCTGCCCTACCTGGCGTGCGGCCCAGACCCTTGCCATTCCGCCTTGTGCGACGGGGACGAGCAGCGTGTAGCGCCCCAACTTCTGGCCCGGGTGGAGCGCATCGGAACCCAAGGGGTTTGCCCCTGGGAACGAGGCGCCTGGTCCGGCTTGGCTGTCCGAGAATGCTTCCATGCCTGGAACAATCTATCACCACTGACAGCCTTTACCCACCGATGTGCGTTCGCCGACCGTTCCTGTGGGAAAAAAATGTGTCCCTTGGGGCACCGGAGGACGCCTCGTCGTGTTTCCCGCGAATCTGGCCCATCCAACGTTAGGTGTGCGACGCTGTCGTATAGTGGAATGCCAGCGGTGAACCCAAAGGTGAAACCCTCTGGTAGAATCCAACCGTGCTGCCATCCGGAGGACTGATTTCGGGGCAGGCAAGCAAGAGGTTTGGCTGGGTCATGATCAACACGAAGTGTCCGGAGTGCTCCGCTCGGTTCTATGTATCCGAGGAGCTGGTGGCGAAGAAGGTGGTTCGCTTTCGTTGTCGAAAGTGCGGCGGAACCATCACGGTCGACGGCTCGCGCTCGGATGACGGCGCGGAGACGGCGAGCCCGACGGAAGGTGCTGACGACATGCTGCTCTCCCGGTATCCGCCTGCTCCGGCCCCGGCGGATGGAGGGAAGGGCGCGCAGCCAGGCACACTTCGGCCACCCGGCATGCTTTCCCCGGTCGTCGACCACGGGCGACCCGCGCAGTTGCCCGATCAACCTGAGAAGAAGTCGAGCGTCGCGGTCCGGGGCAATGGCAAGGGCAAGTCAGGCGAAGCGGAGTCTGACGCCAGCAAGGTCGTGGCGCTCAGGCAACCCGCCCCCAGAGCCTCCGAACCCAAAATCAACAAGGACAAGCCAAAGGACGTCAAGAAGGCCAGTGACGTCAAGCCGCAGCCGGTGAAGCCCGCCGACAAGGTGACCGACGCGGACGGGGAACCTACGACGGAGTGGACGAAGAGCTCCGCCTACGACCCGAAGGACGCGCCGCCTTCCTCGAAACCCCGGCTCTCCCGTGTGTCGATGGACCTGGGATCCGTGTTCGAGATGCCCAAGGATGAAGAGGACGTCGAGATCCCCATGGACGTCGAGCATGCGCCGGCGTTCGAGGAAGAGATCGAGCCCGAGCCGTTGTCGGTGATGCCGTCGTCCGTTGAGCCCCTCTCGCTGGACCCGGACACCCTAGCTCCGGACCCCGTCGCGAAGCGAACGCCTCCGCCGGTGCCCGTCGGTGCGGGCCCGAGGATCAAGCCTCCGCCGCCCAAGCCGAAGAACCTCGACAGGCCGAGCTCTGCCCGCGTCGACATCAGTGCTGCCATGTCGCGCATGGACGAACGAATTTCGGACCCGCCCAACGAGTTCTTCGCCCCGGTCACCATGCCGGTGAACATCCTCGGAGATCCTGCGGCAGCGGAGCCTGCCCCGCCGTCCGAGAAGCCTACCAAGAAGCAGTCCGCCCTTGCCCCAGCTCTTGCCGTGCCTGAGCCGATCGTGAGGCCCGCCGCGGAGCCCGCACAGCCGTCGTCCGGGCGTGGCCTGTACATCGGCCTCGGCGTCGTTGGGCTCGCCCTCGTGCTTGGCGTGGGGTACTTCGCGATGCGCGGGGACGAAACCGGGGCGGGACCCGTCGCGGTTGGGCCGGACCCAGCACCGATCGAGAACCCCTCGGAGCCCGCTCGCACCGCTGCCGCCGAACCCACTGCGGCCGTGACTGCTGGCGCAGACACCACAGCAGCCCCCACGGCGCAGCCAGAACCCTCGACCGTCGCAACCGCGACGGCGAAGCCATCGACGGAGCCGACCTCGGAGCCCACTCGCGACACCACGTCGTATCTCGTGGCCCCTACCGGCACCACGACGGCGGCGCCTCCCGCGACGACGGCTCCCACAGCTACGGCGCCGACCGCAACAGCGGCGGCCACCAAGCCCGCCACCACCGCCACGACGCCTGCGCCTCCTCCCCCAGGGGAAGGCGGAGGGGCGCCCTTCGACAAGGGGGCGGCGTCCGCGTCCATTGGGGCGCTCAAGGGGGCTGCCCAGGGCTGCAAGCAGCCAGACGGCCCTCAGGGCAACGCGTCGGTCTCCATCACGTTTGCCCCGTCCGGACGTGTGACGGTGGCGATGGTGAACGGGCCTCCCTTTGCGGGGACGCCCGTGGGCGGATGCATCGCATCGACCTTCCGCCGTGCTTCCGTGCCTCCCTTCTCGGGGGCGAACGTGACGGTTCGCACGACCGTCCCGATCTTCTGATCCGGGACACACCCTCCGATCCGGGCTACGCTCTGCTTGTGCCAGCCGAAGGGTGGGACGAGTGGCTTCCTGACGTCTTGACCTATGGCGCCATCGCCGTGGAGGCGTTGGGCTTTGCGCTTATCCCGTGGGTGTTGATCCGGCGCAAGGACCCGGGGTCGACCATCGCGTGGATTCTCACGCTGGTGTTCTTGCCGGTCGTGGGCGCCTTGCTGTTCCTTCTGTTCGGCAGATCGCGCGTCAGGTGGTCGGCGCGGCGCAAGCGCAACGCGGACGAGGCGTTGCGGGGAAACCTCATCGGCTTCCGAGCCACGGCTTCGGACATCGGGGCGTTGCCTGTTCCCCTCGCGGGCCAGACCGGCGGGCTGTTTCGCGTGGGGGAGGTGTTGTCGCGCTCGCGTGCGACCGCTGGCAATCGGGTGGACGTGCTCGAAGGAGGGCCCGCGGCGTACGCGGCGATCGGGGAGGCGATCGACGCAGCGGAGCGACATGTGCACGCCGAGTACTACTTGATCCGGCCGGACAAGACGGGACGCTGGTTCCTCGACAAGCTCATGGAAGCCGCGAGCCGCGGCGTGGCCGTGCGTCTGCTTTGCGACGGGTGGGGGTGCTTTGCGTTGCCTCGCACGTGGATCAAGCAACTGCGCCAGCAAGGGGTCCAGGTGACCTTCTTCTTCCCGCTCTCCTCGATGCTTCTGCAGCCCGTGTCCTTGCGCAATCACCGAAAGATCGTCGTGGTGGACGGCACCGTGTCGTTCACCGGAGGCATCAACATCGGCGACGAATACCTCGGGCAGTTGCAGTCCGTCGGGGCCTGGAGAGACACGCACGTTCGGATCCATGGGCCAGCTGCAGCGTCGCTCCAGAGTGTCTTTCTGCGAGACTGGTACTTCTCCACGCGAGAGCGTCCGGAGCGGGAATCGTTCTTTCCGCCCGCGGGCGAACCGATGGGCGAAGCCTATGCGTCCATTCTCACGAGCGGTCCCGATACGGATAGTGAGGCGATTCACAGGGTGTTCTTCGGGGCGATCGCAGGGGCCCGGGAGCGGGTCTTCATCACCACCCCGTACTTCGTCCCGGACCGGGCGCTCGTCGTGGCGCTGCAAATGGCCGCCCTGCAGGGGGTGGAGGTGCGGATCATCTTGCCGTCCCGAAGCAACCACGTCGTGACGCTGCACGCGGGCCGAAGCTACTACGAAGAGCTCATCGAGGCGGGGGTCCACATCCACGAGTACGCGCCAGGCATGATCCACGCGAAGATGATGGTCGTGGACGGCGTGCTTGCCCTGGTCGGCAGCGCGAACATGGACCTCCGGAGTTTTCGCTTGAACTTCGAAGTCCACGCGCTCATCGGCGACGGGTACACCGCGAGGGCTCTCGAGCGATCCTTCGCCGCGGACCTGGCCCAAACGAAGGAGGTGAGCCTCGAAGCCTGGCGGGACCGCTCCCTCCGATCCCGGATCGCCGAAGGTGCGGCACGGCTCGTCTCTCCGCTGCTGTGAGGGACCCCCCTGACCTCATCCGGTCAGTGGAGCCAGGGCCCGCGTCCCGGTGGGTCCATGCCATCGCCATCGGACGCGTCCTCGTCGGCGCTCTCTCTGCCGCTTTCGACGTCCGGTTCCGGCAGTGGCGTCGCTTCGTCCGTCTGGGTGCGAGACCTCGTCCGTGCGAGCTGCCGCATGCGCCACCGGAGCCAGAGCCGTCGCAGCGGTGAGGGCTCGCTTCCCGCGACGAGCCACGCGAAGCCCATGGCCCCAAACGCTGACACGACACCTTCAGGGACGTTGTCCGCGGCGAGAAGGCGCAAGACGGCGACCCCTACGACGAAGAGGATGAGCACGGTCGAGGTGACGGGCAGAACGAGGAAGAGCATGACGCGCTGTCCGCGAAAGGATAGCGCCCAGGCGACGGCCACCGCGTGCACGGCGGACAGGGATCCGAACCAGGGCTGCTGGAGAGCCGCGTCGTGGGGGGACGGGATGGCGACCTGCAGGAGCATGTGCAGCAGGTACCCCGCGAGGGCCGAGCCGTAGAGGAAGGCGAGCATCCACCGCCCGCCCCACTTCTTCTCGAGGGCCGGCGCGAGGAAGTAGAGGCCGAGCAACGTGGACACGATGTGGCCGACGGAGCCCGGGCCTGTGGGCAGGTGGAGCAAGGGCGCCGTGAACAGGCGCCACACCTCGCCGCGCAAGATTTTTTGCGTGTCTCCCACGCCCAGCTCGAAGAGGTTGGCGCCGCCGCCTCCCCAGTTGATTCCGACCGCGAACGTGACCCAGACCGCCAGCAGGGCGACGATCGCTGCGGTCAGCGCTTTGCCGGGGTGTGGGAACACGGGGCCGCCTGGGGCAGCCTGGCCGGGGGTCGAGCGATGGTTCATGCGCGGTGCCGGCTCAGTCCGCCGGCAGCAGCGAGCTGCGGAGGGTGATCGGCTCGATGGCGATCAGCTGATCCCCGCGCAGCGCATAGGAGGCCGACAGCGCAGGCAGCTGCTTGAACGGACGGGTGAACCCGCGCTCTTTGCACTTGCGCGGGATCGACGCCTCGGGGACGCGCACCGACAGCACGGGCTCGTCCATGCGCCAGGCAAAGGACACGGACGCCTTGATCGCTCCCGCGACCTTGCAGTGAAACTCGCGACCGTCGGGGCTGCGCAGTAGCTCGTCGCGATCGACGTCGACGAGGGCGGTGGATGAGCCCGGCTCGAGGTGCAAGGTGAACGTGTCCCTCACTCGCATGAACGCGACGTCGGGTTCGTTGATGAACCCCTCCGACTGGGTCATCTCCCGCCAAGACTTACCGACGACGAGGATCCGGTCGTCGGGGCCGACGTGCTTGGCAGGTGGGGGCTCAGGCTCGGGCTTGTTGCCGCAGGCGACGAAGAATGCGGCACAGAAGATCGAGAGCAGTGCGGTGGTGTGATGGGTGCGCTGGGTCATGATGGCTGCGCTCCCGGGGGATGTTGGTCCAGATCACCCCGGTTCGTCCAGCGGAGCGTCGGTGGCGGCATCCTGGGTGTTGCCTGTGTCCGTTTGCGGGGTGGTTTCTGCCCCGGACTCGTTGAAGGGACTAAGCGCAGCGTCCTCCTCGCCGAAGAAGTCGTCGAGGAACCCGCACTCGGTGAAGTTTTCGGGGGCGCTGACGATCGCACATGGGTCGGGGATTTCCTGCGTGCCGACGTTGCAGGGGGCGACGCCGTCGCGTGCGCAGGCGCCCGCCTTCTGGACGGCCCTCACGCAGGCGTCGACCCGCGGCTTGCCGGGATCGTTTTCGGTCTGCAGGCCCTTCAGGCACTGGTCGCGGTAGAAGCGCTCGCAGGCGTCGACGTCGAAGTCGGCACCGAAGGCAGAGCAAGCGGGGGCTGCCTGGCAGCGGGCGAGTTCGATCTCCTTGCACCCGTCGGGGTTGACCGGGTCTGTCGAGCAACCGGTGGCGGTCGCGGTGGAAACCAGCCCCCAAAGCAGTCCTGCCAGGCCGAGCAAGGCCCATGGTCGCGAGGTGCGCCTCATGGTTTGGCCGGTAGCATGGTCTCCGAGTTCGGCCAAGTTTCGGGACGGCGGGGCGACTACCAGGTTCCCTGGCTGGGCATCGATGCCCAGGGCTCGCGTGGGGCGAGCGCCTCGCCCTTTTGCAGCAGCTCGATCGAGATCAGGTCCGGCGAGCGAACGAACGCCATGCGCCCATCCCTGGGCGGGCGAAGGATCGTGACGCCCCGGTCCGAGAGCCGCTGACAGGCCGCGTAGATGTCGTCGACCTCGTAGGCGATGTGCCCGAAGTTGCGGGCGCTACCGTAGTCCTCTGGATCCCAGTTGTAGGTGAGCTCGACCTGCGCGTCTTCGTCGCCCGGGGCCGCGAGGAAAACGAGGGTGAAACGTCCCTGCTCGGACTCGAGCCTGCGAACCTCGTGCAAGCCGAGGGCGTCGCAGTAGAAACGAAGTGAAGCGTTCAGGTCCCGGACCCGAACCATGGTGTGCAGGTACCTCATGGGGAGAGAGTATTCCTGGGTGCCCGAGATCGATACCGGGTTGAGGCCCGTTGCCGCCGATGGACGGATGCCTGCCATCAACCACATTGATCCGTGCGGAAAACTAGGAACTAGGAAGAGGAACACGGAATGATGAATGCGAACGCCAGTGTGTCATGGAGGGTGATCACGAAGCCTGGGGATTGGAGCCCATCATTCTTCCTTCCGTGTTCGCATTCCTAGTTCCTAGTTCCTAGTTTCCATGACCTCGCCCTCGCCTTCGGGAGAACAACTCGGGCTTCCGTCGCAGGAAGGTGGCCCACGTCAAGGCATCTGGGGTAGTCCGTGAAGGTCATGATGCCCGCGATGGTCCTGTGCGCAGGGTTCGGAACCCGGCTGCGTCCCCTGACCGACCACTTCCCCAAGCCGTTGCTTCCGGTCGGGGATCGCCCCGCATTCCAGCATGTCTTCGACCAGCTTCGGGCCCACGCCTTCGGACCCCTCGCGATGAACACGCACCACCGCGCGGACGTGCTGCTTCGCGCCATTCCCCGTGACGTCGCCGTGCTCCACGAACCGTCGATCCTCGGTACGGCCGGGGGCGTGGCGAACGCGTCGGAGGCACTGGGGCCGGGCGATGTGATCGTGTGGAACGGGGACATGCATCTGGACGTGGACCTCGTGGGGCTAGCGGCGCAGCATGCACGCCTCGCTGCGGAGAGCGGCGTGGTGGCGACGCTGCTGGTTGCGAGGCGCGCGGCGGGGCAGGGGACGGTGGGGGTGAGTCGCGACGGGCGGATCGCGCGGCTTCGCGGGGAGACATTCTTGGAGGAGGCGTCGGGGGCGGACTATCTCGGGGTGATGGTGCTTGCCGAGCGGGGGCGGGGGCTTCTTCCGCGGGAGGGGTGCCTGGTGGGCGACGTCTTGATGCCGCGGCTTCGGGCGGGGGAGAGCGTGGGGGTGGCGTGGCACGGAGGGGACTGGGTGGACATCGGGACGCCGCAGGAGTTTTTGCGGGCGAACCTGCTGTGGCTCAGGAACCGAGGGCTGCTGGCGTGGTGCGCGCCGGACGCGGTCGTGGGTCCGTCGGTGGCGTTGCGGGAGTCGGTGGTTGCCTCCGGGGGCGCGGTGGAAGGGGAGGGCGAGGTGCGAAGCTGCGTGGTGCTCCCGGGGGCAGTGCTGCGCGCGCCGGCTCGGCGGGTGGTGGCGATTCCTGGGAGCGTGTGCACCCTTTCGTTGGCCGCAGATGTCGCAGAGAGCCGCAGATAGTGTGGTTGGCTTCTGCGGAAGTGCGCAATCGCGCGGCCACGGGCGGCGTGGATTGGGGCGGGGCACGGACCGAACCTCGGGCCGTCCCGCCCTGTCGTTCGAACCTATCGTCTCTAAGGTATGCCTTGTCGCCGCTGCAACACCTGCCCTGACCGGCGGCCACCCCGTCTCCCCGCTGCTCGCCTCTCGGCAATTGTTTTGCCTCCCAGCGTGCTGTGTCGTCTCGTGGTAGGCTTGCCGTCCCGTGGCCCGATCGAACCGCCCTTTCAGCACCAAGCCTCTCGACCGCAACGCGCTGCTTGCGTCCGGCCCCATCCAGGCGATGAAGGCTCGCTATCGGCCCGTGCTCGTGGTGGTGCAGGGCAAGGAGGTGGGGCACCGCATGCCGCTAGCGAAAGGCATCCTCATCGGGCGCGACCCGGACGCGGACCTTTGCCTCACGGACGAGGGCATCTCCTGGCACCACGCGCGCGTGGAGGACCGAGGCGGCGCTTGGGCGCTCGTGGACCTGGAGAGCACCAACGGCACGTTCGTCAACGGCCAAGCCTGCAACGAGCGCATCCTCGGGCCCGGAGACAAGATCGCTCTCGCCCACGCCGTCCTGCGATTCGAGGTCTCCGACGCCCTCGACCAAGCCTACGATGCCGTCGTCGAGCGACTCCTCAACATCGACGACCTCTCCGGACTGTACGTGCGACGCAAGTTCGACGAAGAGTTGGGGCTGCTGATCCAGCGGGCTTCGCAGGCGAGCCAGCCGGTGGGGTTGCTCGTGATGGATCTCGACGGGGTGAAGGGGATCAACGACGCGAACGGGCACCTGTTTGGGGCCTACGTGATCGGGGAAGCCGGGCGTGTGATCGGGGAGACGATCGACCAGGTCGGGTTCGCGTCGCGGTTCGGGGGCGACGAGTTCGTGGCGGCGTTGCGACGGGCGGACATTTCGGAGTCCGAGGTATGGGCGCAGCGGGTGCTCGAGGCGATCGTTTCCCACCGGTTCGAGCACGAAGGCGTGGAACTGCACCCGGGCATCTCGATCGGGGTGGCGAGCTATCCCGCGTCGGCGACGGGGGCGCGAGAACTGTTCGAGTTGGCGGACCGGGCGTTGTATGAGGCGAAGCGTGCCGGCAAGGGGTGCGTGCGAGTCTGGGGGCCTTAGACGATGCATACCCCGATGACAGAGTCCTTCTACATCGCCTTCTTCGTGGTGTTCGGGGTGATGTTGTTGGAGATGGCGGTCTACTACGTGGCGCCCGGGTGGCTCGCGAAGCTCGCTTTGATCCCCGTGGGAACCGCGCGGACGGTGCTCCTTCCTCCGGTCGTCCTCGGTCAGGGACAGCTCCAGGCGGGTTATCGCGCCACGGCGAAGGGATCAGTGGCGCTCGACAGGGTGAGGTTCCCGCCTGTCTTGTCGGGAAGCGCCACCGTGGGTGAATGGTCGGGCACGAGCGGGTGGCTTCGCCTGACCACGCTCTGGTTCGGTTGGAACCGGTCGCTGGGGGTGGCGAGACTTCGTGCGACGCAGGAGGGCAACGTGGTGCGGCTTGATGCGCGGCTGTATCCGATGCCGATCAGCATGGCCCTGCTCTGGCCCACGCTGCTGCTGTTTCCCGCTCCCGAGTCGATGATCCTTCCTATCGTGGGAGCCTTCGTGTTCGCGATCTCGCTGGGTTGGTACATGACGGTGCGTCGGATCCGGGACGACGTGGACGGGGCTTTGCTGGATATTGCGTCGGCGATTGAGCGGTCGGGCCGGTAGGTTCGGAGGCTACGGGCACACGCCCAGGTGACAATGCGAGCCGGGAGGCCCGTCCGTTGGGGCTGCTGTCTGCTCCACCTGAAACGTTCGGTCGCCGACCTTCACCGTCGCCGTCCGCTGCCCCGAGCAATTGCACGGGACGATCAAGTGAATCCTCCCGTTCCCGCAAACCAGATCACCCTTCGTCTCGCCCTCGCGGATCTCGATCGTGGCCCAATCCGCATTGGTGGGGAAAGTGTCATTGTAGTCCGTTCGACGGCGTTCGGGTCATGGCGAATGGCGCGTTGGCGCATCCGAACCGCGAAGACCCGCTGGACATCCCGTGGCTGGGGGCGGGAACGACGGTGCGGCACGCGATGGCGCGGAGGCACGGTGGCGCGTCACCCAATCCACCGCCTCCCCGCGGTCCGCGGATAGGTTTCTATCTCCTCATATCGTCCGCCCGCGCCCTGAAGCCAACTACCCCTCAAAAAACCAGCGATTCCCACGCAACGCCCCCTGGCACGCACATTGAAGAAGACGGCTGCAACCCCAACGGGAGGTCAGCCATGTCCACGCGATACATCCAGCACCTGATCGATGCCATGACGCCGCAGAAGGCCAAGGCGCGCAAGGGTCAGAAGCGCAACCTCGCGGGCGGCTACTGCTTCGTCATCGACAAGTGGGCCCAGCTCGAGCGGTTCCTGATCCTCGGCACCGAGGGCGGGTCCTACTACGCCTCCGAGCGCTCCATGACCCGCGACAACGCCACGTGCGTGCAAGCTTGCCTCGACGAGGACGGCGCGCGCGCCGTGGCCGTCATCGCCGACGTGTCCGACAAGGGCCGTGCGCCGAAGAACGACGCCGCGATCTTCGCCCTCGCGATGGCGGCGTCCCACCCGCGCGCGGAGGTTCGTCGCGCTGCGCTTTCGGCGCTGCCCAAGGTCTGCCGCATCGGTACGCACCTGATGCACTTCGCGGGCAACGTGACCGGGATGCGTCGGTGGGGCCGCGGGCTGCGGCGCGCGGTGGGCGACTGGTACAACCAGCTGCCGCCGCAGAAGCTGGTCCTGCAGGTCACCAAGTACGGCCAGCGCGACGGCTGGTCGCACCGGGACTTGCTCCGCCTGGCGCACCCGAAGGCCGCGTCCGCGACCCACAACGCCGTGTTCCGGTGGGTCGTGGCCGGAAGCTCGGAGGCGATCGAGACGCCGGCCAAGCGGGGCACGACCCCGTCGCTCGATCACCTTCCGGAGTCCTTGATGGCGTTCGAGGTCCTGCGCACCACGGACCGCAAGCGCGACGTGGTGGAGCTGATTCGCGCGTACGGCTTCACCCACGAGATGATCCCGACGCAGTGGAAGAACGAGCGTGAGGTCTGGGAGGTGTTGCTCGAGAAGATGCCGATGACCGCGCTCGTCCGCAACCTCGCGAAGATGACCGAGGTGGGGTTGCTGACGCCGCTGGGTGATGCGACCCGCAAGGCGACCGCGCTGCTGACGGACCCGCAGCGCTTGCGTCAGGCGCGGGTTCACCCGCTCGCGTTGCTTGGGGCCCTGAAGGTGTACCAGCAGGGTCACGGCGCGCGCGGTTCCTTGTCCTGGACGCCGGTCCGCGAGGTGCAGGACGCGCTGGAGGAGGCGTTCTACGCGTCCTTCGGCACCCTAGAGCCGACGCACAAGCGTCACTTGCTGGCGCTCGACGTGTCGGGTTCGATGGAGTGCGGGACGCTGTCCGGAATGCCGGGCATCACCCCGCGTGTGGGAAGCGCGGCGATGGCGATGGTCACCGCGCGCACCGAGCAGCATGCGCACTTCGTGGGCTTCAGCCAAATACTCGTGCCGCTCGGCATCTCGGCGAAGCAGTCGCTCGAGCAGGTCGTCGAGACCGTCAGCCGCGTGCCGATGGGCGGAACGGACTGCGCGCAGCCGATGCTGTACGCACGCAAGCATCGCATCCCGGTGGACACCTTCGTGGTGTACACCGACAACGAGACCTGGGCCGGCAACGTGCATCCGTCCCAGGCCCTGCTGGATTACCGGCAGGCCCTGGGCATCGCTGCCAAGCTGATTGTGGTGGGGATGACGGCAACGAAGTTCTCCATCGCGGATCCGACGGACCCGGGCATGCTCGACGTCGTGGGCTTCGACTTGGCCGCACCGGCGGTCATGGCCGACTTTGCCCGGAACTGAAACCCGAGCCCGGCGGAGGACGTCTCGTCGCCGCCGGCTGCAAGACGAAGGAGCGGGTCGATCCAGGTCGGTTATCTTTAGGGTAGATCCGCCCGACCTGGGGTCTTCATCCGCTCTCTGCGACCTTAGCTCAACGGTAGAGCACGAATCCGTTTCTCATCCCCTTGCCCGGTCCCCGGGACGAAGTGGAACGGTTAACGCCATAATCGCTGTTGCGGGTTCAAGTCCCGCAGGTCGCTCCAACAGGCAAGAAGAGACCCGGGAGCGGGTCGCTTCTCATCGGTTATCACTTCCCCTGATCCCCCGATGAGGATTCCCTTCATCCGCTCCTCTTCTTCTTGCTGACGTCCTTAGGTGCCTTTGTTTGCGCGGGAACGGGAGCCCAGACCCCTCACTCCTTCGCAGCATCCTGCAATTGCACCCCAGTCTGGCATCCGGCGACCGCTCGGCCGAAAGCCGTCCGGGCTTCGGCCCCGACAGCGGAGGGGTTCGTCGGGCGACGAAGACGCACGAGCACCGTATCGGAGCGAAGGTCCACGATGCCCAATCGCACCGCATGCGCATAGTCGGCCGCTGTTCCGCGGACCTCGCCCTCTGGGGGCTCATCGATCGCGACGACGAGGACCTCCGCGCTTGCCGCGAGCTTTCCGTCCTCGATGGGCGCGCGGGCGAAGTCCCGTTGAAGGCTAGCGAGGGCCTTCCGATCCGGAGCCGCGCGGACGCGATGCTCCCAAGACGGGCGTAACACCCCCAGACCGGTTTCGGCTTCATGGAGCCTTCGGATGTTCGGGGCGAGCAGCGTGAAGTTGGCGCCCCGCACCTTCGCGAGGACCTCGTCCTCCGTCGTGGCAGACGGCGGGTCGAGCAGACACAGCAACAGCGAGTCCTTCATGGACGCGTTCGCAGCCATCGGGATCTGGTCGGAGCGGGCAAGGTCGCTCAGGGACCCACGGACATAGACGACGGGTCGCTTGAGCTGCGCCCGGATGCCGCCGGAATGCCGGACCTGCTCCGAGACCAGGTCTCCCTCGTAAGGACCGGCCAGCCGGACGATCCATGATTCCACGACCGGCAGAAAGTGCGAAGCCTCTGGGGCCAGCGAGGCCTGGGCTTCGTGGATGCTGGTCATGAGCTCGGCCCGCGTGCGCTCGGTTTCGCGACGCGTGGACCAGTTGCTGATGACTGCGAGGCCGACGACGGCGACGATCGCGACGATGGGCAGAAGCACGGAGAACGGTATGCGCGGGGCGAACATCTTGACGACCGGCCCCTTTTTTCTCCCGGTCACGCGTGCCTCGATCCTGGCAGCGAGCTCGGGGGGCATCTTGGGTGTCGTCAGGAAGGTCGGCATCGGCTTACTCGGTCGGTCGGGCAGCAAGTGCCACGTTGCGTTCGACGAGCGACATCAGCTGGTCTCCCGTGACACCGAGTCGCTCCGCAGCGCGCTGCGCGAGTGAGGTTTGGGCGACGCCGTCCACGAACTGGTAGGTTGCCTGTTGATGGTGGTCCAATTGAACCTGAAGGAACCTCAAGTCACCGAGCTTGCGCTCGCGCTCGAGCCTTGCAGTGAAGTTCAGGAAGTGCGTCGTAATGAAGGCTTGCGGGGTGAGCCGGGCGAGGACGGTGATGACCAGCTCGAAGATCTCCTCGCCCTCCGACGGATTGGTGCCGGAGCATAGCTCATCGAGGATGACCATCGCCCCGGGGGGCAAGCGTTCGAACAGGGCACGAATGCGGATCAGCTCCATCCCGAGTCGGCCCTCGCTCTGGTCCGCGGTGGTCTCTTGAATGAGGGAGACCACGAGACGGGAACACATGGCGATGCGTGCTTGTTTGGCGGGTACGAACACCCCAGCATGCGCCAATACCTGTGCAAGGCCGATCGACTGAAGCAGCCGCGTCTTGCCCCCTGAATTCGGGCCCGTGATCAGCACGGTCGTGCTGTGCGCGTCCGTGCGAAAGTCGCAGGGCACCGGGCGCGTACCGTGCGCCGCCAGCAGGGGATTGAACAGTCCCTGCAACACCCGGGGCTCGTCGGCTGACACGAACTCGGGCAGACACACGTCGAGCCCTGCCGCCTTGGCAACGTCTCTGAACCCGAGCGTTCCTAGATAGAACTCCATGTCCCCGAGCAGCTGAACGAACAGCGCGACCTCCGGCAGAATCCCGTCGAACACCGCGTCGATCAGGCGGGCCATCACCTCGCCCTCGCCAAATCGGAAGCCTCGCAAGAGCAGCTCGACCTTCGAGAGCCAACGCCTCCACGGCGAGGTCACAAAAGCGTTCTGCACGTTCTCCTTCAGCGCGGCGATCTCGAAGCCGTGGATGTGCCCGTCGGCGCCCACCCGAACCTTCAAATTCAGCGTGGCGAGGTGCTCGTCGTATTGCAGCAGTTGGGCCATTGACTGGTAGGGTTCGGCCGCCTGCACCCGTATCGCGAACGCGTGAAGCCGAGCCAGCCCGGAGCGCGCAGCCCCGAAGCCGCACGCCATGCGGTCGAAGATCTTCTTCGCTTGGCCTAGCAGTTCGAGCTGTCGTCGGTTCGCGTCGAACCTCTTGCTCCCCGCGGCACCCTCGAGTGCCCCCCGAAATCGGCACAATAGCGTATAGAGCTGCTCGAACTCAGCCCTCAGCTCGGGCGACGACGCGAGCTCCGAGGCAATCTCACGGCGAAACTCGACAACAGACGGGTCCGACGGCGGATGGGCGAGGAGCTTTTCGAGGTACCCGGCGCTCGCAACCAGCGGCCGGCCGCCGATTCGAACCTGGTAACAACGCGCCACGAAGTCCTCCAGAAAGAGATCCTTGGCGAAGGTCTCGGGCTCCCAGGTCGACGGGCCAAGGATCGCCTGATGCAAGGCGTCCGCGAAGAGCCCTCCCGAGACCCCGCTCGCGAACGCAAACACGATCGCCTCCTTGACCCGATCGAGGTCGACCCGGGTGAACGGTTCGGGATGGAGCAGATCGGGAACGGAATCCCAGGGCGACGGGCATCCGTCGGACGAGGGCGACTTGGGCCGGATGGGGCTCGGGTAGTTCAACGCAACACCGGATTTCCCTGACACCCGAGATGCTTAACGGTTCCAGCTGGCCGATGCAAACGCCGAGTCTTCGTCAAGTCAGAGTCAGGACCATGGGGTGTCACGTGCCCAGATCCGGAGCCATCGGAGTTGGGTGCGGCTCCCTTTGAACGGGGCAGTCTTCACTTGATTCTTCGGAGCTTC
>CAZAWR010000109.1:0-30816 GCA_964488865.1 uncultured Polyangiaceae bacterium | reverse complement strand
ACGCCAGATCCCTACGATTCGGCTCGATCAGCACCGTTCGGATGGAGCCGCACCCCAAAGGGATGGACTGGCGACGGTCGAATGCGTTGTAGACCCCCGCAGAGAATGACCACGTGGCGGACCCGATCACGGTCGACGTCGACAGCACCGAGTCCCAGGTTACGGACCCGCCCACCCTGGACTGCGCCGGGTCTTCGTCCGTCTCGTTGCGATCGAACCTGGGCCCTTCCACGGAGAGATCGTCTTCTTACGCGTGTGCAGGAACCATTGCACCGTCGCCGGTCCGGACCACACCCGGCCACCGATCGTCCCCGCCTCGAGCCCGTCGAGCCCTCGCGACCGCCCATCTGCCCCGTCTTGCGCGTACTCGGGAAACTCGAACTCACGCCCCTGCCCCTGTGCACCAGCGACTGACACCCAGGCCCCCGAGCGCTCCCCCAGACGCACCGATGCCCTGGCATTCGCCCGCATCAATCCCGCTTCCACCGTCGACATGGACACACGCACGCGCTCCGGTTCATCCCCCCAGCGCGTGACCAGGTTCACCACCCCCGACAACGCGCCCGTGCCGTACAACACGGATCCCGCCCCTCGAACCACCTCGATCCGCTCCAGATCGTCGAGGTCCGTGCGCGCGTCCAATCCCACGTACGAGCTCCCGAAGTAATTATCATTCAGCGGGTGACCATCGAGCAGCACCACCAGCCGGTTGCCGTAGTCTCCCGGCCGCGCGAACCCCCGTACCCCCACGTGAGCGTACGTCCGGTCGTCCCCCACGAACACCCCCCGCACCCCCCGCAAGGCCTCGAGGATCGTGGGGTACTGCATCGCCCGAAGCTCCCAGGAGGGAATCAAGGAAACCGACCCCGGCGCGTCGTCCACCTCCTCGATCTGGCGCGACGCCGCCACCACGCGGTCCAGCGGCGAGAGCGCCACCTCGAGCTGACGCTGCACCCTCGGCGCGACGTCTACTTCGAAGCTCTCGGCCCGATACCCGTCCTGGGAGACCGTGATCACATGTCTGCCCACGGGCAGGTCGAGAACGGCTGGGACGAAGGCCTTGGGCTGGCCGTCCACCAGAATCACTGCCCCTCGATGGGAACCGAGGACGAGAACACTGCCCCGCTTGCGCGGGGGGTCCGCGGTCAGCCGGGACGATGCCCCCGCAGCGACGGCCACCCGCAGGGGCTGCTTGTCGTGGAGGGGACCTTCCACAGAGAGCAGGTGTTCGCCGGGGGGCAGAGCGAGCGTGGCAGGCAAGGGCGTGGGAGCCAATCCCAACTCGGCCGCACGCACCGTCAACCCCGGAGAGCTCGCCTCGATCACGACACGGCCAAGCACTTGCGCCAGCGACAAGACGACCCGGGAAGTGGACCCGGCAGAGGCTTGAATCGTGCCCGACTCATTGTCGTGATACCCGCGGGCGCTCAGGAGAATGCGATACTCCCCCGGCGCGAACGCGAGAGTCTGCGGCGTCACCCCCCTCGGCCCAAGGTCGCGACGATTCACGAAGATGGTGGCGCCGGGAGGGTCACTCGTGACGTGAACGACGGCAATACGAGGGAGAATGCGGGTGAGGGCGGCGTCCAGAGAGGACTTGCGACCAGGATCGGTCTCTGCGGCCAGCGCCTCCACGTAGTAGCGATAGGCGTCAGGGTACTGGCCCAGCTCCTCGTACATGGACGCAATGTTGAATACGACGTTCTTGTTGGGGGCGAGCCGGTTGGAGAGCAGGTAGTGAACCAGCGCCTGGCGGTAGTCGCCAGCATTGACACGTTCATTACCCAAGCGGAAGTGCAAGTCCGCTTCGTCCGCAAGGTCCGTCGCAAAGGCGATGCGGGTAGTCCCGAGCCACGAGACCGCGAAAGCCAAGGTCGCAATGAGAAGGGAGCGGGGCGCCCTGAGATTGCTCCTCACCGCTCCACCCGGATCTGGGGGCCTGTCCTGGACGGGGACGCGGAAGCCCGTCCTCCAAACGCCCCACGTCCATCACCCGGACAACGTGCTCGCTCTTGATGCGCGTGGCCGCACGCGCCTCCCGAAGAAAGCGCTCCACCAGCTCAGGCTTCTTCGCCGCTTCCTCCTTCAAGAGCTTCAGCGCCACCCGCTCGTCCAGCTCCACATGCTGGGCCGCGACGACCACACCCATTCCGCCCACGCCGATCACGCGCTCAACGCGGTACTTGTCCGCGACCAGGCCGCCCTCCCGAACCGGTGAGACCATGAATTTTTCCAGATTACGACCCGTCCCCTGGGGCGTCAAGCGTGGTCACAGAAAGCAAACTGCCTCAATCTAAGGGACCTCGTGCACGAACGTGGTCACGTGCCAGTACGTCGCGAAGGGGTGCTTGGCGTGCCTCGCCAGGAACGCCCCCACCGGCATCACCATGCTCGTGGTCCGATGCCCCTCCCGCTGCGTGGGATGCGCTCGCCCTTGGTCGAACCAGACGCGCAGGAAGCTGCTCGTTTCGTCAATCGGAAAGGTCTCCACGTTGCGCACGAACGTGCCGTAGCTCCCCCCCTCGAACAAGTACTGCTCCACGTTCGAGGTATAGAACACCCCCAACGTGAGCTCGCGACCGCGCATGTCCGCAGCCACACCTCGCAAGGCCTTGTCCCCCGAGAAGTCGCCCACCACAGGCACCACGCGATTGGCCCGAAGCAACCCCTGAACCCTCGAGAAGCTCTCCTCGTCCGAAAGGAAGCTTCGCTGCTTGCCTTCGTCGTCCTCCATCGCAAGCAGCTTGCGCAGCGACGGGTACTTCCTCCCGCTTCCCTTCATGGAGTAAGCAAGGTCGAGCCCGCCCTTCGCGAACGCTTGCAAGACCTTGCGCAGACTCCCCTCGTCCGCCGGCTTTCGCACCACACCGAGCCGCCCCATGAGCGCTAGCGTCCGCTCCACTTCCGCCTGCACCGCTTCCTCCGATGCGTCGGTCTTCGCCAACGCGTCCGCCAGCTCGTCGAACGACGCCAACTCGGGCTTCGTCACCCCGCAGCAGCCCGGACGCCGCGCCGTAAGACGCTCCAGGAAGGCAGCCCTGTCCCGCGCATCCTCCGCCAGCGCACGAAGGAGCAAGTGCTGGAGCATGTTCTGGCGACGGATGTCCACGATGTAGGCCATCGCGGGTTGCATCATCGCCACGTAGGTGAGGTTCTGCTCCGGCCCCACCCCAACGTAGGCCTTGCCTCGCACCTTTTCGTCCAGCAGGGCTGGGGCAACGTGCAGGTACGACGTCTCGTTGGACACGAAGTTGTCGCTCGGGAAGTCCCCCGTAGGCTCGGACAGCGCGTTGATCAACGCCCCCAGTTCGCCGTCGGTCATCGCCGGAGCCATGGGACCGGCTGCAGGAACGACATCGGACGCTGCCGCAGCAGGCCGCTCGGGCACGACAACAGGGGCGGCCGCGGGCTCAGCCGACAGGGACGCGGAGGCAGCAGGTGGATGGGAAGGGGCCTCCCGACAACCAGCGACGACGGATAGCAGCGGGAGAAGGAGGAAGACGGTCCTGGGACGCATGCCGAGGACAACGCTCGAACGGACGGTTTCATTGGCAGGCACGTGTCACCTCCCACGCCATCTTCGGTGAGGACCCACGTCCGCGTGGACGAATCGGTCCGTGTCCCCCGGGTAGTGGGCCAAGCCGCCCCGCCAGCCGATCTTCTCGATCGCATCCGCGAGCTGTTTGGAGCTCATACCCTCCACACGAAAGTCCATGGCCGTCCCCAGGCTATGCTGGCTGTGCGCCGCGACGTTGCGCCCTTTTTTCCGCAGCATTTCGTTGAGCTTCCAGCTGCGATACCCTGAGATGACCTCGATGCGCACCGCGTCGTTGCCCTTCGCCACCTCGCGCAGCAGACCAAGAAGGCTCGGCGCCATGTTCGCGACGTCGCCCGTAACCCGATCGCGCAGCAGCCTCGAGAACTGTTCGGGCGAAGGCTCCGCATCGGACAGAACGAGGATCTCGTTCTCCCTCAGGCTGACGATGGCGCCAAGGGTGACGGCAGGCTCGATCGCGGGCACGTCCTGGTCGTCTTTCGGAGGGGAGAGCTTTCGCAGGTCCTGAGCAACGCCCTGGGAAGGACGCCCTGGCTCGTGGGCAACGGGGAAGGCGGAGAGGGGACCCACTAAAGCCCCCACCACGATGCTGGTCAGAGTTTTTTGGAACGTAGTCCGGTCCGGCAGGTTCACGCCAGTCAGCCCGAGGTGGCGGGCTTGGGCGAGCCAAAGATGCTGGACCCGCGCCTCTTCTCCTTCGACTGCTCAGCACGCTCCGACCAGGTGGGGATGATCACGCGCTCCCGCTGCGGAAGCTCGCGACCGTCAACCACGGCACGGATCTCCTCTTGATCAAGCGTCTCGCGCTCGAGCAACGCGTGGGCAAGACGGTCCAGCGCCTCGCGCCGCTCCGTCAACACGCCCTTCGCACGACCGTGCTGGTCCTCGATAATGCGCTTGATCTCGTCGTCGATGTCGACGGCAGTCTTCTCGGAGTAGTCCGGACGGTGCTGAGCGAACTCACGGCCGAGGAAGATCGAGTCCTCACGCTCGCCGTAGCTGACCGGTCCCAGCTTCTCGCTCATGCCGACCTCGCACACCATCATCCGGGCAAGCTGCGTGGCGCGCTGAATGTCGTTCGAAGCACCCGTCGTGATCTCTCCGAACACGAGCTCCTCCGCGCTCCGCCCGCCCAGCGCCATCGAAATACGCGCGAGCGCCTGCTTGCGACTCATCATGTGCCGGTCCTCGGTCGGCAAGAACTGGGTCACACCCAGCGCCGCACCACGCGGGATGATCGACACCTTGTGGATTTCGTCGTTGCCCTCAGTGAACATGCCCACGAGGGTATGCCCCGCCTCGTGCCATGCGGCGATACGGCGCTCCTGCTCGCTCATCACCATGGACCGACGCTCGGTGCCCATCAGGACCTTGTCCTTGGCCATTTCGATGTCGCCCATGCTGACGGCGTCCTTATCTTGCCGGGCCGCGAGCAAGGCCGCCTCGTTGACGAGGTTCTCCAGGTCGGCGCCGACGAAGCCCGGGGTGCCCCTGGCGATGGTCTCCAAATCCACGTCCTCACCCAGAGGAACCTTCTTGGTGTGAACCCGGAGGATACCTTCCCGACCCACGACGTCAGGCCGAGGGACGGTGATGCGACGGTCGAACCGACCGGGTCGAAGGATCGCGGGGTCGAGCACGTCGGGGCGGTTGGTTGCGGCAATGATGATGACGCCTTCGTTGGACTCGAACCCGTCCATCTCGACGAGCAACTGGTTGAGCGTTTGCTCGCGCTCGTCATGACCGCCACCGAGGCCTGCGCCGCGGTGACGCCCGACCGCATCGATCTCATCGATGAAGATGATGCAGGGGGCATGCTTCTTCCCCTGTTCGAACAGGTCTCGGACACGGCTGGCACCGACCCCGACGAACATCTCGACGAAGTCCGACCCAGAGATGGAGAAGAATGGCACGCCTGCTTCTCCCGCGATGGCGCGGGCCAGCAAGGTCTTGCCGGTTCCTGGCGGTCCCATCATGAGAACACCCTTGGGGATGCGCCCACCGAGCCGCTGAAACTTCTTGGGGTCACGCAGGAATGCGATGATCTCCTCGAGCTCGTCCTTGGCTTCGTTGATACCCGCCACGTCCGCGAACGTCACCTTGTTCTGCGTCTCGTTGAGCATGCGCGCCTTGGACTTGCCAAAGCTCATCGCCTTCCCGCCTCCGGACTGCAGCTGGCGCATAAACAGGTAGAACATCACCAACAAGAAGATCATCGGCAGGATCGTGATCAGCGCGCTCGACCAGAAGGGGCTTCCCTCGTCCTTTTCGAAGGCCAGCTTGACCTTGCGCTCGTCGAGCAGTTTCATCACCTCGTCCGTCGGCGCCGGGCCCAGCGTCACTTTCTTGTTCCGCTGCTTCGACACCGGGTCGTACACCGTGAACGTGTACTCCCTGTCCTTGATGGTGACCGACTCGACGTGCGTATCCTCGGGGCTCGCCTTTACGAGAGCCACAAACTCGCTGAAAGGCACCTGCGTGGCCCGCGGAGCGTCCGGGCTCACGAACTGCCAGATCGCAAGAAACATGAGGATCAACAGGACCCACAGCAGGAGCGTTTTATGAGACTGCTTCACAACACCAGCCTCCCGACGTGATCGTCAGGACAGTTATCGCCGTCCTTCGATCCGGTCCAACGGGCCAGATCCAAGGAGGCGTTGTTCCAATTGCAGTTTGCCATCTCTTCTTCCACGCGTCGACTAAGCAGCTTAAGCCTCATCTGGTCGCTGTCGAGGCTTTCGCGCGCCTTTCACATCTTCTGGGGCCTCGACGACGATGCGTCCAGTGCAAACGTCCACCGTGGCCACCCTTCCCCCCGGTACGGAGACGCGAACCCCGGTGCGCTGCTGCGACGCAGCGCGTCCGAGCTCCCGAAGCTGCGCACGCCCCAGTGGTGAGGTGGTCAAGCCGAGCGCTCCAAGGTCGTCGGCAAGACTGCATAGATGCTGCACGATGCGAGGGGACAAGGACTCGAGCATCGGCAACAGGTCCGCTCGAACCCTCGCCCGCAAGAACCTCCGGTCCTCGTTGGATGGATCCTGCGCGAACGGAATGCCATGTCTTTGTAGATGGTCGATCACGTCCGATCGTCGCGCCCGAACGAACGGTCGGATGAGATCCCCCCCGCGAGGCGCCAGGACCGCCAGGCCGGCAGGCCCCGAACCTCGCAGGATCCGCTGCAGCACGGTCTCGGCCCTGTCGTCCGCGTGATGGCCCAGCGCGATTCGAACCGCCCCGCGAAGCCGTGCTTGTTCACGCAACGCACCGAGCCGCGCGGTCCGCGCCCGCGCCTGCAGGTTGCCCCCGGCCTCGACGCGCAGTCGCGACACCCCGAACGGAACCCCCAACAGCCTCGCCTGCTCCTCGGCAAGCGCCACCTCCCCCATCGCCTCCGCTCGAAGCCCGTGGTCCACCGCATGCGCAATCAGCTCAAAACCGACCTTCGAACGCAGCACGGACAGCACGTGAAGCAGCGCCATCGAGTCAGGCCCGCCGGATACCCCCGCCAACACCCGCATCCCACGCTCGATCAGCCCCCCCTCCCGGATCTCTCGCTCGGCTCGGCGGATCAACGTCGGTGGGTGACTCCTGCGCTTGCTCACGCCAGCTCGAACTCCTTGCAGAAAGCCACCCGGTCCGCGACGTTCAGGTCGATGCCCTTGTGAGCCTCGTTCGGGTACGCATGCGAGCACGTCCCCCCCTCGGCATCGAACCACGCGCAACTCTCGCAGGTGAACCGTAAGCGGTAGCGCTCCGCCTCCTGCCGAAGCCGCTCGTCCACCGGCAGGATCATCGCTCCCTCCGGAACAGCGCCACCGCTTCCACGTGACTGGTGCAGGGAAACATCTCGAACACGTCGAGACGCTCCAGGGCAAAGCGACCCTTGTGCAGCAAGATCGACGCGTCTCTCGCCAGCGTGGCAGGGTCACAGGACACCATCACCACCGTCCGCACACGGCTCGCCGCGATGCGCTCCACCGCCCCCCTCGCCCCCGCCCGAGGGGGATCGAGCACCACCGTGCGCACGCCAGGCCTCACCCGCGCGCCCTCCGCATCCCCCACGTGCAAGCGCGCCTTCAGCCCCCTGCCTTCGAGGTTCTCCCGAGCAGCATCCACCGCCGGCGCACTCTGCTCCACCGTCTCCAGACCGTCGGTGCGACGGGCCAGCGCTACCGTGAAGTTCCCCGAACCCGCAAACAGCTCGAGCACGGGTTCGCCGTCGATGCCGGCGATCGCCTCCACATGCCGGACGAGGTGGCCGTTCATCTGCTCGTGGGCCTGCATGAATCCTCCTGCGGGAACGACCAGCGGGAGCCCATCGCCGCCGAGCGTCACACCGCGAGCATCGCCCAAGGTCGCGGGCGCTGTGGCCCCGTCGAGCAGGACGCTCACCCCCGCCCAACGCCCCCGGTCAACCTGCTGCTCTGCGTGCGCGAACACGCGTGGGTTCAGGGTGCCCTCCCACGCCAGGTGGATGGCGGGCCGCCCCCCGTGGCCCCTGCACAGGGAGGCCTCCCCAGCCCCGACGCTTCCGGCCAACCACGCCGCCAGCTCGCCTCTCGCCTCGTCCAGTTCCGGGACGAGAACCTGACACGTGTCGACGGGCACGATGCGGTGGCTTCTGGGCGTCCGAAAGCCCACGACGATGCCGCGTGGGGTCGCGAGGATGGCGAGCCGTGCGCGAGCGCGGTACCTTAGGGTTTGCTCCGCGGGGTGGGACGCGACCTCTGGCACGGGAACGCCGGCACGATGCATCTCGTCGCCCACGATGGTGGGGCGTGCCGACCGCTGGGTGTCGAGGTCGATGTGCATCCAGTCGCACCCGCCGCACGTATCCGTATACGGACATGGGGGCTGGACACGCCGAGCCGAAGGCTCAAGGACCCGCACCAGCCTGCCTTTCCCCGATTTTTCCTCTACAACATCGACAACATCGCCGGGGACCGTGCGTGGCACGAGCAGGGATCTATATCCGTTTGTGGATACAACGGAAGCCACGCCGTCGCCGCCCTTGGCCAAGGCAACGATCTGCGCGCGCAGAAGTGCTGCCCGCTTGCCGCTAGCCATCGCAGGCAAGCACGGCCCAGCCCCCCGGCACGGTTGTGGTGTTGTCGACCGGCTCGATACTGGTCAGCCAAGCCACCACCACGCGGCCACGCGCCGCCGCCACGGCCACGCGCTCGCCCTTGAAGTCCTTGATGGCGGAAACGCCAAGGGAGGAAGAGAGCTTGGCCTGGAACGTCGACGACCCCGAGAACGTACCGTTGGCGTCGTCGAGACGGAAAACAGTGACAGACCCGGCCTGGGCTCCCGCAATGAGCAGGTAGTCGTGCAACTGGACCGCGTCGACCGAAGTGTACGGTCCGCCCGTGAGAGAGCCTTCCTTGACGGAAGACCCGGACTTGGTGATCACCTGCCACGCAAGAGCCGAAGCGGAAGGCTGCACAAGCGCCGTACGTTCGGCCCAGGAGAGCAGGCTGGTCACGGTGGTCCGCTCGAAGAAGGTGGTCGACGAGCTACCGGAGCCCGTGTCGGTCACGCTGATGACGAGCTTCCCGCTCTCGAGATCGGAATCGGTGAGCAGAGATCGAATGTTGGAACCGGAGCTGATCTGCGTGAAGGTCGCCGTCCCGTTACCCTTGTGGATCTCCGTGGGCGGGGGGTTCGCCTGCACGGACAGGCCGTCGAACACGTAGAGGTAGGGCGCGGGTCCTGCCATGGCAGCGAGCTGAAATTCCTCGGCCCCGGGCGCGGGCGCCATGGCCTTGACGGGGCTCAACACCAACCGCGAAGGCAGGTCGACGTAGGTGTATTCCGCAAGGGTCTTGCCGTCGCGATCGAAGTTCGACACGTGAAGCCGCGGCTTGTCCATGCCGCAAGGAGGAAGGGATACGGCCATCAACCCGGCCCCGAACGTGCTGTTCCAGGCGCCAGCGATGCCGTCCGCCGCGATGTCGTCGCCGCACGACGGAAGTTCGATTTCGACCTGGTCATCATCTCCCTGATCCGTGAGCTTCAGACGGACCCCCATCGGTTCCACCCCCCCCGGCTCGACTCTCCGATACATGACGACGAACCCGTTTGGGGTCGCAACGACCGCGGGCCCCGTGAACAACGACCCGACCTCGGTGGGGAGCTCGAAGCTTCCGGTAGCGACGACGTCGAGCTCGCAGGTCAACGGCCCCGCGTCCACGTCCGCTTCCGCACCAGCCTCCGGCGCTCCGGAAACACACACGCTGTTGGCGCACGTCTCGTCCGCATCACACGCCCCCCTCGGCGGAGAGACCAGCTCATTGACCGCCACCGTCACATGACGATGGTGGCTCAGGTCCACCGGCGTACACCCGAAGCCAAGCACACCACAGCGGTCGTCGCGAAGGACCGCAGCGAAACCGAAGGGCCCCTTCTCGAGGGTCCCGATCTCGTTGAAGTTTCCTCCCATCTCGACCGACTGCATCCAGCGATTCCCCGACACGTCCCCTTCCGCTAGCTTCGCCTTGTCGGGACAACCCCCGTCGAACACGACAAGCTGGGCATACTTCGCCGTCTCTCGCAGGTCGAGAGGGTCCTCGAGCGCGACGTCGACCACCGGCGTGGATGCGCACGACCCGGCAGCGAAGGCGAGGGTGCCGAGGACGGCGACGGGCAGGCATCTGGCAACGATCGGAGTTCGCATGGCACTCAGTTCATCGACACACGGTGCGACGTGGTCTTGCCGGAAACAATGACAGCAGGGACGACCTTCGTGGAGCCCCCCGCACGCCGAAGCACGACGCTGTACTGGCCGGGCGGCAGCGGGACGTTGACGACGGGAGAGGGACCCAGGTTTCGCCCCCCCGCCGAGACGCTGTCGCAGAAGGGATTGCACACGACGGTGAGGAATCCGGGTTCGGCCTTGGCGACGGGTGCGGTGGTGGTGGCAGGAGGAGCCGTATTCCGAGGCACCGTCTTGGTGGTGGCGGGCGCCGTCTGCGTGGGGATCGTGGCGGTCGTCCGCGCAGCCGTGGCCGTCGCCGTAGCCGTCGCGGGCGTGGCCGTCGCTACGGCGGTGGCGGTCGGAGGGGCGATCGGGGAAGGCACGGGACGGGGGTCAGCGGTGCCGGTGACCGTTGGGGCCGAGGCGTTGCCCGCGGTCGAGTCGGGTGTCGAGCGTGAGCGAAGGAGGATGACGCCAGCCACGCCCACGACGACGAAAAAGGTGCCAAGGGCGGCGGCAGCGTAGACGAGCATGTGGTTCGCACGGACGGGAGGCAGCTGGACGGTCTCGTCGGTGCGTACCGGGTACATGCCCGGGGGCATGGCGTAGGCCGATTGGGGCGGAGGAGCGGACACGCCTGGCGGCATGAACCCCTGCTGGACATAGCCTCCGGGGGCGGAGGCAGGCATCGGGGCCGGCGTGGGAGCCGGGGCGTAAGGGTTGGGATAACCGCGCATGGCAGCTTGGCCTGGGGGCATGGTCTGCTGAATGCGCGAGAGGGGAACAGACCGCGATCCTGCCGCAGGCATCGGCGCAGGCGGCGGGGCACCGGCAGCGGGAATCACCCCCCCCTGCTCGAGGGAGGCGCGCGACGGCACGACGATCGTGGCAATGTCCTCGTCCTCGTCGTCCTCGTCGTATCCCGGGAGGGGATTGGCAGGGGGCGTGCCGCTGATGACGACGGAACTCTGCGGCTGGTTCACCTTCTCAGGGGGAAGGCGCTGCGCAGGCATGTGGATGCCGTGCGCAGGAGGGAGCTTCGGCGCTGGGATGTCCCGCCGCGGGGGACGCGCCGCCCGCGTGACTCCCCCGTCGTCCTCCCCGTCGGCCGGCGGAAGCGGCGCACGCGGGGACCGCGCCGTGACCGCCGATTGCGGGGCCGTATCGCACCGGGTGGCCACCTCGTCCGAGCCGTCGTCATAGGACAGCAGGGAGATTTCGTCGAACTTCGAGGGTTCGGCCTGCTGGATGTCTTGCAGGGAGATGGTCTGCGTGACCTCGGCGGCCCAACGCAGGTGGGCCTCCCGCTTGCGGATGCGATCTCCGAAGATTGTCGTGACGTAGACGCTGACCTCTTCGGGGCCGACGAACTGACCGATCCGCATGAGGTACTGCTGGAGCGCGCGTGACAGCTCGCGCGCGGTCTGGAAGCGAACCTCGCGCCGCTTCTGCAGGGCGCGCATGATGACGGACTCGAGCTCCGCGGGGAAATCAGGACGAACCGTCGAGGGCGGGGGCACGACGCAAGCCTGGACTTTTTCCAAGGTTTCGAGGTCGCTATCCATCCGGAAGAGACGCTGCCCCGTGGTCATTTCCCAGAGCACGACGCCGAGCGCGAAGATGTCGGTGCGTCGGTCGATCGTGCTTCCGCGCACCTGCTCTGGGGACATGTAGGCGAGCTTGCCCTTGAGCGTGCCAGCGCGCGTGCTGGAGAGCCTGCCGGAGACCTTGGCGATCCCGAAGTCCACGACCTTGACCATGCCTTCGTAGGTCAAGAACAGGTTGTGGGGGGAGACGTCGCGGTGGACGAGGTTGAGGGGCTCGCCGTCCTTGCCCCGCAGCTCGTGAGCGGCGTGCAAGCCCTCGGCCGCGTCGGCGATGATCCTCGCGGCGAGGTCGGGGTTGGTGGCAAACCCCTTCTCCTCGTTGAAGCGCATGACCTCACGGAGCGGTTCGCCGTGAAGGTACTCCATCGCGATCCAGTAGGTGTTCTCGTGCACCCCGAGGTCGAAGACTTGCGCCACGTTGGGGTGAGAGATCCTGGCGGCGATGCGCGCCTCGTCGAGGAACATGTGGATGAACTGCTCATCCTCGATGAGATGCGGGTGGATTCGCTTGATGGCGACCCACTTCTGGAACCCACCGGCACCGTCCATCCGGGCCAGGTGAACGCTCGCCATGCCCCCGACGCCGATCTCGTCCACCACCCGGTAGCGACCGAGAAAATAGGTTCCGTACGCCGCATCCGAGGACGCCGAACTCAGATCGCTCCCCTGAAAAGAGGGTTCTTGCGTGGGGGGGCGACCTTGAACCATGGCGCTATGCGGTACGCATCCTGTCGGGAGCAACGCTCCACTGCAACATACTACAATAACAGGGGATTACTTCCATGCCGGCGCGCTGACCGACACTTCGTCCCCGGGACGGGCCATGAAATACGTTGCCGTCCCTCCCACGATGAGCGCCCCGCCGATGACCCACGGCCACGGCGACGCCCAGAACCCACCGGAGTCCTCGTCCTCGCTCTTTTTCTCCGGCTCGTCATCGACCGGCTCGTCTTCGAGACCGCCATAGCTGGCGGACGATCCCTCGACCTTGACCCGCGCCTGCGTCGATGCCCACCGATTCCCGTAAGAATCCAACGCGTCGACCCGAACGAGCAGGTTCGCGCCCGCCATCACGACCTTCCCGGGGACCTCAAATTGCACCTGCGTGTCTGCAGGTTTTTTCGTGGTCCACGGCTTGATGGTCGCGGTGGACACGGAGGGGTCCTGCACGCTGATCCCGACATCGACGATGAGAGGGGCAAAGGCCTCGTCGATCCTCGCGACCACGACGAACTCGGTGCCCGGGGCGCTCTGGGTGGGGACTTCCGCAGAAATTTCGAGCTTCCCGCCCTGCCGCTCGGCATCCTTGCGGGCCTGCTTGTAGATGGACTTGGCCTTGGGACCGGCCTCCGACGGCAATTCGAAGGACGGGTCGAGGGCGGCAGCGACGCGGAACGCGCTGAGGGCGGCGTTGTTCTGGCCCATCGCCGCGCGCACCGTTCCAATGCGCACGTAGGCCACGAGGACGTCGGCTGGAAACATCCCTCCCTGCTTCAAGGCCTGGTCATACAAGTCCGCGGCGGCATTCAGGTCCGCGGACTCCCACGCCTTGGAAGCTTCGAGGAGCACAGACGGCTTCCCATCGGGTTGTGCAGCGGCGGGCCCGGCGACCGCCAAGGCCAGCCACACGATCGAGAACGCTTGAAAGGAGAGATTTCTTACTTTCACCTGACGCACCCCGTTGGGGCAAATGCTGTCGGCCCGCGGTGATGGATCATTGTACTTCGTTCGTGCCTCCACGTCGAAATACCCATGGACTCTTCGTCGATTTGCGATCTGATTGCAACGTGCAGCCTCCTCGGCCGCAAAACGTTGGCGCAGACTCTCCCACCCCGACCCCCGCGGCTGCCCCACTCCCGATTGCCCATCCCCAGCCCTATGGTCCGCCCTCGAAAGGGAGCGGCCATGTATGCACGAGGGATCGAGCCTGGGGACATCATCGCGGACCGCTACCTCGTGGAGCGACTCGTCGCCCGCGGGGGCATGGGCTACGTCGTCGCCGCCACACATATCGGCTTCGGTGACCGTGTCGCCATCAAGGTCCTCTTCCCCGAAGCCGCCTCCCAACCCGAGCTCGTCCAGCGATTCCTGCTCGAAGGGCGCGTCGCTCGCAAGATCACCAGCCCCCACGTGGTGCAAGTCACGGACATGGGTACGCTGCACTCGGGAACCCCCTTCATGATCATGGAGTACCTGGAGGGGACCGATCTCGCCAAGATCCTGCAACGCAGCCCCCTCGCCGTCGACCAGGCCACGCAGTACGTCCTGCAAGTCTGCGAGGCCCTCGCCGAGGCGCATTCCCTGGGCATCGTCCACCGCGACCTCAAACCGGCTAACCTCTTCCTCACCACCGGGGCCGACGGTGAACCCCTGATCAAGGTCCTGGACTTCGGAATCGCCAAGTCCGCGAGCGGCGCCGGCACCCATTCGCTGACGGATACGCACTCGGTCATGGGCTCCGGTCCCTACATGCCCCCTGAACAGCTGGAATCCGCCCGCGACGTCGACTCCCGAAGTGACATCTGGTCGCTGGGGGTCGTGCTCTTCGAGCTGGTGAGCGGACGACAACCCTTCCACGCGCCCTCCCTGCCCCACGTGTTCGCCCGCATCCTCAACGGCCACCCCGACCGATTGGAGGAGGTCCTGCCCAACGCCCCCGCGGGGCTCTCCGCGACCATCGCCCGGTGCCTCCGGCGAAACCGCGAGGAGCGATACACGAACGTGGCGGAGTTCGCGAGCGCGCTTGCGCCCTTCACCAACGATCAGGGACGCAGGTCCGTCATCACGGTGCAATCCGTGTGGCGGCGGGGAAGCCTGCCGCCGTCCGCGCCGGTCCCGCTAGAGCCGCCGGAGCCCGCGGTCGGGAGCACCGATACCACGGTCGTTTCGAACCGGCAGAGCCCAGCCCCCTCGCCGCCGGAGGAGCCCAAGAGCGGGACCCTCCCCAGCTGGAGGTCCGGAACCACGGCCTCCCCCGCCGCACTCGAGTTGGTCGTGGGACATAGCGACGACCCCGACACGGAAGCAGCCGTCACCGAAGTTCTCGCCGAGTGCACCTGGTCGCTGCGAGGCCGAACCCCCGGGGCGGCCCTCGTCTTCGCAGGCATCGACCACGACCATCGCGTACTGCTCGAACGGATCGGCGAGCAGTGGCCGGGCATGCCAGTCATCGGATGCACGACCGACGGAGAGCTGACCTCAGTGGGTCAGTTCAAGGAGGACTCGATCGCCATCGCGCTCTTCGTCTCGGAGAGGCTCTCGTTCGGGGTCGGCATGGGCACCGGGGTGGCCTCCGACCCGGAGGGCGCGGCCCGGGAGGCAGTCCGGCAGGCACGCGAGCAGCTCTCGCGACCCGCCACCCTCTGCATTGCTACCCCCGCGAGCCTGATCGTCAGCGGCGTTCGCGTGCTCGAAGCGATCAAGGAGCAACTCGGCCCGGCGTTCCCCGTGTTCGGCGGCACCGCGGGCGATCAACTCCGCCTCGAGTACACGTACCAGTTCTGCGGAAAGTCCGTGGTGAAGGACGGCCTCCCCGTGCTGCTCATCGGCGGGCCCTTGGAGTTCGGTGCGGGCATCTCCTCGGGGTGGCGTCCCATCGGCACCAGCGGCGTCGTAACGAAGGCATCCGGCAACGTGCTGATCGCGATCGATGAGCAACGGGCGGCGGACTTCTATGTCGAGAGGATCGGCAAGTTCTCGACGCCGGCTGAGCTGCGGGCGATGGTGGTGTCCTATCCGCTGGCGGTGTCGCGAGGCGATGGCTACTACCTCCGGTCCACGTTCACCGTAGACCTCGAAGCGGGCGTGGTGCATTGCCTCGGCGACATTCCCGAAGGCGCGACGGTCCAGATCGCCAACGGGTCGCGAGAAGACGTGCTGGCCGGATCGCTCGCGTCGATCGAGCAAGCACTGGCGGCGTTTTCCGGCAAGACACCTGCGGGCGTGCTGGTGTTTTCCTGCGCGGCCCGAAGAATGTTGCTGGGAGACCGCGTAGGGGAAGAGGTCGAGCGAATCCGCGCGAAACTCCCGCCCGGTTTGCCCGTGGTCGGGTTCTACACCTACGGCGAGATGGGCCCGCTGCACGCGGGGGGCGACGCCGAGTTCCACAACATGACGTGCTTCAGCGTCGTGGTGGGGGAGTGACCCGGTGACGGACGCGCGCGATGCGGAGCTCTCCAAGCTGCGCAAGGACTTGCGCGTGGTCGCACGGCGGCTGGAGCAGTGCCAGCGCAACCGCAAGGAGCTCGGATACCTCAAGGACAAGCTCGACCACGTGCTCGTTCGGGAGGAGGAAGTCCGGGTCGAGATCGAGCGCAAGAGCACCGAGCTAGCGGAGCTCAACGCGCGGCTCGAGGCAGAACGCCGACGCTCCGATGACCTGCTGCAGAACCTTCTTCCCAGCGCAACCGTGCGCGAGCTTCGCGAACACGGGCGGGTGGAAGCTCGCATCGCCGAGTCCGCCACGGTCCTGTTCGCGGACTTCGTTCACTTCACGGACATGGCCAAGCGCATGGCCCCCGCGGACATCGTCGCCGCGCTCGATCACATGTTCTCGCTGTTCGACCCGATCGCGACCGGACACGACTTGGAGCCTCTCAAGACGATGGGCGACGCCTACCGCTGCGTCGGCAGCCTCTTCAGCCGCTCGTCGAACGGCCGCGGAGGACCTGTCGCAACCGTCCAGGCTGCGCTGGACATGATCGAGGCGACGAGACGCAACGAGCGTCACCTCGCGCCCGCGGGAACGCAGTGGCAGCTGCGTGTCGGCATCCACACGGGCCCCCTCGTCAGCGGGCTCGTGGGGCACAGCAAGCTCACCTTCGACGTGTGGGGGGAGACCGTGAACCTCGCGTCGCGATTCAAGGAGGCCAGTGAAGCGGGGCGCGTGAACGTGTCCCGAACGACGGCGAAGGCATGCGAAGGGGCGTTTCGTTTTGCCTCCCGGGGCCTCGTCGAGGTCAAGAGCCGCGGACGGGTGGAGATGCTTTTTGTGGAGGGGTGAACGTGTCCATACCGGGTTGAGGCCCGGCTACGACGATGGGCGGATGGCGGACATCAACTAGGAGCTGAGAACACGGAAGGCGAACCAAGAATGGGCAGAGTAAGGCGCAACACGCACGGCCTACCTCCGCACCACCCTTCTGCGCCTTCTGCGTCCTCTGGGTTTCTCCGAGGGCGTGCTTGCGCAGCGCCAGGCCTCCGCCAAACTGACCGGACGAGTCATTCATTCTGACAGTAGACGCGCCGCGGACGGGCGGTGGGCAATGCACAAACCACGGGCGTCAAGCGAAGTACTGCTCCACCGGGTAGCCCTTGGCGCGTGCATACTCTTTGAGCTGTGACTGCGCCGCGTGCGTGGCGAGCCCGACGACGAGCAGATCGTCGATGCTGCCGATCAGCGGGAGCCAATCGGGCACGACGTCGGCGGGGCTGAGCGAATACAGTACAACCCCCGCGAGAAGGAAGGCCGAGCGCCAACGACCGTCTCGGTACTCTCCGCTCACCACGTCGTCGACGAACTCGACCGCGAGCTTGGACTGTTTCGCGACAGTGTGCGTGCGCTCCGGCACCTCCTCGATTCCGTTCTTCCGCCGGTCTCGCGTGGCGAGCTTGCTCACGTACCGGCGGCCCAGACGCTCCGCCAGGCGATCGGCGATATTACGCTTCGATGTGCTCGCCTTCACAGGGCTCGTCTCAGCGACCGCGGCCTCCATGATTGCGATGTCCTTCTCGTCAAGGCGTTCGGTCAAGCTGGCGGTAAGGGGTTCCGATTCCATGCCTCCTCCTTTCGAGGTTCGATTTTCAACTACAACCTCACCCCGTGCATCGCTTGTGCCAGCGAGAGGAGCCACCTCGCACCGCGTCGGGCAAAGTTAGGCTGACGGCAGGACCTGGATCGTCACTTTCCCGTGGGCGACAACCGTTCCAACTCTTCGAGGTCGCGAGCAGCAGCATCCCCGAGCTCACGCGCCATGCCGATCTGCGCGCGTGCCGCGGAGAGGTAAAGCGCCAGGTGCTCGGGTGTGGCGGTCGTCAGCACCTGCACGTGCTTGCGCAACGTATCGACGTCACCGCGACGCACGACCCCCGAGAGCGCCTCGGGCAGCCCCACGTGACCGACGTTGTCGGCCACGCTTCGCAGCAGGGGCGCCAGCATCTTCTCGGCTTGTCGGGGCGCGATCCCCGCGCCCACCAGAATGTCCCTCGCGGCTCGGCAAAGGGCCGCGGCGCCCCCCGCCACCAGCCACGCCGCCGCATGGTAAGCCACCCGATCCACGTCGTCCTTCCGCCAAGGCTTCATGCCAAGGGCGCATGCGATGCGACGCGCCCATCGTCGCGCAGACGCGTCGCCCGCCACGAGGGCATGCACTCCCTCGAAGCGCACAGGACCCCGTCGCGACACGACCGACACGAGCGGGTGCATCTGGCCGACGCCGCGACAACAAGGACGAAGGGGCGCGAGCACGTCCGGACCGAGAGCCCCAGCCACATGAAGGACGACGGCGTGGGGCGGGACGATTCGCTGCCACGCTTCTGCTTCGGCAGGCAGCTGTCCGTCCCGCACCGCGAGCAGAACGATGTCCGCGTCCACGTGGCGAGGTCTCCCGCGGCGAGAGGCGCGCAAGGCGACGTTCCACCCGGCAGCTCGCAACGCACCAGCCAGGGTGCGCCCCATCTTCCCGGCACCCTGGACGTGGACGCGCGGGGCGGCGTCCGCCATCACGGTTCGTCCTTCGTTCGATACAGCGAGCGGTCGAGCATGTAGCCGAGGACGGTCGACGGCACCCATGCGCGCACTTGCTCGAGGTCCCCTTGCATGATCGCGCGACGGATCTGCGTGCTGCTCAGCTCGGGGAACACGCTCTTGCGAGCGTCGGGGTCGGCGAAGCCTTTCCTGGCCAGCACGATGGGCGGTGCAAGCCGCTGGAGCTCGTCGAAGGAATCCCACCGAGGGGCTTCGGACACGATGTCGGTGCCGATCACGAGGCGCAGGTTCCATTCGGGGTGCAGTGCGCGGAGGTGGCGGACGGTGCGGATGGTGCGGCTCTCACCGCCCAGGTCGCGCTCGATGGTGCTGACGGTGACACGCGGCAGCCAAGAGAAGGCGAGCTGGCTCATCGCCAGGCGGTCTTCGAAGGAGGCGAGAGACTTGGAGAACGGGTGCTTGAAGCAAGGGACCACCCACAGGTCGTCGACCTCGGCTTCCATGCTGAGAACGAACACGGCGGCGAGCACGTGGGCGATGTGGGGGGGATTGAAGCTTCCGCCGAAGATCGCCACGGTGGTCACGGGTCGGCTCCCTTGACCGTGAGGCGCGCGCCGCGAGCGAGAGACGCCACCGTCTCCTGACGGACCCGGTCTCCCTTCGGGTCGTAGATCGAGACCGTGATCTCGCCGGCTTCCTCCGCCAGCAAGGCCACGCCGCCCTGGGGGTGCGCGAGGGGCCCCGGAGAGATGAACGTACGCTGCCCGACACGATGAATCATCGGGTCACCCGCCTTGCCGAACACGAGCAGCGCGGCAGGCAGGATGTCCTCCTCGTCCAGCAGCGCCTTGTCGTGAATGATCACCGTCACGATGCCGGAGAACAGCTCGACGGTCCTCGCCTTGGCGTGCGGCAAGCACGTGACCTTGCGCAAGCTCGTCCGCGTTCTCTCCCGACGCAAGAACACGTCGATGGCCCGATGGTCCGCCGTGGCGCAGGCCTGGACCGCACGGTCCCACACCGCCGCGTCCGAGGGGTCCCCCACCACGATCTCCCGAGCCCATTGCTGCAGAACATCGTCGAAGATGTCGTCGACGCCGAGGTACATCACGCGATCGGGGGAGAGCCGATCGAGCGCGAACTGGGCCCGGCTGCGCAAAGCAGCGCGGTTTCCGTCCGCGGGGCCAAGAACTACCAGACGCATGCTTGGGGGAGACTATCACGGATGCGGGCGTAGAGAAGGCGCGCGCTCCAGATCCGGAGCCATCGGAGTTGGCCGCAGATTCCGAAGAGAACTGCAGATGGTTTCCTTGCTTGCGCGGATGTGGATGGCTGCGTGGCGACGGGTTGTGGTCGATCACCCGTCGATCAAAGGACCGAACAGGGCCAACCCACCAGCGGTGAACACCACGTCGAAGACGATCATGATGAGCAGGTAGTCCTGCAGGGAGCTTGCGGGGGCGCCGGAGAAGAGCTCCCGGGTGGCGGCGATGGCGGCAAGGAGGGTGGGCAGAAGCAGGGGGAACAGGACGCTGGCGAGCACGAGGTCCCGGGCGCGGGTTCTGACGGTCATGGCGCCGAACAGGGTTCCCGTGGCGCAGATGCCCGGCAGGGCGCAGGCCGTGATGAGGGCCATGCCCGGGGCGACGGCGAGCAGGTCGATGGAGAAGAGCAGGGCCACGAGGGGGATGGTGACGAGCTCGACGACGACGAGGAAGACCATGATCCCGACGGCCTTTCCGGCGAAGATGGCGCTGCGGCGGACGGGGGACACGAGGAGGCCGTCGAGGGCGGCTTCCTCGCGTTCGCGCTGCCAGGCTTTTCCGACGGCGAGGACCGCGGAGAAGGCGGTGGCGATCCAGATGACGGCGGGGGCGACGCGGGTCTGGGTATCGGGTCCTGACTGCAGGGCGACGGAGGTGGTGACGGCGACGAGGGCGGCGAAGAACGCGCTGGTGGTGGTGATTTCCCGGGTGCGCTGTTCGATGCGCAGGTCCTTGCGGGCGATGAGCAGGGCGTGGCGGGGCCAGGACGTCATGGGTGTCCCGTGGGGGTGGGTGGGATGGGCAGGACGGAGAAGACCTCCGGGCCGGGGGGGACGACGAGGGGGACGGCGTCTCCCGAACGCGCGCGTTGGTGCGTGGGTACCAACCTGGAGGGACCTGTACTAGGCAGACGGAGGCGAAGGAAACCCGTTGGCGCCTCGACGCCGAGGCCAACCCCATGGAGCTCGAGAGAGGGCAGCATGAAAGAAGTCAAGTTCGACCACGTCTTCGAGTGCGGCATCGACACGTACTGGGACAAGATCTTCTTCGACGAGGCCTTCAACCACAAGCTTTTCCACCAGACGCTGCAGTTCGCGGAGTGGAAGGACACGGTGACGAAGAGCACGGACGCGGTGATCGAGCGAACGGTGGTGGTTCGGCCGCCCGTGGGCGAGGTTCCGGCGGCGGTGCGCAAGGTGCTCGGTGACAACTTCGGGTACAAGGAGCACGGCAAGTTCGATCGCAAGACCAAGCGCTACCACGTGGACATCGAGTCGAACGTGGTGAAGGAGAAGACGCACATCCAGGGGGACATCTGGCTCGAGCGGGTCGACGACAAGCGGTCGCGGCGGATCGCGATCTTCACGCTGGAGGTGAAGATCATGGTGGTGGGCAAGCTGATCGAGGACGCGATCGCGAAGGACATGACGCGGTCCTTCGAGCGGGGCGCGACCTTCACGAACGAGTGGATCCGAGAGAAGAAGGTGGTCTAGCCCAGAACCAAGCACTGTTCGAAGAACGTGCTTGGGTTTGGGGTATCTGAGTCGAAGGCGAGGCGTTTTGAGGTGAGCCGCGGTGAGCGCGGCGAGGGGGCTTTACGAAAGCCCCCTTGGAAAAACCTAGACCCAAAGCAGCGCGGAGCGCTTGATTTGGGTCTAGCCGCACGTGTTGGCGGCCACGCAAGTCTCGCCGATGGCGCAGGTGTTCGACCCGCACACGCACAGGCCCGAGGCATTGCACGTGCCGCTTGTCCCGCAAGACGGGTTGTTCTGGCAGCGGCAAGCGTTGGTCACGCACACGAAGCCCGACGACGGGCACTCGCATCCGTTCGCCAGGTTGTTGTCGCAGTTGGTCCAGTCCGTGTTGCACGTGTAGGTGCAGTTCCCGGCGGCACACCCGCCGGAGCTCATGTTGTCCGGGATGTGATCGGCGCAGACGTAACCGCACGTTCCGCAGTTCGTGGCGCTCGTGTTGGTGTTGGTCTCGCAGCCGGGGGAGGACGTGCAGTCGCCGTAGCCGTCCGAACACGTGATGCTGCAGGTTCCTCCGGTGCACGAGGCCGCGCCGTTCACGGTGCTGCACACGTTGCCGCACGTGCCGCAGTTGGTGGTGGTCGTTACGGACGTCTCGCAGCCCGGAGCGGTCGTGCAGTCGCGGTAGCCGGTCGAGCAGGTGATGTCGCAGGTTCCGCCCGTGCAAGCGGCCGTCCCATTGACGCTGCTGCACGCGTTTCCGCACGTGCCGCAGTTGGTCGTGGTCGTGGTGCTGGTCTCGCACCCGTCGGTGAGCTTGTTTCCGTTGCAGTCCCCCCACCCTGACTCGCACGCGCCCGAACATGCTCCGCTCGCGCACGCCGGGGTAGGCACGTGATTGCTGCTGCAAGCTTGCTTACACGCGCCACAATTGCTCGCGCTCGTGTTGGTGTTGGTCTCGCAACCGTTGGCGTTGTTGCTGTCGCAGTTGTCCCGGCCCGGATCGCACGACGCGACCACGCAAGTGGAAGAGGTACAGGCCCAAGTCGCGTACAGGCCGGTGCATTGGGTTCCGCAACTACCGCAGTTGCTCGTGGTCGCGAGGCTGGTCTCGCAACCGTCGGAAAGCTTGCCGTTGGCGCAGTCCCCCCACCCTGCCTGGCAAGCCCCGGTGCAGACCCCGCCGGTGCAGACCGGGGAGGGCACGTGGTTGGTGCTGCATGCGTTTCCGCACCCACCGCAATGGGCCGTTGTGGTGAGGATGTTCGTCTCGCAACCGGGCGCGGAGGTGCAGTCCGCATATCCCGCGGCGCATCCGGCGGACTGGCAGACCCCGGTTGTGCATGACTCGGCGGCGTTGGGGATGTCGCAAACCACCCCGCAACCTCCACAATTAATCAAGGTGTTCAGGGGCGTCTCGCACCCGTCCGCTGGGTTGTTGTTGCAATCGTCCCACCCCGAAAGGCAGGAGCCGATGCCGCACACGCCCGTGCTGCAATTGGGGACCGCGTTGGGCGGTTTGCATTCGATGTCGCACGCGCCGCAGTCCGACGGGGTCCTCGTGTTGGTCTCGCAGCCGTCGTCCCCGTTGCCGGGCTGAGGCCCGTTGCAGTCGGCATACCCGTTCACACAGGTCGGCACGCATTGCCCGTTCGAGCAAGCCAGACCCTGGGTGTTCGCGTCCGAGCAGGCGGCGGCGCACTGCCCGCAGTTGGCAACGGAGCTAAGCAGGTCCACCTCGCAGCCGTTCGCATGCAAGCCGTCGCAGTTGCCCCACCCGGGGTTGCACTCCACCACCTGGCACTGTCGCTCGTCTCCCACGAGAGCACACGTCCACGTTTTCACGTTGGGCCCGCTGCACTTGAGGCCGCAGGATCCGCAGTTGTCGACGGTCGTGATGTCCGTCTCGCAGAAGGCGGGGTCGGAATCGCAGTCCCCCCAGCCGGGGAGGCAGACGTCGGGCCGGCAGACCCCCGCAGCGCAGGTCGGGTTCGTCCCGGGATCGACGACGCATTCCTTCAAGCACGCACCGCAGTTGTGGACATCCCTGAGGTTGGTCTCGCACCCGTCGTTCGGGTTGTCGTTGCAGTCATCGAACCATTCCACACAGGCCACGATGTTGCACTGCCCCTGGTCGCAGGACGCCACGTCGGTGTTGCCGGGTGAGCACGGCTTGCCGCACGCCTCGTAGTCGGTGCCGCAGTTTCCGAGGGACCAGATGTTCACCTCGCAGCCGTCCGTCGGGTCGCCGTTACAGCTATAGAAGCCAGGGTCACAACCCACGACCACGCACTCGTTGTTCACGCAGCCGTACTGGGTGTGGGGCGCGGACGGGCATGGGTCGCAGGTGTCCTGGCCGCATCCGTAGGCCGGGTTGTCGTAGGCCACGCACTTGCCCCCGCAGGTCTTGTTCGGCCAGACGCACCCGTCGGGGATGTCGATGTCGGGCGTGTCGACATCGACCCCACCTTCGCCGGTTCCGCCCGACCCCCCCAAGCTGGCGTCGGGGGACAACTGTCCCTCGGTGTCCAGGCTGCAGGCGAAAGCGAAGGCCGCTCCAAGAGCCAGGGATGACAACACGAACGCTTTCCGCCACCCGATTGGACTCATCTCCGCTTGCCTCCGAGCCTCGTACGCGTGTTCGTGGCTCAACTCCTGGGACCCATCGCGCATGTCGATGGGTAGCATACAACGGGTCGGGGCATACGTCCCTCGGAGGTGGAACCATTTGGTGAGGGAGGCAGGATTGCCTTGCCCTTGGTCGTTCGAACAGACCGCGATCCGGGTTGAGCAGGCGCGGGCATGCGCTATGGTTCCGTCATGCGCATCGCTGTCATCGCGGGAATGGGCTTGCTTGTCGTCTTGGCTGGGTGCGGAACCAGCGAGGTCACCACGGACTCAAACCCGGGCCTGGGCGGTTCGGGAGGACAATCGGGCGATGCCACTGTCGACGGCGCCAGCGCATCCGCTGGCGCAGCAGGCACGGGGGGCAGCACGGGCGGATCGGGCGGCGACAGCGGCGCTGCGGGGTCCAGCGGAACGGGCGGCACCGGCGGTACGGCCGGTTCGGGTGGTGGCACCGGCGGCACGGGCGGGTCCGGCGGCACGGGCGGGTCCGGCGGCACGGGCGGCTCCGGCGGCACGGGCGGCTCCGGCGGTACGGGCGGCTCCGGCGGTACGGGCGGCACGACCGGGCAACCATGTACCACCGACAACGAGTGCTCGAGCGGGACCACGTGCCAAGTCCTCCCTAACGCAGCCCAGACCGCACTCGAGTTGGCGTGCGCCCCCCTCGTCGGTCCCAGCGGCACGGGGGCGTCCTGCACCCAGCCGTCGGACTGTCGGTCCGGCCTGTGCATTCAGGGCAAGTGTAGCGCGCCTTGCTCCACCCCGCTCGACTGTACCCAGGCAGGCACCTGCAGAACGGAGACGGTCACGGTCGGCGCCCTGTCGGGCTCTTTCGACCTGTGCGTGGTGGCTCCGTGCGGCAACACGGCCGCCTGTGACCCCGGGGAGGTCTGCAGCCAGTTGCAGAGCGACGGAAACAACCTGGTCGCCTACTGCCGCCAAGGAAACCTGGGGGGAGCCGCGCTCGGCACCGCATGCGCGGCCGACGGCGCCTGCGCGTCGCTGTCGTGCCCCTCCTGGCTCGGGTTCTGCACCGAGGTGTGCTCGGGAAGCGCGGATTGCATCGCCGCTTCGCCCCAGGCGTGCGTCGACATCTTCAACAACGGCTCTTCGGTCGTGGCCGGTTGCGCGCCCTCTTGCCAGCGGACGGCGGATTGCCCGACCGGCAACACCTGCATGATCGCGACGGACTCCGCGAGCAACCTGCACCGGTTCATCTGCGGGCCCGGGTGGGGAAGCGACCCTGTCGGCACGAGCTGCCAAGGGACCAACGATTGTGCGTCGGGGCTGTGTCTGCAGAACTACGCCAACGGTCAGCTGGTGGATGCGATCTGCACGGCACCCTGCACCACGGGTGGGGACTGTCCGACCGGGTACCAGGTTTGCGCGGACGTACAGATGTCGACCCCCTCCGGCACGGGAACCCAGACCATCCGGATGTGCAACCATCCGTAGCGTCGGCGAATTTGTACCGACCCGGGCCGGCGGAACCGTAACGATCGCCTTTGGGCGCGGCGCAACGATCGCCCTTGGGCGCGGCGGTGCCGCGCACAATCGGGTTGCCAGGGGCCGTTGCCGGCCCCCAGCCCCCACACCACCGGACATGCCGTTCGGCGGCCGGCGGTTCACGAAGAGCGCGCAAAGCGCTGATGTTCTTGCAGGAGGCTCACGAGACCCATGTTCGAGAGCGTGGTGTTGGAGAGCGCGAAGTGCATGTACGGCTGCTTGGAGTTGGACCAAGCTCCGCACCGGTTGAGGGCACACCGAGCCTGGGCGGCTGGGAGGCCGAGCGCGAGCAGCTTGCGGTATCTCGTGCTGATTCTCTTCCATTGCCGCCATTGGATGATCCGTAGGTGGCGCCGGATCCAGCTGTCGATAGCGCGGAGGCTGATCGTGCTCCAACTGACCTCCGCACCAGCCCCTTCTGTGCTTTCTGCGTCCTCTGTGGTTCTCCGGCTGATTCGAGCTCGACCCGAGCGGACCGCACGAATATCAGCACGGACGCGCACGGCTTCTCCTCGCGCTGGCGCTGCCTGACAAAACCGGCAAGATGTTGTGATCGCGGCGCACAACGCGCCCATGCCCATGGAGGTTTCGTTGCCCGCTCGAACCCGCTTGCTCGTCGCTGGTCTCGTCTCCTTGTCCGCTCTCACCCATGCCACGGTCACCGACGCGCAGGATCGCCGGGTCGATCCCTCGGTGATGCGTGCGATGGCCACAGGGATCGTGGGTCCTCGGTCGGCGCGGATGGGCCCGCTTCAGCCGGGCAAGGCGCCGGTCATCCTCGAGCTCACGGCTCCTGCCTCCTCTGCTTCGCTGAGCGACCTCGTGGCGCGCGGCGCGCGACTGCGAACAGCCCAGGGGGAGCCCCTCTGGTACGACCGCTTCGTCCCGGCCGTGCTCAACCCGACGGCCCTGCAAGCCGTGCTGGCTTCTCCCCACGTGCGACGCGTGCGCAGCTCACCGGCTCCCACGGGCCTGCTTCCTCTCGACCACTCCGCCGCGTTGATGGGCCTCGCCGGGGCGCGCGGCTCCCGTCCCGCTCTCGACTTGCTCACCGGAGAGGGCATCGTGGTGGCCGACCTCGACAGCAACGCCGACGTGTTCCATCCGCAGTTCTTCCGAGCGGACGCGGGTTGGCACGACTGGATCGACGTAGACGAAAACGGGGTGTTCGAGCCTGGGGTGGACGCGGTGGACCTCGATAGGGACGGGGCGGCGGGCCCTGCGGAGACGGCGACGTGGCTCAAGGCGCGCACCCTGTTGCTTCACTACGGCGACGAGGTGCCAGCGCGGGGCGATGCGTTCGATCCGTCGATTGACTGGGTGTACCTCGACGAGAACGACAACGGTCAGCGGGACTATGGGGCTGCAAACGGCTTCAACGACAGTGTGCCTGCCTTCGGGGAACCGCTCTTCGTACCGGACGACGTGAACCGCAACGGGCGGCTCGACGTGGGCGAGCGAGTGGCCCGGCTGGGCACGTCGAAGTTCAAGAAGGTGTACGTACACATCGAGTACTACGCAGAGGTGGACCGCGTGTTTGAGCGGGGCGTGGACATGTCTTCGCACAAGCAGGATTTCACGGGTGGCGCGTACGGCTACAGCGATGCGCTTCACGGCACCGGGGTGCTCTCGATCGTGGCAGGGGACGTGCCCCTGGTGGGGCGACGTTGGGTGGGGATCGCTCCAGACGCGGACCTCTTGCTGGGTTTCGAGGTCGCGCAAGAGGGCGCCAAGGCACTGACCTGGGCGCTCGGCCAAAAGCCCGATGTCATGCTGCACGAAATCGCCACGTGGACGGGCGAACCGATGGACGGGTCCGACACGTACTCGTCGATGGTGGACACGTCCGTGCAAGTCGACGAGATGACCCACACGTGTCCGACAGGAAACCTTGGTGGTTCGCGGAAGCACGCGTTCCTGCAGGTCGAGCCGGGAGCGACGGTCACGGCGGACCTCGACGTGCCCGCGATCGGCGCCCGCTACGTGCAGGCTGCCCTCAACGTCCGCGGCGGCTCGAGCGTGAGCATCGTGCTGCACGAGCCGAGCGGGGCCACGCACGACCTCACGGACGGACCCGCGTACGGCAACCTGAGCACGGGCGCCTGGTACTACGTCGGGAACAAGACGTCGGACCGCGGCACATCGTACTGGGACACGCTGCTGTACGAGCATGAGGCGGGCAAGCCGGTCCCGACGGGGGGCTGGCAGATGCAAGTGACGAACGAGGGCACGGCCCCGGTGACGGTGGACGCGTATGCGTTCGACGAGGTGTCCGGGTGGGGTGTCGGCGCGGCCTGGGACGCTTCGATTGCGACGGACGCGAGCACGGCGGGGATCCCGTCGGTCAGCGATCATTGCATCGCGGTGGGTGCGCATACGGGGCATGCGATGTCGAGCGCGACGCCATGGTTCAACCAACCTGGACACGTGGGAGCGGTGCGGGACTATTCGGGCCGGGGACCGCGGATTGACGGCGTGCAGAAGCCCGACGTGCTCGCGCCGGACAACCCATGGTCTGCGGCGCCCAACGACCGGGACTATGACGGCGACATCGTTCCGCACGGGGCAGTGTGGCCGTTCGGGGGGACGTCGGGGGCCACGCCCCACGTCACGGGTGTGACCGCATTGATGGCGCAGGCGGGGCTTCGTGGGCTCGAGGCGCGAGAGGCGCTGCGGTCGAGCGCGGCGCGTGACGGGACGACCGGTGTGGTGCCGAACATGGAGTACGGGTGGGGGAGGATCGACGCAGCGGCTGCGCTGGGCGCCTTCGCGGCGGGGTACCCGCCCGAGGTGCAGCTCACGGCATCGGCCACGCTCGTCACGACGGGCGAGCCCGTGACGCTCACCGTGACGGCGACCGATTCGGACGGTAGCGCGAGCGACCTCGAGGCAAAGTGGGACGACGGGTACGATGGCACGTGGGACGTCGCCTACGGACCGCTCGCACCGCGAACGGTTTCGTACGATGCACCCGGCCGCTACCCCACGAAGGTTCGTGCGCGGGACGCCCAGGGGCGGATCGACGAAGCGGTGGTGTGGGTCGAGGTGACGGACGGTCCGGTCGTGACACCGGACGCGGGTGTGGATGCGGGCGCTGGGGGAAGCGCTGGGGGTGGGGGTTCGGACGCGGGAACAGCCCCGCCAAGCGCGAAGCCCTCGCCGTCGGACGACGGGTGTGGTTGTCGGGCCCCAGGTCAACGGGGCACGGGCACGGCGGTGGCGCTGGTCATCGCGGCGGCTGCGCTGGTTCTCTCGCGTCGGCGGAGGTGAAGACCTCAGTCGACCACGGGCGTGATCACCAGCGAGGTTTGCGGATCAATCAGCATGGCGTGGTACTTGTACCGCTTGCCCCCCTTCTCGATGTCCGCCTTGAGGACCAGGTTCGTGTCCCGGGTCTTGGTCACCGTCCAGCCATCGCCATCGAGCAGTGCTGCCGCATCCCGGAAGACGTTGTTGGGGTAGGTGATGCGCAACTCGCCAACTTTTTTGCCGGTTTCGATCTTGCCACCCGCGGGGATCCGAAGCCCCGAATACCCGTCGAGGACCTTGACGGGAGTATTGACAGCCGGGCTGGCGGCTGTGTCCGCTGGCTTCGACGAAGAAGCCGATGGTTCGTCACTCGGGGCTTCGCTCTTGCAACAACCCGCAAGGGCCGAGGAGACGCAGACACTTCCGATCACCGCGACGATCTTCCACATGTTGATGGTCCTTTCCAGCATAGGACGTAGGCACAGCCTGCGCATGGCAGCAATGCCGTCATTCCAAGCGCTCGGGTTGCTGGCGGTGGGCCATTCTGACCGCAGGGCACCGTCTCTCCGAGCCACACCTGTGGCGTCCGGACGACACTGCTCGGGGTCGGCTCGATGCGTCGTGGGTGCGAAGGCCGGTTCTCACGAGGTGTGGGGCGGCGGGAGGTCGCTGGCGAGGTCATTGCAGAGCGAGTGACGCATGCGTTTTCCCCCTGCCCTCCGTGCGCTGGGTGTGCGGCTCGGTGCACGTCCGGTTCCCCTGTCTGTCAGCTACGAGATCACGCACCGTTGCAACCTTTCGTGTGCCTACTGTGACCGGCACGCGCCGGGACCGGACGAAATGGCCCCCAAGCACGTCGTCGCGGTCCTCGACGCCCTCTGCGACGCGGGCATGCGAACCATCTGCTTGGATGGTGGGGAGCCACTGACGCACCCCCACGTCGATCGGTTCGTGGAGCGACTGGTCGAGCGGGGTGTACGCGTGAACATGAACAGCAACGGCTTGCTGGTTCCGCGCAAGCTCGGGACCGTGCGCAGGCTGTCGAAGTTGAAGGTGAGCCTCGACGGGCCTCAGTCCGTTCACGACTCCGTGCGCGGGTCTGGGGCGTACGTGCGGGCGCTTCGAGGCATCGCGGCCGCCCGGTCGGAAGGCATCTCGGTGGAGCTCACCTGCGTGGTCGGGGCGCACAACGTCGGGTCCGTGGATGCCCTCGTGGAGTTGGCGCGGGGGCTCGGTCTTCGTGTGGTCTTCCAGCCAGAACGAGACGGCCTCTTCCGGGCCGGGCACCCAGGCGCCATCGCACGTGCCGTGCGGGATGCTTTTGCGCGCATCGAGCGGCACAAGCACAACGGCAAGGTGGTGGCGAACCGCTGGTCGAGCCTTCGACACTTCCGCTCGTTTCCGTTCGACACCCCACTGCCGTGCGCGGCTGGGAGGATCAACGCGACCCTCGACCCTGCGGGCATGCTCTACGCATGCGGGCAGCTGCCGCGTCTGCGCGGAGGGGTCTCCGTCCTCGAGCACGGAGTCCAGGGAGCGTTCGAGCAACTCCCACGGGTGACCTGCCGGCAGTGCTGGTGTGCACGCGTGGTCGAAGAGAACGTTGCGTGGGGCGGACGGTTCGATCGCTTCTTGCCTGACCCGGTGTTGCGACAGGGTGGGGGGCTGCGGAAAGGTCTGCGCGAGGGAACGGCGGGGTGAGCTCACGCATGGGCACTAAACAGAATCACATTGATCCGTGCGGAAAACTAGGAACTAGTGAAGAGGAACACGGAATGCGAATGCGAACGCCAGCGTGTCGCGGAGGGTGATCACGAAGCCTGCGGTGCGGAGCCGATTCTACCTTCCGTGTTCGCATTCCTGTTCCTACTTCCTCGTTCCCATGACCTCGGTTTCGCCACGGCTCAACGTGATTCAGTATCGTTCCAACGCAGCGCGGAGCGCTTGGGTTTGGGGCTATCCGAGCCAAAGGCGAGGCGTTTTGGGGTGAGCCGCGGTGAGCGCGGCGAGGGGGCTTTGCGAAAGCCCCCTTAGAAGAACCTAGACCCATAACAGCGCGGAGCGCTTGTTTGGGTCTAGTCCCAAATCAAGCACTGTTCGAAGAACGTGCTTGGGTTTGGGGCTATCCGA
>CAZAWR010000108.1:0-31480 GCA_964488865.1 uncultured Polyangiaceae bacterium | reverse complement strand
TGGCTGCCTGCGCGGGACCACCCGCTGCATATTCAGCCTCGATACATAACAGCGGATCGGCTCCCAGAACCTCTCGGCACTTGCGGCAAAGCCCGTCGATGCCAGCGCGAAAGTCCACTGGATCGACCGCCACGAGAATGCGCATCTGCGGCGTGAGCTGGATCATGGGCCCCGCTTGCAGAACGCCTGCACCATGCCCACCACGTCTACGCCGTCTCCCGCATCGGTCTCCACGCGCATCCGAGCACCACCAGGGTCCGTCAACTCCACGATCACCCTGCCTCGCACAACGCCTGCTTCAGACGACGCCAGCCGGAGCTGCACGAACGCCGGCTGTACCGAAGGCGCATCGTCTCGGTGGCTCTCCGGCACTGCGGCCTCCATCGCCTGCATCCGGAACTTGACCTGCGTGTGATTGAACCCGAGTGCCTTCGACGTGGTGTGAACGCCGGCCACGCGAGCGACGCGCGCCACCTCGTCCCACAGTTGCTCCGGGATCCGTTCTCTTCGTGGGCCCCGCTGCTTGCGCCACATTTGGACGCGTTGCTCGAGCGCCACCAACTCAGGACAGGCATTCTTCATAGAGATTCCTCCTTCGAGAAGGAATCCTGGGGCCGCCCGTTCGACGCTTCACGCACTGTTGCCGGACACGGTCAGGACGACTGGTCACGCATGGTTGCCGCAAGGGCACGGAGGACTGTCTCCCCGAAGAGGAGTGCCTGGAGGTGCAGTACCTGGAGCCGTCGTGCGACTACCTTCCTGACACCACGGGATGCACGTGCGGTTCTCTCTTGATGGCTTCGTATGGCTGGTTCTGCATGCCGAGGCCGTGATCCGCACTGTCCGCGCGGCATCGCCGCGCGATCGACCGCGACGCATCACGCCGCGCGACCGACCGGAACATCGTACCGCCGCGTGACCGACCGGAACACCGCCGCCACCGCTTGCTTCCACCCCCCTTGACGCCCCCACCCCACGGCGTCACGCTGACCTACCGATGAGTGACCAGCAAGAACCCCACGAACCCGAGGCAACGCAGCACCTCGTCAACGTGCAAGAACGTACCGGCGAGTACGACGGCACCTGCCTGCGTCCCCTCGGGTTGTGCGAGCTCGGCGGAGCCTGCGACGTCTGCTGGTATCGGCCCGATCACCCGCGGTTTCACGGACAGCAGGACGAGTGACGCCGAAGCGGCGATGGAAGGCGGCCCTGCTCTGCGTGGGGGTGCCGCCGGTTCTCTTGATCGCGCTCTGGGTCGCGATCCACAGAGTGTCCTGGCTCGGTCCCGCCCTCGCGGACGGCGCAAGAGCCATCGTGGGTCCTTCCGCGGTCGCCACCGCGCAAGACGTCGCCTACGGCATCGAGGACCGCTGGAACCGTTTCTGGCGTTCCGATCAAGCCCCGCAACCCTACTGGGACGTTCCTCCCGTGGTGTCGCTTCCCGCGCCACCCGCCTCTTCCGCGCCCAACCTCCCACCACGCTTCCTCCCCGCGAACGTGGGACCGATGAAGGCAACGACCGCGGCCCCGGGCGATGGCACGTGGGTCCCCATCGACCCTCCATCGTGCATCGCCGGGCCTTGCCTGTTCAAGACGCTGCTGCACCCGGACCCGATCCGTGCGTGGACGACCGTAGCGATCGTGGCGGTGGACGTCGCATCGACCCGGCTACACCTGGTGGCGGGCGTGCAGGAGCCCAAGGCGACGACGAAGGAAGCCAAGGACGTGCAGCGGCCGGGGTTGGTGCCCGAGCGGGACCGGTCCACCCTGATCGCCGCGTTCAACGGCGGCTTCAAGACGGAGCATGGTGCGCTCGGCATGCAGATCGACGGGCTCACGTTTCTTCCGCCCCAGCGCTGGGGATGCACGATCGCGCGCGGCGCGGACGACAAGTTGTTCCTCGTGCCCCACGACAGGGTGGGCGAGCGCTTGCTCGGGGCACGGTGGTGGCGCCAGGCCCCTCCCTGCCTGGTCGATGAAGGTGCGTTCGCCCCGGGCGTGCTCGCGGAGGGCAACATCAACTGGGGAAAGGCCGTCAGCGGAGACACGATCATTCGTCGCTCCGCGATCGGCTTCGACAAGGACGGCGCGACCCTGTTCGTGGGCATCGGGGATGCGACCTCCGCCGGTTCGATCGCGCGAGCCATGCGTCACGCTGGGGCTCACTCGGTGGCGCAGCTCGACGTCAACTGGTCGTACCCCAAGTTCTTGATCTACGATCCGCCGGACGAGAAGGGCCGTCGCGTGGCGCGCGCGATGTGCCCGGGGTTCGAGTTCTCGGAGCAGGACTACTTCGAGAAGCCTGCCTCCCGCGACTTCTTCTACCTCACGCGGCGCGCGCGTTGATCGGGTGGGATCAACAATTGGACGCCGGGCTGCCCTGGGGCACGCCGTGGGGTACGCCCACCGCCCCGGCTCGTAGCCAAGCCGTCACGAGCGCCGCTGCCGCTTGGGCCGCGCTCCGGTGGGTCACGCGCCATGTCTCGCGCGCCGACGGTCCGACCTCGTAGGACACTCCAAGAACCGCCGTGAACGGCACCCGGTAGGGGGCGCAAGCGAGCGCGATGCCGAACGCCTCGCTCTGCTCCACGTCACACCCGAGCTGTGTCACGATGTCCGCGGCGAGGCCCACGTCGGCCGTGATGGAGCAAGGACACGCGACGGATACCCGACGGGTCCCTGCGGTCGTCAGTCCGCTGACCATGGCGGCGTGTGTTTGGATCTGGCCGACCATCGGGTCGGGGAAGTTCGCCCACCCTTTGAGCACGGCGGCGTCGGTGATGACGAGGCGTTCGGCCACGACGACTTGTCCCGGAAGGATGCCGCGGCCGGGGTAGGCGGCGCACGTGCTCAAGAGCACCACGGCACGCGGGTGCAGGCGTTCGAGTCGTTGAGTGGTTCCGCCGGCCACGCCGGGCAGACCCAAACCCACCGACTTGGCCACCACGTCCACTCCTTGCACGTTGGCGGACAGGTCACGCCCGAGCAACGAACCGAGCCCTTCCAGCTCGGGGGCGTGCGGGGCGACCACGAGGACATCGACGTTCGACACGGTGCGAGTCTTACCCTACCGTTCTGGAATCGTCAGCCACGCGCTGGGGGACCGCGATGGCGCAGTGCGTCGGTGTGGGATGGGAGGAGCCGGACGCGAGGGCGAAAAGCGCGAGGCAGACCGCACCATTAGGGAAAGTGAAGGGGTTCGTCGATTCTTCACGTTTCTGGATTGCGTCGACCATTGCCTACGGGGCGGCTTTCGCGCACGTTAGACGCGCCGCGTTGTCTTGGCGCGGCGGGACACCAAACCAGAGAGGGAAGCGGATGAATCAACCTTTCCGACATGTTGCGGTGCTGGGCGCCGGCGTGATGGGAGCCGCTATCGCTGCGCACCTCGCGAACGCGGGCGTGCGTGTGCTGTTGCTCGACATCGTGCCGCCGAACCTGAGCGAGGAAGAGAAGAAGGACCCCAAGAAGCGCAACGCCTTCTCCGTCGGTGGCCTGGAGCGCACGGTCAAGGCGAGGCCGGCGCTCTTCTTCCACACGTCCTACGCGTCGCTCGTGAGCACGGGCAATCTCGAGGACGATCTTGGCAAGCTCGCCGAGTGCGACCTCGTCATCGAAGCCGTCCCCGAGGTCATCGACATCAAGCGGTCCCTCTTCGAGCGCGTCGAGAAGGTCATCAAGCCCGGTACCGTCGTATCGAGCAACACCTCCGGCTTGCCCATCAAGGACCTGCTCGAAGGCCGGGGCCCGGACTTCCGCAAGAACTTCATCGTCACCCACTTCTTCAACCCCGTCCGCTACATGAAGCTGCTCGAGCTCGTCCGCGGACCCGAGACTCTCGACGAGGTCTACGATCGCATCGTCGCCTTCGGGGAGAACGCGCTCGGCAAGGGCATCGTGGTCGGGCGGGACACGCCCAACTTCGTAGGCAACCGCATCGGCGCCTACGCCATGATGGCCGCGATCCACCAGATGCTCGAGTCCGGTCTGGCCCCCGAGGAGGTCGACGCCGTTGCGGGACCGCCCCTCGGACGGCCCAAGAGCGCGGCCTTCCGCACGGCCGACATGGTCGGTATCGACACCTTCGTTCACGTCGCCGACAACTGCCATCGCTTGCTCGTCGACGACCCCGAGCGCGACATGTTCCTGGTGCCCGCCTTCATCCGTACCATGGTCGAGCGCGGCCAGCTCGGCAACAAGAGCAAGGGTGGCTTCTACAAGAAGGACAAGGCCAAGAACGTCGCCACCCTCGACCCGACCACCGGCGAGTACCGCGAGAAGCTCGCCAAGAGCGAGATCCTCGGCTTCTGCAAGTCCCTCAAGGACGTGGAAGACGTACGCGCCCGCACCCGCAAAGTCATCGCGAATGCAGGACCCGCTGGCGACTTCGCCTGGAAGGTCACGGCCAAGACGTTGGTCTATGCAGCGGGGCTCGTCGGCGAGATCTGCGACGACGTCGTGGCGGTCGACGATGCGATGCGCTGGGGCTACAACTGGGAGCTCGGGCCCTTCGAGATGTGGGACGCCCTCGGCTTTGCCGAGACGGTCGACCGCCTCGTGAAGGATGGGTACAAGGTCCCCCCCTCGGTGCTCAAGATGAAGGCCGACGGCGTGAAGGGGTTCTACGACGGCAACAAGATCTACGACCTTGCGGCTGGCAAGCAAGTGCAGAGCAAGGCGGACCCTCGCACGCTGCCGTTTGCGATCGTGCGTGGGGAAAAGGCGATCGAGAAGCTCGAGGGAGCCAGCCTCTGGGACACGGGCGACGGGGTGTACGCGATCACGTTCCACACGAAGGCCAACAGCATCGACAACGACGTCATCGCGATGATCGAGAAGGGCGTGACGCGTGCGGAGAACGAGGCGCGGGCGCTCGTGCTGTTCAACGAGGGCGAGCACTTCTGCGTGGGTGCGAACCTGATGCTGATCGTGATGGCCGCGATGTCCAAGAAGTTCGAGGACATTCGCAAGGTAGCCTCGGCGCTTCAGTCCGCCGGGCAGCGGATGAAGTATTCGAAGGTGCCGGTGGTTGCGGCTCCCTTCAGCGTGACCGTGGGCGGCGGGCTCGAGCTGTGCCTCGCTGCGGGCCACGTGCAGGCGGCGGTGGAGACCTATTGCGGTCTCGTCGAGGTCGGCGTGGGGCTCATCCCTGCCGGCGGCGGCTGCACCAACGCGATGTGGCGGGCTCTCGAGGACATCCCCGAGGGCGCGCCTCCGGACATCTACAACCTCACCTCGCAGGTCTTCAAGAACATCGCCCTCGCGAAGGTATGCACCAGCGCTGTCGAAGGACAGTACGCGGGCTACTTCCGCATGAGCGACGGCATCACGTTCGACAAGGCCCGCCTGCTTCACGAGGCGCGCAAGCATGCGATCGGGCTCGCGGAGCGTGGGTATCACCCGCCAATTCCGCGCAGCTACAAGCTGTTCGGCGAGAGCGGCATCGCGACCTTCCGCATGATGGTGTCGGCCCTCGTGGCGGGTGGACAGGCCACGGCGCACGACGGCGTGGTGGCGACGCGGTTGGCGGAGGTGCTGTGTGGAGGCATCGACGGCGCGGCCGGTCTCGTGACCGAGGAGCGGATGCTCGAGCTCGAGGTGGAGGCGTTCCTCAGCCTGTGCGGTGAGGAAAAGAGCATCGCCCGGATGCAGGCGATGTTGACCACGAACAAGCCGCTGAGGAACTAGCGGTCATGGGTGGCGACCCAGCATGTCGCCGCCCCATCGAGGCTGAGGAGTTGATCGAATGGGTGCAGCAGACGAGCAGGCCCGAGCCCGGTTGGAGGCTGCGCCTTTCCTCTACGGAATGAGGGTTTTCCATGCGTGAAGTTGTCATTGCCGCGTCGTATCGTTCCGCGTGCGGGCGCTCCCTCAAGGGTACGCTCGCGCTCACCCGGCCCGACGAGTTGCTTGCGCAGGTCATCGCGGGCGTGCTCGAGCGTGTGCCTCAGGTCAAGCCTGAGATGATCGGGGACGTCGTCATCGGGTGCGCGATGCCCGAAGGGGAGCAGGGCATGAACATCGCCCGTTGCTCCGCCATGCTCGCCGGACTTCCCCAGGAGGTGCCGGCCTTCACCGCCAACCGCTTCTGCTCCAGCGGTCTACAGGCCATCGCCCTCGCCGCCTACCAGATCGCCTTCGGCGAGATGGACATCGCCCTCGCGGGCGGTGTCGAGTCCATGACCATGGTCCCCATGGGCGGCAACAAGCTGACCGCCAGCTCCGCGATCATGGACAAGGTTGCCGCGGTGTACACGCCCATGGGCGTCACCGCCGAGAACGTGGCTGTCCGCTACGAGATCGCCCGCGCCGCCCAGGACGAGTTCGCCTACAAGAGCCAGATCAAGGCGGCGACCGCGTCCAAGGAAGGCAAATTCAAGGACGAGATCATTCCCGTCAAGGCCACTCGCTATGCGGTCAAGGACGGAAAGAAGGTCCGTGACGACGTGCTCTTCGATACCGAAGAACTGCCCCGCATGGAGACCACGGTGGAGGGGCTTGCTGCCTTGCGTCCCGTCTTCTCGACGACCGGGTCCGTGACGGCGGGCAACAGCTCGCCCCTCACGGATGGCGCGGCCATCTCGCTGGTGACGACCAAGGAGATGGCACAGAAGCTCGGGCTCGAGATCCTCGGATACTTCCGCGGCTTCCAGGCCGTGGGGGTCGACCCCGAGGTCATGGGCGTGGGACCGGCCTATGCCGTGCCCAAGCTGCTCAAGAAGTACAACCTGACCTTGAAGGACATCGACCTCGTCGAGATGAACGAGGCGTTCGCCTCGCAGTCGGTCTACTGCCAGCGCAAGCTCGAGCTCCCCGACGAGAAGGTCAACGTCAACGGCGGCGCCATCGCCCTCGGGCATCCGCTCGGGGCCACGGGTGCGAAGCTCACGGCGACCCTGCTGCATGAAATGAAGCGTCGCGGTGCCAAGCGCGGCATCGTGACCATGTGCATTGGTGGCGGCATGGGCGCGGCGGGTCTGTTCGAACGCCCGTAGCCGCTCCCCCTCCTCAACTATCCCGCGTCCCCCCTCGTCGGCTCCCTTTGGACCCTCGCGCGTCCAAACGGTGCGGGTTCCTGTGCACTCCCCCTCTAATTGGCGCTAGCCTACGGACTGCTTGATGCCACGTCCGTGCCCCCTTCGGGGGACGCGTGACTCACGTCCACGGTTGCCATCGTGATGCCGTCTTCATCGACCCCGAAAGCGTTCCAGCCGAGAAAGGTCGGACGCTACCTCCTTCATCGGGAGATCGCCCACGGCGGCATGGCAACCGTTCACATCGGCCGTCTGCTCGGACAGGTCGGCTTCACCCGTACGGTCGCCATCAAGCGCATGCACGAGCACTGCGCCCGCGATCCCGAGTTCGTCTCCATGTTCATCGACGAGGCTCGGCTCGCGGCCCGCATCCGCCACCCGAACGTCGTCCCCACCCTGGACGTGGTCGCGCTCGATGGCGAACTCTTCCTCGTCATGGAGTTCGTGCAGGGCGAGACCCTCGCACGCTTGGTCCGGCGCTCGACCAAGGCCAACTTGCGGATCGCACCCCGCGTCGCTTCTTCGGTGATCACTGGCCTGCTCGAAGGCCTCCATGCCGCGCACGAGGCCGTCGGCGAACACGGGGAACCCCTGTCGATCGTGCACCGTGACGTGTCCCCGCAGAACGTCATGGTGGGAACCGACGGCGTGGCTCGGGTCCTGGACTTTGGGGTCGCCAAGGCGGCGAACCGGCTCCAGACCACACGCGACGGGCAGATCAAAGGCAAGATCGAGTACATGGCACCGGAGCAAATCCGGGGCGGCGCGGTGGACCGACGCACGGACGTGTACTCGGCGGCGTGCTGCTTGTGGGAGATGCTGACGGGTCGCAGGCTCTATCTCGCGGACAACCCGGTCACGCTGTGGGGCATGGTCCTCGAAGGCAAGGCGGAGAAGCCTTCGACGATCAACCCGGACGTGTCGCCGGATCTCGACGCGATCACGATGCGGGGACTCGATCCGGACCCGACGCGTCGATATGGCACCGCGGAGGCGATGGCGATCGAGCTCGAGCAGAGCGTGGGGATCGCCACGCCGCGTGAAGTGGGCCGGTGGGTGCAGACCCTGGTCAGCAAGAAGCTTCGAGAGCTCGACGGGGTCATTGCGGAGCTCGACAGCGTGGCTTCGGAGATCTCCGTACCGGCGGAGGAAGACCTTGACTCGGGGGTCTCCTCGGTCGGGGCCGCGGTTCCCGTGCCGTCCGACCCACCCATGCCGTCGGGTGTGCTGACCGTCCCTGCGCCGGGGCAGCCGTCCGCCCAACCTTTCCCCAAGCCACAGACCGTGGCGAAGCCACGTCCGCCGGTCGCGTCCTCGAAGATCGAGATCCCGAGACCTCCCCTGCGGTCGTCGCCTGGCGTGCAAGTGCCGACCCCGCCTACTCGCTCGCCCAACCTTCGAGCGGCTCCGCCCGTGTCTTCACCGGGGCTGCAGGTTCCCAAGCCCCCACTCTCGGTGCCGAACGTGCCGATCGAGGAGCCCCCGACGCCGTTCGAGGTACAGGCTCCGCAGGTCGAGCAGCCTTCCGTTCCCCTCGCGGTCTCGCAGGAGCCATCGACCGGCTCGCAGCAACCGTTGACGCCGGTCCTCGTCGCGGAAGGCTTCGCGCCGGCTGCCCCAGGATTGCCCGTTCCCAGCGCGGAGCCTGACTTCGACAAGGGACTGTCGCTGTCCGGAAATCCTGCCGTTGCCGAGCCTGTGTGGCCGCCGGCGTCGCCCTCGGGCGAAGAGAGCGACGACGTCGTCCTTCCCATTCGCAGGAGTCGAGTGGGATGGATGGTGGCCGGGGGGGTTGGCATCTTGGCGGTGGTCGGTGGGGTGCTCGTGATGGGTTTGGGTGGCGAGAACGCGGGGCCGGTTCCTTCCCCTCCCGATCCAGTCGTCTCCTCCGTTCCCGAGGTTCCGTTGCCTGCACCCGAGGCAGCCCCGTCGGAGACCCCGCCCGACGCCCAAGCCGCTACCGTCCGACTGCGCGTCGAGGTCAGCCCCCGGACCGCGAAGGTCAGTGTGGACGGGGTGGAGCTCGCGGACCGGGAGTTGCGTTTGCCGGTGTCCGCCAAGCCCGTCAAGGTCGTGGCGGAGGCTCCTGGGTTTGCCGCGATGGAGCGGTCGTTCGTGCCGTCGACCGACGGGGTGATCGTGCTGGAGCTCAAGCGGGTGCCGACCAATACCAAGCCCACGGCGACGGTCGAGATCAAGGGGCCCGTGGAGACGGAGCTTTGATCCGTGCGGGAAAGGGGATAGGTTCGGATACGTTCGGGTGAACGGGTCGGTGGGAGAGGTCGTTTTGGTCGCGGCGCGTCGGGCAATCCAGGCAGTCATCGGAGCCGTTTGGCTGCTGTCGTCGTTGGCGTGGGGAGGCGACGACGAGGTGCAGGCCCGGGAGCTGTTCAAGCAGGGAGTGGAGCTTCTTCAGAATGGCGAGTTCGCGCCCGCGCTGGATCACTTCGAGCGGGCGTACGAGCACTGGCGCAACCCGAAGATCCTTCTGAACATTGCGACGACCCTTCGGCAGCTGGATCGCCTTCCCGAGGCCGCGGATACGTACGAGCTCTATCTTGCCGACCCTGGGGCCGACCCGGCCAAGAGCGAGGAGGTTCGGCGTGCCCTCGAGGAGATCGATGCGCGTCTGGGACGTCTCGTGATCGATGCGGGGGTTGGGGCTGTTGTCATGGTGGATGGGCGGCGACTCGAGCGGGAGCGCCGTCGAACGACGAAGGATCTGGTGCGCATGCTTCCGTTGGTGGAAGCGAACCCGGGGAGGTGGCGCGTCCGGGTGAGCCCTGGCGAGCACGAAGTGGAGGTGACGAGAGAGGGGTCGACGTCGCGCACGGTGCGGGTGACGTTGTCGGCGGGGGAGGAGCGGGCCGTTGCGGTCGAGTGGGACCTGAGCGAAGCGCAGGTCTCCCCACCGAAGGCTGTGGATACTCCGGCGCCGGTGGACTTGTCACACGGCGGGCAGGTGGGGCTCCTGCTTCGCGCGGATGTGGATGGCAAGATGAGGGGAGCTGTGGCGGCACTGGGGGCGAGCTATGGGCTTGGGTCCGTCGTGGAGTTGCAGGCTGCGGGGTTGGTGGGACGGGACAAGGGTGCGGAGTTGGGGGCGGCCTTCTACTTCATGCGCGGAACCTGGAAGCCGGTGGCCTACGTGGGCGTTCCGGTGTTCTTCGTGGAGGGCGTGAGCCCGGGGGTGCATGGGGCATTGGGCCTTCATGTGGACCCGTCGAGGAGCTTGGGGGGATTTCTGCAGGTCGGCGTGGCGACCTTCGTGAACGTCCCCGAAGATCGTGATGCAACGGTCTTCGTGCCTTCGGCGGGAATCCAGGGACGGCTCTAGAACTAGAACTCCCTAGTACCGGGTGCCCGAAGTGAATACCGGGATCGCACCGCGGCCAACGACCTCTCAGAAAACCACAGAGGACGCAGAAGGCACAGAAGGGATGGGGGGTTGGTGCGGAGGTAGGACGCGCGGGTCACGCCTGACGCGGGGCTCGCACTGCCACACCTCCGCCCATTCAAGATTCTCTGTTCGCGTTCCTGTTCTCAGCTCCTAGTTGATGTCTGTCATCCGTCCATCGTCGGCCCCGGGCCTCAACCTGATTAGCTCCCCGGCGAGCCGTCCTTCCCTGTGGTACGCTTCGCCTTCCACCTTCGTTCCGGGAGAGCCTCGATGAACCTTCGCGCTTCGTGGTGTGCTGCGGTCCTTTGGTCCTTCCTTGTCGCGGGTTGTGGTGGCGGGGATGGCGCGACGTCCTCTGGGGGGGCGGGTGGCTCTTCCACGGGCGGCACGGGTGGGACAGGCGGATCGGGGGGAACGGGCGGAGCCGTCGACGCGGGCGACGACGGGGCCAGCGGGGCGGCAGGCATGAGCGATGCCTCTCCGGATGCCGAGGTCGACGTGGTCTCGGATGTCTCGACCGACACCTCCGACCCTGACGCCCAGGACGCTGCGCTTGACGTTGTGGATGAGGACGTCTCGGTCGATGGTCCCGACGACGTGGCGATCGACACCAATCCTTGCGGTTGCTTGCCCAGCGAGTTCTGTCACAACGGGGTGTGCTTGCCCGAGGCGGCCTGCCAGACGAACGCGGACTGTGCGTTCGACCAGGTCTGTAACCAAGGCGTCTGCGCCCCGTGGTCAAGCGTTCCGCCGTCGTACGACCCTTCTTGCGTGCACGTGGCCGAGGTGGGGGTGCTCGCGCCGCGTGCTCGGTGCGAGTTCTCCGAGGCGCCCGCGGGCGACCCGTTCCCTGGGCACGTGGATGTGCAGGGCACACCGATCGTGGCGACGTTCGATGGGCTGCTCGAGGGCCCAGCGAGCATTGCCGCGGTGTTTACCGCGATCGTGCCGTCCAACTACACGGAGGACCTTGGCGTGATTCGCGTCATTTCGGGGGACGATTGCGCGCTCCAGGCCAATCTGGGGGGGGGAGCGGTCACCACGGATTTTCTCATTTCGTCCTCCACGTTGGCCGCCGCGGACCTCGATGGGGACGGTTTGCCTGACCTCGTGGCGTTGACGGCCGACGGCGGGATCATCGCCTTCACGCTGAAGGCTGGTGTCTGGTCCGTGCTGTGGAAGCTACCGTACCAGGCGGGACAGGCTGCGGGGCCGTGCAACCCCACCAACCATCGATGCCCGCTGGGCTGGGCGGGGCCGTCGGTTCACGACATCGACGACGACGGCATTCCGGAGATCATCCGCGAGGGCATGGTCGTGTCGGCGACTGGGACGCTTCTTTCACTTCAGCCAGCGGGCTATGCGAGCTACAGCCAGGGGTTGTTCCCCGTGATGGCGAACCTGGATGCCGACCCATTCATCGAGCTCACGAACGGGGCGCGGATCTGGGAGTGGCAGTCCGGGGCTTGGGTACTCGAGGCGGGGTTTCCGGCCTCCCTGCCCGGGCACGTGGCGCTCGCGGACTTTGGGCCCTACGGGACCGGACCGGCAAGCGACCCCGAGTTCGCGACGGTGAGCAATGGAACGGTGCGGGTGCAAGCGCTCGACGGCACGCTGGCGATGCCTGCGACGTCGATTGCGGGGGGCACGGGAGGGCCTCCCACGGTGGCGGACTTCGACGGGGATGGCTTGCCGGAGGTGGGAGTGGCCGGGAGCGTCTACTATTCCGTATTCGACATCGATTGTGGTCCAAGCCCTCGGACCGGAGGTGTCTGTTCCCCGGGGCCGTGCGATCACATCGGGGGGCAACCGTGCAACGTGGGGTCGTACTTCGCTTGGTCTCGTCGCACCCAGGATGCTTCCTCCAACGTCACCGGCTCGAGCGTCTTCGACTTCGAGGCCGATGGGCGCAGTGAGGTTGTCTATGCGGACGAATGCTTCACGCGGGTCTACGACGGACAGACCGGTGACGTGATCTTCAGCCAGTATCGGTCATCGTGCACTTGGTACGAGAACCCGGTCATCGCGGACGTGGACGGCAACTACCGTGCAGACCTCGTGATCCCTTCGAACAAGGCCTGTTCGCCTTCCGGGGCCGGGGTTGCGTGCCAGATGCTGAACCCCGAGGGAGTGGACGTCCAGTTCAACGGAGTCCGGTGCAAGGAGAGCCAGGATTGCCCCTCGGGGGTGTGTGACGAGGGACTCTGTCGTTGCACGACGTCGGCCGAATGTTGTGGCACGGGTGACGATGCCGCGTGCATCGAATTCGGTCTCAAGTGTGCGGCTCCCGCGGCGGGGACGCCCGGGACGGGCAACACCTGCCGTGCGTCGCATCCCCATGGTCTGTCGGGCATTCGGGTCTACTCGGACCTGAACGATCAGTGGGTTCGGTCGCGGCGGATCTGGAACCAGCATGCCTATCACGTGACGCATGTGGAGGAGGACGGCACGGTGCCGGCGACGAGCGCGTGGGCCAAGAACTGGGAGACGCCGTCGCTCAACAACTTCCGGCAGAACGTGCCGGGCACGCCGAACATGCAGGAGATTGGCGACCCGACGGCGGGTGTGGCGAAGGGGGTGGCGTGCGAGAACGGGGAGGCGCTGCTGGTGGTGGACGTGTGCAATCGCGGGTCTGGGCCCATGGGGGCGGGGGTTGCGGTGGGGTTCTACGTGGACGGTTCCCCCGTGTGCTCTGCGGTCACGTCGAAAGCCCTCTATCCCGGGCTGTGCGAGCAGGTGACTTGTGTCTGGCCCACCCCTCCGACCTCGCTGTCGGAGGCGGTGGACGTGGACGTGATCGCGAACGATGGGCAGTCCTTGACGGAGTGCCAGGGAGCGAACAACGCGGGGCTTGTGCACGAGGTCTACTGCCCCTGAGGGATTGCCTCAAGGGATGAGCGGAAGCTGCGCCACGATACCCTGAAGTCGACGGGTCAGCTCCACGTACCGGCTGAAGTACGTGCGCGATACGGAGGTCATCACGTCGAAGCCCACGACGGGATTGGCGAGCAGAAGCTCACGCAAGGGCTTGGCCTCTACCGCGAGGATCTCCGTCGGGCGAGCGCATTGTGCGGAGAGGGTATAGGTAGCGGAGCCGAGCAAGGGGGACAGCCCGAACAGGTCTCCTTGCTCCGCACGGGCCATCACCAAGCCGATCTCGGGCGGGGTGGTGGGTACGAGGACGTGGACGAGCCCCTCGAGCACGATGAACAGGTGGGTGGCCGCGTCCCTTGCTCGGAACACGACGTCGCCTCCCTGGCATTTGCGCACGGTCGAGAAGCGGTTCACCCGGTCCACCTCGTGTGGGGTGAGTGACTGGAACAGATCGTGGGCCTTGAGCATTCGCTCGATGGACATGATTCCCCCCTTTTGTGGCTTGCCCGGCCGTCCGACCGACCGGGCGACACGAAGCATGTCACGATAGCGCGAGGGCGGCCACGCGGGATCGGGGTGGGGCCGAACTTCGTCCGGGACGGGCTGATGAATGGGGGGCAGCGTGCGGCAAGGTTGGACTCCTCTGTGCGGGCGAGGAGGATCGAACTCCCATGCAGACGTTACCCCGGCGTTACCCGGGGCGCTCCCCTTCCTTGGAAACGCGCTTCCCTACTGGACCCTTGCTGGTCTGTTCGGTGCTTCTGCAACCGTGCGGTCGGGGATTCTTGCAGTCTGCCCGTGTTACCGGACGCCGTTGTCCACGTTTTCGGCGCGCCTCTCCTTTTTCGGCCACACCCGCTGGATACCCACGCAGGGAGCACGTCGTGTGCCACGCGGATCGGACTCGAAACCCAGGGCGATGCGGGTTGCCATTCCCTCGCGGACTATCCTGCAGGATACCGAGAGCGCGACGCGTATCGCGTCGGAGAAGAACCACAGAAGGCCCAGAGGGCACAGAAGCCAGAAGCAGAGGATGATGGAGAGGATCTCACCGGGGAGGTAGTGTCCGAGCCAGGCAGGGGGGAATCGAGGACATCCGGCCGTGTCGGGGCATGACCTCCCCGGGGCGCAGGGTTCGCGGCGAGACCCGCGTGAAGGGCTCGACGATCTGGGAGTAGGTGAGCCCGTAGGCCTGCCGGTAGGCCTGATCGAGAAGCCTCACCGCGGAGCGCTGGATCGATACCCGCTCTCGACACCGGGCGAGCTTGGCGACCACGAACCGGTCCGCCTCGATCCGTACGCGCATTTCGTCCCGATCGGGCAAGTCGAGCCCGGCGTTCTCCCTGGCTTCCCGCAGCGCGTCCTCCACCCTGGTCGGGTCCGAGCAGAACGCCATCTCCGCAAGCCGTGCCCGGACTTCCATTCCCAGCAGGTTCATCCTCGTCCCCTGCACGCGACGCCGCGGGTCCACCACGCTCTCCACGTACGTGATCTTGTCGAATACGTGCTGCAGCTCATGCTGCACCATGCCTTCGTCCTCCGACGCCAACAGTACCGTCGCGTCGCCCACGTCCGAGGTCGTCATGGCAGCGTAGCCGTAGCGCATCAGGCTTTCGTACCGAAGGACCACGTAGCCTTCGATGGGCCCGACCTTGAACATCTTTCCGAAGCGGAGCATCCGGCCGCCGCCCGTCCGGTAGATTCCGCAGTCGATGAGGAAGGTGTGGGTGTGGCGTGTGATCTCCTCGGTCGTCTTGGCCGTCGCAATGCGGTCGAGCATCTCGTTGATCTGGAAGAACGCCTTGTCGTGGATGAGCCTGCGATGGTCGCTGCGGAGCACCTGGGCGAGCGCGCGGGGCGACGCCATGACAGCCGCGACGTCGCAGGCGTGCAGGACCCTCCAATCGGAGGCGGTCCTGGGCGTGACATGCTGCTGCAAGGGGGGCAGACGGCTCAGGATGAGGGACAGCAACCCTCGCATTGCCTCGCGCGTGCCTTGTCGGGCGAGCCGCTCCATCTCCAGGGCCACTCGCCTGCGCGCCATGTCGAGGCTCGTGAACCGGACCCTCCGATCTCCGGCGAAGAACGGCATCGTCGTCACGAGCCGCTGGACGTCCACTCCGGGCCTGGACAGGAGTCTCACGTAGTCAGCTGGCTTGGAGGACCGCATGCACACCAAGGCGATGTCGTGGATCAGCGTGAAGGTCTCCTCGAGGACGGCCAGGTCTTCGCGCGCCACACCTTCCAGGTAGCCCGGGCGGCCGAGCAAGGCGACGGCCCGTTCGGTGTCGACGCGGCCGGGCTCGAGCAGACGAGCGGAAAGGCCGGCGAGCTCCCGCAGGAACCTGACCCGATGCTTCTCCTTGCATGGCAGCTCGACCCCCTCGAGCTGAGCGGTCAGGCGGCCTTGGATGGCGGGGGACAAGGTTCGGATCGCCTGTCCGAGATGGCAGTGCGTGACGGCGTCGTAGACCTCTTCCGGCCGCGCCAGCACCGTGAGTGCTACCTGGCCCGGGAGCCCGAGGGCGAGCCCTGCCTCCGGAGCCTCGAGAGGCGTCGGCGGGTCAACCTCGGCGGATCGCATCCCCCGATTGTATCGCGAAGGGCCTCGGGTGGCTCGCGCAGGATGGATGTCGCGGGCGAACCTTTCCGGCCCTCATCCGGGGCGAGGCGTAGGGCGGAGAGCAACCTCTGGATCTTGCTTTTCGAATGGCGAGGCGGTCTGCCGCCCATCAGGTGGGTGGTGCCTCTTCCTACGAGGCGGGTCAGCATGGGTCGCTTCGGAACCCGTCGCCACGCAGCTACCCGCATCCGCGCAAGCCACGAAACCATCTGCGGTTCTCTGCGGAATCTGCGGCCAACTCCGATGACTCCGGATTTGGGTCCGGCCCGCCCCTTGCAATCCGCCGAAGCTGCGTTAACGGGGCTGCGGACGCCATGTGATCGCACGGAGGCATTGTCATGACCGAGACCGAAGACACCGAAGAGACCGAAGCTAAGGAGAACGAAACCGCCCAGGAGCTGCCCTTCCAGGCCGAGACCAAGCAGGTGCTCCACCTCATGGTCCACTCGCTCTACACGAACAAGGAGGTGTTCCTGCGTGAGCTCATCGCCAACGCCTCCGACGCCCTGGACAAGGTCCGTTTCCTCTCTGTCACCGACCATTCCCTCGCCGAGCGCGTTGGCCCCCCGGAAATCCAGATCACCGTCGACCGCGAGTCCAAGACCATCACCATCGAGGACAACGGCATCGGCATGACCCGGCAAGAGACGATCGACAACCTCGGGACCATCGCTCACTCCGGCACCGTCGAGTTCCTGCAGAAGCTCCAAGCCGAGAAAGACGAGGCCCGGGCGAACCTCATCGGTCAGTTCGGCGTCGGCTTCTATTCCGCGTTCATCGTGTCGGATCGCGTCGACGTGGAGACCCGGTCCGCGCGAGACCCCGATGCCGAGCCGGTGCTCTGGCGATCTTCCGGCGAGGGGACCTTCTTCGTCACCAAGGGCGACCGGGAGAAGCCGGGCACCAAGGTGACGGTTCACGTCAAGGGTGACGAGAACGACGACCTGCTGTCGGACTGGCGCGTCGAGTCGCTCATCAAGAAGTACACGGACTTCGTCAGCCATCCGATCAAGCTCGGGGACAAGGCCGTGAACCAGACGACGGCCCTGTGGGCGCGCTCCCGTTCCGAGATCACCGACGAGCAGTACGACGAATTCTACGCGCACGTGCATGGCGTCATGGACCCGGGCAAGCCCCTCGAGCGCATCCACTTCTCCGCGGACGCGCCGACGCAGTACAACGTGCTGCTGTTCATCCCGAGCAAGGCGCCGGTGGACCTGTTGATGGACACCAAGAAGCGCGGCATTCGCCTCTATGCGAAGCGCATGTTCGTCATGGATGGGTGCGAGCGTCTCGCGCCCCCGTATCTGCAGTTTCTGCGGGGTGTCGTCGACTCCGAGGACCTCTCCCTGAACGTGTCCCGCGAGATCCTGCAAGACGACCGGAAGCTCGACATCATCAAGAAAGCGATCGTGAAGCAGACCCTCAAGACGCTGCAGACGATGGCCGACGACCAGCCCGAGAAGTACCAGTCCTTCTGGAGGGAGTTCGGGCGCCTGTTCCGCCTCGGGGTTTCCTCTGACACGCCCAATCAGGAGGTGATCGCCAAGCTGCTCCGGTTCCCGTCGACCGTGACCACGGACGAGGAGACGACGACCCTCGATGCGTACGTGAGTAGGATGAAAGAGGGTCAGAAGGCGATCTACTACGTGACGGGGCCGAGCTTGAAGGCGTTGCGGAGCAGCCCCCACCTCGAGGTGTTTCGTCGCAAGGGGGTGGAGGTGCTGCTGATGCACGAGGCGGTGGACGAGTGGGTGGTGGGCGCCCTGTTCACCTACGACAAGAAGAACCTCGAAAGCATCGCTCACGGCACGGTGGACCTCTCCGAGCTTCCGAATCTGGACGGGCAGGCGGACGATCCGAGGGAGGAACCGTCGGCAGGTCCGGAGATCGACGCGTGCGTGAAGCGGGTGAAGGAGGTGCTTGGGGACCGGGTGAAGGAGGTGCGAACGTCTTCGCGATTGACGGACAGTGCGTCTTGTCTGGTGTCGGACGAAGGGGACGTGAGCCCTCAGATGGAGCGAGTCATGCGGATGCTCGACCGCGAGGTGGAGTCTCCCAAGCGGATCCTGGAGCTGAACCCCAAGCACGAGCTGGTGAAGAACCTTGCGTCGATGGTGGCGGACGCGCCGGAGTCGGAGGACGTGGCGACGTTCTCGGAGCTTCTGCTGGACCAGGCGATGCTGGCGGAAGGCGTGGTGCCTGACCCGTCGAGCTTGCTGCAGAGGATGCAGCGGGTGGCGACGGTGGCGAGCCAGCGTACGCGCGGGACCAAGGGGGACGGCTGAGAAGAAGCGGACGGGCCGGAACTGGTGAGCTGGGGACCTGGACCCGGGAATTCTGAACGGACCCATTCACCAGTTTGGCCTCGGCTCGGTGTTGTCCCGACTTAGCCGAACGGGTTCGACCCGGGAGCCTTCTTCGGTGCGCTCTCCAACTCTGTTTCCTCTCCCACGGGTTGCACGGCCACGCACCCGCGGCCGGGCTTGTGCTTGCACCGACCCAGCCCGCGCAAGATCGGCTTGGTCGTCATGCCCCCCACGGTACCAGCTTCGGAGCGGACCTGGTTTCGTGCGCTCGGCGTCCGGGAGAAGTAGGATGAAACCGATGCCGGGTCCCCGCAGGAAGATGATTGCAGGACGCTACGAGTTGCTCGAGGTCGCCGGGACCGGGGGCATGGCCGCGGTGTGGCGGGGCGTGCTGCGGGAGGGCGACAAGGTGACGCCGGTGGCCATCAAGCGCATCCTGGCGGACATCGCGCGTGACCCCACGGTCGTGGCGCTCTTCCAGGAAGAGGCGCGGGTGGGGCGCCAGCTCGCCCACCCCAACATCGTGCAGGTGCTCGACTACGGCAAGGACGAGGCAGGTGCAGGCTACCTGGTGATGGAGTGGGTCGAAGGTGTGGACCTGTTCGACTACATGCGGTCCTACCACGCGGCCAGGGTGCACGTACCGTGGCGAGCGGTCGCAGCCATCGGCTACCAGACCCTTCGCGGCCTGGTGGCTGCGCACGAACGGATCGATGACGAGGGGCGTCGTCGTCCCGTGATTCACCGGGACCTCACGCCGAGCAACGTCCTTCTGGGAGTGGACGGCGTGGTCAAGGTGGCGGACTTCGGCCTTGCGCGGGCCACCGATCGGGCCACGATGACGTTTCCGAACATCATCAAGGGCAAGGTTTCGTACACGGCGCCGGAGCTGCTGCGAGGCAAAAAGGCGAGCGAGCAAAGCGACGTCTACAGTCTCGGGGTGACGATGTGGGAGGCCCTTGCGGCGCGAAAGCTGTTTCCGGGTCAGAGTCCGGCGGAGGTGCTTCGGGCCATCCAGGTGGGCGAGGTGCCGTCGCTCGCGAAGCTTCGTCCCGACGGTCCTGCGACGCTCCTCGAGATCGTGCACCGGGCCGTGGAGCGCAACCCGTCGGAGCGCTGGCGGTCCGCGCGCGACATGGCCGTCCCACTGCTGGCGTTCGTGCGCTCGCTGCAGCCCCCGGTGAACGCCCGACGGCTTGGGGCGAGCGTGGCGCAAGCGCGGGAGAGGCTGCGAGCGATCGATGGGAAGGAACCTGTGGTCATACAGGACACGAACAGCGAGGACTCGATCGAGGTCAGCGTGGACGTGGAGGTGGACTACCATGCGAGTCCGACGCGTGCTTTCCGTGCCGAGCTGAGTGACCCCTTCGAGAAGACGTAGGAGAGAGGGATTTCAAATGAGCGGCCGTGCTCTCTATCTCGTCGCGATCGCGATCGTCGTGACCTCACGCGATGCGGGCGCGGAGGGGGTCGTGATCAAGCAGATGTTCAGGGCTCTCGTGGCGGAGTCTCCCCTGGAAGGTCGCACGCTCGACGCTCCAGAGCCTGTGGGAGAGTCCGTTCGCGTGGCCGATGGGGGCACGAAGGTGGGCGGAGGTTCGCACACGACAGTGCTCTACGATCGGATGCGCGCGAGCTTCGGCTTCGGTGCCTTTGGGATTCCGGGCGTGCATCTCGCCACGGGCCTGGAGGGAGTGACGGACGCAACCTCATCCGGATTCTACGTCGAGACATCGGTCGGCTACGAGCTTCGGCTGGGGCCGATCTTCCCCTACGCTGACCTTCGCGCGAGCTTCGAGACGGCCAACGTCGGCGTGCGTGTCGACCATCCCCCGTGCGGCGAGCGGTCGTACCCGATGTCCGGAAGGAAGTACCTGACGGTTGGGCCATCCCTGGGGATGTTCATCCCTTTCGGCGACTTCTTTTTCGCTGACGTGTCGGGGTACGCGGGTGTTCTTGGCGAGCGGGGGTTGGGCGGGTTCGGCGGCTTGGGGGTTTGGTTCCCGGTGAGGTAACGGCGAAGGACCTGCACGCGTTCACGCGACGGTGCTGGCTGCTTCGCGGATCGTGGAGCGCAGCCACGCGCAAGCAGGATCCGCGTGCGTTCTCTCGTGCCAGATCATGGCCACTGTGAAGCGAGGAAGGGGCAGCGGTGGGTCGAAGACGGCGAGGGGCAGGCTTCCTCGGAAGGCTCGTGCGATGCGTTCGGCGATGGTGAGGACCAGATCGGTTCGCGCGATGATGGGAGGTGCCACGAGGAAGTGGGGAACGGCCAGAGCGACGCGGCGGGTGAGCCCTCTGCCCTCGAGCGCGCTGTCTACCGCGCCGCCGGGGCGTCCCCTGGGGGCGATGAGTGCGTGTCGAGCTTTCGCGAACCGGGAGACCGTCAGCTTCCCGCGGGTCAGTGGATGGCCCTTGCGCACCAGGCACACGAAGCGTTCCTCGAACAACGGCTCGAGGTGGAGGCCGACGAGTCGGTCGGAGGCAGGCGGAAGTCCGATGGCAACGTCGAGATCACCGGTGGCGAGTTGACTCTCCTGGTCCGGTCGCAGGGGCACGGCCCACAGGTCGACGAGAGGGGCATTTTTGCCGATCCGCTCGAGGAGTGGGGGCAAGAGCAGGTACTCGGCGTAGTCGGACGCTCCGAGACGGAAGCCGCGCTGGGCGGACGAGGGATCGAACGCGGGGCGGCTGAGCAGGGCCTGCTCGAGCGCTTGCAGGCCAGAGGCCAGAGCAGGTGCGAGCTGCTGTGCGCGCGGGGTGGGCGCGAGCCCTTCCGGGGTGCGTACTACGACTGGGTCGTCGAGAAGATGGCGGAGGCGGGCGAGGGCGTGGCTCGTGGCGGACTGGCTGAGGCCGAGTCGACGGGCCGCGCGGGACACGCTCCGCTCTTCGAGCACCGAGTGCAGCACCAGGGCAAGGTTCAGGTCGACGCCGACAAGATGCATAGGATGCATGACCATGATGCGATCATTGCACTCGACGAATGGCGATGTCAGCCCCAGATTGGACCGACCGCGCTTTCAACCTGGCGCGGAGGAGGGTTCGAACATGACGTACGCCATCGCCGGGGTCACCGGCAATACGGGGAAGATCGCTGCGGAGACGTTGCTCGCGCAGAACAAAGCGGTTCGCGTCATCGTACGGGATCGCGCCAAGGGGGAGGTTTGGAAGACTCGGGGGGCGGAGGTGGCCGTCGCGGACTTGGGCGATGCGACAGCCGTGGCGCGCGCGCTCGAGGGGGTCGAGGCCGCCTACCTGTTGATCCCGCCCAACATGGCCGCGCCGAGCTTCGCGAAGTACCAGGACGAAACGATCGCGTCGCTCGCGAAGGCCATCGAGGACAGTGCCGTGCCGCACGTCGTATTCCTGTCCTCGGTGGGAGCGCAGCACCCATCAGGCACGGGGCCGATCGCTGGGTTGCATCGGGCGGAGAAGCGGTTTGCGGGCATCGCGGGGACGCGGTTCTCCCACGTGCGTGCCGCCTACTTCATGGAGAACCTGGGCGGTTCTCTCGGCATGCTCGACCAGGGTTTTTTGCCCAGCTTCACGCCGGCCGCCTTTGCGTTCGACATGATCGCCACGGTCGACATCGGAAGGCTTGCCGCACAGTTGATCGTGGAGGGCACGGACAAGTCCCAGGTCGTCGAGTTGGGGGGACCACCCAGGTCCATGAACGATGCGGCGGCGGCGCTCTCGGCGATCACGGGCAAGCCCATACGAGTGCATGAGTTGCCTCTCGATGCGATGGTCCCCACGCTGACCGGGATGGGTTTGCCTGCGGAGATGGCCGGCCTGTATCGGGAGATGACGGGGGGACTCCTGAGCCACCATGTGGTGTTCGAGGGAGGTCACAGACGGGTGCTTGGGAGCACGCCCATGGAACAGGTGCTGCGCGGCATGGTGGCGGGGAGGTGAACGGTCCAGTTCCCTCCGGGTTGCGAGCACGAACGATGGACGTTTCGATGGCGAGCCCTTGAAGTCGTGCTCGGCGTTCCGTTTCCAGGGTAAGCTGGCGCGATGGAAGTGACGTCGCTCACCTCTCCCGAACAATCGATTCCTTTCCCCGGCGGATCGCTCCGCGTGCTCGGCGCGGGCCGTTGGGTGACCGGATCGATGTCGACCTTCGACTTCGACGGCTTCCGCGTGCTGGTGGATTGCGGCATGACGCAAGGCCGAGACGACGCCGGGCCGTTCCCCGAGGATGCCGTCTCCGTCGATGCGGTCCTGCTCACGCACGGCCACCTCGATCACGTGGGGGCTTTGCCGGAGCTGTGGACGAGAGGGGCGAAGGTTCGCATCTACGCCACGCCAGCCACGTTGTCCCTCGCGACGATCGTGCTCGAGGATTCCTTGCGGCTCGCTGGGGCCAAGGAAGACGAGCGTCGCGCGTTCATGAAGTGGTTCCGAAAGGCGTCCGTGGGCGTGCGCTACGACCTCTGGCGTGAGCTCGGGGAGCTTCGGTTCGCCTTCCGCGAGGCAGGTCACATCCTCGGGTCCGCGAGCATCGAGATGAAGACCTCGAAGGCGCGTGTGATTGCGTCCGGTGACCTGGGGCGGCAAGGCATCCCGATTCTGCGCGACCCTTTCACCGCGTGGGACCCTTCGCCAGCCGTCGACCTCGTGATGATGGAGAGCACCTACGGCAATCGGACGCACGCCCCTGCGGTCCAGATGCAGGACGAGCTCGAGCGCATCATTCACCACGCCTTGCAGGACGGCGGGCACATCCTCGTGCCTGCCTTCGCCATCGGCCGTACGCAGACGCTGCTCTATCATCTCAACACGCTCATCGAAGCCGGGCGGGTTCGCAATCTCCCGGTTGCCTTGGATACGCCCATGGGAATCCGCGTCACGGAGGTCTACGAGTCCTCGCGCCATCTGTACGACGAGGAAGCGCTCGCGCTGCTTGCCCAAGGGGATGACCCGCTCGACTTCGATCAGCTGTTCGCGGTGCGCAAGGGCGGGCAGTCGCACGACATCCGGCACCTGAAGGAGTCGATGCTCATCATCGCGGGAAGCGGCATGTGTTCGGGCGGTCGGATCATCGGGCACCTGCAGGAGCTACTACCGAAGCCGGAGACGGACGTGCTGTTCGTGGGCTACCAGGGGGTGGGAACGCCGGGGCGCGCGATTCTCGAGGCGGCTGCCGGGCGAGCCGAGGACGGGCAGGTGCGAACCGTGGGCCTGTTCGGGAAGAGGGTTCCGGTAAGGGCCGCGGTGCATCAGCTCTCGGGGTTGTCGGCGCATGCGGATCAGAATGAGCTTGCGGCATGGTTCTCAGCGATCCCTTCGGTGGGAAGGGTGGTGCTGAATCACGGGGAGCCGGAGGCGCAGGAGGCGCTGGGGGCGAGGTTGGCGGCACAGTGAGCGGGAGCGGCTCGAACGGAGCTCACTCGCAGAATTCGAGCGAACCGAGCTGGCAGGTTCCCTCGTGGCATACACTGGGGGAGTCGCAGTTGTCCTGTTGGCAAGGGCTGCCCACGGGGACGGTAGGAACGCAGACGGAGTCAATGCAGACGCTTCCCCCGCTACAATCGAACGGCGGCGAACAGGCTTGCCCGGGTGCAGCCGGGGGCGGCAGCGGCACGCAGGTGTTCGTCGCCTCGTCGCACGTGTATTCCATGAGATAGCATTGCGGGTTCCACGCGACGCGCGACAAGGAGGTGGGCGTGCAGGGCGCTCCGTCCTTGCCGAAGGCCGGTGCGGGGCAGACGCCGTCTTCACACAGAGCCCCGTCCCAGCACGCCTTGCCCACGCAGGACTCGCCGATTCCGACGGCCTCCGTGCACCGCGCCTCGTCTTGCGTTCCGGGCTCTTTCCAGCACACCTCGCCTTTCGCGCAGGTGCTGTTGCCGCAGACGTCGCCGGTCTGCTTCGGGGGTTGGCACGTGCCGCAGGTGGCTTGTGGTCCCGGGCCGCAATCCCCGCTCGCGCACTCGGCATCGAACAGGCAAGCTTGTCCGTCCCCGCTCGAGCCTGCGGCCAGGTCGCAGGCCGGGAACTTCGGAAGGTCGTACTGGCGGTACAGGAGGTAGTCCTCGCAGGACCCCTGGGCTTGTTGCGCAGCGCATGCGAGCCACTCGTCACCGGAGAAGGCGACCGCGGGCGACGACAACATGAGACCGCACGCTGCCTCGATCTGCTCGGCGCAAAGGTTCTCGTCCTTGTAGCTGGAAGCGCTGTAGGTGGGCAGGCACCGGAATCTGAGCTCGCATGTCAGCTTCGCGATCTGCGGGCACCGATTGGGGGGGAGGCCCGTGTCGTGGTTGGCCTCGGGTTGCGTGTCTGCGGCGCCGTCCAGCCCCGCATCGTCGCTTCCGCCGTCCGTGTTGGCGTCGGTTGGTTCGGAAGTGTCGCTGGAGCCGCAAGCCGACAGGAGCAAGGAACAGAAGATGACTGCATAGGATGATCGAATCATAGAAGACTCCCTTCGCTTCCCTCCTGGCAGGTTCCGTACCATTTCCTTGTCCCCCCCAAACCGCCGCAGTGGGGGCTTTTGTTTGGGGGGTGTCAGGAGTGTGACGGGCGACCGTTCGCGGTTGCTCGACGGTGGGGGCGTGCAAGGGAAGGAATCGACGAGGGGAGAAAGGATAGCGCTTGACGGCTGGGAGTCTGTGAATAGAATCACAGCAAGGTTCTGGAGGAACCCGAACGTGCCGCGAGCCAAAGCCCCGAACTCGGAAGACGCAGTCCAGCCCGTCGTGACGGGCGCGGGCAAGCGGATCTCCCTTGCCACGGTGGAGCGGCTCACGGTGTATCGCTCGGTGCTCGAGGAGCTTCACGAGGATGGGGTGGAGTTCGTGTACTCCCACAAGCTGGCGGATATGGTGGGCGTCACGGCCGCGCAGCTCCGCAGGGACCTGGCGAGCTTCGGGTCCTTCGGGAACATCGCGCGGGGGTACCCGGTGTACGAGATGGCCCGCACTATCGGCCGGATCCTGCACACGGATGCGGTGCAAACCCTCGCCCTCTTCGGCGTGGGAGACCTGGGCCGATCTCTGCTGTCCTATCGCGGGTTCGAGGAGCGTGGCTTTCGTATCGGCGTCGCCTTCGACCTCGACACGGCCAAGGTCGGCAAGGTGTACGCTGGACGGCGCTGCTTCCACCTCGATCAGCTCGAGAAAGTGCTGCCGGACTTCGGTGTGCGCATTGCCGTGCTCGCCTGCCGCCCGCCCGGGCTTCAGCGTCTGGTCGACCGCCTCGGCGACCTGGGCGTGCGAAGCGTGCTGAACTTCGTGCCCAAGCGCGTGCGCCCCGCGCCCGGTGGTCATGTGGAGCACATCGACATCTCGGGAAAGCTCGAGATGCTGTCGTTCCTGAGCTGCAGCGGAACGTAGACGGCAGGACCCGGTCCTGTCCGACGTACGCTCGGTATTGTGAAAAGTATCACTGTGAAACTCGGAGCAGATTCACCATTCCCCCAAGGAGCCGCCCCCATGAAATCCCCCCATATCCTCCTCGTTGACGACGACCGCGACCTCCTCCTCTCCATCCAAGCCTTCCTCACCCCGCGTGGCTACCAGGTCTCCACGGCCACCTCCGGCGCCGAAGCCAAGCGCCTCATTCCCTCTCTCCTCCCCGACCTCATCGTCCTCGACGTCATGATGGAATCCGAAGCCGAGGGGCTCGTGCTAGCCCAGGAACTGAAACGTAACCCCGCCACGCGGCACATCCCTGTCATCTTGCTCACGGCCTTTCTCGAGCACCTGGACGACAAGCGCGCCCCCCTGCTCTTCCACCTAGACCAGCCCTGGCCCGGCGCCAAGCTCATCGAAAAGCCGGTTCACCTCGAAGCCCTCGCCGCGACCGTCGAGCGACTCCTCGAGGAACGTCGTGCGCTGGACACCGCGAAGGAGGCCTGACATGCGCTCGTCCAGCCCTTCTCCCTACGGAGCGAATCTCGGCCCCGACGCCTTGATTCCGCTGTTGCAGCGGGTCCAGGTCCGGGACGGGTACCTGTCCCGCGCGGCCATGACCGAGATCGCGGCAGCGCTCAGCATTCCGGTCAGCCGCGTCTTCGGAGTGGCGACGTTCTACAACCAGTTCAGGCTGGCCCCCCTCGGGGAGCACGTCATCGAGGTGTGCCGCGGGACCGCGTGCCACGTGAAGCAGAGCCTCACGCTCTCCCAGTATCTCAAGCACCGCCTGCGCCTGCGCGCCGACGGCAACTCGCCGGACGGGGTGTTTTCCGTGGTGACGGTGGCGTGTCTGGGGGCGTGCTCGATGGCGCCGGTCATCCGCCTCGACGGTCAATTCCACGGGCACCTTACGGTCGAGTCGCTGGAGGCGCTGCTCGTGGACATCGAGCGAACGAGGAAGGCCGCCTGAGCGGGCAGCCGAGAAAGAGGAGATGAACGATGGGACCCAGTGAGTTGCTATCCCCGTGCTGTGGGCGGTGCAAGCACACCCCGGCCGAGCCTTGCCGCGACCGCATCGCGTGTGCCGACCACGGCCCGCTGTGTCACGACGACGACGCCTGTCGGGCGCTGCGCGGGGGGCGCAAAGCGCGGGCACGGCGAGGGGGGGATGGGACGGTGCTGTTCGTGGGGGCCGGGACCTGCGGCCGAGCGAATGGAGCCCTGCGGGTGATGGACCGCATGCAGGCGTATCTGGCCAAAAGGGCCATCCACGCGCAGGTGGTCCAGGTCGGGTGCCTGGGCAATTGTCAGCAAGAGGTGCTGGTCGACGTGCTGCGGGAGGGCAAGCCGCGCCTCTGCTACTGCGAAGTAGGGGTCGACGACGTCGACGGGCTGCTGGAGTCCGTGCTCGTTCGTGGGGAAGAGCGCAACCGGTTCCTGCTGGGCCGTCACGGGGGGCCAGCGGAGGGGTACGAGGACGTGCCGGAGGTCCTTCAGACTCCGTTCTTCGCGCCGCAGACGAGGGTCGTGCTGGAGCGTTGCGGGTTGGTGGACCCCGAGAGCCTGGACGCGGCGCTGTCGTGGGGGGCCTTCGATGCCGCCTCCCGGGTGCTCTCCACCATGACTCCCGAGGAAGTGTGCGACGAGGTCGAGCGCTCGGGCCTTCGGGGTCGCGGGGGTGCGGGGTTCCCCACCGGGCGCAAGTGGCGTGTGGCCCTGAAGACCCCAAGCAACCAGAAGTACCTCATCTGCAACGCAGACGAGGGAGACCCTGGCGCCTTCATGGACAGGGCCGTGCTCGAGAGTGACCCGTTCCGGGTCCTCGAGGGCATGGTGATTGCCGCGTATGCCATCGGGGCGACCCGGGGCTACATTTACTGTCGCGCCGAATACCCGCTGGCCATCGAACGGCTCGAGAAGGCGATCGCCCAGTGCAGGGAAGCGGGCCTCCTCGGGCGAAACATCCTGGGCTCCCTGGTGGACTTTGACGTAACCATCAAGCAGGGGGCTGGCGCATTCGTCTGCGGTGAGGAAACCGCCATCCTGCATTCCATCGAAGGCGGCCGGGGCATGCCCCGCCCTCGCCCGCCGTTCCCGGCCACCTCAGGCCTGCACGGCAAGCCCACCATCCTCAACAACGTCGAGACCCTGGCGAACATCCCCACCATCCTGCTGCGCGGCGCGGCCTGGTTCCAGAACCTCGGTATCGAAGACGCTGCGGGCACCAAGGTCTTCGCCCTCAGTGGCGCCGTCCGTAACACGGGACTCGTCGAAGTCCCCGTCGGAACGTCCCTGCAGCGCATTGTCGTGGACATCGGCGGCGGCGCCCCCGAAGGACACACCATCAAGGCCGTCCAGATCGGCGGCCCCAGCGGAGGCTGCATTCCCAGACACCTGCTCGACGTCTCCGTCGACTACGGTGCTCTCCAGCGACTCGGCGCCATGATGGGCTCCGGCGGCCTGGTCGTCATGGACGAACGATCTTGCATGGTCGACGTCGCCAAGTTCTTCATGGAGTTCGTCCGAAACGAGTCCTGCGGCAAGTGCGCGCCGTGTCGCGAAGGCACCACCCGGATGCACGAGATTCTCACGCGGGTGACTGAGCGGCCCGTGGGCTCCGACGTCCGGCGCCTCGAGCGTCTGCAAGCCCTGCTCTACCTCGAAGAGCTTGCCGCCACCGTGCGGGATGCCTCTCTCTGCGGGCTCGGGCAGTCTGCCGCCAACCCGGTTCTGTCCACCCTTCGCTTCTTCCGCGACGAGTACGAGGCGCACATCCTCGGAGGCCGATGCCCCACCGGCACGTGCCAGGGCCTGCGTGTCTACCACATCGACAACGATCGTTGCGTGGGTTGTTTGCTCTGTAAAAATCAGTGCCCTTCCGGCGCAATCCTCGGAGAACGCAAGCACGCTCACTACATCGTCGTCGACTCCTGCATCGGTTGCGGCAGCTGCATCGAAGTGTGTCCCAAGGACGCCATCCACCTTGCGGCGTGAGCCGCTGATCGAGGTTTGGTCATGAGCATCGTCATCGACGGCATTTCCGTGGAAGTCACGCCTGGTGAGACGGTTCTTGCCGCGGCGAAGCGTGCGGGGATCGACATTCCCAGCTTGTGCGCGCTGCCCTGCGCGTCCACTCCAGCCGGCGCGTGTCGCCTGTGCCTGGTCGAGGTGGAAGGGGAAGGTCGCCTGCAAACGAGCTGCACTCTGCCCGTGCGCGACGGCCTGTTCGTGCGCGCCCACACGCCTCGTCTTCTGACCATCCGGCGCAACATCGTGGAGCTCATGCTCTCGAATGCCAAGCACGACTGTGCCGTATGTCCGCGCCAGGGTGAATGCGAGCTCGCACGGCTCGCTCGGGTGCTCGGCGTTCACGAGCGGCGGTTCTCGGGGATCGAGCGAAGCTGGCCCATCGACATCTCGTCGCCGGCGGTGACGCGGGACCCGAACAAGTGCGTCCTTTGCGGTCGATGCGTCACGGTCTGCCAGCAGGTGCAGGGCGTGGGCGCCATCGATTTCGCGGGCAGAGGCTTCACCACCCGGGTCGCTCCCGGCTTTCACGCAGGCCTCAACGTCTCGAGTTGCGTCTTCTGCGGACAGTGCGTACGGGTCTGTCCGACAGGCGCTCTCATGGAGAAGAGTCACGTCGACGGCGTGCTGGAAGCCCTCGCGGACCCGCGTTGTTTCGTGGTGGCTCAGGTGGCGCCCGCGGTGCCCGCCACGCTTCTGGAAGACAGCCCCGGGGAGCCCGTGAACACCACGCTCGAACGGATCTGCGCCGCCCTGCACCGGGTCGGCTTCGAGGCCGTGTTCGATACCACCTTTGCTGCCGACTTGACGGTCGTGGAGGAAGCCACGGAGCTCGTCGACCGCATCCGTCACGGCGGCCCGCTGCCGATGTTCACCAGCTGCTCCCCCGCGTGGATTCACTACGTCGAAACCCAGCACCCGCACCTCATCCCGCACCTGTCCACGTGCAAGTCACCCCAGCAGATGGCCGCCACCCTCATCAAGCAGGTGCTCCCCTCCCACCTCGACACCAAGAACCGTCGCATCGTGTGCGTGTCCGTCATGCCCTGCACGGCGAAGAAGTACGAGGCATTCGAGCAGGGAGACGTGGACTTCGTGCTCACCACGCGCGAGTTGGTCAAGCTGCTCGCGAGGTTCGGCATCGACCCGGCGCGTTGTTCGGAGCGCTTGCCGCTCGACCCTCCCTTCTCGGAGTCGACGGGCGCGGGGCGCCTGTTCGGCGGGACGGGAGGGGTCATGGAGGCTGCGGTCAGAACGGTGCACAAGCTGCTGACGGATCGCGACTTGCGCGAAGGGTGGAAGGTCCCTGCCGCCCGGGGCATGGGCCCGATCCGACACTTCGACATGAGCATCGCCGGACAGGACCTCAGCTTCGCAGTGGTCAACGGGATCGGTCACGTGCCGGCCCTGCTCGAAGACATCGAGTCCAAGCGCTTGTCGGTGCACTTCGTCGAGGTCATGTCCTGTCCCGGCGGCTGCGTGGCCGGGGGCGGGCAACCCTACGATACCGACCTGGATGCCGTCCGTCGTCGGATCGCGCGGCTGCAAGAAGCGGATCGGCGCGCCCGGCAGCGCGCGTCCCATGCGAGCGACGCGATCGAAACCCTGTACCAAAAGGTGCTTGGGACCCCCGGCGGGGAAGCCAGCCACCACATGCTGCACCGCCACTACGTCGACCGCACCCTGCCGGAAGGAGTGGTCGAGAGATGAACGCGACCCCTGACATCGAAGGGTCCGATGCGGTAGGCGCCAGTGTGATTCACACGGTGCTGGGCAAGTGCCGCAGATGCTTCACCTGCGTGCGTGCCTGTCCCGCCAAGGCCATTCGCATCGAGCAGGGACAGGCGCGCGTGGTTGCGGAACGTTGCATCGCCTGCGGCAACTGCGTCGTTGTTTGTGCCCAGCATGCCAAGGCGTACCGGTCCGGCGTGGAGGGTGCCCTCGGGCTGCTCCGTGGCGATCGACCCGTGGCTGCCCTGGTGGCGCCGTCGTTTCCCGCGGAGTTTTCGGAAGGGGACGCCGCGCGGCTGGTGGGGGCGCTGCGCCGGATCGGCTTTGCGCGGGTGGTGGAAGTGGCCCACGGGGCCGACCTGGTGAGTGAGGCCTACGAGCAAGAGATGACGGAAGAGCGGGCCGGGCCGAGGATCGCCTCGGCCTGCCCGGCGGTGGTCGAGTACATCCGGAAGTACGCTCCCCATCTGGTGGACAAGCTCGTTGCTGTGGTGTCGCCGATGATCGCTGCTGCCCGATCGGTGCACGCCTTGCATGGAGAGGGTGTTCGGTGCGTGTTCATCGGCCCTTGCGTGGCAAAGAAGCGCGAGGCCCTCGACCCGGAGGTGGCCGGGGAAATCGACGAAGTGCTGACCTTTCGCGAGCTGCGGGACTTGTTCGCTCAGCTGGATGTGACCCTTGGGCCATGCGAGCGGAGTGACTTCGACCCGCCCAGAGCGGGGCAAGGACGCCTGTTCCCGATGGTGGGCGGGCTGCTCAAGGCCACCGGCCACGAGCGAAACCTGCTGCACCCAGAGGCCATCGTGCTCAGCGGTCACCAGGAGACCCTCGAAGTCCTTTCCAAGCTGTCCGGGGACGAGCCGTTTGCCTCCTTCATCGAGCCGCTGATGTGCCGTGGCTGCTACTCCGGACCCGGCATGTCCACGACCCGGCAAAGGCTGGATCGTAAGCAAGCCGTGGCTGCCTACGTGAGAGAAGGCCGCGCTCACCGCGGCTCACCCCAAAACGCCTCGCCTTCGGCTCGAATAGCCCCAAACTCGAGCAATGTTCGAAGAACAGTGCTCGATTTGGGACTAGTCCCTAATCAAGCGAAGGCCGAGCGCGAAGCGCAAGGCGGATTG